>JAKSRC010000009.1 GCA_024403855.1 Saccharofermentans sp. | reverse complement strand
AAGAAATAGATAACATTTTCGCTCTCAACTTGATTTGAAAAGGGATTAGAAATAAGATTTTTCCATGAGCAGAATATTGATTGTTGAAGATGATGAAGATATCGGTGTAGTCCTTCAAAAAGAACTTTTGAAGGATGGATTTGAGGTTGTTCGTGCAGTTACAGGCACGGAAGGACGCATGATGCTCGGAACTAATCCTGATCTTGTTCTTATGGATCTGATGCTTCCGGGATTATCAGGCGAAGAACTCCTTACTCATATTCCTAAGGAAACACCTGTTATCGCGGTAAGTGCAAGGTCTTCTATTGATGACAAGGTTTCTTTATTAAATAGTGGTTGCGTTGATTACATAACCAAGCCGTTTGATATTAAGGAACTGAAGGCAAGAGTAGTTGCAGCACTTCGTACAAGTTCCGGAAAGCGTTCTGACGGAAAGATAGTTTGTGGAGACATGGTGATCAACACCGATAAGCACGAAGTCACGATAGGTGACGCGGTAGTAAAGCTCACCAGAACCGAATACGCTATCCTGAAGATGCTTGCAGCAGGCAAGGGAAGAGTAATCTCAAAATCTGAGCTCCTAGACCTGATTAAGACTGAGACTCCTGATTGCACAGAGAGTTCAGTAAAGGTTCATGTAAGTAACCTTCGTAAGAAAATAAAAGACGTAACTGATACAGAATATATCGAAGCTGTTTGGGGCATAGGATTTAAATTAAAAGGAGAATTTTAAATGGAAAATGTACTTTCGATCAAGAACTTGTGTAAGAGTTATGGCAAGGCACATATTCTTAACAATGTAAGTCTTGATATACCTAAAGGTTCTATTTTCGGGCTTGTAGGTAGAAATGGTGCCGGTAAAACAACTCTTATGAGAATCGTTACAGGACTTGCTGAACCGACTTCAGGCACATATAGCATAAGTGGTATTTCAAGTGACGATAAAAAGATCCTTTCCGCAAGAAGAAGGATGGGTTCAATTACAGACAGTCCTGCGATTTACCGTAACCTTTCCGCTTATGACAACATTAAGCTTCAGTATATTAATCTAGGCATGACTTCTTTTGATGACATTCCTGAGCTTCTTGAACTTGTTGAACTTCACGATACCGGTAATAAAAAGGCCGGTAAGTTCTCTCTTGGTATGAGGCAGAGACTGGGACTCGCAATTGTTCTTTGCGGAAATCCTGATATCCTGATCCTTGATGAGCCTATTAACGGTCTCGACCCTCAGGGTATCATTCAGATTCGTGAAATCCTTTTAAAGATTAATCGCGAACGACACACTACAATTCTTATTTCCAGCCATATCCTGGAAGAGTTATCTAAGCTTGCAACTCATTATGCTTTCATCGAAAAAGGTGCAATCCTCCAGACTATGAGCAGTGCAGAACTGATGGCAAAAGCACGTAAATCTTCAAGATTGAAAGTTACTTCTTCTGATCAGTTATGTCCTGTATTAGACAGGGAAGGAATTGAATTCAAAATTGATTCACAGGATACGATAGATATCTTCTCTGAGGTTCGTATTAAGCAGCTTGTCACATTAGCAGACGAAGCCGGAGTGGAAATATTAAGTATCAGCGAGAATAACGAGAGCCTTGAAGGTTATTTTATGAATCTTGTTGCTCAGAAGGATGGCATCTCGTGAGCAGAGCATTAAAATCAGCTTTTTATAGATTCTTCAGTACGGGACTATTTGCTAAAACTCTGATTTTCTCCGTGCTTGCAGGATTTATACTGGCTTTCTACTATAATTCGCAAATTAATTATTCAGATCCTTTTTCAAGACCCAGATTATTAGATGGAGGTTTTGTCTGCGGTTCTCTTTTTTTATTGTTTTTCGTTGTGCCAGTATTTATGGCTGTTTTTTGTGTGTCTTTTACTGGTTCAGATATTGCATTCCGTGCAATAAACAACAAGATATCTACAGGTATTTCAAGAACACAGATTTACCTTTCAGATTTAATTGTATCCATTACGGCTTCAACAATGGTATGCCTGTTATCTGAGATTGGAATTTTCCTGTGGACATATCTGTGGGCAAGAAGAGTTTCTGTAAGATTTAACAGCACCTTAATTGGCCTGATAATAGCCCCTTTTATCGTTAGTGCTGCATTTACGGCGATATATGTTTGTACAGAATTTTTCGCAAGCAGCAAAGTGTTGGCGCTGATATTATCACTTTTGATAATGCCTTGTTTTTCCATCGCCACTACACTTATGAGTACAGACCTGGAAGAACCATACAAATTTCAGTATGTCAACGAAGAGACAAATGAGATTGGTTGGAATCTTAATCCTAAATATGTAGGTGGTACTAAGAGGGAAATCTATACTCTGGTTTTGAATTCCAGTGTTTATTCAGGAGAAGTATTTGAAAACGGTGAATTCAAATTAACAGCTCCGGCTATTGCTTCAGGTGTAGTTGTTGTCGCTTTTACTGCTGCTGGTGTTGCTTCAGTTCGTAAGAAGGAATTTCTTTAATTACTTATGAAGAAGATTATTTCGGGGATGATATTTAGGCTCATCAGAGGCGTTGAGATATGGGCTCTCATAGTGATGATGATTTTTGCATCTGCTTATGTTTTCGCAAAGCAAATGTATGGTGATCAAGTCGTGTCTGCTATCCGTACCGGTGACTCAATTGTTTATGAGGACGAAACGGGTGCTCATAGTATTACCCCTGAAGATATGAGGAGGCTCGGTTACGAAGGTAATGGTGTCAGTGTTTCTGATATATATAAACGAAGAATTGAGACTATTTCTGCTGAAGCATATGAAAAACTAAACGAAGGCTATGATATTACTAATAGGGAAATAGTATTTATATTTGGCTTCTTCAGCAAATTATTCTTAATTCCATCAATTCTGATGATGTTATTCATTCCGTTGTTCTTCGGAAGAATTTTTAGTGATCACACAATAAAAAATCTAATTGCATGTGGACATAGCAAAGCGAAAATATATCTTTCTTCTTTGTTTTTGACCTTTGCTATAGATGTAATACTGATTTGCTTAAGCATAGGTATTTTTGCGATTCTCTGCCGTTATTTCTGTTGGAAACCACCGATATATCTCCCGGTAGTAGCTGCAATGATTTTGCTTCAGCTTTTTATATTATTCACGATAACGTCAATTGTTCTAGCCGTGCTTTTTATATCATCAAAAAAGGTTGCATCAATAATTGCCGGTTTCATTCTTTCAATTATACCGTTCATGCCAATATCATTGATTCTGATTTCTGCCTTAGATAATAGAACTGTAATTTCCGAAGATTATAAAGAATGGGTCGGTTCGAAGAATAACATAGATTCAAACTTGATAAATCAGAGATTCGATTTAAAGAGTTTCACAGTAGACTACGAATATGAGAATAATACATACAAAACATATGAATATAAGGGTTCACCTTTAGTAACAAAAGCATTGATTTCAGCTATCTATCTCGATGCGTTTTTCTTAACTCATTCTGAATATATATACATGGAACCGTACATGCTGTATAGAGATGGACTTATAGGTGTTTACTTGGCAAGCAATTCATTTTGGATTTTGTTATCGACTTCAGTAGGAATACTTATCACCAGGAAAAAAGAAGTGTACTGATTGTTTTGATGAGGTTAGGGAAATGAAAAAAATAATAACTGGTTATATCTATAGAATGTTCAGAAGCTTTGAAATATGGGCTCTCATCGCTTTGCTTATTTTGGCTTCTTCCTATTTATTCATAATGAGAATGAATGTTACCTATAATTTTGGTAACGGCCAGTTTTCGTTGTTTGATGAAGAAATGAAGCAGTATCGTTTTGAATCACTGGATATCAGTGATGAGGCGGTATATAAGTATGAAATCGAAACAATTTCTTATAAAGAATTCGATGTATTGGCTAACCAGCAAAACTACGCCCAAGATGAAGTAAGGAGTCTTTTTGCTGTTTTGGGATCATTAGTTATAATTCCTGCAGCTTTGATGGCTATTTTTATTCCGATGTTCTTCGGAAGACTTTTCAGTGACGGAACAATAAAGAACCTGATAGCGTGCGGTTACAGTAACCGACAGATCTATATGTCTGCATTTGTTTTAACTTGGGTAATTGACGTATTACTGATTGCTATTGAGGTGGGATTATATGCTTTGATCTGCCTGTGTTATCGTTGGCATCCACCAGTATATTTGCCCGCAATATCAGCAATGGTTTTGCTTCAGATTCTTATGCTGTTGACAATCTCTACTGTTTGTCTGGCTGTGTTATTTGCATCTGCGAAGAAAATAGCACCACTTGTAGCTGGTTTTGTCCTTGTCGCTTTAATTTTCATACCTATATCTGCAATACCCGTAGAGATATTGTGGGAGAGTACAAATATGAATAACGATTCATTTGCTGAACTTGCTTCTAAAATGAAAGAGGACAGAAATCGTGTCAACATGAGATTTGATCTGAAAGATTTCGATATTGATTTCACATATGAGGGCGAGGATCTTTTATTGTATGAAGACACCCTTTCGCCGGCAGTAAAAACCGGTATTCTTGCCTGGACTTACCTTGATCCGTTCATGCTGGCGCATCCGGATATAATCTATGTTCAGCCGTATCTCTTCTATCGCGATGGACTTATAGCGGTGTACTCTGTAACGAATGTTTTTTGGACAATACTGTCATCTTCGGTAGGTTTGGTCGTATTCAAGAAAAAAGAGTTGAGCTGAGACTATTTCATCAGATTTATCGATAAGAAAAATCTTGTGGTATGATTTCGAATATCGAAAAGGACATGAATTGATTTGAAAGCTCTTATTATCGTTTGTATTGTACTTGCTATAGCGCTTATTCTGGCAATTATTAAGATTGTCGTTTTAAGACGTGGCTTTGACGAACTTACTGAGAATATTGAAGACCAGGTAAAAGGGAAGACGCAGATTCCCATTACGCTTACAACAGGAGATAAGCACGCTAAAAGAACTGCAGAAACTCTTAACAGGGAACTTAAAGTACTTCAGAATGAGCGTAACGAGTATCTTGATGGTAACCGTAAAGTTGCGCAGGCCGTTACCGAGATATCACATGATTTGAGAACTCCTCTTACTGCTATCAATTCTTATCTTGATATTTTGAAGGATGAGACAGATGAAGAACTCAAAGCTAAATATCTTGAACGTATAAAGAGTCGTACACTTTCACTCAGCGATCTTGCTGATGAGCTCTTTAAATACAGCACTTCTGCTGATCAGGCCGGTTATCCGGTACAGGATAAGGAAACAGAAGCAGAGACACTTGATATCTGCCGTACTCTCGAAGAGTGCTTACTTTCTTTCTATGTTGCTTTCACTGATAAGGGGATAGAACCCGAGATAGAGATTCCTGATGAACCCGTATATGTATCCTGTGAGCGTAAGAGTGCAAACAGAATTTTCGAGAATATTATCAGCAATGCCTTAAAGTATGCTGAAGATTCATTCGCTGTGAAGCTTGATACAAAAGGATGTGTCACTTTCAGCAATCCTGCACCTGAGCTTACGCCGGTATCAGCAGCGAAGCTCTTCGACAGGTACTATACGGTTAATGAAGGTAAGAATTCTACAGGTCTTGGTTTTACAATCGCAAAAGAACTCATCGTAAGAAATGGTGGAACAATAGAGTCCAACCTTAAAGAAGGCGTTTTTGCAATTTGTGTGCATTTTAAACCGGAAGAAAAGCCGGTTTAAAATGCGGATTAATCTTCCTGAGATTCTTCTAAAGCCTTTGCTGTTTCAGCCTGAGTAGCAGGATCGTATGAAAGCATAGGAGCAATCTTCTCGCCCTTAATTCTTCTTGCAACATAGTTGCGTGTGAGCTTCATGACTACAGGGCTCATTGCTATGACACCGATAAGGTTAGGAATCATCATCATGCCGTTAAATGTATCGGAGATGTCCCAGGCGATTGAGGAAGTCATAAGCGCGCCTGAGAGAATCATAATTACGAAGATAACCTTGTAAATCGTTGTAATTACTTTTGCATTTTTTCCGGCAAGATACTCTACAGCCTTTGAACCGTAGTGTGACCAGCCGAGAATTGTAGTAAATGCGAATACGAGGATAGCGAGTGCGATGAAGTATTTACCTAATTCGATATCGCCGATCTTGAATACTGTATTGAAGGCTTCTGCAACCAAAGTAGCGTCGGAGGCTGTATCAGTCAATCCTGTCTTGAGGTCAATAACGCCTGATGTAAGGATTGTCAGAGCTGTCATAGAGCAGACGATCATTGTATCTGCGAATACTTCGAAAATGCCCCAAAGGCCCTGCTTAACAGGCTCTTTAACGTTGGAATTACTGTGAACCATAACGGATGAACCAAGACCTGCTTCGTTGGAGAAGACGCCTCTCTTACATCCCTGAGTAATAATTGTCTTGAATGCTACACCTGTTGCACCACCCCAAGCAGCCTGCTTTGTAAATGCCATGGAGAAGATTGCCTTGAAAGCAGGGAGGACACCTGAGAAATTAACGATGATGATTGTAATGCTGCCTAAGACGAACAAGACTACCATGATCGGTACGACCTTTTCTGCAACATTTGCAATTCTCTGAAGTCCGCCAAGAACTACAAATCCGACAAGGATCATAAGGCAGATACCTACGATGAGCATATAAAGTGTAACGTTAGTATCACCGGAAGAATAAAGAACAACAGAAGATAATCTTTCACTCTTAAATGCAGAAGTGAAGTTAATAACGATCTTGTTGACCTGACCCATGTTGCCGATACCGAATGAAGCAAGGGCTGCGAAGATTGCGAAAAGAATTGCAAGAACCTTTCCGACAATTTTCATGTGAGGATACTTGCCAAGACCATCCTGGAGATAGTACATGGCACCGCCTGACCATTCTCCATCATGATTCTTTCTTCTGTAGTAGATACCAAGGATGTTTTCAGAATAGTTTGTCATCATTCCGAAGAATGCTGCACACCACATCCAAAAAACAGCACCAGGACCACCTGTCATGATAGCTGCGGATACACCGGCGATATTACCGACGCCTACTGTAGCAGCTAAAGCTGTGCACAGAGCCTGGAACTGTGAAATGGAAGCTTTTTCATTCGTATGAGAAATAACGCTCTTATGGAAGAGGCTGCCGATGGTCTTTTTCCACCAGTGACCTAAGTGGGTAATCTGGAAGAATCCTGTAAGGATTGTCATGAGAATTCCGGTTCCGATAAGAAGAACGATTCCAATCTTTACCCAGACAAAATCATTTACTGCATTATTAATGTTCGTTAATGTGTCCCAAAATGATGTAGTATCCATAATATATTTCTCCTTGAAGAATATATTAATTCTATAACATTAGTAGGTAATACAACAACCGATTTTGATAATATTAATTGTAATTATTAAACGAATTCTTATAGACAGTTGCTTTACCTTCGCCTGAAATTCCCCAGATAGGTTCGCTTGTAGTTCCAGGTTCCATATCCTTGAAACTCTCTTCATACATATACATGCGTGAATCGATCATGTCGAGTTCATGCAATATTGCAGCTTCCGGAGTGAGAGGAGTCTTTATGGCACCCCATTCAACCTGTCCATGGTGAGAAGCAAGCATGTGCTTTAACATAGCTACCTGTTCGCTATTGTAAGATCTGTTTCCTACAGCCTGATTCATTCTCCAGACTTCACGGTCGATCAGTTCAATGCCGAGCAGAGCGTGTCCGAAAAGGTTACCCATATCAGAATACGAAGCGACACCGGTATCGGAAGTCTTGAGTTCTAGTAATTTACCAATATCATGAAGTGCTGTTCCACAAACGAGTAATTCACGGTTAAGGATGGGATAGACCTCAGATATTGCATAAGCAGCTTTAATCATTCTGTAAACGTGATATGCAAGTCCTCCATAAAGATTGTGGTGCATAGCCTTGGCAGCAGAAGATCTGGTAAATGCTTTGAGATTTTCAGTGATAAGTCTTATGGAAAGAGCTGTAAGTGAATAGTCATCAGCGGGGACTTCCATTACGCTTAAGTCGTATGGTCTGCCTGAAGACTGCTTAATGAGCGAAATAATATCCTTAACAAGTACGGCAGGATCAATAGGCGGGAGCTTGATAAGCTTTTTGAGTTCTTCTTCATCAAGCTTTACCGGTGAAATGCTGTTGATCTTATAGCTCTTGGAGCCTTTGTAATCATTAATCTCAAGTGAGATAGAAGCGGTGCAGCCTTCTTCGATTCCGTTATCGCTGAGTTCTTTCTTGGTAGCATCGAAAATAAGGGCTGTTATGGTCTCATTACCATCATTGATGCCAATCTTAAGCATTGGCTTACCATTTGATGTATTGGCCTGCGTGATAGCAGCTACGATTACTTCAGTCTCGTATGTGCCAAAACCCATAGTGTTAAACTTAATTACAGACATAATTTATACCTTCAGATTTTTTGGGTTTAGGTTAACACTTCATTTTTTATATTTCTACAAAATGAATACCTTATGGAGTATATTTTACAGCATGAATATGATAATTGTCCTAAGAATTAACCTATAAAAGTGATAGGTAACGGTATATTATATTTCTAACACTTTTAGAAAGGAGTGCTTAAAAACGCGGGTTATGAAGTACAGATTGGCATGTTTCGACCTTGATGGAACCCTCATGAATACGATAGGTGGACTAACGTATAGCCTTAATGCTGCCCGCAGAATGAATGGACTTAATCCTCAGACTGAAGCTCAGGTGAAGAGTTTTATCAATAATGGAGTTGAGAAGTTCATCGAAAGAAGCCTTGCTGCCGATCCGGGTGAATATACAGAAGATCATAAGGCACGACTGTTAAAGGACAATGTTGATTATTACAATAGCCATTACCTTGAAGCTACAAAACCTTATAATGGCATAACAGAGGTGTTATTACGTCTGAAGTCTGAAGGAATGTTGCTTGCCTGTGTAACAAATAAGAATGATGAACCGGCCAAAGGGCTGATAGAACATTTCTTTCCGGATCTATTTGACTACGTCAGTGGTGCAGTTGAAGGAGTAGAGAAGAAGCCGTCCTACCAACCGATGGAACGATGTCTGCATTCTTTAGGTGTTGATAATAGCGAGGCTATATACATTGGTGACACAGATACGGATATATTGACTGCCAAAAACGCCCGAATGTGCTGCATCAGCTGTACATGGGGTTATAAGGATCGTGAATTCCTTATGGCACACGGAGCAGAGAATATCTGCACAGAACCATTAGATTTAATAAACTTTATGAGGTGATATATATGTCAGAAATCGAACAGAAGAAAAAATCGAAAATTAATGTGCGTCTTCTTGCATTAAGCGGTATATTTGCTGCTTTAGTTCTTATTGGAACAGAATTAAAGATTCCCACAACTATCGGCTATATAAACTTGGGTGATGGAGTAATTTTGGTTGCATCCTATTTCCTTGGCCCTGTTGCGTTTTTCCCTGCAGCAATTGGCTCAGCTTTGGGTGATCTCATTGCAGGTTATCCAATCTACATTGCACCTACTTTTGTTATAAAAGGCCTTATGGGTGTCGTTGCCGGTCTGATTATGTCCAAAGCCCAGGGAAAGAAGGGCGTCGGATTTGTTCTCAGACTTGTTGCAGGTGTTTTGGCTGAGGTTATCATGGTTGCCGGTTATTTCACATTTGAGTACTTTATCTATGGCCTCGAGGCTGCGGCAGGTTCTGTAATATTTAACCTGATTCAGGGCGGAGCAGCTATCCTGATTGCTATTCCTTTGACTTATGCTATCAGGCTCAAGAAGCAGAAATAATCAACTTTTAAAGTTGCAAATTTAGGAATAATATTTGGGGCTGTGAAATTAATGTTTTTCACAGCCTTTTTATTTAGTGTTCAGGGAATTTTACCGAGGGATACTCATCTCGAAAAGGAGCACTCAACCAAAATCAAAGAAATCGGCCGATTTGGATGAGTCTCCTGCCAAACACTCATCCAAATTCGAAAAAATCCTCCATTTTGGATGAGTGCGACACGATGAACTGGTTGGACTGGTTGGTCGAGGTGGTGGGAAGCGTTTTTTCGCGAGGGGAAGCGTTTTCGAGCAGGCAGGAAGGGCGGTTTTACAGAATTTCAAAAAAGTGTACGAAATGACCCCTCAAAAGTGCACTTTTTCTGAAATCTCGGAAAAATTTCAGAATTCTTACCTGTTTTGATGCCATTTTTGAAATTCTGGTGAAATCGGTCGGGAGTGGGGCTCGGAGATAGGCTTTTCGAGATGCTCTTTCCTGCCTCCAAGCAAGAAGGGAACCGTGAAACCTATCTTACTTAGGTATTTCAAAGTTCTTTTTTGTTAATTGAAAGAGTTGTCTGTTAATTCTATAATTAGGCGTAATCCTTTGGATGAGGAGATTGTTTTATGCGTAATTATGATGTAATCATTATCGGTGCAGGCCCTGGTGGTATTTTCTCTGCTTACGAGCTTATTAATCTGAGACCTGATTTGAAAGTAGCTGTTTTCGAGGCTGGTAAGCCCCTTGAAGAGCGTAAGTGCCCAATTGACGGAGATAAAGTTAAGAACTGTATCAACTGCAAGTCATGTGCGATTATGCGTGGTTTCGGTGGTGCAGGTGCTTTCTCTGATGGAAAATATAATATTACTAATGACTTCGGCGGAACCTTGTATGAGCATATCGGCAAGGAAAAAGCTTTGGAACTCATGAAGTACGTCGATGGAATCAATCTTGCAAATGGTGGTGAAGGTACAAAGCTGTTTTCTACTGCAGGTTCTTCTTTTAAGAAAATCTGCCTTGAGAACAAGCTCCACCTCCTTGATGCTTCCGTAAGACATCTCGGAACAGATAAGAATTATCAGGTGTTGGGTAATATCTTCAATGTTCTTAAGGATAAAGTTGATTTCTATTTCAATGCACCAGTTGGTGATCTGAAGGCTTTGGATGATGGCACTTATGAAATCGAGTGCAACGGTGAATCCTATTCCTGCAAGAAGTGTATTGTATCTGTCGGCAGATCCGGTAGTAAGTGGATCGAAAGAGTCTGCAAAGAGCTTGATATTGAGACATTCTCTAACCGTGTAGATATCGGTGTAAGAGTTGAACTTCCGGCTGTAGTTTTCTCTGATCTTACATCTGAACTTTATGAGAGTAAGATCGTTTACCGTACAGAGAAGTTTGAAGATAAGGTCAGAACTTTCTGCATGAATCCTTATGGTTACGTTGTTAACGAGAATACCAATGGTATCGTAACAGTTAACGGACACAGCTTTGATAATCCGGAACTTCAGTCTGATAACACGAACTTCGCACTTTTGGTATCCAAGCATTTCTCAGAGCCTTTTAAGGATTCGAACGGATATGGTGAATCTATTGCCAGACTCTCAAATATGCTTGGCGGTGGTGTAATTGTTCAGCGCTTTGGCGATCTTACAAGAGGTAGAAGATCTAATCAGTCAAGAATTGAAGAGTCAACGGTAAGACCTACATTAAAGGCTACTCCGGGTGATCTGTCACTCGTTCTCCCTAAGAGAATCTTAGATGGTATCATCGAGATGATCTATGCGCTTGACAAGATCGCTCCCGGTACAGCAAACGACGATACACTTCTTTATGGCGTAGAAGTAAAGTTCTATAACATGGAAGTTGCAATCAATGACAGACTTGAGACAAGTCACCCCGGTTTGTTTGTAATCGGTGATGGATCAGGTGTTACACACTCATTGTCACATGCTTCTGCATCCGGCGTATTTGTTGCAAGAGAGATAGCAGCAGAATCTTAAGTTACATCTGGTGCCTTACAGTCTTATACTCATCGCCGTCTTTGTAGAACGGACACTCTTTGGTCTGATGACTTGAAAGTCTGATTACTTCATCTTCGTCAAGATCAAGATCGCAGATTGCTTCGCCCGTATTCTCATCGATGTATGCGTATTGACATGTTTCGCAACTAGCCATGGTAAACTCCTGAATTAAGACTTATTTGATGCTTTTCGTGATTTTTTCACGAGAAGCATTATTATTATCACCAAACAAATTACTGTTACAGTGGTAGTTGCAAGGCCACCTTCAGGACCAAAAGCGCCACCTGTAATTATTGACTTTGCATTCTCGTTATAGACAGCTGAGAATACTGTATTTGATGCTTCGTTACCTGATACCTGGAGACCGTAAATGTTACCCTGTGACAGATTCCATGCAGTGTGCATAGCAGAAGTCATCCAGATATCTCCTGTGTAGAGATATATCAGCGCGAAAAGAACAGCAATCAGTGCAAGGTTAAAGGATGCAAGCGGTGTGAATCCGGCATTAAGTGAGTGGAATGCCGAGAACAGTATTGATGAAACAAATACACCGACAAAGACCTTGTAACGCTTATTAAATGCAGGAATCATGTAGCCTCTGAACATCAATTCCTCTGAAGCACCCTGTGGTATCCACATGAGAAGGTTGACGAGGAAAGTGCCAATTGCCGCACCGCTCAGACTGAAACCGGAGAATTTGATCTGTCCTGTAATTACCATAATTGCGATGGTAGAACTCATCATAAGGAAGCCGAACAGGAAGCCAAGTCCATAATGCTTTGCGATATGCTTTTTGTCAGTAACAGGGAATCCGCAGGAAGCTACTGCATTTTTCAGACCCTTTATCTTCCATACGCGTTTTGCATGGATAAAGTAAGTGATGATTATGAGTACATATCCCAAAGTCATCATTGAGAGGAAAAGCGGATCTTTGAAGAAAATTCCGAATATCTCGAAAGTCTTGTCGAAAATATCCGATATGGTTCCGACATTTCTAAGGTCACTGATAAATGCTGAGTATTCAGGCTTTCTCATGTAAGAGACGATTACGGGAATCATTGCGAGAAGCTGATAGAAAGACAGTACGACAAGGGGATAGAAGAGCTCAGTTATAAAGTAGCTAAAACCATCGGTAATCTTATTCAGAATTTCCAGAGGAGAAGATTTTCCACCTTCCTTAAAGCGTCTGATCTCCTTTGAATTTACAGTATCGATTGATACTGTATAACGCTCGCTGTGAAGGAGTTTTACAGTAATGACGATCATTATCGCCGTAAGAAGTAGTGTTGCGATGGAACTTACTATGAGTCCGGGCAGGTTGGTATTCCCGGTGAGAACATCTCCTATTCCATAGAACTGGCCGTGGACAGGGAGGAACATGTAGAAATCATCTCTTTCAGAGACAGACTGGATACATGTTACGCATACTGCTACGAGTATAAGGAATATCGGCAAAAAGGCTGTCTGTGCAGACACGACAGTATTGTTGATAACAGAAATCATTATCGTTACTGCTGCAATGAAGATTTCAAGGACGATGACGTATAAGAACAAAGCCAAGAAACCGGCAGGATTGAACTGACCTACGAGTAGAGAAGAAATCGTAGCGACAATCAAGGCTGGTATGAGTGTCTTCAGAACTACTCCGCCTAAGTATCCCAAAACGATGGCATATCTCGGCATAGGAGTAAGAAGTATTCCCGTAAATGTTCCTCGCTCTTTCTGGCCGGCTATGACATTAGTGCCGATGCTCATTGATGAATAAAGGAGAATGACAAAAAGAAGTATAGGAATAAACGTCCTGCTCATCGTATCTGCGAAGGCTTTAATTCCATACTGGTTCTCAACGGTAGTAATAGGATCGTCTTTGATCTCGGAGTCAGCGACAGAAGTAATCTTGAGCCCGTAATCGGCACGGATCTTGCTCTGATAATTACCTAAATATTCATCGATAAAATCATTCTTAAAGGATGAATAAAGCATGGAGTTGGTTCGATAGTATGTGAGAATTTGCGGCTTTTCGGAAATTGTGCCTTCCTGTCTGAGTCTTATCTGTTCGTCGAAATCTTTAGGGAAAACTACAGTAAGATAAGCATCGTTATCTCTCATCCATCCACCGAACGTGACGAAATCGTACAGAGCGTCGGTATCCTTATAAATGAATTCGGTCCAGCCGTAACCTTCATAACGATATTCGAAAAATGTCATGTGTCCCCAATTGGAGAAATAGTTATAGCGGTCACCATACGATCTGGCAAGCTCGTCGCGATGAGCCTGAGTTTCTTCATTGTATTCAACGAAAGAATCAGGTGCATTTACAACTACGACGTTATAAACTTCATCACTGAAGAGATGGTATGGAAACCACCACATAACAAATGAAGCAGCACAGCAGGCGACTGCTATTACAAAGAAAACAGACGCAAGGAAAGCGGCAGATGATGCTTCTGCGCCCATCTGACCTCTCTTACGGAAGAAACTTCCAATAATTGCTTTAATTCCTCGTCCTGTATTCATATCAGCCTTTTCTTATTCGACGTGGTTATCGACGTATATCTTGAAGAATGCCTTTTCGAAGGTTTCTACTTCTGCCTGTTTAATAAGTTCCTGAACGGTGCCCTGCGCTGCGATTCTGCCGTCAACTAATATCGCGATATCATCACAGAGTTCCTCTGCTACCGAGAAAATATGAGTAGAAAGGATAATAGCGTGGCCTTTATCTTTTAACTCTTTAAGATAATCTGTTACCTGCTTGGAAGTCAGGATGTCGAGTCCGTTTGTAGGCTCATCGAAAATGATTACCGGCGGGTTGTGAATCAGGCTTATCGCAATTGATATCTTCTGCTTCATACCGGTTGAAAGTTCATTAAATCTTTTATCGGCAAACGGAGTGATTCCAAACCTTGCAAAGCTTTCTTCTTTCCTTGCTTTAAGTTCGTTTGCAGGGATGTCATAAAGCTCTGCAAAGAAATTAAACAAGTTATTCGGAGTCGACATAGGATCGAGTTTTATCTCGTTGGTAAGGAAACCGATTTTTCGATGAATCTCAAGAAGATCTTTATCGGAGGAAAGACCATCGATGAGGATCTGACCGGATGTAGGCTTCATAAGAGTAGCAATCATCTGCATCAGTGTTGTTTTGCCGGCGCCATTAGGTCCTAACAGACCGAAAATCTGCCCCTTGCGAACTTCAAAGCTTACGCCTTTTATTGTCTCGCGATCTTTTGTATAGCTCTTGTGAACATCAACAACTTTAATCATTTGAGTTCCTCTTTCCTGAACGTGATTCTGAAAACTAAAAATGCGATTGCAATATTCAACAGATAAATCACTATTACGTGCCAAGCTTTATTCTGTGCAAGATATGACTCTGCCATTAATTCAAGGGAATTGTGAAGTGGCAGGAAGTATTCAAGAGTAACAGGCCTTGATCCTCTGAACATCTGAAGGAAGAAATCTCCAAGAAAATAGATAAGCGGAAGTTGGAGATTAACGGTTATATCCTGCATTCTGTTAAGTGAGAATACAGTGCTTATACACATGGCTGTCATGAGAAGTATTGTAATCGGAATAGTTCCCAAAATAATCAATAATTCAGTTGGTGTAAGCATCATTCCGAAAGGCAGTAATGACATTGCATCGTTGCTTCTGTTGATCCAGGAAGACAAGAACAGGAGACACATCGTAATTATTGTTGAACAGGTTACGATCACATTGATTGCAAGGATCTTTCCTGCGTATATTTTCCTTCTGGATACAGGTGTCATTATAAGTTTGTTCATGAAGCCCCTGTCGCGTTCTGATGCAAACATATCGCTTACAAGGGAATATACACAGTAATACATCATGATCATAAGAACACCGGGAACAACTCTGGCTGCGGCTGTATTTGCAGTAGTTCTATAGTCTTCGAAATCTGTTATCGGATTGAAACTGTCAGTCTCGAAAAGTGAACTTCCGACAATAGCATAATTACCACCTAAAGTATCAATGAGACTATCCTGATAATCATTCAAAACACCTTGTTTGAATTGCTCGGCTCTTGCCTGTGAAGTGAGCGAATTCTCATCAAAAGCAACATATATAACTGCGCGGCTTACTGCTTCAGTATTTTCATGTGATATCTCGTCATAGTAAGCGCGGATTTCTTGGTCAAATTCAATATTGGGATCACCTGAATAGAAGTAGCAGACGAGCATTCCTTTTTTGAGTTGTTTATGGAACGAATTCTTGTCTTCAACGATCTTTGAAAATTCCTGATAAGACATATAGTCGTATGTATAAACTCTTGCATTAACGGTCTCATCTACAAATGTCTTAAAGGACTCAGGTGCACCTACTACAGTAACAGGCTTTTTGTTGATCGAACCGGTAGACATGTAGTTGATGAGAAGAGGGAAAATATTGAGTGCAACCATAAGTAGAATTGCAGGCAAAAGGAACAACGCAACAGTCTTGCGCCAGCTCGAAAAAAGCTTCTGTATTTCCCACTTAAAAACTACAAAGATTTTGTCCATATCAGTATTCTATTTTATGTCGTTTATTAATTCTATTAAATTGAGTTAATTTTCGTAAAAATTTAGTAAATTGAAAACCCAAAAACGCATTTTTTTGTTGTGTATAAAGTGAACAAATACAAATTTTGCAGGCGGATTTTTCTTGCGAAAATGCTATACAAACTTTATTGACACAAAATATAAAGAAATGTAGATTTAATTACATCCAAACAAGGAAAAATACGGAGGTTCTATAGTATGGATACAGAAAAGAAAGAAGTTAAGGCTGTTGCTGCAGCTCCCAAGGCTGAGAAGAAGGCTGAGGTAAAGGCTGCTGCTCCTAAGGCTGAAAAGAAGGCTGCTAAGAAGCCCGCTGCAAAGAAGGCTGCTGCACCTAAGGCTGAGAAGAAGGCTGCTCCTGCAAAGAAGACAGCTGCTAAGAAGCCCGCTGCAAAGAAGGCTGCTCCTGCAAAGAAGGCAGCTGCTAAGAAGGTTGACGTTGTTGTTGAGATTGATGGCCAGCAGATTGCTGTTGCTGATATCGCAAAGAAGCTTCCTAAGGCAGGCAAGATTTATGTTGTAGCTGCTGAGAAGAAGGCTTACGACGAAGCTGGTAACGGTGTAGATCTTTTCTAATTTCTAAACCATTTGGAATGAATCGGGGTTGTCTCATAAGTGAGACACCCCTTTTTTATTGCATGTGATACAATGATTGCCGTATCAAAACTTAAGGGAATAATTATGCCGATTTTAACACTTAGCAATATCACGATGAATTACGGACCTCGCCGCATACTTGATGGCGTTTCTTTTCGCGTCAATAAAGGAGACCGTATTGCATTTATTGGTGATAACGGTGCAGGTAAGTCCACACTTTTTAAGATCATCAAAGGAGTGTTGAAAGCTGACGATGGCGAAGTGATTTTGCATGGTAATACCATAGCCGGATATCTCTCCCAGAATATGGATGAACAGGACCTCTCAAGTGCATCCCTTAAGCCTTCAAATCTTATCGACCTTGAGATTAAGATTGATACGCTCTCAAGCAAGATCACACGCGATTCAGACATGGGTCTTGATACAACAGAAATTATTAATGAACTGTCGAAGGTGCAGTCTCAGTACGAAGCTTTGGGCGGTTACGATTATGAATACAGATTGAAGGATGCTCTGGCTGGATTAGGACTTAAAGATATCCATGAAAGAGAAGATTTCACAGGCCTTTCAGGTGGTGAGAAGATGCGCGTTTGTCTAGCGAGACTTATCGTAGACAGACCTGATATCCTTCTTTTGGACGAGCCTACAAACCATCTTGATATGGAAGCCGTAGAATGGCTTGAGAATTATCTCTCGTCATATGGCGGAGCTGTCTTCGTTATTACTCACGACAGACATTTTATCGATCAGGTAGCTACAAAAGTAATTGAACTTGATGGTGGTCATATCACCGAATACAGAGGCGGTTATACAGACTATAAGGAGCAGAAGGAACGCTTCATCAAGTCACAGAGTCTCGTTACCAAAGCATTAGAAGAAGAACTTGCACATCAGTTGGATGTAAAGCAGACCATGCTTTCTCACAGGAATATTTCCGGTTACCATCAAAGAGAGAAAATGGTTGCAAAACTTGAGGAGAAACTTAGTGAAGCAAGATCCAGACTTCCTGCAGGTTATGCAAAGATGAGCTTTACTGCCCAGCCGTTAGAGCGTACAGGCAGATCTGACAGAATTATCCTGGAAGCAAAAGAACTTTCAATGAAGTTTGAAGATTCGGAAACCAATCTTTTTGATCCTTTGTCTTTTGAAGTTACTGCTGATGAGAAGCTTTTCCTTGCTGGTCCCAATGGATGTGGTAAGACAACTCTTCTCAAGCTTATTTCCGGACATGCGGGTGATAAGTTAAAAGGTTCATCCGGTACTGTTCTGATTGGTTCAGCACAGTCTATGGGATATATGGAACAGTTTGTTCCGTTCGATGATGAAGAACTGAGTTGTTTTGATGAACTTGTTTCAAGAAGTGATATCGGTACAACTGAGGCAAGATCACTTCTAGCGAGATTCGGTTTTAAGGGCGATGATGCGTTCAAGAAGATTTCTATGCTTTCAGGTGGCGAGAGGTCAAGGCTTTATCTTTGCTGTTTGTTAAGAGAGAACCCTGACGTTCTCTTCCTCGATGAGCCTACGAACCATCTCGATATTAATTCAAGAGAAATCCTTGAGGATGCCATCAAGGAATATAGCGGTGCTGTTATTTGTGTCAGCCACGACCGATTCTTCATTGATAAATGCGCTGACAAAGTGCTCGGTTTCAAGGATAAGAAGGCAGAACTCTACGATTCGTATTATTTCTATCGAAAAGCTGTCGCTACTGAAACTCCGGTTGTAGTTGCTGTCGAAGAACCTAAGCAGGAGAACGAAAATACCGTAAGAAATGTAAACAGAGCTAAAGAACGTAAAGAATCTGCAAAGCGCAGGCAGAGGATCTCCGATATCGAAAAGGAGACATCAAAGCTTGAGGCTGAACAGAAGGAACTCGAAGCAAAGTTTGGCGGTTCATGCAGTAGTGAAGACCTCAAAAGATACGAGGAAAATGCGAATAAGCTTTCTGCTCTTTACGATGAATATTTTGAGTTGAATGACGAATAATATCGAAGTAAAAACTAGGTAAAGACAAAGTAAAAACGAAGTAATTCAGTAGGACTATTGTTTAATTAAACCAACAATTATTGTAAAATATAAATTGATGTTTCGGAGGTAATAGCCCATATGCCTCCGAGATAACAGATGATGTTATTTCCAATCTCTGATAAGGATAGAAAAGAGGTTTAATTAAATGGCAAAAAAGCTTGTCGGAGTTATTGATATCGGATCGCTGACGGCCAGACTGAAAATCTTTGAAATAGGTTCCAAAGGAAAGCCCAAAGAGATTGAGGCAGTCCGCAAATATACGAATCTCGGTACAAAATCATATAGTTTAGGCGTTATCGCATCTGCTCAGGTTGAAGAGTTGTGCAAATGCCTTAAGATGTTTGATGAGAAGTGCAAAGAATATGGCGTTGCACGTGTTTTCTGCGTAGCTACTTCTGCATTCAGAGATGCTTCAAATGCTGAAGTTGTAATTGAGAAGATCAGAACCAGAACTGGCTTTAAGATCAAAGTCCTCGATAATTCAATGGAGCGTTATTATCAGACTTTGGCCGTTCAGGCTATCTATCCTGATTTTGCAAAGATTATTGCTGACGGAACCATGATTCTTGATATCGGTTCCGGATCGATTCAGGCTTCTGTTTACGATAAATCTGAATTTGTTTTCAGCCAGAACCTCTTGCTTGGTTCACTTAGAATTTCAGGTCTTCTTTCTGATCTTCAGAACAGAACTTCTCACTATGAAGAAGTAATGGAAGAATTCATTGGTCAGGATCTTGACGATTATCACGCTGTAGAACCTAAGGGAATTACATACAAGAATCTTATCGCTTTTTCAGGCGAGATGGGTTATATGAAGCTTCTTGCAGAGCACGATATGATGTCTTCTGTAATTCTTACGAAGGAAGAATTCCTTAAGGTCTACAATTATCTTCTTAAGACAAGACCTACAGATCTTACTCTTAACAACAACATTCCTTCTCCAATTGCACCGCTCCTTTTGCCAACTGCTCTTATCATCAAGAATATGCTTGAGTACACAGGTGTAGATAAGATTTACATGCCGCACGCTTCGCTTTCTGACGGTATCATCTACCACTATTGCGTTAACTCGCAGGGCCTTAAGACAGAAATCGAGCCTGACAGTTACATCATTTCAGCTTCAAAGCATATTGCGAAAAGATATCGTTCCAACAGAAAGCACCTTGATTATGTTGAAGATATTGCTTTAAAGATTTTCGATGAGACTAAAAAGATAAGTGGACTTGGAAGCCGTGACCGTTTGCTTTTGCAGGTATCGGTTATGCTCCACGAAATAGGTAAATTCGTTCATTCAAGAAATCACAGCGATGCTGCCTATTCCTTGATTAAGAATACAAACTTTATGGGACTTGATCATGAAGAGATCAATATGGTCGCCATAATCGTAAGACTGTATCCAAGGAGCAATCCTTACGACAGTTACTATTACTCAATCCTTCCGCCTGACCAGAAGGTCGTAGTGTCAAAGCTCACATCCATTCTGAAGATTGCCGATGCCTGTGATGCTTCACATAAGGAAAGAGCGAAAACAATTTCATGCAAGATTAAAGACGGAGAACTCGTTGTAGCATGTGATTGTGCAGAAGATATGACTTTTGAGAAATGGGCATTCGAGAACCGTAGTGTAATGTTTGAGGACGTAATGGGAGTAAAGCCCGTCCTTAAGACCAGGAGGGAAGGCTAATGGCAGTTAAGAAGAACGCTTCAGCGCGTAAAACAAATACAACAGCAAAGAAAACAACTGCAAAGAAGACAGCAGCAAAAAAGGCAACAACAAAGAAAACTGTTGCCAAGAAGGATGTTGAAAAGAAGACAGCGGCCAAGAAGACCGTTGCAAAGAAAGCAGCAACTAAGAAAACATCTGCAAAGAAGGGCAATAAGGAAGTTCCTTATACTGAATCCAATGCATCTTTCCTTAGTGGTAATTCGACATTCTATAACCGTGAGCTTTCATGGCTCGAGTTTGACGAGAGAATTTTGCATGAAGCAAGAGATTCGAAGAATCCGCTTCTTGAGAGACTTAACTTCCTTGCAATCACAGCTTCGAATCTTGATGAATTCTATATCGTAAGAGTAGCTTCATTGAGAGATATGCAGAGTATTGATTTTTCTGAGCGTGATATCGCCGGATTTACTATTAATGAACAGCTCGAGCGAATCGACCAGAAAACAAGAAAGACAATGTCTGTCATGTATTCAACATTTGGCAGATCACTTGTTCCGGCTCTTGAGCAGGAGAAGATTTTCTTCAGAAACTACGATGAACTGACTGAGCAGCAGAAAGAGATTGCCGATACTTATTTCAAGACGGTGCTTTATCCGATTCTGACTCCGATGGCGGTAGATTCTTCAAGACCTTTCCCTCTCATTTACAACCGAATGCTGAATATGTGTGTCATGCTTAAGAATGACCCTAAGAAAATCAAACTTCAGGAAAAGGCAGTTGACGGAATCAGCAATGCAAAGAAGTCCGTAAATGATGAGAAGTATATCTATGCAACAGTTCAGATTCCGACCGTTGTAAAGAGACTCTATCAGATTCCCACAGATGATGGTGATGTATTTGTTCCTATCGAGCAGATAATCAGAGCAAATATTGGCATGCTCTTTGATGGACATTCAGTTGTAGCTACAGGTTTTTACCGTGTAATGCGAAATGCCGATCTTGATATCGACGAAGATGAAGCTGAAGACCTCTTAAAGGAAATCGAAGAGCAGGTCAGAAGAAGAAGATTCGGTGAGATTATCAGACTTGAAGTTCAGGATGATATCGATCCAGATCTTATGAGTTATATCGTGGAAGAATTGGACGTTGATGAAGGCGATGTCTTCAGCGTCAATGGACCTATCGACCTGACATTCCTCTCCAAGCTTTCCTCTGCCTGCAAAGCAAAGCATCCTGAATTGTGCTATGCACCGCACACTCCTGCAGAGGCTGCTTCTTTCGATGGCCCTGTAAGCGAGCTCGATATTTTCGAGCAGATCAGAAAGAAGGACAGGATTGTTCATCATCCTTATGAAACATTCGAACCTGTTCTTGAATTCGTTAAGCAGGCTGCAAGGGATCCTAATGTACTTGCGATAAAGCAGACATTGTACAGAGTATCTGACAGATCACCGATTATTGCTTCCTTGCTTGAGGCTGCACAGAATGGTAAGCAGGTAATGGTATTGGTTGAGCTCAAAGCCAGATTTGATGAAGAGAATAACATCAACTGGGCGAAGAAACTTGAGAATGCCGGATGTCACGTTATTTATGGACTTGTCGGTCTTAAGACTCACAGTAAGATAACTCTTGTCGTAAGAAAGGAAGAAGAAGGTATCAGAAGATATCTCCACCTTGCGACAGGCAACTATAATGATGTTACTGCCAAGATCTATACAGACCTTGGAATCTTTACCGCATCTGAATCATTTGGTGAAGATGCATCAGAATTCTTCAATATGCTCTCAGGATTCTCAATTCCTCAGACATGGAGAAGACTCATTCCTGCACCGTTGTGGATGAAGGATTCCTTCATCGCAAGAATTAAGCGTGAAGAAGAAAATGCAAAGGCCGGAAAGCCTGCCCGCATTATCGCAAAGGTTAATTCACTTGTTGACGGAAGCATCATCAAAGCTTTGTATGCGGCTTCAAATGCAGGCGTTAAGATCGATCTTATCGTAAGAGGTATTTGTTGCCTCAGAGCCGGAATTCCGGGAATGAGCGAAAATATCACAGTTCGTTCAATCACAGGTAGATTCCTTGAACATTCAAGAATTTTCTATTTCTATAACGAAGGACACGAAGATCTTTATCTTGCATCAGCTGACTGGATGCCCAGAAACCTTAACCGTCGTGTTGAGTTGTTGTTCCCGATCGAAGATGCAGAGTGCAGAGCGCGTGTAATGGAAGTCCTTGATGTTCAGCTGAGTGACACTGTCAGAGCAAATATTCTTGCTCCTGATGGTACATATAACAAGCTTGATCTCAGAGGCAAAGCAAAGATTGACTCTCAGCAGATGCTTATTGAACTTGCTAATGCAGCAGTTGCTGACCGCTATAAGGATGCTGTCGACAAACGTGAGTTCATCCCTGAGGAGAGCCCGAAGATCTAATTTTTATTGGGGATAAAAGTGGAATTTGTAATTAGTCATCTTGCTAAGAGCTACGGCTCAAAGCAGGTTTAAAAGACTGCGATTTGTATTTCAAGAAGGCCGTATTTACGGCCTTCTTGGTCGTTACGACGCAGGAAAGTATTACTAAAGCGTGCGCCCAAAACCTGCTAGGTAAAGGCTTGAAGTCTGAATATTATGCTATAATCTGTCTTAATAAATATGGGAGGTAAGCGCAATGAGCATTACTACAAGCGACTATTTATCAGTTAAGAATCCCGATCTCAAAGCGACCAAATTCACAATGAAGATCGACGGCGGATACGAAGCATCCGTTATTACATACGGTGCTGTTATTACAGATCTTATTGTTCCTGACAAGGATGGCAAGCCTATTGATATTATGCTCGGCTGCAAGGGCCTTGATGAATATATGGGTAATGGTGCTAATCATGGCGCTGTTGTTGGACGTTCTGCTAACAGAATCAAGAACGCTTCTTTTGTTATCAATGGTGAAGAATATCATATTCCAAAGAATGAAGGCGAGAATAATCTCCATTCAGGCAATCCCGGTTACCACAATGTTTTCTGGGACGGCAAGATCCTTACAGAAGAAGAGGCAGATGAGATTATCCTCGATTCAAAGATCGCAGGTATTCCCGGTTGTGATGGCGGTGCTGTTCTTTTGAGCTATGTCAGCCCTGACGGAGCTACAGGCTTCCCTGGCAATCTTGATACAAAGGTAATGTATTGCTGGCTTGAAGATAAGACATTCCTTCTCCTTTATTGTGGTAAGACAGATAAGGACACTATTTTCGCTCCTACAAATCACGCTTACTTCAACTTAAGAGGTGAGAATGCTGAAGGCACTGTAAATAATGACCTCATCATGATCAACTCTGACAAGATCACAATTAAGGATGATATGAATGTTCCTACAGGTGAACTCCTCGATGTAGAAGGAACTGTATTCGATTGCAGAGAGTATCGTTTCATTGGCGAACTTAATGACAGCCAGGAGCACCAGATGGTTATTTCAAAGGGTATTGACCAGAATTTCTGCCTTAATACTACAGCCGGTGCATTCTCATTTGCTGCTGCAGTTACAGCTCCTGAATCGGGAATTACAATGGAATGCCTTACAGATCTTCCCGGTATTCAGATTTATGCAGGCAACAATCTTGGCAGCCCTCTTGATCAGAAGACAACCAAGGCTTACGGTCAGTATGATGCTATCTGCCTTGAGGCTCAGATGGTTCCTAATGCGGTCAATCTCACTGGTTTTGATTCACCTGTAATTAAGGCAGGTAAAAAGGTTTACCACGTTTGCGGATACAGATTCGTATAATTTGTAGGTGATTTTCGTATTTTCGAGTGGTAAAATGCGTAACTAATTAAAAACAAACTTGAAGAAAGAAGGAATGTTCTATGGAAAAGAAGAATATCGATTGGTCTAACCTGACATTCTCTTATCAGAAGACAGACAAAAGATTTGTAGCTAACTACACAAACGGCGCATGGGATGAGGGCGCGCTCATTGATGACGATATGATCGTTATGAGTGAGGACGCAGGCGTTCTCCAGTATGCTCAGACAGTATTTGAAGGCCTTAAGGCTTACGAGACAATCGACGGCAGAATCGTTACTTTCCGTCCTGACCTCAACGCTGACAGACTTCACGACTCAGCAGTTCGCCTTGAGATTCCTCCGATTTCCAAGGAGTTGTTCTTAAAGTCAGTTCAGGAGACAGTTGCAGGTAATGCTGCATGGGTTCCTCCGTATGGTTCAGGTGCTTCTTTGTACCTCAGACCTTATATCTTTGGTATTAACCCCGTTATCGGCGTTAAGCCTGCTGATGACTATCAGTACAGAATCTTCGCTACACCTGTAGGCCCTTACTTCAAGGGTGGTGCTAAGCCGATCAGAGTTAAGATTTCTGATTTCGATCGTGCTGCTCCGCACGGAACAGGTAACATCAAGGCTGGTCTTAACTATGCTATGTCCTTGCATGCAATCGTTACAGCTCACAACGAAGGTTTTGCTGAGAATATCTATCTTGATCCCGCTACACGTACAAAGATCGAGGAGACAGGTGGTGCTAACATCATCCTCACAGACGGCAAGGGAACACTCGTTGTACCTAAGTCTGATTCAATTCTTCCTTCAATCACAAGAAGATCTTTGGTTTACGTTGCAGAGCACTACTGCGGCATGAAGATCGAAGAGCGTGAAGTTTACCTCGATGAGATCATGAGCGGTAAGTTCACAGAAGGTGGTCTCTGCGGTACAGCTGCGGTTATCTCACCTCTTGGTGCTATCTACGATCACGGCAAGGAGTTCACATTCGCTTCCGGTATGGAAGAGATGGGCCCTGTCATGACAAAGCTCAGAGAGACATTGACCGGCATCCAGATGGGTACTGTTGAAGCACCTGAAGGCTGGATCATGGAGATCAAGCTCTAATTCCTAATTTACAAACTATCTAGAGGCAAAGGAATACCGGGAGTGGCAGAAATGCTTTTCCCGGTATTTCTTTGGTACACACAAATAAAGGGGCTGTGAAATAACCTAACTAACAAGTAGGTTTCACAGCTCCTTTTTGTTGTGTCTGCTTTTGCGCTACCACTCCCGATACGGAATATTCACGAAAAACGCTGATTTCGTGAATAAATCGTACACTTTGGGTTGATTTTCACGCTACGTTCACGAAAATCGCAATTTTCGTGAATCCTACGTGAATGTGGAAAAGCAAGTGCAAAGAGAATTGCGATTGACAATTTCTTATCCAGATCGCTCGAAAATAAAGATTATGGATAATTGCACCTCTTCACTCTCACCACCAGCTCCCCACGCGCACAAAAAAAGAGGCCATGAAAAACATATAGTTTTTCACAGCCCCTAAATATTGTTTATTGATTTCGGCTATTAAAGCATGTGAGCTCTTAATTCTTCGCCGGACAAAGGTGAGAGGAGGGCAGGAGCTACATCGAAAACTGTCTTGCAGCCAAAATCGCTCTTCTGGGAGAGACGATAGATTGCACGTGCATATGCAGTGAGGACAGAACCTGTGAATTCAGGGTTGGAATCGAGCTTCAATGAGTACTCGATAACGTGAGTATTCTCTCCGTTAACACCTGTCTTACCTGTACGGAATACGAAACCACCATGGTTGATGCGTGAGTGATCTCTTGCAAATTCTTCTTCGGAGATGAAGTGAACTGTTGTGTCGTAATCTGCAAAGTAGTTAGGCATTTCCTTGATTGTCTTTTCGATGAGAGCAAGATCAGCGCCTTCCTCAGCAACAACGAAGCACTCTCTTGTATGCTTCTGACGAGTTGTAAGTTCAGGCTCAGAACCGGATCTTACTGCTTCGAGAGCGCTTTCAACAGGAATTGTATACTGCTTGCCATTCTTAACACCGGGTACTCTTCTGATAGCGTCGGAGTGTCCCTGTGATACGCCCTTGCCCCAGAATGTGTAATCCTTACCTTCAGGAAGAATGCAACTTCCGTAAAGCCTGTTAAGGGAGAACATACCGGGATCCCATCCTGCAGAGATAAGAGATGTGTGGCCGGAAGCCATAGCTGCCTTATCAACATTTGCAAAGTGCTCAGGAATCTTAGCGTGTGTATCGAAGCTGTCGATTACGTTGAACATTGCAGCATATTCAGGTGTCTGCTGGGGAAGATCAGTAGCTGAACCACCGCAGATTACGAGAACATCGATCTTATCCTGATAGTCCTTGATGTCTGCTGTGGAAGCAACAGATACGCCTGATGTAAGAGGCTTTACTGTAGCAGGGTCTCTTCTTGTGAAGATGGCTGCAAGCTCCATGTCCTTATTCTGTCTGATGGAAAGTTCTACGCCCTTAGCGAGATTTCCGTAACCTAAAATACCTATTCTGATTGCCATTTTTGAAGCCTCCTATAGATTAATTACCTAGTATTTTACTAGTAATGTAATGTTCGAACGCAATTATAACAAAAATCTCAATGTTGTATTATAATTTCTTTATGCCTAAATTAAGTTATCTGATAAGACGCGTTACGCGTATGGACTATAAGGCGATGAACGCCAAGATTAAAGATATCCACCAGAAAAGCGGTAAATCCCGCGTGTGGATATTTTTCGATATGATTCATTGCGGTCGTAAATTCGGTGCAGGTTACATGGATTACTGGCTTTATGAGATGTATAACCTCACTGACAAGGAGCGCGATACCTATATCACCAGAGGTCGTAACTATGACCTTGTAAAAAGATATAACGATCCTAATTACACTGACCTCATTGATAACAAAATCGAATTTAATAAGCGCTTTGGTGAATTCCTTGGCCGTAAGTGGCTTGAGATAAGGAAAGACAATAAGCAGGAAGTAATTGATTTTATCAACAGTCATGATTTCCTTATGGCAAAGGCTGATTTGGGCTCTTGCGGTAAGACTGTTGAGAAGATTGACTGTAAGGCTGAATCTGCCGAGAGTATTTATGAAAGACTCGTAAATCAGGAAAGACCTCATTTCTTTGAGGAGCTTATTGTTCAGCATCCTGCGGTAAGTGCGATTTATCCTTATGCGATCAATACAGTAAGACTTGTTACGATTCAAAGGGAAGGAAAGGTACATATCGCCAGCGCCTGTGTAAGATTCGGTAATTACGGACATAGCGTTGATAATTTCAACAGTGGCGGTATGACAGCTCCGGTTGATGAAAAGACCGGTGAGATTATCGATTTCCCTATTGATAAGACTAAAGTTCTCTATGAGAAGCACCCTATGACCGGTGCTATCTTTAAGGGCTTCGTTTTCCCTATGTGGGATGAAGTAATCGATATGTGCTCAAAAGCCGCAATGGTAGTTCCTCAGGTCGGTTTTATTGGCTGGGATGTATGTTTCACACCTGACGGTCCTGTTATTGTTGAAGGTAATGACTATCCTGGTCACGATCTTTATCAGCTCCCTGAACATACCCACGATAAGAAGGGTATCTGGCCTAAGTATCAGTTCTGATTTTGATATTGATTTTACGAATGTTGTCGTGTAAACTTTCGATTGTCAACTAAAAACGCAAAGAGGTTTACAATGTCAAATTCAAATACTAAAAAAGAAAATTCTCAGGCTTCCAAAAATAGAAAGCTGATATACGATATGGCGCTTATTGCAATTTCTGCAGCCCTTATTACTGTATGCTCCTGGATTAGTATCCCGATAGGTCCTGTTCCTTTTACACTCCAGACTTTAGCTATTCTGGCAGTCATGCTCACTATCGGAGGCAAAAGAGGAACAATTGCAGTTGCTGTATATCTGGCTTTGGGTGCAGTTGGAGTTCCTGTTTTCGCCGGCTTCAAAGGTGGAATCGCTTCATTTGCCGGCCCTACAGGCGGTTTCCTTGTTGGATTTGTAGTTGCAGGACTTGTTTTCTGGCTTCTCGAAAAGGTTGCTTTCAAGAAACTCATGAAGGGTACAGTCAAGACCTGGATCTTTGGTGTGCTGATTTCCGTTATTTTCGAACTCGTAATGTATGTAGTCGGTGTTATCTGGTTCATGACCGTTTATGCCGCTCAGACAGGCCCGGTTGGACTTGCAACAGTTCTTGGCTGGTGTGTAATTCCGTTCATCGTTCCTGATATCGTAAAACTGGTAGTTGCAGTTCTTATAGCTGAGCGTGCCGGCAAAATTGTAAAGTAATTACCTGATTTTTTAGGTTGCATTGAGGTTGTTTTTGCCGTATTTGTTATAATTACACAGTACCTGTTTATTAAGACAGATATATTGGGAATTATAAGGAGATACATTTGTGGCTGAAACACAAGAATATGTGATGAAGGTGAGTGGCGTATTCAAAGATTACGGCAAAACTCACGTACTTCAGGATATGAGCTTTATCGTTCCGAAGGGTTCGATTTTCGGACTTGTCGGAAGGAACGGTGCAGGTAAGACCACGATCATGAGAATTATGTCTGGTCTTCAGGAACCTACCAAAGGAACCGTCGAATATGGTTTTGATCACAAAAAGCTTGGCAATTTAGGAGCTTTGGTTGAAATCCCTTCGATTTTTCCTCACGCATCTGCAAGGGAGAATCTGATTTATCAGTACATCAATCTTGGATTGAAAGTTGATGATTCAGTAGATAAACTCCTTGAATTTGTTGGACTTGGCAATACAGGAAAGAAAAAGGCCGGCAATTTCTCATTGGGTATGCGTCAGCGTCTTGGCATAGCTATGGCTATGGCAGGTAATCCTGAAGTGTTGATTTTGGACGAACCTATTAACGGCCTTGATCCGCAGGGAATTATCCAGATAAGAGATCTTCTTATTTCTCTTAACAGAGATAAGGGTGTCACGATAATTATTTCGAGCCATATTCTGTCTGAGCTTTCCAAACTTGCTACCGATTTTGCATTTGTTGAGGGCGGTACAGTCGTTAAGGAGATTAAGGCTGAATATCTTGAAGATGCAGGGGGACTTCACACAGAGTTCTATACAGGAACACCTGATCTGCTTATTCCTATTCTTACAGCAAATGGGCTTACAGCCAGATATGACAGTGAATCCGGCGTAGTTCATGCAAAGGGTTATTACAACCTTACCAAGATCGTTGTTGCGGCAAATGAAGCCGGAGTTAACATTGCTCGCGTAGTCACCAGGGAGACTGACCTTGAGACTTACTTTGTAAATTTTGTAGGAGGTAAGTCTAATGCCTGAGTTATTGAAGTTTGAATTTAGAAGAATATTTAAGAGTGTGTTCTTCAGGATCGTAGTAGGCTATTGTGTTGTATGGCCTTTGCTTGCTACAGCTGTATACAGACTTGCAATCGGATTCGTAATGAAGGAATCCGGACTTACTTTCGCTGATTTTATCCTGACTGCATCTGAGCACAGAAGATTAACATGGCTTGTTTCTATTGCTTTCATCAATGAATTACCGAAGTTTATTGCATTGTTTACTTGTCTTCACATTGGAAGCGATTTTTCCAGTGGCGTTGTTCGCAATAAGATAATTGGTGGCCACTCAAGAACAGAGATTTTCTTCTCTTATCTCATTACACAGATTGCTGCAACAGTTGCCTTCTCGGTTATTTATATTGGCTTCGCATTCTTAGGCCTTCTTATTACTGGCTTTGGCGTTGATATTAACAGAGGCGAGATGCTTGTAAGATTCCTGGCAGGAATCATGACACTGTTGGTATTTACGGTATTCTTTGTCGCTATGTCACTTGTATTCAAGAAGCGTGCTCTTCCGATTATCTTTTCGATAATCATTGTAATGACTATGTCTACTGCCACAGCTGTTGTCGGCAGCTATAATATTCCTTCAAAGGCTGTCGATGATTATATTGCCAGAAGACATGTTGCGTATGAGGAGATGGTACAGGAAGGTTATTTAACCAAGGATGATGTCCGAGAGCTTGAGAAAGATTTTAACAGAGACTCTTACCTTGGACTCCCTTGGAAACTCTGCCATCCGGTATATGTAGTTTCCACACTGGGTTTTAGCGGTGATTATGGCTGTGATTTCATGACTCTTTTGACTGATGATCTTACATATGATGAAGAATTGGACTTTTCAGAGACTATCACCAACGGAATAATGTCTTTTAATTATGACTATTCAGGTCTTTCACCCCAGGATTTTAAGAAAACTGAATCGATGCATGTTAAGTATTCAACACTCAATCTTATCTATATTGGAAAGTCACTTGCGTGGATGATTGCAACTGCAGGATCAAGCTATTTTGTTTTTAGAAAGAGGAATTTGTTCTGATGTTTTATCTTGACCATCGTTTAACAATTATTATCGGAGCATACGGAAGCGGTAAATCTGAGATTGCCGTAAATCTTTCCCTTGCCCAGCGAAAAGCAATGCCGGACAAGAAGCTCCTTATCGCAGATATGGATATCGTAAATCCGTTCTATCGTTCTTCTGACTGTGCCGGTGCACTTGAAGAAGCAAATATCAGACTTGTAACACCGATGTATGCCGGTTCAAATGTAGATGCTCCGGTGTTGCCGCCTGATATGTATGTCATTTTCGACGATGAATCCTATCAGGGAATTTTCGATATCGGTGGAGAAGATATGGGTGCTCTGGTTCTTGGCTCAATTAGAAAGAGAATCGAAAATACTGATGCCGTCATCTATATGGCAGTTAATACTTTGAGACCATTTACTTCAGATGCAGAACAGATTGCCATCATGACAAATGAGCTTTCTGCTGCAGCAGGCTTTAAGATTGACGGATATATCAACAACACCAATCTCCTGGAAGAGACAACTGCTGAGATGATTAAAGAAGGTGAACAGAAGATTCTTGAAGCTTCCAAGATCACAAATGTACCGCTTATCGCAAACACGGTTATGGAAGGCGTTGATATTCCGGATGGGATGCTCTCTGAAAGAGAACTTCTCAGAATGAGCAGGAAGATATATTACGCTTACTGATATCACTTCATAATTATTGTTGTTTTGTTAATTAAATGATATTATTTTTAATGGCGGAGGTAATCCGACCAAGTACCTAGGAGGAATAGCAATATGGGATTGATTAGCTTAATCAGAAATGTGGCAGGCACAACATTTGACTCTATTAACAGCCAGATTTCAGATCAGTATCTTGAGTTCTTTACTCAGGATTCTTTGGGACAGGATATTCTTGTCAAGAAGGGCGCAAACAAGATGGAGAAGGGAAGAAACAAGGGTAATTCCGAAGTTATTTCCAATGGCTCTATCATCAACGTACCTGAAGGATGTTACTGCCTCCTCGTTAACAATGGCGAGATCGTTGATGTAGTATCTGACGCAGGCGCTTACAAGTGGGATACATCCACAGCACCTTCAGTTCTTGCAAACAAGAATTTCGGTGAGAACCTCAAGGCTTCTATCGCTGACGTTTGGAACCGTATGAAGATGGGTGGAGAGATTCAGCAGCAGCAGAGAGTTTACTTCGTAAACAAGCTCGAGATGATGAATCAGAACTTCGGTACACCTTCACCTGTACCTTATGCAGACCCTGAATATCGTAACATCTACATTCGTTTGAATGGTACATTCTCTTTCAGAGTTGAGAATCCTGTTACTTTCTTCAGAAACATTTCCGGTAACGTAAGAGACGAGTACACAGTAGCTGAGTTCATGGGTACACCTGCTAAGCCTCAGCAGCCTCGCCTTGAGTTCCTTGACAACATTACAGAGACACTCAATAAGTGCGGTGGCCCTTACCCGAACGGTATCATGTTCTCCACACTCCCTTCAAAGCAGGGTGAGTTCAGAAGATACATGCAGGATTGCCTTGATGACGAATGGCTCCAGAAGAGAGGTATCGTTGTAGAGACAGTTGCTATCGCTTCCGTTACACCTGACGATAAGTCACGTGAAAGAATCGAGAAGGTCGATGAGGCTAAGCTCTATGGTAGCGATCCTTCAGCTTTGGGCGCAGCAGTTGCATTGGGCCAGACAGAAGCTATGAAGGCTGCAGGCGCAAACGCAAACGGCGCTGTTAACGGCTTCATGGGTCTCGGCATGATGGGTGCAGTTGGTGGCAACAATGCTACAGCAGCAGCTATCGGTGCAGTTCAGAATGCACAGCCCGCTCCTCAGGGTGGTTTCTTCGCTCCTCAGCAGCAGGCAGCTCCTGCAGCAGCTCCCGTAGCAGCTGGTTGGACATGTTCTTGCGGCCAGACAGGCAACACAGGTAAGTTCTGTGGTAACTGTGGCAGCGCTCAGCCCGCTCCCGTAGCAGCTGGTTGGACATGTGAGTGCGGACAGACAGGCAATACAGGTAAGTTCTGCGGTAACTGCGGAAAGCCCGCTCCTGCAGCAGCTCCTACAGCTTGCCCTCAGTGTGGCTTTAAGCCTGCAGACGGCAATATGCCTAAGTTCTGCCCTGAGTGTGGTACAAAGATTCTTTAATCTTTCGTCTAACTTAATCAATAATGGAGGCTGTCCTTAATGGGCAGCCTCTTTCTTTTGTTTGAATTCAGAATGTGAGAAATTGCGTGTCGTATAGTATAATCGTCGTGGGGATAGATTAATAAAAGGTGCGTATGCGTGGAAAAAGCAGATTAGGTCATGACATCGCTGTTCGTTCAGTAAAATTACTGAACATTATTTTGATTTGTATACCGCTGGCTTATATATGGCTGACATACTATTCAAAGAGCATCAGTGAATACGAATTCAGTAAAGAAGGAAGCATTCTGTTCGTAGCTTCATATGCTGTGCTGTATTGTGTTTTTATAAGAATTTATGATGCTTTTAAAATTAGCCATGTAAGTGCTTCTGAGATGTTTGTCGATCAGATAATTGCTCTTTTTCTGACAGATATCATTGCGTATCTTTTCCTTTTCGCGATTTTGAGATCTTTGCCTGAACCTTTCAGATTTATTGTGCTCTTTATTCTCCAGGTAATCACTTCAGCTTTGTGGTGCTTTATCGTTTCACGACTCTATTTCAAAGTCTTTAAGAAGCGAAAAGCAGTCATAATTTACGATAGTGAACACAATCTGAATGAGATTGCCAAGCACAAGCAATTCCAGAAGAGTTTTGAGCTTGTTGGTTGTTACGACATTGATGAAACAAGATTATTTGCTGACCAACAAAGAATCGCATGGCTTATAGATAAGATAAAGGATGTTGAAGTGGTTTTCGTAATGGAGATACATAGCCATGAGAGAAATGCACTGATCAAGTATTGTGTTGAGAATGGTATCAGTTGCTATAACGAGCCCAAAATCGGCGATATCCTTTTGAGCAGTTCCAGACAGTACAATATGTACAATCTTTCGGTTGCGCTTGTTGAAAGATACAATCCGAACCCGGAATATATCTTTATCAAGCGTGTTTTCGACATCATACTTGCAGGATTAAGCCTGATTATTCTGTCTCCGGTATTCGCCATTACTGCACTTGCGATTAAAATCTGCGATGGTGGTCCTGTCATATACAAGCAGAAGCGTCTTACCAAGGATGGACGTATTTTTAATATCTTAAAATTCAGAAGCATGAGGCTTGATGCTGAGAAGTATACCGGTGCTGTTATTTCTTCCGGTGCTTCCGATCCAAGAGTTACAAAAATAGGTAAGGTTATCAGAAAGTACAGAATTGATGAATTGCCTCAGCTCTTAAACATCATTAAAGGTGATATGTCGATTGTCGGTCCGAGACCAGAACGTCCTGAGATTGCTGAAAAGTATGCGGAGAAACTTCCTGAATTTGGTTTGAGACTCCAGGTCAGAGCAGGACTTACAGGGTATGCCCAGGTATATGGCAGATATGATTCAGATCCTTACGATAAGCTTTGCATGGATCTTCACTATATTTCAAGTGCCAGCTATTCAGAGGATCTGAGAATAATGCTTGTTACTATCAAGAGGATCTTGTTCAAAGAACCTGAAGGAAACAGAGAGGAAGACGATGAGTAAGCGTGAGGATGCCATTTTGGTAAGCGTTATTCTTCCTGTTTATAATGGTGAGGCATTTTTGGAGAAAACAGCCAGTTCAGTTATAAGTCAGACGTATCAGAATATCGAGCTGATTATTGTTGATGACCATTCTACCGACAGATCGCTTGAGATAAGCAATAAATTGAAAGAACTTGATAAAAGGATATCTGTTTTTTCAAACGAGACTAATCTTGGTGTATTAGAGACCAGAATCAAGGCTTCCAGACTTGCAAGGGGAGAATGGATTGCTTTTATTGATGCAGACGATCTTTGGGAGCCCGATAAGCTCGAAAAGCAAATTAGTCTTCAGAAGACTACCGGTTGCGATCTTGTATATACTGCATCAGCTTTTATCGATGCCGATGGAAATAACTACGACTGGATAATGCATGTTCCCACGGAAGTAAGTTATAGAAAGCTTCTAAAGCAGAATATCATCTCTAATTCTTCAGTAATGCTTCGAAAAAACGATTACTTAAGATTCTCGCCTCATGAAGAGCGTGAGTACGATATGCATGAAGATTTTGCATGCTGGCTTAAGATGCTTAAGGCAGGTCTTGTCGCTTGCGGTGTTGATGAGCCGCTGATTTCCTACAGGCTTTCTAAAAAATCCGTATCGTCGAATAAGGTTAATGCTTCGAAGATGAATCTCAACACTTACAGGTATATTGGTCTTAATTTCTTTGAGATATGTTTCTATCAGGTTTGCTATGCTTTCAATGGCATTAAAAAGTATCTGCATTTCAAAAGATGAGGCCACTATATGAGACGTAATCTTGAAGTGCTTATAAGTTCGCTCGAAAAGGATCCGGTTAAACTGGCATCTCACATGAACCTTGAATGTGATGCGGTAATCATCAACCAGGGAAGTAAAGAGCATTCTTACGAATACGGAATGTCAAATGGACTTACACTCAGGGTGTTTGAGACTAAAGAACGTGGTGTAGGAAGGTCTAGAAACAGGGCTATAGATGCAGCAGACAGTAAGATAGTATTGTTCGCTGATGACGATATAGTCTATACCAAAGGATATGCAGAAAAGGTTCTTAACGCATTTAAGGAAGATCCAAAAGCAGACATTATAATGTTCAATTTCAATGTTAATGCGAAGAGAAGAACTTATTTTACGGAGCAGGAAACCAGTGTAAGCAGATGGACGCTTGGCAGATATCCTGCTTTTGCGGCAGCTGCAAGACTTTCAAGCATAACTAATGCGAAGGTTAGATTTTCGACACTTTTCGGAGGCGGAGCTAAATATTCAAATGGCGAAGACAGTCTGTTCTTTATGGAATGTATAAAGGCAGGTCTTAAGATAAAGGCTGTTCCTGTCACAATCGGTATTGAAGAACCAAGAAAATCTACCTGGTTCAATGGCTATAACGAGAAGTTTTTTAAGGACAGAGGAGTGCTGTTTAGTTTCCTGTATGGGAAGACTGCAGTTCTTTGGGCTTTCAGGTTTGCTGTAGCAAAAAGAAAGCTTTATATGAATTCGATGAAGCCTTCAGAGGCCTTTAAGCTTATGAAGCAGGGAATAGAAGAAGGCAATCTGATTAAGAAGGATAATCCCAATGGAAGGTAATAGTGTATCTGTAAATAGTAACCTCGACAGGCTCTTGTCAGAGAAATCCTTCTATAGGGTTGTTTTATGCCTCCTTGTAGGATTGCCTGTTGTTGAATTCATAACGGAGATCATCACCAGATTTGATGACAGAATTATTCCTTCGTTTTTCGAACCGCAGATTATATCTTTGTTCGGAATACTTGGAACACTTATGACAGTGGGATATTTTATCTCTTCTTTCTCTCGAAAAAGAAGACTCAGGACTTGCGACATTTTCTATTTTACGTTGATTCTTTTCATGGCCATTTCCGGCGTATTTTCGCTTAACCCGGGCGTGTTTTCCGGAGATTCACCGTTTTATTGCGAGAATCCCATGCATTTCCTTGCTTACTACTGGCTCTTCTTTGCAGGGACCCTTATAGATAGCGATAAGTACAGGAAGAATATTCTGATCTGTTTTACCGGAGTTGCAATCTTTGAATCAATATTCGGATTCCTTCATACATTCGATATTGAGTTGTCTTATAGCCTTTACTACCATGCTGAGCGTACTGCTTATGGACTTACTCAGAACAGTAATTTTTATGGCGCTCTGATGGTTTTCCTTATTGCCGGCGCATCCGGTCTTTATATCTTTTCTGATAAGCTTGTTTCTTCAAAGGCCATAAAGTGTGCTTTGCCGATAGTATCAGCGTTCCTTTTCTATACCATGCTTGGTTCCAGAGCAAGGCTTGCGTGGGTTGGCTTTGCTGCACTTACTGCGTTCTATGTGATTTCGCTGATTATCATGTATCGCAAGGATATGGAAGCAGTTAAGCCTGCAATAAAGCATTTTTTGATTCTTTGGGGTGCATATTTTGCGGTATTTCTCATTGCTTTCATATTTACTGATTACATAAGAGAAGCAACCGTGAGAACTTATTGGGAAGTTGCTAATGGTGATGCCGACAAGATTGGTTCTGACAGATTCTATAACTGGAAAATGGGATTAATGTCTGTGCCAAAGCACTGGCTTAGCGGAGTAGGATTAGATAACTACCGCTATGTGTTCATTTCGGATCCAAACTATCAGGAAGGTATGTATCTTCAGGATAAAGCTCACAATGAATATATCCACATTCTTGTAACGCAGGGCGTTCCGTCACTTTTAAACTATCTGGCATTGCTGATTTTTTCCTTGATTGGAGCAGTTAAAAGTGTTCTGAATGAAGTGGATTCAAATAAGCGCACATTTACATGGATTTTCCTTGGAATGTTTGCTGCATATGTAGTCCAGGCTTTGTTTAACAGCAGCATTACCTATGTTGTTATCTACTTCTGGTTTGTACTTGGACTCATCACGCCACGTACTGAAATTTATAGAAAAAGCAAATGATTTTTGATGTTTTGTGTTAAAATTCGTTAGTGAAAAATAAAAGAAAGGCGGTTAAAAATGGGCAAGTATTTCGGTACTGATGGCTTCAGAGGCGAAGCCAATAAAGCACTCACCGCACAGAAAGCATTTCAGGTAGGCAGATACATCGGTTGGTATTATGGACAGCAGCACGATGATAAGAGAGCAAAGATCGTTATCGGTAAGGATACGAGAAGAAGTTCTTATATGCTTGAGGCAGCACTTACTGCCGGCATCACATCTTCTGGTTCTGACGCATATCTTTTGCATGTAACAACAACTCCTTCAGTTTCTTATTGCTGCAGAACAGATGGTTTTGACTGCGGAATTATGATTTCCGCTTCCCATAATCCTTTCTATGACAACGGCATCAAGATTATGCGTGCCAATGGTCAGAAGATTGAACCGGAGATTGAAGAGAAGATTGAAGCATACATTGACGGAGAAGTTGGAGAAATTCCTTTAGCTGAGCGCGAGGCGATCGGTAATGTCGTAGATTATGCAGCAGGCAGAAACAGATATATCGGTTTCCTTATGACGATCCCTACAAGAGCATTCAACGGAATGAAGGTAGGTCTTGATTGCGCTAACGGCGCTTCATGGAACATTGCAAGGTCTGTTTTCGAGGCATTGGGCGCTAAGGTCTATATCATCAACAACGCACCTGATGGCCTTAACATCAACACAAACTGCGGTTCAACACATATGGACACCCTCAAGAAGTTCGTTCTTGATAATGGTCTTAATGTAGGATTTGCATATGATGGTGATGCTGACAGATGTCTTGCTGTTGATGAACTCGGCAACGAGATTGACGGCGATCAGATCCTTTATATTTGCGGTAAGTATCTTAAGGAGATTGGCAAGCTCGACGGCAATACAATCGTTACTACGATCATGAGCAATATGGGTCTTTATAAGGCTTGTGAAGCAATCGGTATCAGAACCGAGAAGACCAATGTAGGTGATAAGTATGTTGCAGAGAATATGATGGCTAATGGCTTTGTTATCGGTGGAGAACAGTCCGGCCATATTATTTTCTCAAAGTATGCAACAACAGGTGACGGTATCCTTACATCACTTATGATCCTTATGACAATGCTCGAGAAGAAGCTTCCTTTGTCAATGCTTGCAGGTGAGATGAAGAAATATCCTCAGTGTCTCAAGAACGTTGTAGTTAAGGATAAGGCTGAAGCTCAGAACAATCCTGTTGTCCTTAAGGCTGTTGAAGATGTTAACAAGGCACTTAATGGTAACGGAAGAATGCTTCTTAGAGCTTCCGGTACAGAGCCGAAGATTCGTGTTATGGTCGAGGCACAGACCGATGAGATTTGCGAAGAGAATGTAGATAAGCTCATCGCAATAATCAAAGAACAGGGTCTTGCAGCGGAATAAAGTATTTACAGTTTCTGAAATTATCGGAGCCATCTCAGTAAGAGGTGGCTCTTTTTTAGTTTCAATTGATCCTGGTGTGTTTTCCTGATAAGCAGTACAGCCTCATTGCAAGCGGAATGCTGATGAATGCAACTATGGAAAACAATTTGGAAGGGAAATAGCTTATACCTTTCAAGAAATCTTTTTCATATCGCTTGTAGTAGACTTTTAACTCTTTGATGCAAGGGTGAGTAAAAAGCTTTTCGTCACACATCTTAATAATGCAGTGGTTTACTGCCATCAGGATATCGGATCTGGCATATACCGAGAGTTCCGGATATTTGTTCTCGATGAATGCACAGCGTTTCTCAAAGATTTCGATCATTTTAAGATTATTTTCGTTGAATGTTCGGTGAATCAGGCTGTCATCTCTTAAGGTATAGAAATACTTAGATTCTCCTCCGATTGCAACCGAATCTGCGTTGGCAACAAGTCTGTACATTGTTGCATCATCTTCATAGTAATTGCTTCCTTCAGGAAATCTTACATTGTCGAAAACTTTTCTCTTAAACATCTTTCCCCAAACGGAAGAAGAAAGGAGACGTGTCGTAAGCATAGCGCGCATAGCGTCTTTATTGCCGTTATAAATCCCGGGTTCAGATTTCCTGTAACTGCATTTACTGTGTTCGCCGTTATTATCTATTGTCCATGCACAGCATGACATATCAGAATTGTTTTCTAAGCACAGATTCAGCAGGTATTCAACATAGTCGCAGGCGAGGTAATCATCTCCGTCAGCGAAAACAAGGTATTCTCCAGAAGCGTATTCAATACCGGCATTTCTTGCGTCAGAAACACCGCTGTTGGATTTATGAATAACCTTTATCCGGGAATCCTTAGTTTCATATTCATCGCATATCATACCGGAACCATCTGTGGAACCGTCATTAACCAGTATGATCTCAAGATCATGGTGCGTCTGGGATAAAACAGTCTCCATCAATCGAGGGAGATAATTGCTTACGTTATAAACCGGAACAATAAGTGAGACACGCATATAAACATTATATCATGGTAAAATAAACATATGTCAGCACATAACGGATTACGTCATTTTGTCGCCGGTGTGGCGAGAACATTTCACCTCTGGCCGCTCATTTCTAAAACGGGTTTGTATAACTATGCCCGCCGTAAAAAGTATCCGGATACATTAGTTTATCTTGATGTTGTTATAACAGAGTGCTGTACGTTGAAATGCAGAAATTGCTCTAATCTCATGCAGTATTACCATCATCCGGAAAATCTTGATGCGGAAGAGGTAATCTCGTCTCTTGGCAGGATATTCTCTTCAATGAAGGTGAACATATTAAAGATCCTTGGTGGAGAACCATTTGTTTGTCAGAGCACATTAATAAAGGTGCTCGAGTACTTAAAGGATCATTCGGATGCTTTTGCAGAAGCGCAGATCATTACGAACGGAACAATTATGCCTTCAGAAGATTGCTTAAAAGCTATAAAGGATACTCCTAAGCTCAAGATTGTTTTCAGTAACTACGGTGAGTTATCTTCAAGATTGAACGAGTTTTCAAAACTATGCGAAGATAAGGGCATTGCTTATGAAATCGTCGAAAATGATTTCTGGTGGGATTTCGGTGGAATGAAGCTCCGTAACGAAAAGGAATCAAAAACTCAGCACAGATTTGACGGTTGCTACTCAAGAAGACAATGTGCGTCTTTATTTAGAGGAAAGCTTTACGTATGTCCGAGACAGGCTCACGCTATTCGTTTAGGGCTTGTTCCTGAAGATAGTTCTGAGGTAGTCGATATACTGAGTCCTGAATTTAAGGATTCTGATAAACTTCACGATGCCATTTCTGATCTTGTTGACAGAAAAAAACGCATTTCTTCTTGCAGTTATTGCGGATGTGATGACTGGAAAAAAGTGCCGAGAGCTATTCAGACTGAAAGGCCGATAAATGCTGACTAAAACTCCTGAGATATCTGTGATTATTCCGGCATATAATGCGGAAAGCTATCTGGCTGGTTGTCTGGACAGTGTGATCGACCAGGAATTTACTTCCTGGGAATTGATTGTGGCAGATGACGGCTCTACTGATGCTACTGGAAAAATCTGTGACGGATATGCTTCAAAAGATGACAGGATAAAAGTACTACATACTGCTAATAACGGGGTGTCAGAATCCAGAAATGCATGCCTGGATATAGCCAAGGGAAAATATTTAATTTTCGGTGATGCTGACGATATATTTGAACGAGACTGTCTTAAGAAACTATATGATCAAGCTGAAAAGACACAAGCTGATATTGTGCAATGCTCTTTTTGTTATCTGATTGGTGATAAAAAGACTGAGGATACTGATGCTGTGGATGCATTGTATCAGGGAAAAGATGATATCATGATGGCTTTTTTTCGCGGTGCGACAGGCGATATCAGGGTAAGTGCTTGGGCCAAGCTTTACAGACGCGAATCTTTTTTGAATGTGAGATTTGTTAGTGGACTCAGAGTTTATGAAGATGCGTATTATGTGTTTGAATGCTGTTTGAATGCGCGGTCTGTGTTAAGCTTTAGTTCGCCACTTTATGTGTATAGACAACACGAAGAGTCGACCATGCATCTGCGATTATCAGAGATTTATCCAGACTACTTTAAGGTCTTTGATAAACAGAGGGAAGACCTTAACGGCAATAAAACTGTTTTGAAAATGCTTACCCTAAGGGAGACTGAGAATTCGCTCTGGCTTATGAGTGAGGTTAATTCAGCAGGTAAAAGTAAGGAGCTGTGGAATTTCAGAAAACTTGCCTTGAAGCACGCAGGGACAATTCTGATCTCAAAAGTTCCGATTATTCTTAAATTGAAACTTATAGGACTAGCAGTTATGCCACATCTATATTTTGCAATGCTTAAGGGAAGGGGAATATCAGGTAATGAGAAAGTATGACAGAAATGCTTTGTTCAATATTGCTTTAAAGGCCTTATTGTTTGTTGCCGTATTCGCAGGCACATTTTGTATTTTAAGATTCGCTTTGAATCTGGGAATAGTTATATCTTTGGCCTCCTCAGCAATCGCAGCATTTGGTGCTGTTATATTGTTTTCGTGCCTGTTGCGATATACCGGCTTTTACTTCGGATATTATTCTTTTGTATCTCGCTTACTGTTCAGAAATACATCAGGTGAAGTCTATTGTCCATGCTGCGGCAAATCCTTTGATAGCTTCAAGGATGAGAGATTCTATGAGGATAAAGAGCGATTTAATCCTGATGTGTTCACCAGAGCAAGACAGGATGTTATATGTGATTTTTGTCGTTCTGCGCCCCGTCACAGGATAATCGCCACATGGGCGGAAGAAAATATCGAGCTGTTGAAGAATTCAAAAATACTGTATTTTGCGCCGGAACTGTCAATGATGCTTTGGTTTAAGCAACATGGTATCCATGTAAAAACTGCAGATCTTTATGACAAACGTGCAGAACTGAAACTCGACATTACTGCTTTGGATCTGCCTTCAGAGTCGGAGGATATAATCTTCTGCAATCATGTTCTTGAGCATGTTCTGGATCATGTTACTGCACTTTCCGAAATGCATCGTGTACTTCGAAAGGGTGGGATACTTGTAATAAGTTTTCCAATCGACGATGCTCTTGCGCATATGCGTGAGGATAAAGATGCTTCGGCTCAAGACAGACTGAAGCTTTTCGGACAGAATGACCACATCAGGCTTTTCGGAAATGACAGCAAAAAGATGCTTGAAGATGCCGGATTTGAGGTCGAAGTGATGGACACAGACAATATGCCGGCTAAGATCTTACCGGTAACCGGTCCAGCTGATTATGACACTAATAAGGTGTTCTGCTGTACCAGGAAATGAGGCATGTTATAATCCGATAGTTCGGTATTATCTGAAATAAGTTGTAAGGAATAAATATGGGATTTGTAAATAAAGTCGGTAAAAAAGCACTGCTTAAACTGCCTGATCTTAAGCTTGTCGCTCTGTCCAGAGAAGTAATGCCATATATCAGTGTAGAAGCGGAAGGTCTTTCGTTCTTTTTCAAGAATACGGATCACTCCATCGTGGACTATATGATTGAGAAAAAGAGAATATGGGCCGGCGACGATATGGACTTCATCCTTGGCTATTACAGCAGTATTTCCGGTTATCCGGGTACGGTAATCGATATCGGTGCTAACGTTGGCACTTCGGTGATCTATTTCAGAAATAAACTTGGTTCTGATACGAAGTATTATGCTATAGAGCCTGTTACCACAAATTACAATCTTCTTAATGCGAACTGTGCCATAAATGGTTTTTCTAATATTAATACCTTCAGGTACGGTATATCTGATTCCATAGGCGAAGCGTATATGGAGATTAATCCTGCTAATATGGCTACCTGTAAGATTGAAGGATCAGATGAGGAGAGCCTTGTATTTGGGAAGGATGAAGCATCTTTTGTAGGTGATAAGGCTCCGCTTATAACGCTTGATTCATTTATTACCCGGAACAGGATAGATCTGGATTCTCAGCTTTTGTTCTGGATTGATGTCGAAGGTCATGAGCCTGAAGTGTTCAGAGGCGGTATTGAGACCTTCAAAAATACAGATTCTGCTGTGTTCTGTGAGTTTAATCCAAAACTCTATAAGCACAATGGCAAATATGACGAGTTCTTAAATGATATAAGATCATGCTTTGGAAAGTTCCTCTGCTATGAATCAGCTGAAAGGGAACAATATAAGTTCAGAGATATCAGTGAGATAGATAAGGTTGCAGCTGAGAATAATGATGAACAGTGCAATCTGCTTCTGATCAAGTAAAGGTTCAAGCAACATATGAGCGACGGTTCTAAAAAGAAAGTTTTATCAAATTCCGTCTGGATGATTATTCAGCATGTTTATTCAATGCTGACATCTCTTACGGTTGTCGCTCTGATTGCCAGATATCTCGGTCCGTCTGATTATGGTCAGATTAATTACTGCGCTTCAGTCATCTCGATATTTTCGACTTTGGCAGGGCTTGGTCTGGATAATCTTATCGTATCCGAGATTATAAGGAATCCGGAAAAAGAGGGAAATTATCTAGGTTCAGCTCTTGTTATGAGGCTTATTACTTCATTTGTATCCTATCCTTTATTTATCGCCGTTATTATTTTACTTCATCCAGAAGATAAGGTTCTGTTTGCTGTTGCCGTGCTTCAGGGCCTTGGAATGATCTTCCAGACGTATGATGTGCTTGTTTACTGGTTCCGCATAAAGCTTAAGATGAAGTTCGTTTCCATAGCGATGGTGTGTGCGATAACTGTCACGAGCATTATTAGAATCGTGCTTTTGTATCTTAAGGTGTCTGTTGAGTGGTTTGCTCTTGCAATTAGTATTCAGGCGCTTGTTGCAGCAGTGATTATTACCTTGGTGTTTATCAGAAAAACTGACGTAAAACTGAAGTTCAGTGTGGCAGATGCTAAGGCGCTGCTTAAGATAAGTTACAATTGCATAATCTCCAGTATGTCCATAATCATATACATGCAGGCGGATAAGATAATCCTGGAGAAAATGACCGATTCTGCTCATGTAGGCATTTATTCTGCAGCTGTTATGCTTGCAACATGCTGGCAGTTCGTTCCAATGTCGTTAATTGATTCGGCAAGGCCCGTCGTTCTTGAAAAAAGGAAGCTGTCAGGAAAGGAATATCTTGAGCGTTTTACGCTCGTTATGGCCGGAGCCAACCTGATATCTATTATTTTTGCTTTCCTTATGTCGGTTCTTGGATGGGTATTTATACATTTCATTTATGGAAGTGAATATATGGATGCGGTGATTCCTCTTATAATCCTTTCCTGGGCTTCACTTTTTGCCATGACAGGCTATGTAAGGTCGATATGGATTACGGGAGAAAGCTTTTACAGATACGATAAGATCTTTACTGTGACCGCTGCGTTCCTTGATATTGCCCTCGATATACTGTTTATTTGGAAATTTGGCATTATTGGAGCGGCTTTGGCAACTTTCATTACGTATATTTATGAAGTGCTTATTGTTCCACTGTTTTTTAAGGATACCCGGATATTTACAAAACTGTATTTCCAGTCCTTTAAGCTGATACCGAGATTTTCCAAAGAAATTATTAGGGAAATCTTTCGAAAATTCGGCTAACTGACAAGAGAATAATACTGTTGCAACACTCCCGTTTAATGTTTATAATACTTTGAATATTTATGCGTATTTATACGTGTTTATGGAGGAGGTTCATCGTGGCAAAAGGAAAATTAACTTTTAACGAGAATCTGTGCAAGGGTTGCGGACTTTGTGTTGTTGCATGCCCCAAGAAAATCCTCGAACTTGACAAGACAAGGCTTAACGCTAAGGGTTATCACCCCGCTGCATGCGTTGATCCCGATGCATGCATCGGATGTGCTTTCTGTGCAACGCAGTGCCCGGATGTAGTAATTACTGTTGAGCGTATCTAATCGGGAGGGAGTATTTATGGCACAGAAAAGAGTATTGATGAAAGGCAACGAAGTAATCGCTGAAGCAGCGATCAGAGCTGGTTGCCGCAACTATTTCGGTTACCCTATTACACCTCAGACTGAAGTCATGCACTACATGGCAAAGAAGATGGTACAGGTCGGTGGTAACTTCGTTCAGGCTGAGTCAGAAGTAGCAGCTATCAACATGGTTTATGGTGCTGCAACTGCAGGCTTCAGAACAATGACTTCTTCATCCTCTCCGGGAATTTCCCTGAAGCAGGAAGGTATTTCATATATTGCAGGTGCTGAGCTTCCTGCAGTTGTAGTTAACATCGTAAGAGCCGGCCCGGGTCTTGGTGGTATTCAGCCTGCACAGGGTGACTATTTCCAGGCTACAAAGGGTGGCGGACACGGTGACTATAGAAATATCGTTATCGCTCCTGCATCCGTTCAGGAACTCTATGAGCTCGTTGTTGAAGCTTTCAACCTCGCTGATAAGTACAGAATGACTTGTATGATTTTGGGCGATGGTACTTTGGGCCAGATGATGGAGCCTGTTGCTTTCCGCGATGAAGAGCCTATCGAGACAATCGAGAAGCCTTGGGCTGCTAACGGTAGAAAGGGTGATTCTTTCCACCACACAGTAACTTCTATCTACATCGATCCGGATGTTCTTGAGAGAAAGAACCTTGAGCTTCAGGAGAAGTATCAGATCGTTGAAGCTAACGAAGTTCGTTATGAAGCAATCAATATGGAAGATGCTGAGATTGTAATTACTGCATTCTCCACATGTTCAAGAATTTGCAGAAACGTTATTCGTCAGGCTGCTGAGCTTGGTATCAAGGTTGGTATGATCAGACCTATTACTCTCTGGCCTTTCCCTTATAAGGCAATCGAAGAAGCTGCAAATATGTCTTCCGTAAAGGCATTCCTCGACGTTGAGCTTAACGCCGGTCAGATGATCGAAGATGTTAAACTCGCAGTTAGTGGCAAGAAGCCTGTATATTTCCACGGCAGACTCGGTGGTAACCTCCCGATGCAGAAGGAAATTCTCGACAAGATTGTCGCTATCCATGAGGGAAAAAATATCGAAGGAGGTAATTTCTGATGGCTGTAGTTTTCGAACCCACAAAGGGCCTTACAGATAAGCCTTTCCATTATTGCCCTGGTTGCTGCCACGGTATCATCCACAGACTTTTGGCTGAGACATTGGTTGAGCAGGATGCTTTGGAGACAGCAGTAGGTGTTGCATCCGTAGGATGTACTTACAACTCATATGAGTATTTTGCTTGCGACATGGTTCAGGCAGCTCACGGTAGAGCTCCGGCTGTTGCAACAGGTATTAAGAGAAACTTGAAGGACAGCTTCGTCTTCACATATCAGGGTGACGGCGACCTCGCTTCCATCGGTACAGCTGAGATCGTTCACGCAGCAGCAAGAGGTGAGAAGATCACTGTTATCTTCGTAAACAACGCAGTTTACGGTATGACTTCAGGTCAGATGGCTCCTACTACATTGGTAGGCCAGGTTACTACAACTTCACCTTGGGGTCGTGATCCTCAGAGACAGGGTTATCCTATTAACGTTTCTGAGTTCTTGTCCAGCCTTACAGGTGCTGCTTATATTGAGCGTGTCGCTGTAACAGATTACAAGAACATTCAGAACGCTAAGAAAGCTATTAAGAAGGCTTTCGATGTTCAGAAGAATGGCCTTGGTTTCTCACTCGTTGAAGTTCTTTCTACTTGCCCTACAAACTGGGGTAAAGAGCCTCTTGCAGCTATGGATTGGCTCAAGGAGAACATGGAAAAGCAGTATCCTCTCGGATGCTATAAGGGACAGGATCTCGTTTTCGATGAGAACGGCAATTATGTTTCCGGCGCTATTCCTGCAACTTCAGGTAACTTCGTAAACGTTGGGGAGGTAAAATAAATGATTGATTTTTCCATTATTTTTGCCGGCTTCGGCGGTCAGGGTATTCTCTCTGCAGGTAAGATGGCTGCAGAAGCTGCTCTTTACGAAGGTAGAGAAGTTTCCTGGTTCCCTTCATATGGACCTGAGATGCGTGGTGGTACAGCAAACTGCTCAGTCGTTATTTCCGACAGCCCTATCGGCTCACCCGTTGTAAACGATGCTGACGTAGTTATCTGCCTCAACCAGCCTTCAATGGAGAAGTTCGAGAGCCAGTTAAAGCCCGGTGCTTTGATGATTCTCGATTCATCACTCATTAAGACAAGACCTACACGTACAGACATCAAGGTTATCGCTATGGAAGCTTCTGATATCGCTTCTGAGCTTGGTAAGATGATGTTTGCTCCTATCACAATGATCGGATGCATGGCTACTGCTACAGGTTGCTTGTCCAGAGAATCTTTTGAGAAGTCTCTCTATGAGATTCTCCCTGAAAGAAAGCACAACCTTATTCCCAAGAATATGGAAGCTTTCGACAGAGGCGCTGCTTTTGCTCAGTAATTTGCTGGCATAAGCGATATTAAAAAATATTAAAGGAGGTTACGGTATGACGTAGCCTCCTTTTATTTTAAAGTTTTTTGTTTGGCAATCTCCTTGATATGAAAGCTGATTAATCGAAAGGAATAAGCTCGGCCTTGCCATTCTCGATTATGATGTATGATGGCTTGGTGTTTTCCTTTGGAATGGAGGGGGAGCCGGGATTCATATAACGAATCTTTGAACCATTAGCGCAATCAACAACATTATCGCCTGCAACGTGCGTATGGCCTGTAAGAAGTATCGCACCTTCCGGCATGACTGAAGGCAGGCTCATCGGATTAAATTTATGTCCGTGAGTTGCAAAGAAAACTGTTCCCTCATCAACCAGATAAATGTAATCTGCAAGGATAGGAAATTTTAAAACCATCTGATCTACTTCGGTATCGCAGTTGCCTCTTACGGCGATGATTTTATCTGCGATGTTATTGAGCATCTCAATTACTTTCTTGGGTTCATAATGTTCCGGCAGATTGTTTCTTGGACCATGGTAGAGAATATCCCCCAATAAGATGAGCTTTTCAGCTCCGCTTTCTTTAAATCCTGTAATAACGCGCTCTGCCCAGTATGAGTCGCCGTGTATATCTGATGCAACGAAGTATTTCATATAATCAACCTCACTTTACTTGCTCTGAATAGAATAACACTTTTTTGCCTAACCAAAGTATTCAAAAAAGATAAAGCATAATTTACATTTAGTTAATCATATCGTTTTGCAATGTCTATATAATATTATTGAATTTTGGGCTAGTCGATTGAGTTTATCTTATGAAGAAAATTGCTGTATTTACATCTCATATTTATGACCAAATGTGCATAATGATGCAGAAGGGCATTGAGGACGCTGCCAGAGCACATGGAATTAAAATTATCTTTTTGACGAGTTTTGGTGATTCATATACCAATTTGGAGCACAGCGATTTCTCTAGATATGATAATGGTGAGACCGTAGCTTATGATATTGCTAATCTCGACATATTTGATGGTGTTATCACAATAACAACTTTCATTGACGAGATAACAAAAAAGCATTTGGATAAGATTCTGGCCAAGACCACTTTGCCTGTCATTAACATCGGCGAATATGACGATAAGTATCAAAATATTATTTGTGATAACGAGAAATCCTTTAAGAAAATTGTCGACCACCTGATTGAAAAACATAACTGTAAGGATATTTACCATCTTTCAGGTGATCAGAATCTGTTCTTTGCAAGTGAAAGATATTCCGGATATAAGCACTCATTAGAAGAACATGGAATTCCTTTTGATGAGGATAAGGTCGTATATGGCAATCTCTGGTATAACGCAGGACCGGATGCTCTTGATACTATACTTGAGCACTGCCGACAGAATGGAAAAGAATTTCCTGATGCAATTGCCTGTGTTAATGACTATAGTGCCATAGGCCTTATTAATGCATGTAAGGAAAGAAACATCAGAATCCCGGAAGATTTCATAGTAACAGGTTTTGATGCTGTATCAGAAGCTTTGAACGGATTTCCAACTGTAACTACAATTCGTCAGCCTTTCTACGATTCCGGTTATGAGGCAGTCTTGTCCCTGCTTAAGATTTTCGACGGTGAGACCATAGAGAATGATATTCGAATTGTAGGCGAACTTATTGAGAATCAGTCCTGTGGTTGTGCATCCAATTCTATTGATGGTATTGAAGATTTTAGAGAAGTATTCTTAAAGAAACTGGATAATTCGGTAAGAATCTCGCAATCGACGACAAACCTGATGCTCAAAGTTGCCGATGCTGATTCTTTGGATGAGTTTTTTAAGGAAGTCTGCAATAGCACCAAGGTCGATTTAGGCTTTAAGGACATGCTTGTATGTCTTGCTCCCGGATGGGATAAGAAGAGAGTGCTTGACGAAAATTTCAGTAGTACTGACGAAGAAATGACGTTGATTAATGGTTATCTTGGTGACAGGGAAGTTTCGAATATAACGTTCAGGAAAAAGGACTTGCTTCCTTTTGGACTTATGGAGAATCCGGAACCATATTATATTTTCTCCATTCACCATCTCGAGTATTACATGGGATATATAATCGTAACACCTGAACTGGAAGCGCGTGACCAGCGAGCAGTGCAATCGTGGTTTGTTGATCTCGGTGTTATGCTCGACAGAAGATGTATTCAAAAGAATCTTGAACTTACGGTATCACGACTGGAATTCCTTTCCAACAGAGACTTGCTTACTGAGATCTTTAACAGAAGAGGTCTGGAGGAGCGATTTGCTGAATATCTTGATGATTGCATCAGAAATAAATCCGGTCTGGCTGTTATAACGATAGATATGGATGATCTCAAGTATATCAATGATAACTTCGGCCATAACGAGGGAGACTACGGTCTCAAGACAATTGCCTATGCTCTTTCGAGAACTTCAGATGGAAATGAAATATGTGCAAGAGCCGGTGGAGATGAGTTTACTGTTATCGCTAAGAACTATACCGAGGAGAAGGCGCAAGAGTATATCTCGAAAGTCAGAAGCCTTATAGAACAGAAAGTGTCTTTGGACGAAAAGCCGTTTAAGGTAGTTATCAGTTGTGGTGTCCATATCGATTGTTTGGACGATTCTTTTGATGGTGATTCACATGAATATTTCGAAGAATGCATAAGAGATGCTGACAAGCTCATGTATTCGGAGAAGAGACAGCATAAAAAGGGCAGAGGTAGAACATATATCTGATTTGTTAAATGTTACGATTATGTAATATTGCACAAAACCAAAGGCGGTTTTGTGCATTTTTTTGTATTTTTAGTTGGTAAATCTCATAACTTAGTTTATAATATCTGTTATTAAGGACTACTGTCCTTATTTTTGACGCGATTTTTTGTCGTTTAAGTCAAAAATACGACACAGGGAGGATAAGCTACATTTATGGACGCCGCTTATTTATTTAACCAAGGCGATAACTATATGAGCTACAAGTTCCTCGGTGCTCATCCGTACGAAGATGAGAACGGGAAGGGCTTCATATTCCGCGTCTGGGCCCCTAATGCAAGAATGGTTTCCATCATGGGTGACTTTAATGAATGGGATCCAAATGAGTGCCAGATGTTTATGCTTGGCAAGACTGGTATCTGGGAGCAGAAGGTTCCCGGTGCACAGCAGTGGGACAGATATAAGTACAGAGTTATTGGTGCTGATAACAGAATCTATGAGAAGGGCGATCCCTTTGCAAGACACTTTGAGACAAGACCCAATAATGCATCAATCCTTTATGATCCCAACGATTATGTTTGGAATGATGATGAGTTCGTAAAGAATCGTAAGGATGCTTTGGCTCCGCAGCCATTGAATATCTATGAGATTCATCTTGGTTCATGGAGAAGACATCCTGACGGCAATTTCTTTACCTATAGAGAACTTGCTATTGATCTTGCTGATTACTGCAAAAAGATGCACTACACACATGTAGAGTTCATGCCTATTTTAGAGCACCCTCTTGATGATTCATGGGGTTATCAGGTTACAGGCTACTATGCAGTTACTTCAAGATTCGGAACACCTGCTGATTTCAAGTTCATGGTTGATGTCCTTCACCAGAATGGCATTTCCGTTATTCTTGACTGGGTTCCGGCTCATTTCCCAAAGAACATGGAAGGTCTTGTCAGATTTGACGGTACACCTTGTTATGAATATGCAGATCCCAGAATCGGTGAGCATAGGGAATGGGGTACTTATGTTTTCGATTATTCCAAGAATGAAGTTATTTCTTTCTTGATTTCCAATGCTGTTTACTGGATCGATGAGTATCACTTGGATGGTATTCGTGTTGATGCCGTATCTTCAATGCTTTACAGAGATTACGGAAGACAGCAGTATATCCCGAACAAATACGGTGGAAATGAGAATCTTGAGGCAATCGATTTCTTCAAGAAGCTTAATTCTACTCTTCGTAAAAACTATCCTCATGCAATGCTTGTTGCAGAAGAATCCACAGCATGGCCTAAGGTTACTCATCCTGTCGAATTCGGTGGTTTGGGATTTACTCATAAGTGGAACATGGGCTGGATGCACGACACATTGAATTACTTCTCAACTGATTCATATGCTCGTGCTTGGCATCACGATGAGTTCTGTTTCTCAATGATGTATGCATTCTCTGAGAATTATCTCCTGAGTCTTTCTCATGACGAAGTTGTTCACGGAAAGCATTCTTTGATCGATAAGATGCCTGGTGATATCTGGAGAAAGTTTGCTTCACTTCGTACCATGATGCTTTATCAGATCAGTCATCCGGGCGGAAAGCTCAATTTCATGGGTGCTGAGTTCGGTCAGTTCATTGAATGGCGTTTTTATGAGCAGCTTGAGTGGTTCTTACTTGATTACGAATCACATCGTTTGCTTCAGAACTTTAATAGTGAACTCAATAAATTCTATATTGAGAACTCACAGCTTTGGGAAGACGATCACACATGGGCAGGTTTTGAATGGATTGATGCTTCAGATACGAAGAACAATGTATTCATTTATAAGAGATCTTGTCCTGATCCGAAGAAGAACGATATTTACGTTGCTCTTAACATGGTTCCTCAGCCACTTGAAGGTTATGAGATGCCGGTTTATGAGCTCGGTACTTATAAGATCGTCTTCAACACAGATGATATGTGCCATGGCGGTTCCGGTTATCCTACAGGAACTGATATGGAAGGCTGCTTCGAAGCTATCGATGAGCCTATGAATGGTAAGCCTTATAAGGTTAAGATAAATCTTCCTCCTCTTGCAGGTATCTATTTCATGAAGGTTAAGGATCCTGTAAAGAAGAAGGCTAAGAAAGTTGCTGCTAAGAAGGCTGAACCTAAGAAAGCTACAGAAAAGAAGCCTTCTGCTAAGAAGGCAGAGCCTAAGAAGACTGTAGCCAAGAAGCCTGTGGCTAAGAAGCCTGTAGCTAAAAAGGAAGAGGCTGCAAAGCCTGTTGCTGCGAAGAAGGCAACTAAGTCCGAAGCAAAAAAGCCGGTAAAGAAGGCAGCTCCTAAGAAGGCTGCTTCCAAAAAGGCTGAAACAAATACAAAGAAAAACAAATAACTCATATACGGAGGTAGTTCATTATGGCAAGAACTGAAGTCGTTGCGATGATTCTCGCAGGAGGCCAGGGAAGCAGATTAGGCGTACTGACAAAGACAGTAGCAAAGCCTGCAGTACCTTTTGGAAGCCGTTACAGGATTATCGATTTCCCTCTCTCTAACTGTGTAAACTCAGGAATAGAGATTGTTGGTGTACTTACTCAGTATCAACCGTTAGCTCTTAACACATACGTAGGTAACGGACATCCATGGGATTTGGACAGAAATAATGCGGGTGCTTATATTCTTCCGCCTTTCCAGAGTAACTCAGGTTCTGACTGGTATAAGGGAACAGCTAACGCTATTTACCAGAACATGAGCTTTATCGATGATAACAATCCTGAATATGTAGTTATCCTCTCAGGTGACCACATTTATAAGATGGATTATGCAGCAATGCTCAAGGCTCATATCGATAAGGGCGCTGATGCTACAATCGCTGTATATGAGGTACCGTGGGAAGAGGCTCCCAGATTCGGTATCCTTAACACAAAGGATGGCGATGTAATCGAAGAGTTCGAAGAAAAGCCTGCAAAGCCGAAGAGCAATCTCGCTTCCATGGGCGTTTACATTTTTACATGGGATGTATTGAGACAGGCATTGATCGAAGACGAAGCAAATCCTGATTCCAATAACGACTTCGGTAAGAATATCGTTCCTAATCTTTTGGCTCAGGGCAAGAAGCTCTGCGCTTACAGATTTGCTGGTTACTGGAAGGATGTAGGTACAATTTCTTCCCTCTGGGAAACAAATATGGATATCCTTGATAAGCCTGAAGATATTAACCTCGTTGACAGATCCTGGAAGATCTTCTCCAGAAACCCTGTTAAGCCTTCACACTTCATTGGTTCAGGCGCTAAGGTTAAGAATTCCGCTCTTACGGATGGTTGTAGAATCTTCGGTACCGTTGAGCATTCAGTTCTTTCTGAATCCGTAATCGTCGAGAAGGGCGCTCTCGTAAAGGATTGCGTTCTTATGCCGGGCGTAGTTGTAAAGGAAGGCGCTCATATCGAGCGTTGCGTTATCGATAGCGGCACAGTTATCGGTAAGGATGTTCAGGCCGGCAGCTTTGTAGAAGGCGAAGGACCTTACACCAACCATAAGATCTGTTCTGAAGGAATCTGCGTTTTCGAGCGTGGACTTACTATCAAGGACGGTGCGGTAATTCCCGCAAACTGCATGGTCGATTCTGATGTTGAAGTTCCTGAAGATCAGAAGATCATCGAAAAGAAAGCTAGAGCATGAGGTAAAGGAGATTAAGATCTATGTTTAATAATGCGATGGGCCTTATCTTGGCCGACAACAAAAAGATATCTCTGGGCGAGCTCTCCAACCCTCGCGCACTTTCCGCTATGCCTTTCGGCGGAAGATACAGAATCATTGACTTCATGCTTTCAAACATGGTCAATACAGGCGTAAAGAATGTAGGACTTCTTACATATAACAAGTACAAGTCATTGATGGACCACACCGGAACAGGTGCTGCTTGGTCTTTGGACAGAAAGAATGACGGTCTTCACATTTTGCCTCCTTATGTAAACTCTGAGGCTACAAACATCAGCTCTGACGAGGAACTTTCTGGTGTTATCGACTTCTTAAGACAGTCAAGAACTCCTTATGTCATCGTTTCCGGTGCAAATGTTATCCTCAATACTACATTTGATGCATTCATCAAGTCTCACGAGGAATCCGGTGCCGATATCTCCGTTATGTACAACCGTGATGGTACAAAGTACGGAAATCCTTCATTCATTTTGGATATCGACGATGACGGCTTGGTAAGAGATATGCTTTACAATCCTGCTAAGTCTACATCAACTAAGTGTTCACTTGGTATTCTCTGCCTCAGAAGAGATCTTCTTATCGATATCCTTGCTCGCCAGATGGCACATGGTCAGAGCCATTTCGGTATTCACTCAATCGTTAAGATGTTTGATGAATTCAAGATTCATGGCTTTGAATACACAGGTGTCGTATTAAGAATCAACAGCGTTCAGGCATATTTCAATGCTTCAATGTCCCTTCTTACAGAATCTGTCAGAAATGACCTTTTCTGGAGCGGAAAGCCTATTTACACAAAGGTCAAGGACGAAGCTCCTACACTTTATTTCGATAATGCAGAGATCGTTGATTCAATCGTATCCGACGGTTGCCGCATCTACGGTAAGGCTGAGAGCTCAGTAATCTTCAGAAGTGTTACAATTGCTAAGAATACGACAATTAAAAATTGCGTTATAATGCAGGACGTTCACATTTCTGAGAATTGCCATCTCGAAAACGTTATTCTCGACAAGAATGCGTTTGTAAGACCTGGTGTCAGACTTGTAGGACATCCCGATTATCCTATCGTTATAGGAAAAGGAGCAGGTATCTGATTATGGAAAAAAACATCAAAGTATTGTTCGCAACGTCTGAGTGCAGCCCGTTCGTCAAAGTTGGCGGCCTTGCTGACGTTGTAGGCAGCTTGCCCGTAGAGCTTAATAAGCAGGGTGTTGATGCTCGTGTTATTATCCCTCTCTACAAGAAGGTAAAACTCAAGTACAACGACCAGCTTCAGTTCCTCGGTTGGAAGATGGTTCATATGGGATGGAGATCTCTTTATGCAGGTCTTTTCTCACTTGAATTAAATGGCGTTACATTCTATTTCATCGATAACGAATACTATTTCAACTTCGACCAGATCTATGTTGATTATGTTTTCGATATTGAGCGTTATTGCTTCTACCAGAGAGCAGTTCTTGACTTTATGGGCGACTTCATGAACTTTGAGCCCAATGTTCTTCACTGCAATGACTGGCAGACAGGTATGATGCCTATGCTTCTTGATTGTCACTTCAAGAAGAACGGATATCACACAAATGTCCAGACAGTTTATACAATCCACAACCTTAAGTATCAGGGCGTTCATTCTGTAGATGTCGTAAGAGAGATGTTGGATCTTCCTGATGATTATCTGAGAGATGACTTCTGCATCAAGGATCGTGCGATTAATTTCATGAAGGCGGGTATTGTTTTCTCCAATTCTGTTACAACAGTATCTCCTACTTATGCATATGAGATTATGACCGATTACTACGGTGAAGGTCTTAATTACACATTGCAGAAGTATGCATATAAAGTGTCCGGTATTTTGAACGGCATGAATGATCTTGAATACGATCCTTCAAAGGATGAGAAGATTCCTATGAAGTATTCGATCAAGAACTGGAAGGAAGGAAAGGCTGCTTGCAAGAAGTCTTTGCAGGAACAGCTTCACCTTGATGTCAATCCGGGTGCTCCTCTTTGCTCATTGATTTCCAGACTTGTAGACCAGAAGGGCTTAGATCTTTTGCTCTATGTTTTGGAAGAAATGCTCTACGACGGTATGCAGGTAGTAATTCTTGGTACAGGTGATCCCTATTACGAAAGAGCACTTGTTGATATTGCTAACCGTAATCCCGGCAAGATGTGTGCATGCATCGATTTCGACAGCGGTCTTGCTCACACAATTTATGCAGCATCCGATATCTTCCTTATGCCAAGCCTTTTCGAACCCTGTGGATTGTCACAGCTTTGCTCAATGGCATATGGTACTGTTCCTGTTGTCAGAGAGACAGGCGGTCTTAAGGATACAGTTACACCTTATAACGAATTTACAGGCGAAGGTAATGGCTTCTCATTTGCCAATATCAACGCACATGAGTTCCTGTTCACAACAAAGTATGCTGCTGACATCTATCGTCATCACACTGATGTTTGGGATAAGATCGTTGAAGTCGGTATGAAGGGTGACTATTCATGGACTAAGAGTGCAGGTGAATATGCAGGCCTCTATTCCTTGATCACCGGTATTCCCAGAAACGAACCTGAAGTTGTAGCTGAACCTGTTAAGGAGGCAGCTCCGGTAGAGGAGGAGAAGCCTTCAAAGAAAGCTGTTGCTGAACCTAAGGAAAAGAAAGCTCCTGCAAAGAAGCCGGCTGCGAAAAAGACAACTGCAAAAAAGCCTCAGGCTAAGAAAGCTACGGCAAAGGCCGAAGATAAGAAGCCTGAAGATAAGGAGAAGAAAGACTGATGTCTGATAAGACACAGACTGATTCAAAGGATTTTAATAAGGCGCGGTGCATTCATGCATCGCGCCTTCCTGAGTACAGGAAACCATTTGGTGCAAGGCCGACAGCTTCTTGTGTTGATATCTTTTTCGACACATATAGAGAAGCTTCAAATGTAACATTCTGTTACACTTATGGCCTTTATAACTTCACCTACCACGAAGAACCGATGTATAAAGTATCGGATGAAGGAAGATATCATGTAAATCTCATGCTGCCTTCTGAATCATCTGTATTGTTTTACTGGTTCAGATTTAATTGCCCCGGTTATGTTGAAGATTTGCCTGATGGCATACGTACCGGTGATGGACGTTATCTGACGCTTTACTATGCTGCTGCATTGGATACGCCTAATGGCGAAGGAACACTTTATATGGAACCTCCGAAGGTAGGTGCCAACGAAGACAAGTATCCTTATGCATTCCAGATAACTGTTTATAGCAAAGAATTTAAGACTCCTGATTTCCTTAAGGGAGCGATGATCTACCAGATTTTCCCTGACAGATTCTCAAGAGATTCTTCTTTCGATTATGAGAAGATGATCAATACTGACAACAGGTCTGAGCGAATCTATCACGAAGACTGGTATGAAGATGTTGATACAAAGGGCAAGCCGGAAACGGGTTATCTTGCATGTGATTTCTATGGCGGCAGTCTGAAGGGTATTGAGGAAAGACTTGATTACATAAAAGATCTTGGAATCAATGTTTTGTACCTTAATCCTATTTTCGAAGCCAGATCGTCACACAGATACGATACGGCTGATTATCTTAATGCAGATCCGATTCTCGGTGGTACAGATGCTTTCTTAAGTCTCGAAAAGGCTTGCGAGAAGAAGGGAATAAAGATAATCCTTGATGGTGTTTTCAGCCATACGGGAGCTGACTCCAAGTATTTCAACAAGTTCGACAGATATGAAGGCGTTGGCGCTTATAAGGCCTTTAATGAGGGTTGTGAGAGCCGTTATCGCTCATGGTACAACTTCTCACGTAATCCTGATGGTTCAGTCGGATATGAATCTTGGTGGGGTTTCCCTGATCTTCCGAATATCAATGAAGACGATTTGTCTTACAGAAGTTTTATCTTTGGTAAAGACGGTGTAGTTGATACCTGGATTTCAAGAGGCGCATCAGGCTTCAGACTTGATGTATCAGATGAACTTCCGGACAGCTTTATCAGACAGATGAGGCAGACTGTAAAAGAGAAGACCAATGGTCAGGGTGCAGTTATTGGCGAAGTATGGGAAGATGCTTCGAATAAGTGCAGCTACGGATCTTACAGAGACTTCATGTTGGGAAATACTCATGACTCTGTTATGGGTTATACCTTCAGGCATATCCTTTTGGACTTCCTTGCAGGTTATATTGATGCTGATGTTGCGAATGCTAGATTTGAAGGTTTCCGCGAGCGTTATCCTATGGAAGCTTATTATGCGATGATGAATCTTGTATCATCACATGATGTACCACGTATAATGACATCACTTTCAAAGCCTGAAGATACAGATAACAGAGATATACAGCGAACATTTAAAGTCGATACGCTCTACTATGACGTTGTGTCTTCACTTTGCAGAATGGCATTTGCTTTTCAGATTGGTTATATCGGTGCTTCTTCCGTTTACTACGGCGACGAAGTTCTGATGGAGGGATACAAGGATCCATTTAACAGAAGAACTTATCCCTGGAATCGTCTTTTGCCGAAGCAACAGGAAAACCTCTTGTATTTTAAGAGACTTGCCAAGCTTAGAACGGATAATGATTGCCTGACGACCGGTTACTATAAAACACTTTATGCAAAGAATGGCACTTTCGCTTTTGTCAGAAATTTATCTGATGGAAAGGATGCATTCGGCAATGAGGCAAAGGGTGCAAAGGCTGTAGTATTTGTAATGAACAGATCTGATAAGCCGGTTTATGTCGATGTAAGCGAATCTGATGGAAACTTTAGTTTCAGAGTAGCTAATGATAACGAGATAAAGGCTCCTGTATCTGACCAGCAGATAATGGGCGGCATTAGCGGTGGCACAAGAAAAGTTGGAATCGGAGTTCTGAACACTGCAATTCTTATTTATTGATGTGCTTTCGAAAAATATTATTTACTTGACATAAAGATTGTTATAATTGAAATGCTGACCTATGGTCGGCATTTCTGATTTATGAAAAAGGGGACGGGAAGAGTGAAGGATCATCCTTTATTTCGAGATATAAAGAAACTTCTATCAGCAGGTCTTGTTTTGGCGTTGGCGGTTAACATCGCCGCATGTAGCAGTAGCGCTTCTTCATCTTCTGAGACGAGTGTCCTTTCTACTTTGGATACAACGATTGAACAGTCTGCAGCTACTTCTGTAATGCTTGAGACCGTATCGACAGAGACTACTGTTGTAGCAACAGCTACACCGACTCCTACAGCAACACCCGTACCTACATTGCTTCCTGAAGATCGCACTGTAACCGTTACATTTACCGGTGACTGCACTCTGACGCAGGATTACAGGGCATCTAATAAGGCTTTCGACAAGAAAGTTAACGGCGATATGTCCTATTGTTTCAAGAATTGCGCTGATATGTTTAAATCCGACGACATGACGCTCATAAATCTTGAGAATCCGGTAACTACTACTACAAGTCACAAGAATAATCAGTATATCTTCCGTATGAATCCTGATGACCTTGAAATGCTCACATCAAATGGTATTGAAGCAGTAAATATTGCTAATAACCATACAATGGATTTCTGGGAAGAAGGACTCAAGGAGACAAGGAAAAACCTTGATGAGCGTAAAATCACCTGGAGTGATGACAAAAACGGTGCTATTTTTACGACTGCCAAGGGCATAAAGATCGGAATGGTCGGACTTGGAAATGACACTAATGCGTCAGCTGTTTATGGCATTATTGACCAGCTTCGAAAAGATGGTGCCCAGATAATTATCGCTTCATGCCATTTCGGCCAGGAAGGTGTATATGAAGCTACTTCAAGGCAGAAGAAAATTGCGCACGAACTGATAGATTACGGAGTAGATATTGTAGTTGGTACACACCCTCATCGTCTTCAGCCGATTGAGAAGTATAAGGATCACTACATCTTTTATTCTCTCTCGAACTTTTGTTTTGGTGGAAATTACTCATTAAACGACCCCGATTCTGTAATAATTCAATGCGATTTTATTATGGACGCAGACGGCTCCAAGTGCGTAGACTATAGGCTGAGGGTTTATCCTTATTCTCAGACCTCTACAAGGCCCGGAAATGACTTCTGTCCAAAGCCTTATAAGTGGGAATCTGAAGAGTATTTTAGGGTTATGTCACGTCTTGGCTGGGCTCAGGGCGACGAGTAAATTAAGTTAATAAAGGCGGTGCTTGTATGGCTGATTGTAAAGTTTTGGTAGTAATGGGTTCTGACTCTGATTTTCCTGTAATGGAGGGTTGCTTCAAAATGCTGAACAAGTTCGGCGTCGGCTTCAAAGCTACCGTCGCTTCAGCTCACAGAACACCTGACAAGGCTATGACACTTGCCAGAAATGCAGAATCTGAAGGATTCAAGGTAATTATCGCTGCAGCAGGTCTTGCTGCTCACTTAGGTGGCGTTCTTGCTGCCAATACAGCTCTTCCTGTTATCGGAGTTCCTTGCAAGGGTGGTGCTCTTGCAGGCGTTGATGCACTTTATGCTACAGTTCAGATGCCTACAGGTATCCCGGTTGCAACTGTTGCAATCGATGGTGGTTCAAATGCAGCAATCCTTGCATGCCAGATGCTCGCTTTATCTGATGCAGAGCTTATGCAGAAGATTAAGGATTACAAGAACAGCCTCGCTTCATCTGTTGAAGAAAGAGATGCAAGACTTCAGCAGAAAATCGCTGAGATGAATTGAACGAACAAATCTAAAACCAAATTTTATTAAGGACGGATCTAACTGGTGAGTGGCGTATTTGGATGCTATGACATCAAAGGCAATAAAGAGAATGTAACGAGAGATGCCTATTATGGTATTTTCTCTCTCCAGCACAGAGGACAGGAGTCCTGTGGTTTGGCAGTTAATGAGGATGGTTCTTTCCTCGTACACAAGTCAGCAGGTCTTGTTACAGATGTTTTCGATGAAGTTACTCTGTCAGCTCTTTCAGGTAAGTGTGCTATCGGACATGTAAGAGGTGGCTCTCCCAGAGAAAATGGTGTAGATGCAATTCAGCCTATTTCGATTAAGTCCAGAGTAGGTAATATCGCACTTGCTTCTGATTCTGTCATCATGAATGCTAACAGGATAAGAGAAGACCTCAAAAGTAAAGGTGCTATCTTCCAGACAAATACTGATACAGAGATTATCCTTTCACTTTTTTCCAGAAACAGAATCAGAACTGAAGACTGCGAGCACGCAATCCTTGAGACTATGAAGGAAATCAAGGGTGTTTACTCGATGGTTTTCATGACTGAAGATAAGCTTATCGGTGTCAGAGATCCGTACGGTCTGAGACCTTTGATCCTTGGTAAGCAGGGTGATAAGTACTATATCTCTTCTGAGTCATGCGCTCTTGATGCTGTCGGATGCGAGATCGTAAGAGATTTCGAACCTGGTGAGATCATCACGATCTCTAAAGATGGCATGAGCTCGATTCGTTACGATGAAGCAGTTCAGAAGAAGGATACCAAGGTCTGCGTTTTCGAGTATGTTTATGTCGCAAGACCTGACACTGTAATGGACAATATGTCTGTTTTCGATTCACGATTCAGAGTAGGTATGGCTCTTGCTGAAGAAAGTCCTGCTGATGTAGATCTCGTTATCGGTGCTCCTGATTCAGGTATTGCAGCTGCTGAAGGTTTTGCAAAGGGTTTGGGAGTAGATTACGGTTCAGGCCTTTTGAAGAACAGATATGTTGGAAGAACATTCATTAAGAGCACACAGCAGCAGAGAGAACTCGCTGTAAGAATGAAGTTCGCAGCTCTTAAAACTGCTATCAAGGATAAGAGAATCGCTATTGTCGATGACTCACTTGTCAGAGGTACAACCACAAAGCACATCATCTCATTCCTTAGAGAAAATGGCGCAAAGGAAGTACATGTAAGGCTTGCTTCTCCGCCGGTCAGATTCGCATGCTGCTATGGTGTTAATGCTTCTTCTGAGACAGAGCTTCCTGCAAGCAACAGCACAATTGAGGACATTCGTAACCTGATTGGTGCTGATTCACTTGCTTATATCAGCCTTGAGTCCTTGAAGAAGTCACTTAATACGATTGATTGTGATGTATGTTCAGCATGCTTTGACGGTAACTTCGTTGCAGGTAAGCCTGAAGATGACGAAGAAAGCGTACACAAGGTAAAATACAACTAATATATGGGAGATATGCAGATGAAGATTGCTGTATTTGTATCAGGAGGCGGAACAAACCTTCAGGCGATAATCGATAACACTAAGGACGGAATTCTTAAGGATATTGAAATCAGCCTTGTTCTTTCATCATCAAAAACTGCTTATGCGCTTGAAAGAGCAGCAAATAACGGCATCAAGTCCTGCGTTGTTTCCAAAAAGGATTTTGATTCCGTAGAAGCATGGGATGAAGCTATGGTATCTGCAGTGGATGAATCAGGTGCAGAACTCGTTGTTCTTGCCGGATATTTATCACTTCTTGGACCTAAACTTGTTTCCAAGTATTCTAACCGTATAATCAATATCCATCCGGCTCTCATTCCTTCATTTTGCGGTGCAGGAATGTATGGACTTAGACCTCACCAGGCTGCTCTTGCAAAGGGCGTTAAGGTATCAGGTGCTACAGTTCATTTTGTAAATGAGAATTACGACGAAGGTCCGATTATTCTTCAGAAAGCTTCGGAGGTTAAGCCTGATGACACTCCTGAGACACTTCAGAGAAGAATCATGGAAGAGTGCGAATGGAAGATTCTTCCTCAGGCAATCAGACTTATAGCTGACGGTAAAGTAGTTATAGAAAATAACATCTGCTATATCAGATAATTAATTTTGGAGGTGCAATATGATTACACAGAATTTGAGTAAGATTTTAAGCGAGAACGCATATCCCGGAAGAGGAATCGTAATCGGAAAGTCTGAAGACGGAAAGTACGCAGTTACAGCTTACTTCATTATGGGAAGAAGCGTAAATTCAAGAAACAGAGTTTTCACAGCAACAGAAGACGGAATCAAGACAGAAGCTTTTGATCCTTCACTTCTTACTGATCCGCACCTCATCATTTACTCTCCTGTAAGAGTACTTGGTAACAAGACAATCGTTACTAACGGCGATCAGACAGATACTATCTATGAACTTATGGACAAGCAGATGACTTTCGAGCAGTCCTTAAGATGCAGAGAGTTCGAAGACGACGCACCTAACTATACTCCCAGAATTTCAGGTATCATGCATGTCGAAAATGGTAACTACAACTTCGCAATGTCCATCCTGAAGAGTGCTGATGGTGATCCGTCTTCCTGCGAGCGTCACACATTTACTTATTCAAATCCTAAGGCAGGTGTTGGCAGATTCATCCACACATACATGGGTGACGGCAACCCGCTTCCTTCATTCGAAGGTGAACCTGAGAAGGTTGAACTCAAGGGCGATATCGATGCTTTCACAAATGAAGTATGGACAAGCCTTAATGAAGACAACAAGGTATCTCTTTTCGTACGCTATATTGATATTGCTACAGGCGAAGCAGAGACAAGAATTGTCAATAAGAACGTTTAATATTTAACAGTCAGATAAAGGAGAACTAATATGTCGAGCGAGATGCAACTCAAGTACGGATGCAATCCCAATCAGAAGCCTTCCAGAATCTATATGCAGGATGGATCAGAGCTTCCTATCACAGTATTGAATGGTAAGCCTGGTTATATCAACCTTTTGGATGCTTTCAATGGCTGGCAGCTTGTAAAAGAACTCAAGGAAGCAACAGGACTTCCTGCAGCTACTTCATTCAAGCATGTTTCACCTGCAGGCGCTGCAGTAGGCAAGCCCCTTTCTGAGACAGAAGCAAAGATCTACTTCGTTGACGATCTTGGTGAGTTGTCTCCTATCGCTTGCGCTTATGCAAGAGCAAGAGGCGCTGACAGAATGTCTTCTTATGGTGACTTTACAGCACTTTCTGATACATGTGATGCTATTACAGCAACAATGCTTGCAAGAGAAGTATCCGATGGTATCATCGCTCCTGATTACACACCTGAAGCTCTTGAGATTTTGAAGACAAAGAGAAAGGGTACATATAACGTAATCAAGATCGATCCTTCATACAAGCCCGCTCCTATTGAGACAAAGCAGGTGTATGGTGTTTCATTTGAGCAGGGAAGAAATGAGTTCGAGATCAACCACGCTCTTCTCGAAAACATCGTAACAGACAACAAGGATATTCCTGAGGATAAGAAGATCGACCTCATCATTTCCCTCATCACTTTGAAGTACACACAGAGTAACTCTGTATGCTATGTAAAGGATGGTCAGGCAATCGGTATCGGTGCCGGTCAGCAGTCAAGAATCCACTGCACAAGACTTGCAGGCAGCAAGGCTGATAACTGGTGGCTCAGACAGAGTCCTAAGGTATTGGGACTCCAGTTCGTTGATGGTATCAGAAGAGCTGACAGAGACAATGCTATCGATGTTTATATCTCTGAAGAATATGAGGATGTTCTTGCAGAAGGAACATGGCAGAATATCTTCAAGGTAAAGCCTGAAGTATTCACAAGAGAAGAGAAGAAGGAATGGCTTACAAAGAACGATAATGTAGCTTTGGGCTCTGATGCATTCTTCCCCTTCGGTGACAATATCGAGCGTGCTCACAAGAGTGGTGTTAAGTATATTGCTGAACCCGGTGGATCTATCCGTGATGACAATGTTATCGAGACATGCAATAAGTATGGTATGGCAATGGCATTCACAGGAATGAGATTGTTCCACCATTAATAAGCAAAATAAATCGGATTAATCTGCACCTCCGTCAGCCTCAAGCTCTCGGAGGTGTTGTTTTTTGCTGATTTATTCTGATTGGAATGCATTTTGGGACTTCGAAAACAAAACATCCCCCGCTTGGATTAAGTACCAAGAACGGGGGATGAAATTTATGGAGCCAAAGGCGGGAATCGAACCCGCGGCCTATTCATTACGAGTGAATTGCTCTACCCCTGAGCCACTTTGGCGTGCCATAAAAATATACATATTTGGTAGTTGAGTGTCAAGTGAAAGAAAGTCAAGCTTTCTCGATAAGAATGTTATAATTAGTGCAGTGGAGGAGTCTTTTTTATGAAGGTCTTAAGTCTTGGATATAAAGCATTAAGTCTGATTCTGTGTGTGTCATTTGCTGGCGCTTTGTTCACAAGCTGCAAAAAGGGTGATGACAGATTTCCTCCGATAGTTACTCAGGAAGAACAGGAGGAGACAGTAGAGTCTTCCGATGCTTCTATTAAGCCGGATTCAGGAAAGGATATCCGCCAGCTCCAGGTAGCTCTTCCTTACTCAGATCTTACTATTCAGTGTCTTTCTGCGATGTTCTATTGCAAGAATAATGGACTTTGGGAGAGCTCTGAGACAGGCCTTTCTATTGATACAGATGCATTGTCTTCAGTAGCTACAAATTATGTTGTTACTAATATCGAATGTAGCAGTACCGGTGCCGGTCTGGAGCAGGTTGCAAGTTGGAAAAGTGAAGGGAATATGCCGGATCTTTTCTTAGCTGAGGATAGTTCTGCCATTTATAAAGCCGGTTATTCCACTGAACTTAACAGCTACCTTGCTGATGACGTTTATTTAAATGCACGCCAGGTTTACTCTGGTGCATTTACCTCCGATTCAGAAGGCGGTGTTTACTATGCCGTACCGCATTTTTGTTCTGCCAGGATTATTTTAGGAAATACAGACTATATCCCTACGAAGATGGGTAAGCTTCCGGCAAAGAATACTACTGCAAACTTAAGAGAATATCTTGTCGCTATAAAGAATGAATACAAATCAGTTAGTGGCTTCGCTTCTGCATATCAGATGATTCCATACCTGGGTTCTGCATTTAACAGCGACATTCCAACTTCTTACATGGTCAACGAAGAATACAAGAATGACAAGGCTTCTTCCAAGGAAGTGATTAATGATGCCACTTCTTATATTAAGGGCCTTTATTCGTCTTTTTTGGCACAGGATCAGATTGGCGGAGCAGATTCTATTTATTCCAGAAAGGCTGCTTTGTGGGTTGATTCTTCTGCGAATATAAGAACCTGGGCAGATTACTATCCCGGAAGTCTTTATCTTTTACATCTTCCTTGTTCTGATGCAACCAATGAAGGTGTTCCTTATATAAGTACATATTCTCTTTGTGTTTCAAAAGAATCTTCTAATTCAGCTTTTGCAACGGAGTTTGCAACATTTATTTCTTTTGATCCTGATGCACAGCTTTTGATTTACAGGCTTGAGAATATGTCCGGATTAATGCCTCTTACAAGAAATGCTGCTTTGTGGGATTTTATTTGCCAGGATGAGATTTTCGGGTACATGGCTGAAGATTTCCGTCAGGTAATGGATAACGCTGTTTATTGTCCGAATTCGTTTGACGATATGATGTTTGCCAAAACGAATGAGTATATTGCTGAATATGCAAAGCGTCTTGGCGAGTTTGATCCGGAGAAGTGCTATGGCTGACAGAATCGTTCTTCGTAAGATACTGATATCAGATGGCTCCGATCTTCGTAAGCGTGGGCTTATGGAAGGAACTGTCAAACTAATCGAAAATGATATCAGAGCGCTTGGCTCAGGAAGTCAGGGTGAGGCTTTAGTAGCTTCCAAGGATGATGTCATCTATGCCATGATCAAGCTTTTCAGGCCTGACAGAAAGAATTGCAGAGCGCATATCGATTTTGTTTTTACTAACGATGCTAATGCAGATACTCAAAGTGGAATAGTAGATGCAGTTTTGAATTACTGCTTCCTTGAGGAGTACTATCACAAAGTAACCGTTATATGTAATCAGGGTAATGAAGGCCTTGAAAGAATTCTTTTAGGAGCCGGATTTGTTCAGGAAGCTGTCTTAAAGGATGAAGTCAGAAATAAGGTCGGATTCGAAGATGCCGGTCTTTTCGCGATGCTTTCTTATGAGTATCCAAGATACAATGTCTGCTTTGTTCCTTTTGAGAGAGGCGTTTGTGTTGTCTCCGGCGGTCAGGATTACATTGATTCATTAAAGCTTTTCCATTATGGCCAGCAGCTTGAAGATCCCTTTATAAATAACGTTGCCGGTGGTCTTGGTTTATTGGATAACAATGGCGGACTCTGTCGAAATGATGAGGGTTACTATAATCTTGATGAAGAACAATTGAAATATTTGCCGGACGAGCTCGCCAAAGCTTATGTTGAGCTTAAGGAATATTTCGGAAGCAACCGAGCAGGCTTCGATCTGAATGTCAGATTCAATGTGGGTACTACGTTCCAGAAGAAGGTATGGAATGCTTTGAATTCGATACCCTATGGCGGTACGGCAAGTTATGAGGATGTAGCACTTATCCTTACTGATGGAGATCTTAAGGAAGCACGCAAGATTACGAGAGCTGTAGGTAGTGCCTGCGCTGATAATCCTGTTGCGGTTGTTGTTCCCTGCCATAGAGTAATCGGTAAAGACGGAAGCATCGTAGGATATTCTGCCGGTATTGATATTAAGGACTATTTGCTCTTGCATGAGAGCTTTACAGCGGTAACTCCGCTTATTTACAAGGAGGGCTAAGATAATGGCTAAGCACGATAAAGTAGATGTGGGCATTTCAACAATATTGAATCCTGTTCCTGTAGTTATGGTGTCTTCAGGAAGTAAGGATGGTAAACCTAATATCATGACTGCTGCCTGGGCAGGTACGGTTAATTCTGAACCGCCAATGATTTCAGTAAGCATTCGTAAGAGCAGATATTCACATAAGCTTATCTCTGAGACAGGTGAATTCGTAGTAAATCTTGTTTCAAAGTCTTTATGCAAAGCTTGTGATTACTGCGGTGTAAGGGGCGGCGAGAACGAAGAAAAATTTAAGTCATGCTCATTAACACCTGTTAAGGGAAAAGAGATGGAGTATGCATACGCTATCAAGGAAGCTCCTGTATCTATTTCCTGTGTGGTAAAGAGTGTTACAGAACTTGGATCACATGACATGTTCATCGGAGAGATCAAAGCTGTTACAGCTGATTCTTATCTTCTCGATGAGAACGGAAAGCTTTGCCTTGATAACGCCAGACTTGTCGCATACAACCATGGTGAATACTATCTCCTGGGAGAGAAGCTTGGTTTCTTCGGTTACTCAGTTGCAAAAGAAGACATCATTAAGAAGAGAATGGGGAAGAGCAAGAAATGAAGTTCATTGGTGTAAATAAAGTTCACGAAGGTCGTTTTATAACATCTTATAATGCCGAATATGAGACTTCACTCGGCAACAAGAAAATTTACGAGATGGTATCCAGAGACAAGAACATTACAAGTCTTGAGGATATCGCTCGCGAAAAGTGCGATGCTGTAGTCTTGATTGTTACAAGTGCTGATGGCGAAAAGCTTCTCCTGAACAAAGAGTACAGAATGGCTGTCGGAGGCTTTGCTTATAATTTCCCGGCAGGTCTCATTGATGCAGGAGAGACTCCTGAAGTAGCAGCGAAAAGAGAGCTCTGGGAAGAGACGGGATTAAATCTTTTCGCGATTGATGAAGTTCTTCCTTTAAGTTTTTCCGGTGTAGGAATCACAAATGAGAGAAGCTGCTGTGTGCTTGGAAAAGCTGAAGGCGAATTCTCACCCAGCACATCGGATGAAGAAGAAATCGAAGCTCGCTGGTATACCAAGGATGAAGTAAGAGAACTTCTTAAGACTTCAACGGCATTTGCAGCAAGAACACAGGCATATTGCTATTGGTGGGCAAAAAGCTAAATCATTCATTCTGACAAGTAAAAATACTTGACACTCTTCCAATGCTTTGTTATTATGTGCAGGCATTAAATAGGGAGGAGTGCCTTTAAATGCGTGAAAAGTCAGTAAGAACAGACCTTTTACTCGATTTCTATGGCAACCTTCTTACGCCCAAGATGAGGCGTACTTGTGAAAGCTATTATAACGATGACCTGACTTTGGCAGAGATTGCTGAGGCTGAGGGAATCTCAAGACAGGGCGTTCACGATACGGTCAAAAGGGCAGAAAAGCAGCTTGAAGAATATGAGCAGAAGTTAGGACTCCTGACTCTTTTCGAGAAGCAGCAGGCAAAAGCAAGAAAAGCTTTAGATCTTATAAGAAGCGGCGATACAGACAAAGCTTCTAAAGAACTTGAAGAATTGATAGAGGAAATGTAAGAAAGTGTTTGAGAGCTTATCTGAAAAACTTCAGAATATAACCTCAAAGATGCGCGGCAAGGCACGCGTAAGCGAGAGCGACTTAAAGGAGATGATGCGTGAGATTCGCATGGCTCTTCTTGAAGCCGATGTTAACTACAGCGTAGTTAAGGAATTTGTCGCTGAAATGACCGAGAAGTGCAAGGGCGCTGATGTACAGGAATCCTTTACACCCGGTCAGCAGATCGTAAAGATCGTAAGAGAATCTTTGACTGAGCTTCTGGGTGGTGAAGAAGGCGAAGATAAGCTTAAGGTTTCCGACAGCGGATTTAATATAATCATCCTCTATGGTCTTCAGGGTGCAGGTAAGACAACTACTGCAGCAAAGCTTGCCAAGTTGTTAAAAGAGAACGGCAAAAAGCCGATGGTCGTATCAGTTGACGTTCACAGACCCGCAGCTGCCCAGCAGCTCAAGGTATTAAGTGATTCTATCGGTGTCGACTGTTATATCGATCCTGAGGAAAAGGATGCCGTAAAGATTGCTAAAGACGGTGAAGGCAAGGCAAGATATATGCTTTGCAATTACCTTATTATCGATACTGCAGGTCGTACAGTTGCTGATGAAGCTCTTATGGAAGAGCTCAGAGATATTGCAGCAGCTGTAAATCCTACAGAGAAACTCCTTGTCGTCGATGCGATGATCGGTCAGGAAGCTGTTAATATAGCACAGCTTTTCGAGCAGAACATCGGTATGGACGGCTTCATCATGACAAAGCTCGACGGTGACGCCAGAGGCGGTGCTGCTTTATCCATTCGTAAGCTTACAAATAAGCCTATCAAGTACATTTGTACAGGCGAAAAGGTAGAAGCAATTGAGAAGTTCTATCCTCAGCGTATGGCTGACAGAATCCTCGGAATGGGTGATGTCGTAAGTCTTATTGAGAAGGCTCAGGCTAACATTGATGAGGAAGAAGCCCTCAAGGCAATGGAGCGTATGATGGGCAACAACTTCAATCTCGACGATCTGTATTCACAGTTCGAACAGATGAAGAAGATGGGCTCACTTAAGGATCTCGTTGGCATGATGCCGGGTACTGCAGGCAAGATCAAGGATGAAGATCTTGATGACAGGATTGTCGACAGACAGATGGCAATTATTTCTTCAATGACAAAGAAGGAAAGAAGATCACCTTCAATTCTTAATGCCTCACGAAGAAAGAGAATTGCTGCAGGTGCCGGCGTACAGGTATCTGACGTAAATAAGCTTATGGCTCAGTATGAGCAGACAGCTAAGTTGATGAAGCAGTTCAGCAATGGCAAGGGCGGCTTCAAGATGCCTAAGGGTTTTGCCAAGCAGGCTGCAAAGATGGGCCTTAAGGGCAACATGGGTGGTCTCGGCAATATGGGTAACCTGGGTAATATGGGCGGCCTTGGTTCCGGAATGGGAACAGGTTTCCCTCAGGGATTGGGTAGTTTGTCAGCTCCCAAGGATACTGATGATGGTACACCTTTTGTTCCTGCCGGCAGACGTGACCGCAAAAAGAAGCGTAAGGGCAGAAGATAAAGTAAATCCCGCCATTGAAATGGCGTAGATTATAAAAAAACAAATTAATTTTTGGAGGAAACAAAAATGGCAGTTAAGATTCGTTTGAGAAGAATGGGTAAGAAGAAGGCACCTTTCTATCGTGTTGTTGTTGCTGATGCAAGATATCCTAGAGATGGTCGTTTCATCGAGGAAATCGGTTACTATGATCCTATGACAGATACAGACAGCATTAAGATCGACAGCGATGCTGCAAAGAAGTGGATCGCTAACGGCGCTCAGCCTACAGATACAGTAAAGACTCTTCTTAAGAAGCAGGGCATCATCTGATTTGATTATCAGTTAGGCCTTGAATCAGAATAGGAAGGAGATCTTTACATGGACGATTTATTGGTTTATATCGCCAGGGAACTTGTAAGTAATCCTGATGAGGTAAACGTAAAGAAGACAGAACGTGGAAACACAGTTGTTTTCGAACTGTCTGTTGCTCCTGAGGATACAGGAAAGATTATCGGCAAGAATGGTAAGAGAGCTCAGGCCATCCGTTCAATAATGAAGGCGAAGTACCTCAAAGAAGGTAAGCGCGTTATAGTCGATATAGTAGGCTGATTCTTTTGGATAATCTCATCATTATAGGAAAGATAATCGGCGCGCATGGCGTCCGTGGGGAAGTTAAAGTCTATCCCCTGACGGACGACCCGCGCCGTTTCCTTAAGTTAAAGGAATGTTTTGTTTGCGGGCAGAAGTTTGAGAAGCCCGAAGCTTTAGTATGCAAAGTTGCCAGATTAGATCGTGGCAACGTACTTGTCAGATTTAACGGGGTTGAAGATAGGGATAAGGCGGAGCTTTTGCGCGGCAGATTTATTGCTGTTGACAGGAGTAATGCGGTTAAGCTTAAAGAGGGTAGCTATTTCATCACAGATCTTATAGGTCTTAAGGTCATTGATGATGAAAAGGGTGAAGTAGGAAATGTTAGCGACTGTTTTGAGACAGGCTCACAGTTTACCCTTGAGATTAAGCGCGATTCAAAGAAGAAGAATTTAATGATCCCCTTTGTAAATGCTTACTGTTATGACGTAAATATCGCTGAAGGTTATATCAAGTGCAAGATGCCTGATGGCCTTTACGAGTTGTACGATTAAAAGTAATTATTTCGTATGGTATTATATTTTCTGGAATAAGCTGTGTTTACAGCGTTTGAGGGAGGATTATTTCTATGGGTAGAGGCGGCGGAGGCGGTGGTTCCCACCACAGCTCACATCATTCAAGCAGTCATTCACATTCAGGCGGTGGTTCATCCTACCATTCGTCAAGATCTTCTTATTCACATAGCTCAAGAAGTTATGGTTCTTCCGGTGGCTATAGTGGTGGAAGTCATCGCAGTGGCGGCGGTTGCGGTTCTGTATTCGGATCTATCATTGCGATCATTATCATAATTTCATTTATTGGTCTGTTTATTGCTGCATTGGAAGGAAGTGCTAATGGTAACATTCCTCTTTTTATTGAGCGTTCCACTGTAAACCGAGAGCCTCTTCCTGATTCCAAGTGCACGCCTTACGAAGAGTGGTATCAGGACGACTGGGGTGATTGGATTGACGATTATGGTGAAGAAAATTCACTCATTCATGGTCTTAGATATTTCTATGAGAAGACAGGCGTACAACCTTATCTCTGGATTATGGGTGAAGAAGGAAAAGACTTTAAGTACGAAGAGAGTCTTGAAGAACTTTCTGACATAAAGTACAAAGAACTTTTCGGCGATGACGAAGGACACCTTATCGTTATTTTCCGTGAATACCCGAATGCTTCAAGCAATTATATTTGTACTGCTACTCCGGGTTATGATGCTGAAGTTCAGGTAATGGATAAGCAGGCAAGAGAGATTTTGCTCGATTATATCGATTACTATTACACAGATAACAATCTCACAGAGGGTCAGTTCTTTGATCAGGCTTTCTGTCAGGCGGCTAACAGAATGATGAAGAAGCAGCTTTCATGGAAGCAGATTGGCGTTATTGTTGCTGTTGCTATCATTCTTGTTATCGGCATCATTATTACTGCTAAGATCGTTAAGAGCCGTAAGGTTGCTGTCGCAAAGCAGAAGGCAGCGCAGGCGAGAGCTGAGGCTACTCAGGCACAGGCAGTTGCAACGCAGAAACAAGTCGATTTCAACAGAAAGCAGTACGAAGATCAGCTTGAGACTCAGAATGTTGCTGTTACATGTCCGAACTGCGGCGCTACTAACATCAAGATTCGTAAGCATACTGTAGGTCACTGTGATTTCTGCGGTTCTGCTATCAGAGTCGATGGTTCAGGTAATGTAACTGTCAGACCGGGTGAACAGAAATAAGCATGAATTTCCTTGTAGCGACATTGTTTCCGGAGCAGGTGGAAGGTTACCTCAATACCAGCATTACAGGCAGAGGAATTGCAAAGGGTGCGATTTCTTTGGAGTGTATCCAGATGCGCGATTATGCACCGAATTCCTATGGGCGTGTCGATGACACCATCTATGGTGGAGGAACGGGCATGATGATCCGTCCTGAACCTGTTTTCGGTGCTTACGAGAAGGCTGTTGAACTCTGTGGGGGAAAGAAACCTCACACCGTGTATATGTCTCCAAAAGGTTCTGTTTTCAATCAGGCTAAAGCTCATGAACTCTCTAAATACGAGAATCTTCTGATTGTATGCGGACACTACGAAGGAATAGATGCACGTGTCATAGATGAGATTTGCGATGAACAGATCTCAATAGGAGATTATGTCTTAACAGGCGGTGAGACAGCCGCAATAGTTGTTATAGATGCTGTAGCCAGACTTGTACCTGGTGTGCTTCCCAATGAAGAAGCATATACAAATGAGTCACATACAGCAGGAGTACTTGAAGCTCCACAGTATACCAAGCCACCTGTATGGCATGGCAAAGAGGTACCTGAAATCCTCAAAAACGGCAACGATGCTGCGATTGCAGATTACAACCGTATAGCGGCTCTGGTAGATACATGGCACAGCAGACCTGACATGCTTGATAAATTGAATATTTCTGAAAGTGATTGGGCTAAAATGCTTGCCTTTGAAAGAGGCATGTGCTAAAATTCTCCAGTTATCAGGATGGTCCTCTGCCATATCCAGGCAAGAACATCTGAAGGAAAGTGAGGAATGTACAATATGGATTTAGTTAAAGTCATCGAGAGCGAAAATATTCGCCACCAGTATTCCGAAGTAGAAGTCGGTGATTACGTTAAGGCTCACCTCCTTATCAAGGAAGGCGCTAAGGAGCGTATTCAGGTATTCGAAGGCTATGTCATCGCAAGAAAAGGCCAGGGCCTTTCTGAGACAATTACAATTCGTCGTGTATCTTATGGTATCGGCGTAGAGAGAATTCTCCCTGTAAACTCACCCAAGATCGATCACATCGATGTTATTCGTAAGGGTAAGATCAGAAGAGCAAAGCTCTATTATCTCCGCGATCGTCAGGGCAAGGCTGCAAAGATCACACAGAAGATCTGATAGCGGACCTAAGATTCGTACATCAAGAAGGGTTGTCTCAATCGAGGCGACCCTTTTTCCTTTATATGTATACCGCCTCACTCAAAGTAGGGTAAAATATATCAAATATTAAATTAGACGCAGGTGTTTTAATGGCAGAAAGAAAAAACGACATTAACTGGTTTCCGGGTCACATGAGGAAGGCCCTGAATGAGACAGGCGAGAAAATGAAGCTCGTCGATCTTGTTTATGAGACTGCAGACGCAAGAATCCCATTTTCGAGCCGTAACCCTGAGCTCGATAAGATTATCGGAAGCAAACCCAGGATTGTAATCCTTAATAAGGCAGATCTTGCAGATCCTAATAAAACATCTCGTTGGATCAGCACTCTTGAATCTGAAAATACACGTGCCTGTGCACTCGACAGTACACACAAGAAAGGCTTTGACAAGCTTAACGCCATAACTATGGAACTTATGAAGGATAAGCTTGAGAAGGCTGCAGAAAAGGGCAGAATCGGACGCCCCATAAGAGTTATGGTTGTAGGTGCTCCTAACACGGGTAAATCTACTATCATTAATGCTTTGGCAGGTCGTAAGGCTGCCGTTACAGGTGACAAGCCAGGCGTTACAAAGGACTTCAAATGGATAATGACCGACGGACGTCTTGAGCTTATGGACATGGCAGGTGTTTTGTGGCCGAGAATTGCAAATGCCAGAAGTGCAATGTGCCTTACAGCTTTAGGCTCTGTTAAAGCAGAAGTAGCTGATGTTACTAAGGTTTCTTATGAAGTATTGAAGCTGATGCTCGATATCTATCCTGACCTTATCAGAGAGCGCTACGGGGTCGATGTTGAGATAGAAGAACCGGATGAAGATGCCGGTTATTTCCAGGATCCTTATTACGATCTTTTCCTTGCTATGGCGAAGAAGAGAGGCTGCATTATAAGCGGCGGAAGAATAGATGAGGAGCGCTTTGCAAAGCTATTTTTAAATGATTTGAGAGAAGGCAGAACAGGAAAGATTACCCTTGAATTGCCTGAAGATTTTAAGTAAGGGAGCAAAGTAATGCCAAAGCTTACAACTGAACAGCTTATCGCTAAATACGAAGCGATGTATGAATATGAGAATGATTGCTTATCCAAAGGTTTTAAGATGATCGGAGGAATTGATGAAGCAGGAAGAGGACCTCTTGCTGGCCCTGTTGTTGCTGCCTGCTGCATTCTTGATCCTGAAGTTAAGATTCTCGGATTAGATGATTCAAAGAAGCTTTCAGAGAAGAAGAGAGAAGTTCTTTTCGAAGAAATAAAAGAAAAAGCGAAGGCATATGCAATCTGCGCAATCGGACCTGATGTAATTGATGAGATCAATATACTTGAGGCAACAAAGACAGCTATGAGAAATTGCGTTAAGGACCTTGCTTCAAAAGGAATGTCTCCCGATATACTTCTTATTGATGCAGTCAATTTGAGTGGAACAGGACTTGATGTTATTCCGATAATTAAAGGCGATGCCAAGTCAGATTCAATTGCTGCTGCTTCAATCCTTGCAAAGGTTACTCGTGATCACATGATGGTTGATTACGATGCTGAATATCCCGGTTATGGATTTGCAAAACACAAGGGATATGGAACAAAGGATCACTATACTGCGATTAGAGAGCAGGGTATGACTCCGATACACAGAAGATCATTTCTTAAGGTTATACACTAAAGGGTGAACTGTCCTTTTCAAAAAACGATAATCAATACAATATGGGTTATTTCAAGACTTCCAGGTTTTTCTGGAAGTCTTTTTTGAATATCATTGAATAAAAAACTATAAACGCGCAATCTAATAATTATGACAATAATCCAAGAAATTATGACGAAAAATCAGGTTTTTATATTATTCAGGAGCAGGCAGTGGTTAATCCTGAGATTGACACTATAACAGTTAATCTTGAACATTTTAGTACATATGTTGTTGTAGACCTTGTTAAATGGCTAAATCCTATCTATCCAGATTATGGTAATAGCTTGTTTTTAGGTCATTATAATGACGGTGGTTATTGGTGGGAAGGCCGTGTTCCCTCTTTAGATGAGTTTGAGCCCGGTGAATTTTCATGGTGGAAAGCTTTCAATAGAGTAGATGGTAAATTCATAATTCTGATGAGATTATTTGGTGATTGGTATGAGGATCACCGTACAGGCACTTTATTGAGCATTACGTTTATTTATGATTGGCTTATAGCGGATCCAACTGACAGTGACGAGGACGGAATATTTGATTTTCTTGAGGAAAAGGGAGTTTTGGGCACAAACAAGCACATATACTATTCTGATACTGGTAAAAGTGATAGCGATGGTGATGGCTTGCTAGACGGAGAAGAATTAGGAGATCTTTATATATATGCAAATCATGATGGCAATACAGTAACAAACGAAACCACAAATGTTCAGGGTTATACACCAAAGAAAGCCGGTTCGTTTGCAGTATATGTGGTTTTTAATTCAAATCCAACAAAAACGGACTGGGATAATGATGGTGCTACGGATGATGAGGATGCAACAACAAAGGTCGCAAATAGAGAGATTAATTATATTTTATTTGACGCTGCGGATGAGGCTGTAATACTTGAATCAAGAATGGCATACTGTAATTACTTTAGAACTACAGGTTTAGATTATCAGTTAGTCCCCATTCTTACCGAAAGGCAGTTTTCGTATTTTTTTGAGTATTTAGAGTATGGCTTTGATGTCATAGTATTTAATGGTTGGCAAGGAGACGATGATCCTGATTATGCAGTGGATTGTCCAGGGGGATTCAATCATCTAAGTGGCAAAAGATATGCTTATGTAAATGAGTTGATAATGGTATTCCACGGAGGAGTCGGTTTTCTTGATCTTGAACACATTAACAGTTCTACTAAATATGGTTCAGTAAAAGCAAGTTCTTTAACTGATCCTGATAACGATGCTTCATTGTTAAACTGTTCGCAGATACCAATAAAGCACATCGACTGTCAATTCTGCTTTTCAAGTAAATATACTGCATCAGAAAAGTGTATTGCAATTGAGTTGCTTAAGATAACTCACGCAGAGTCGGTTTATGGTACAACTGGCGAATTAATCAATGCTTATGGTTTTCTTTATGTGAACGGAAGTCCCAATGACAAGTATTATTGGTATTCTTTGGGTAAAGATAATCAAGTATATAGAAACCAGGGGGTTAAAGTTGCCGATTTTATGTTTAGATTTGAAGGCAGATCTGCTCCAAATATTAGAGTTGAAGATTACCCTAAGTAAAACTGTTACAATAATTAAGAGATTTATGCAATGAAATTATAATTTGCGTTATTTGTATTAATTATTCTTCTGTTTACTATATTTGTAGGCTAATAGTATTTTTAGTACACTAAAAATGAAAATGACGGCAATTCGAGAGTTGATGATATGAATATACCAAAGCGAAAAGTAACACTAATCATTCGAATGATTATTTGGGTTATAGTTGTTTTTGCAATCAGCATTATATGTGCTAGAGGCAAATTGAACGGTATTGCTGAAGAATACACAGCGAAGATAGTACTTAAAGAAACGATAGTTTTCGATGAACCTGAGGTTGTGAATAAGTACGGGCATGATCTGACGTTAAATGCTGGTATGCGAGGAACAATATCAGATTCAATACATTACTATGGCATTCAAAGAACAGAGTGCGAGTATATCGAAACTGAGTTGCATCAGGAGGATGGTTCGAATATCCCAGTGTTACTGACTTTTGATCAAGGGTACGAAAAGGCGGTGCTACCGTCAGAAGATATTGTTCACGCTACTCATGACAAGTATGTTCTTGTTATTGATATAAGCAAAATTGAAGACGCAGAAAACATTCTTAGCGGATATAAAGAGACGCGCGAAAAGTATTACACGAGTATTAGAAATACAATAATTGCCAGTGCCATTATTAGCTTAAGTATTACGATAGCAGGAATTGCTGTTATAGTTTTTCTTTACATCAAAGGTCGAAAAACCGATTCGGAAATAAAGAGATAAGCTGGATAGATATTGTTTTGGGAGAGTTAACATGAGAAAGAAGATGATAGCGTTTATCATAATTGTTTTCATAGAGTCCTTGGGTCTTGCGATGTTTTCGCTGAGTTATAGTAAAAGCAGCGCTGATAGCATTGCACTCTCAATTCTTATTCCGGAAGACTTGGTGGTGACAACAAACAATGAAATTTGTTTTACTTCGAAAGATGGTTCGGAGAAAACTATTCCTATAGGAACTAAGATAACACCAGATTATATCTTTCCTGACAGTGTTTCTTTTTCATATGGTGAAGATATCCATATTTCAGGTGAGTGGGGCGATTTTATTGAGCAGGAGACTTTGAAGGAACTAGGAAAGAATGCTATAGAAGAACAAACAAGTCAGCGAGAAAAAGCCATTGTACGAGGCATTTGTATTTGCATTGTTGCAGGATTGTGTTGGTTGCTCCTTGGAATAACAGTTTCATATTCTCTTATCAAAAAGGAAAAGATTGTTTTACTAATAGTAATTCATGCAATAGTGATACTTTCAGTCTCTTTTCTGTTTGTTGGCAGTCAGCGGTATTTAGTGCTTTGACAACATACGACGATGGTGGTTACTGGTGGGAAGGTAGAGCACCGACATTAGACGAATATGAGGCTACAGAGTTTAACTGGTGGAGACTAATGAAAGGAAGTGACTATAAGATTCTTCAGAGACTCTACGGAGAGATTTTTGAAGATCATCGCACGGGAACGTTGTTATGCTTGAATTACAAATTTTTGTGGTTAGTTATTAACACAACCGACAGCGATGAGGATGGCATATACGATTTCCTTGAAGATCAAGGTGTAATGGGCACAAATAAGCATATTTATTATGGTGACAGTAAGACTACGGATAAAGACGGAGATGGAATACCTGATGGTGTCGAGCTTGGAGGCGGCGGATTGGTTTCCTTCTCGAATCAGGGCGGAAAAACCATTACCAATTGTGAGAAAGATATTCGTGGGTATACACCGAATATCTCAGGCGCAAACGCTGTATATGTGATACCTCAATCCAATCCGACAACAGCTGATTGGGATAATGATGGTGCTACGGATGATATTGATGCGACGCCAAAGTTAAAAAATGGGCCGATTAACTATATTGTAATGGACAGATCGGATGATACGTGTATTGAAACTGCAGAGGCATATGTGGATTTCTTTGAACGCAATCGCATGCCATGTCAAAAAGTGCCGATCTTATCAGAAGAGCAGTTTACAGAGTTTTTCAGAAAATTAGAATATGGTTTTGTCGACATAAGTAAAGTGGTTAATAGGGGAATTGCGTCGGGGGGACTATATGGATTGGCAAAGATTCAGTATTCCGTTGTGGATAATATCATTTTATGTTTTCATGGAAATTTCAAATATGGATCTTCATGGTTTAATACAGCTCAGGATAGTGAGGGAGTTTATGATTCCATAAGAGCGACCAAGATTCCTGAACTCTTGGAGGATTGTTCGCGAATTCATATAAGAAATATAGATTTTCAGACCTGTTTTATGGCCAAATATAATTCAACATCAAAATGCATCGCTATTGAGACATTAAAGGCAACTAATGCTGATGTAGTTTATGCGGCTACTGGCGAATTGATTTATTGCTTTGGATTTATGCAAGTCTGGTTTGGAACATATGACAGGTACTTTGTTAATAACCGAGGACATATACAAAAACTTGGAGGTTTTATGGGATTTGGGGTGATGGATAGGTATCCCTGTTATACGGATATTAACTATGAAATCGATGATTATCCTAAATGAGTATTATGCGAGGAATAGTATGAAAAACACGATTAAGTTCATAATACTGTATTTTGTAATTGCTGCACTTTGTGTTTTTATCAGCGTTTCTGTAGGACGTTTATTTGAAAGACGTATAGCTGTTGTTTATGAAGAGAAAGTAACGCTTGCTGAAGACGTCGTTTTTGACAGTCCGGAATTTCTCAAGAACTATCAAGAGACGATTGTTTTACCAGCCGGTACTAAGGGGAGTATAGGCGATATTATACAGTGGTGTGGCGATGAGCATGGATCTGATTTTATGTCTGCTGATTTTCGGCTTGATGATGGTAGTTTTTTCTATGTTGATATTAGCATTCACCCAGTATCAAACTATGTCATAATACAGGATAATCCTTCGGATTTTGTATCTGCGTATTATGTTACCCCTGTTTTTAGTGCTACTAAATTGGATGATTACGAAACAGTAGTAAACGGGTATCTCCAGTCACGTGAAGAATATCATATGCAAGTTAGAAGAACACGGATAATCAGTGTAGTTGTCGGTGCAGCTTCTTTGCTTGTGATTAGTGCTGTGATTTTTCGTCGTTTCATCAAAGGTCGAAAAACCGATTCGGAAATAAAGAGATAAGCTGGATAGATATTGTTCTGAGAGAGTTAATATGAGAAAGAAGATGATAGCATTTATCATAATTGTGGCTCACGGGCAGCCAAATAGGATTCAATTTGGTTCGGTTTCAGAGGATTGTTTTTTACATCAAATGACATTCGTTCAATGAATGTGCAAACTGATATATTAATATCTTTGATCCATCTTCTTGTGGTTATGCTATATATAAAGAATTTTATGTGAACTACGGGGTTGTTCAGCATAAGACTGTAAAAACGGATGAATATCATTTACTATTAAATTATCCATTATATGCTCCGTTGCAATACTGAGACAATATGAAGTGACCCCCAAATTGTAGATTCGTGGATTTACCTGTAATCT
>JAKSRC010000008.1 GCA_024403855.1 Saccharofermentans sp. | reverse complement strand
ATCAGCAACTTTTTTCGATTTTGGATGAGTTTTTTCGAGATGACTCATCCAAATCGCTCGAAAATGTTGATTTTGGATGAGTGCTCCTTTTCGAGATGAGTGCTCCTCAATAAAGCTACCCGAATACCACATATAAAAAGGAGCTATGAAAACCTTAAGTTTTCACAGCCCCTAAGTTGTTTACTTTAGAGTGTAAGATTACTTGTTAGCAGCCATCTGCTGAGCCTGAACTGCTGTGATGCAGATAACGCCAGCGAGCTCTTCTACGCTGCATCCTCTTGAAAGGTCATTTACAGGAGCTGCAAGACCCTGGAGGAAGCTGTAAGCTTCAGCCTTACCGATTCTCTGAATGAGCTTGTAGCCGATGTTGCCGGCTTCAAGGTTAGGGAAGATGAGAACGTTTGCCTGACCTGCAACGGGGGAGCCAGGTGCCTTTGAAGCACCGATTTCAGGGATGATTGCAGCGTCGAGCTGGAGTTCACCATCGAGGAGAACATCAGGATACTTCTCTTTTGCAATCTTAACTGCCTCAACTACCTTATCAACGAAGGGGTGATTAGCAGAACCCTTTGTTGAGTGGCAGAGGAAAGCGACCTTTGCGGGCTTGCCGATAAGTGCTTCGAAAGAAGCAGCGGATTCAGCACCGATTTCAGCCAATTCCTCAGGTGTAGGATCCTGCATGAGTGCACAGTCAGCGCAGAGGATGATTCCGTTCTCGCCGAAGTCACAGTCGGGAATCTCGAACATGAAAGCGATTGAAGCAATCTTTCTTTCAGGAGCTGTCTTGATGATCTGAAGTGCAGGTCTAAGCATATCTGCAGATGTGTGGCATGCACCGGAAACGAGGCCGTTAGCATCGCCTGCCTTGACCATCATGATGCCGAATGTGAGTCTGTCGTTCAAGATAAGCTCTTTTGCCTTATCGAAGGTCATGCCCTTCTTTGCTCTGATCTCTGCGAGAAGAGTAGCATACTTATCTACTTCTGAAGATTTTGTGTTGTCGATGATCTGAACGCCTGTAAGGTCAGCATTAAGTCTTGCTGCAGAAGCCATGATATCTTCCTCAGCGCCCAAGATGATAGGCTGTGCTGTCTTATCCTTAAGGACTTTAGCAGCGGCGAGTATTGTTCTGTCGTCTTCTGATTCCGGAAGAACGATAGTCTGGATGTTGCTTCTTGCTCTCTGCTGGATTGTCTCGATAAAGCTCATAAAACTCCTCCTGAATTAATCAAAATCAAAACCTGAGAAAACAGGCTTTCCTGTATATTTCTTGGCTTCCTCTTCGCCTCTTAATACTCTGAGGGCGCCATCTCTCATAGCTTCGTGCTCAAGCTCGCCCGGATAAGATGCAACGGGTGCGATCCATGAGCATGCATCATTGATTCCATCGTAAACATCCTGGAAACGCATAATGCCACCTGTAAGAACGATAGCATCAACTTTTCCGTGAAGTACGCAAGCCATTGCACCGATGTTCTTTGTAATCTGGTAAATCATTGCCTGCCAGACTAATGTAGCCTTTGCATCGCCCTGATCTACGAGATCGTGAATTGTGTCTGTATTTGATGTTCCGAACCATGAAGAAAGGCCACCTGTAACAGTGCAGAGACCTTTGATCTCTTCGATCGGCTTTGACAAAAGAAACTTTGATACATCAGTAATTGCCATTGAACCCATTCTTGTAGGAGTGAAAGGACCATCTCCGCCGGAACCGTCGTTTGCATCGATCATGTGGCCCTTCTGATGAGCAGTTATTGTGATACCACCATCGATATGGCATACGATCATGTTCAGATCATGATAATCTTTGCCCATTACTTTAGCATGAGCTCTTGCTGTTGCCTTCAAGTTCAAAGCGTGAAGAGCAGAATTTCTGTAAATGCCCTTAACACCTGTAATTCTGGCAACATCCTGGTATTCGTCTACAACGACGGGATCAACTGCGAAAAGCTTTCCGCCGAATTTATTCTGAAGAGCCTTAGCCATCTGGACACCAAGCATAGAAGAGTGATAAACACCACCTTTGTTATCATGGACATCCTGAATGAACTGGTCATCAACTTCATATGTACCGCTGGGAAGTGAATAGCACGCGCCACCTCTTCCTACAATAGCATCAACTCCAGTTAGATCAATGTTGTTCTCTGCTAGCCAATTCATAACGTATTCCATACGATAATCTAGCTGATCGTTGATTGTTGGGAAATTCTTGAGAACTGCGGAATCGTGGAAAATGTTAGCTTTGCGAATGCTTGTTTCATTCTCAAAGTATTCAACCTTTGTTGAGGTACTGCCCGGATTTACCACGAAAATGTGAAATACCTTTGAATCTGACATAGTTAATCCTCTTTTATTTAAAAGTTCTTCGACAGTATAACGCTTTTTGCCTAAAAAGTGTTACAAATTTGGTTTGCATATTTAAGCGTAGGTTAAGGTAATATCACTAATAAGTTAGTATAATTGTGCTGTTTAATTCATTTGTGGATAAGGGGAACATATATGGAAGATAAGAAACTGGTTAAAGGATTATCAGTAACAGCGATTATCCTGATTGCACTGGCTGCTTTGACGATGAGTATTAACAGCAGCAATGAAATTATGCGTAATCCTCAGTCAGGTGCGGGATTTTTCTTTGTTGCAGCTATTGCTGTACCGCTTTTGGCCGTATTGATCGTTCTTGCAAGTCAGCTTAAAAGTATGGATACACTTGAGGACATGATGGCTGCCGTAACGTCGAGATATGCGATTTTCGGCTGGTTTTTCATCTTTTTCATTAAAGCCGCGTCATTGGCGCTTGAACTGATTATTCCTGATTTTTACAAGGCGCACTTTTCGACAGTGTATCTCATTTTGAATTCTTTTAATGTCTGCGTTGTAGGAACACTGGTTCTTTTAATCGGTCTTCGTAAGCTCCCTAAGACAAAAATCGAGAAGCACAGTCTTAAGTTTGGTCAGCTTACGCTTCTCATATTGATGATGTACGGTCTGACACAGATTGGCTCTGTCATGGGTTTGCCGATTCACTTGGCTTTGAGTGCATTTTCCGTAAGTGAAGAAGGCGATTTGGGCACGTTAGGAAACCTGTTAGTCGGCTCTGACTCAATTGTGCGCATTATTACAGTCGGCATTCTTCCTGCGATTTTCGAGGAGCTTTTGTTCAGAAAGTTCCTGATCGACAGGACTATCCGCTACGGCGAGTTTGTAAGCTGCGCAATGTCAGGTATCATGTTCGGATTATGGCACGGAAATTTCCAGCAGTTCTTCTTTGCTTTCTTTATCGGAGTTCTATTCTCATTCGTATATATCCGTACCGGACGTATCATTTACACCATGATCCTTCATGCCAGCCTCAATGTTGTTACATCATCAATTACTACAAATCTTCTCGGCAAGCTTATGGAGGCGCTTGGTTATGATCTCAGCACAGGTACAATCAGTGAACCGGCACTTGATAGTGCAGCAATGTCGAAGCTGGTACCGCTCATTCTTCTTACATTTCTGTGGATTATGGTTATTGCAGGCATTCAGATTGCAGGCGTTATCCTTGTAATTGTTAAGCGCAAGAAGTTTAAGCTTGTTGCAAGGGAAGGGGAGCCTTCAAGAAAGACGATCATTCATACACTGACTCACAACGTTACCACATGGGTATTTTTCTCATTCGCATTGTTGTTGTTCGTTTACTACTATTTGCCGGATATAATTGCATTCGTCGCAAGCAGATTCTGATTTCTCGAAAAGAAGAACAAAATATACACAAACTAAAAGAGGTTGTCCGTTGGGACAACCTCTTCTATTAAAAACAATCAGTTGATTAAAATTACTTCTTGCTCTTCTTGGAAGGCTTTGTGTTTACCTTATCCTTGAGTGCCTTACCAGCCTTGAACTTAGGAGCTGTGCAAGCCTTGATCTTTGTAGCTGCGCCTGTCTGAGGGTTGCGGCCTGTTCTAGCTGCTCTCTCAGATGTCTCGAATGTACCGAAACCAACGAGCTGTACCTTGCCCTTGTTCTGGAGCTCAGTAGAAACTACATCGATAAAAGCCTTAACTGCAGCATCAGCATCCTTCTTGGAGATGTCAGCCTTAACAGCGATAGCATCAACTAATTCTGTTCTGTTCATTATTAATTCCTCCCTTGGAATATGGGTTAAATTGATTGTCGTACTCCCCATTGGGTGCCGACAATGCGGTTATTATAAGGTTCTTTCATATCAAAAACAAGATAATTTGATACTTTTTCAGTGAAAAAATCGGTAAAAACCCTTGATTTTAGGGGAGTGTAACAGTCTCATACCCGAAAAATAGGGTATTGACGGATCAAAAATGTGATGATAGTATTCAAACAAATGAACATATGAACAATCATTCATATGAAATTGGAGGAAATGAAGGCCATGCCACATAACCACGATGAAGCACTTAAGCATGTTAAGTCTGAAATGCCTGCCGATGAGCTTTTGCAGGATCTTGGTGATCTTTTCAAGGTTTTCGGTGATACAACAAGAATCAAGATTATGTATGCACTTCATGAAGATGAGCTTTGCGTCTGTGCAATAGCTGAACTTATCGGAATGACTCAGTCAGCAGTTTCCCATCAGCTTAAGGCACTGAAGAATGCAAATCTTGTTGCTTCCAGAAGAGAAGGTAAGACCATTTACTACCGCCTGTCAGACGAACACGTCAAGTCAATAATCGCTCAGGGTTTTGAGCATATTACAGAGAATTAAATTTAAAGGAGATATTTACCATGAAGAAGACATTTGAACTTGAAGATCTCGACTGCGCTAATTGCGCTATGAAGATGCAGGACGCAATCTCAAAGATTCCCGGAGTTATTAGCTGCGATGTAAGCTTCATTAAGCAGAAGATGACTTTGGAAGCAGACGACGCTGATTTCGACAAGATCGTTAAGCTTGCTGTAAAAGCTATCGCAAAAGTAGAACCTGATTGCACAGTCCTTTTGTAAAAATCTTCGGCCGTAGTAATCAAGCTACGGCCTAATTTATGTAAACAACGGAAAATACTACTATGAAATACAAACTTACGCGCAAACAAAAGAAAATGCTTATAAGAATAATTATCGCCCTCGTATTATTGGCGGTAATTGCAATTACACTGCACTTTATTGAACTCCCCTGGTGGGCAGAACTCATCTTATATGCAATACCTTACGTTATCTCTGGCTACGATGTACTGAAGACTGCTTTTATCAATCTCATTCATGGACAGATCTTTGATGAGAAGTTCCTTATGATGATTGCAACAGTAGGTGCTTTCGGTACAGGCGAGTATCCTGAGGCTTCTGCGGTAATGCTTTTCTACCAGGTAGGCGAGCTTTTCCAGAGCATTGCGGTCGGCAGATCACGTAAGTCGATTGCAAAACTCATGGATATCAGACCTGACAGCGCAGTAGTAATTCGTGATGGTGAAGAGATCGAAGTATCTCCTGATGAAGTTGCTATCGGTGAGACAATTATCGTTAAGCCCGGTGAAAAGATTCCTCTTGATGGTGTCATAATTGAAGGCGAGAGCTCTGTAAACCAGGCGGCTCTCACAGGCGAATCTGCTCCCGTAGATAAAGCTTTGAGCGATAACGTTATTTCCGGAACACTTAATCTTACAGGTGTTATTAAGGTCAGAACAACTTCTGTATTTGGCGAGAGTACAGTATCCAAGATCCTGGAACTTGTCGAAAATGCTTCTGATAAGAAAGCGAAAGTCGAGAATTTCATCACAAAGTTTGCGCGTTTCTACACTCCGGTTGTTGTTATTGCCGCAGTTATCCTTGGTGTTGTTCCACCTTTGATCCTTGGTATGGGCGATATCGAAATCTGGAAAACATGGCTTACGAGAGCCTGTGTATTCTTAGTTGTTTCCTGTCCTTGTGCACTTGTTGTATCCGTACCGTTGTCTTTCTTCGGCGGAATCGGCGGAGCGTCAAGAGACGGTATCCTTATAAAGGGTGCCGGATACATGGAAGTCTTATCTAAGATCGATACTGTAGTTTTCGATAAGACGGGAACACTTACAAAGGGCGTTTTCGCTGTAGATGATGTTCATCCGAATATTGTTAGTGCTGCTGAGTTGTTGGATATTGCTGCCTGCTGCGAAAGCTTTTCGAGCCATCCGGTTGCTCAGTCGATTGTTAGAGCTCACGGAGATCATATTGATAAGTCAAAGATTGGCGATGTAAGTGAAATAGCAGGTAAGGGCATCAAGGCTGTTGTTGAAGGTAAGACATATTATTGTGGTAACGGCCAGTTGATGGATATGTGCGGTGCTGACTGGCACGATTGCCATATCACAGGCACGATTATTCACATCGCGCGAGAAGATAACGGTGCTTGCGAATACTTAGGCCATATCGTAATTAACGACCAGATTAAAGAAGATTCCGAAGCAGCCATAAAGTCACTTAAGAGCCTTGGCGTAAAGCGTCTTGTAATGCTTACAGGTGATAAAAAGAACGTTGCCGAAAATGTAGCTTCCAAGCTTGGCCTTACAGGATTTTTCGCTGAACTTCTTCCTGCAGATAAAGTAACGAGAGTTGAAGAACTCTTGAAGGATGGAAAAGGAAAAGTGGCATTTGTCGGCGACGGAATCAACGACGCGCCGGTTCTTATGAGAGCTGACTGCGGAATTGCAATGGGTGCGATGGGTTCGGATGCAGCTATTGAATCTGCCGATATCGTTCTTATGGATGACAAGCCGTCCAAGATCGCTGACAGTATTAAGATCGCAAGAAAGACGATGAGAATTGTCTGGGAGAATATCATTTTCGCGCTTGGCGTTAAGGTTGTAATCCTTGTTCTTGGTGCACTTGGTATTGCGAATATGTGGCTTGCAGTATTTGGTGACGTTGGCGTCCTGATTATTGCCATCTTAAATGCGATGCGATGCATGAAGAAAATCAAGAGTTGATAAAAGAACTTATGAACAAGTAAAGGCGGGAAGTTGCGACTTCCTGCCTTTTTTATAGTAAAATGGTCTTCAGATGACATAGGAGGATTATTGCATTGGCTGTTCTTTGTTCCAATTGTTCCGGCAGACTTATTTTTAATCCGGCTTCACAAATGCTTGAATGTGCAATTTGTGGCAGTTCGTTCTATCCGGAAGATGTCAGTGATATCAATGCTAATGCTCAATCCAAGTACTACGACACAAGAGTTTATACCTGTGGTCACTGCGGTGCGGAAGTCATTACAAGCGATACGGAAGTTTCTACTTTCTGTGTCTATTGCGGAAACCCGGCGATTAACTTTTCGAGAATTGCAAAAGAATACAGGCCGGATGGATTGATTCCCTTCAAGATCACGAAGGAAACCGCACTGGAAAATGTCAAATCTAAGTTCAAGAAGAATCCATTTATTCCAAAAGAAGTCAAGGATAAGGCTGTTCCGGAAAATATCCGCGGAATATATATCCCGTATTGGATCGTAAATGCCCGTTTTACTGAAGCGGATTATCTGTCCGGTGAAGTAAAAGAAGAAAGGGACACACGCCTTAGATACTTCCAGAGAGCAGGCAGCTGTGTTCTTAAAAATGTTCCGATAGACGGTTCAAATATTCTCAATGACAAGATCAGCATGAAACTTGAGCCTTTCCTGTTTGAAGGTGCCAAGGAATTTGATGAGGATTACCTTAATGGTTTTTACTCCAACACTTCTGATCTGACTTATGCTGATCTTAGAAGATCGGTTGCAAACAGATGCCATTATTTATATTCGGATGCTGTTTTCAATACCTGCATAGGCAAGAACAGAAAATTCATCGATTCCATCTATTGGGCTGATATTCAGGATGATCCGCTTTATATGATGTTGCCTGTATGGTTTTTTACTTTCAGATATAAAGATGAACCGCATACGATTCTTATCAACGGACAGACCGGCAAGGTGGTCGGAACTATGCCGTGGGAGAAGAAAAGAATCACCACGGTATTCTGGTCCGTGTTCGCCGGCATTTTTGCCATTATGAGCCTGTTTGTACTGGGAATTACTTTTAATTTTGCCGGACTGGGTGATTTTTTGAACATTCTTATAATCGTGTTGCTTGCTATCGCGACCGCAGTATTCTCGACCGGAATTGTCGGCATCAAGAGGATAAGAAAGAATATCCAGAGAACCAGATCTGAAGAAATCTTCAAGTTTGTAAAGAAAAGGCAGGCATAACGTATGGAATCAGTAAATGCCATTCAAACGGATGCACTTCTTATCATAATTATCGTTTCAGCGGCGGTATTCCTGTTTACCTGCGTTGCCATATCAATCTTCATCATGTATCGAATCCTGAATAAGTTCAATAATTTCGGCGATACAGAGTGCAGTCTTTATCAGTATTCTTATGACGGAATCAGATTCAAGGTTAATAAGGATAATGTCGCTTTGGAAGAAAAGAATGAGTTCATGGAAAAATATGGAAAAAATCCATATGAGGAAGTGGAAAGAACTATTCCCGAGTTGCTGATCAAGAATGCCGAAAAGGCCAATTCCGAAAAGGGTTGAAAAGGCAAACTGTCCCATTAATCGAATTGAAATTATCTCTTAAAATCGTAGAATTAATTTAGAAATGATTCTGAGGTTAGTTCCATGATTAAGTTTAAGACATATAACGTTATAAGGCCGGTTTCCCAGGAAGTAGTAGCTGATTCTTTTAAGAATCTTGAAGGCCGTGAGATTATCTTCGTTGCCCCTGAATTTTCAAAGGCTCAGGTCGAGCGTGAAGTCCTCTCTTATAAGGCTGGTAAGTCCAGAGGCGAAGGGAAGATTAATACTGGTGAAGCTCAGCTTACATTATCTTCAGCGCTGGTTAATGGTGATGTTATAAGCTTCCGCAAGCTTGCCGGTAATATTCTTGATGATCTAGGAACCAATTATGTTGCGGAAGGCGGAGAGATCATGCTCCGTAATGCAATCTATGTGGTCCTTCTTAATAATAAGAGCAAGCTTTTGGCATTCGATACGCTTTCTTCCAGAATTGACTATATCAACATGATGATTGCGCTCCTTGGCGATTTTTCGCGATATGGAGTAGGTATCGATGAGATTAATGAAGCGATTAAAGCTTTAGATACACCGACAGCATCTGATTCATTTATTAAGAAGCTTAAGGATCTTCGTCTCATAATGACCGAACTTGAGCAGATGAATGTAAAGTACGGCCTTAATCTTTTGAAAGAGCCGATTGCACTTGCCTGTGACAAGTTGTCTGCGATTAGCCGTGACAAGCTCTCGCTTCGCCGTTCATCCGGTTTAGCGTCAATTATCAGGTCCAAGATCGTATTTATCGGTTTCGGTTCTACAAGACAGCTCACACCCAAAGAAGTTAAGCTCGTATCACTTCTTTCTGATTTGGGTGCTGATATTGAATTCAATGTTATGAGTGCCGGCTCTGCCACCTCTGTAGCGGCAGTATATAAGACCGGCGAGGATTTCCGTGGCGTGCTTGAAGGCTTGGGTGCGACTGGCAAAGCACTTACCGTTGATGGTAAAGAGGACTGCTTAAGCCTTATCGTTAAGGGCTTTGCTTCAGATGTTAAGCCTGACGGAATTGATGCTGAAGGCAGAATTAAACTTGCTGAGCTTGCGAGCGTTGATGACCGTGTCGGTTATATTTTCAGTGAAGTAATCGATCTTACAAGGAATAAAGGTTACAGATATCGCGATATCAGAATTGTCTGCTGCAATGAAGAACTTATGACCAGAATGCGCAGTACAGCAGAGCTTTACGGTCTTGATATTTTTGTCGATCGTAAGATTGCTTTGGGTGGTACTGTCGTTCCTTATATGATGCAGATCTTACTTGAACTTCCAAGAGCCGGCTATACATTAGAACTTTTTATGAAGGCGATGCGTTCCGGAATGCTTATGGTTCCGCCTTATATTGCCGACAGTTTTGAGAACTTCTGCTATGCCCGTAATATCATGGATGCCGGAAGAATGTTTGACAGGTCTTCTTATATTCAGGATGAAGACGAAGAAGCAGGTGATGGCAGAAGATCCTTTGGTAAGACCTGGATTATTGCGAATACTGTTCCGGGCTATAAGGAAGGATTTGTAGATAGCGGTAAATTTTTCTACGAACAGATCGTAGTTCGTACATTGATCCCGTTAAGAGCTGCCTGTGAGAAGATCTTTAATGAGAAGACTCTTTCAGGTAAGGCAAAGGCCAGCATTGAATATCTTGATTCAATGAGAGGCTATATTGAGCCGTTAAGAGATGAGCTTCTTTCCAGAGGCGACAACGATGCTGCAGTTGCACTTGTCAGAGGATATGACGAGCTTATAAGCCTTCTTATGTGTTCTACTCACGAGATGAACGATTGCGAGATAAGCCAGAAGGATTTTCTTGCTATGGTCAGGACTGATATGAGCAATCGTACAGAAGGTACTATTCCTTTGAAGGTCGATTCAATCGAAATAACTACACCTGAACATGCTTTTGTTACACCGTGTAAAGTGCTTTTTATCCTTGGTGCGCAGAAGGATAACTTCCCATATGTTCGAATGAGAGAGGGCTTGCTTAGCGGTATTGAGCTTAAATCATTATCTTCTGCTACAGAGAAGATCGAGCTTCCTGATAAGGTTCAGAACAAGATGAGGGAAGAATTCGTCACAGCTTGTCTTCTTTTAGGTTCTGCTCAGGATATCCTTTATATGGTACATGAATATGGCAAGCCCAAGAGCAGAGTATTTGAATATCTTGAGGGTTTTGTCGATCTTAAGTATCACATCGTCAACACATTTAAGAATCCTGTTGCAGGTGAGTTCGTTAAGTTAAGACATGACTTCGAAGAAGCGAAGATTCCGGAAGAGACTATGACAAGGCTCTTAACCGGCAAGAGGAAGGATGGCTCAACAGGAAAAGTCATCTATATGAGCGTTTCACAGATTGAGAACTTCAGAGTGTGCGCTTTGCCTTTTATGCTTGATAAGCAGCTTAAGATCAGACCGAGAGAAGACAATACTAAGATTATGTCCAATTCATTCGGTTCTTTGATTCACAGTATGTTTGAAGAAGCGTATAAGCATCTTCGTGATGAGAGCGGTAAAGATAGTGAAGAATTCAAGAGGCTTGCTAAGGAGATCCTTGATAACGAAGAGAAGTACAATTCATTTGCAGATTTCTGCCTCAAAAAAGCTGTTTCTTCAAGAGCTTCATTTGGATCAGTTGATAAGGATGGTAATCCAAAAGATATCATTTTCGAGATGGATACTTATGCAAAGCTTCGAAGAATGTTCTCGAAGATGTTTAACAGTATTTTGCAGGATTCGTACGATACCGGATTTGTTCCTGAAGGTGTTGAAGCTGCTATCGGACAGGATGATCTTATCTTAAGTATTCCATACGAAGGAATGGAACTGAATTTTTCAGGTTACATCGATCGTTATGATGTTCGTTACGATGAGGACGGTAAGACTCATATAAGGACGATTGACTATAAGAGCGGCGATAAGGCTGTTGAGTCAGAAAAACTTCTGGCCGGAACACAGATTCAGCTCCCGTCCTATTCAGGTGCGATTCTTGAAATGAATGCAAAAGAAGGCAAGAACGCTGTCGTTGATGACTATGGCTATGTCCTTGTTGGCCTGAAGTCCAAGTTGGGAGAAGGACCTCTTGAGTGCATGCCACTGCTCTCAGGTTATAACGAAGGCGAAATGAATATTGCTGTTAATTACGCAAAGTACATTATCAAGGAAAGTGCAGATCAGATATCTGCAGGTAAGGCGGATGCGATTACTTCAGCACCCAAGAGTAGCAAATGCTCCTATTGTCCTTATAGTGGTTTTTGCGGTAATACAGCTTCTAATTCAAAGGGAAGACCAAAGCCTGATTTAAGCAATTATCCCAAATCAGATAAGGTTGCTTTAGATGGAGACAAGATTGTTGAAGTCAGAAGAGTATTCCTTGCAATGAAAGACATTATGGATAATGCAGATGGCAGTAAGGAAAAGGAGGTATAAGTCATGCGTTTTTCAGATGAACAGCAAAAGATAATTGATGCAAAGCTTGATAACAACCTCATTTCTGCTTCTGCAGGCTCAGGTAAGACAACTGTTCTTACAGCCAGAATCGGCGATGAAGTAAAAAGTGGTGCTTTGTCAGTCGATAGTATGCTCGTTGTAACTTTTACCGAAGATGCAGCATCGCATATGGCTGACAAGATTGAAGATAAACTCAGAACATTAAGAAATGAAGCTGCTTTAGCAGGAGATTTTGCTGCTGAGGCGCGATTGTCTTCACAGTTGGATCTTCTTCCTAATGCATATATTCAGACTATGCATGGTTTCTGCTCACGCGTAATAAAGGAGAAGGGACATCTTCTTAAGGATGAGCGCTTGGCTGAGTTTACCGATCGTTCTTGCAGAATCGTTTCCGGCAGTGAGCAGGATGTATTGCTTAATACAGCTGTCGATTATGCAATTAAGCGTATGTATGCTGAATGTAAATCTGAAGATGATCCTTTTATCAGATTTACGAGAAGATTCGGTGACGGAAGAAGTGACGGCGTTTTGGTAAAAATCGTTGCAGACACATACAAAACACTGCGAAGTCTTCCTAATTATCTTGCTGAGTGCGATAGCTTGATTAAGGAACGTGAGAAGTGCGATTCTGAAGACAGAATCATGTTCTTTGATGAACTTGAGGAGATTTCTAAGGACATCAGAGATTACATTGTTCAGATAAAAGAGATTTTTGAAGGAAGCGACTTCGCTTCAGTTCTTGATGCTCATCCCAAATACAAGATTGTAAAAGACCTTTCTAATGACGAGTTCCTTAGCATTGTTTCCGACCGTCTTGGTAAAGCAATTTCCGATTATGAGACAAATAAGGGAATTGATTTCTTTGCATGCCTTAAGCCCGTTATGGAACTTGGAGAGTTTTCATATAGCAGCATGTTCCGTAATCCTGATCTTGCAGGTGATGACAGTGCTATACTGGCGCTTGTCTCTTTGAGACGTTTTGTAGATTCAGATTCTATGAAGGATTCGAAATACAATAACCGTTACGACCTGCCCAAAGAGTATGCGAAGCTCCTCTCATTTGAAAAGGAACAGGTTCTTACAAATCAGAAGATAGGAACAGAAGCCTGCCGTTCATTTGTTGAACTTTTGAAGATGACAGATGACGAATATCTTGATATTAAGAATCGCATGCATTGCATGGATTATTCCGACCTTGAACACACTGCACTTGCAATACTCAAAGAAGATGAAGCAAAAGCTTTCTATAAAGAGAAATTTGTTGAGATATTCGTTGATGAGTATCAGGATAATACAATGCTTCAGGATAAGATTATCGAGTGCTTCGAAAAGCCTGAGGGTAATGTATTCCGTGTAGGTGATATTAAGCAGAGTATTTATAAATTCCGCTTTGCTGCTCCTGATAATTTCCTGAAGAGAATGAAGGCTTATGAATCCAAGGAGAAGAATGGTCAGACACATTATCTTAAGGAAAATCACAGAAGTACATGTGAGGTGCTGGCTTTCTCGAATTATATTTTCGAGCAGATAATGAGCGAAGAAACTTCTGAAATCGAATATAACGAGAGTCAGAAACTCAGTAAGGCAACTGAGACAAAGCATGGTGATATTCCGAGAATTATCGTTGCGGATACTTCTATTGAGATGTCTGATGACGGCGATAAGACCAATGAAGAAAACAGAGCCATCTTTGCGGCTGTTGAAAGTGAAGTCAGAAGATATCTTGAGACAGGCAAAAAACTTGATGGAACAAGGCCTGAATGTAAGGATATCTGCATCATTACAGCTACCAATAACCAGTCGGAAAGAATTGCCAGATATTTGAACGGCTGCACTTTGTCTGATGGAAGAAAGATTGAAGCATCCGGCAGATTTACAACCGATGTATTCGAAGATATGGACATTCATAGGCTTATCAATTTCCTTATCTGCATTGGAAATGAGTACAGGGATGAATATGTTGCTTCTGTAATGCTTTCAAATTATAAGTTCTCAAATTTCACTGTCGCTGAGCTTGCAGAAGTTCAGGCATTTATCCATGAGATGAGCGGTCCTTCAATTGAGAGGCAGCCATTGATGCTCAGGCTTCGCGTTTTTGCTGAAAAATCAGAAAGCGAACTTGCTTTGCGCATTAAGTCTTTTATTGATGTTTTCGACAGGATAAGAATGAGTGCTCTCGTATCTGATATCGATGACATTATTGAACTCATCTACAGAGAGACAGGTATTAAAGCTACTATTGAGAAAAGAGATGGCGACAGCTCGAAGTTCGATGTCTTTAAGGATTGGTTATCGCAAAGCTTCAAGAGAAGAGGTTCTGATGTAACCGGTATCGCTGACAGCCTTGAGCAAATGAAGATCCAGATTAAGAAAGCTGATATCGAAGTAACTGATGCCAGCAAGAACAAAATAACGACCATGACTGTCCACAAGAGTAAGGGACTTGAATTCCCGTTCGTTATTCTTGTAACTGTAGGTGGTAACAGCGAACAGAATGATAATCTTGGAAGCATTATGTTTGACAGGGAAGTCGGCTTCATGACTGAAGACTACGATCCGGATAAAATAACCAGAGAGCACTCTTTCGAGCAGTATGTTTACAAGATGCTGATGGATCTTAAGACGAATGCGGAAAAGTGCAGACTTCTTTATGTTGCTCTTACACGTGCGGAAGAGAATCTGTCGATAATTACATGTTCTAATTTCGCTGATACAACTAAAGCCAATCCGATTAAGAATCCTTTCATGAGTTCTATTGAATATGAGAAGAAGTCATTTGATAAGAAGCACTGGCTCATAGGAGATAAAAAGCTTCCTTATTGTCTTTTCAGCGCACTTGCAAGAAGTAAGGACGGTGCTGAATTAAGAGATGCGGCAGGTGTTGCAGATCTTAAGGCGTCTAATGCAATTCCTTTCAAAGATCTTGATGGCAATGAAGTCAAAGGATTTGAAGTTGTAAAGCTTACAAAAGACGTGCTTTCAAAACTTTATGAAGCACACAAGACTAAGGATGAGCCGGCTGAAGATAAGGCTGAGCCTGAAGCAAAGGAAACGCCTCAGTTCGATCCTGACGGAAAGCTCATATTGCCGGAGTACAAATACCAGGAATGCATCGATATTCCTTTCAAGGTGTCAGTAACAGGGATTGCCGGTAACGGTAAGCCTTCGGATACTACACATGTTGATATGGAAATCAGAAGCGTTGATGATTTTGCAAGTGATAATGTTTCGATGCTGACTGCTGCTGCGAAAGGAACGATTCTTCACAGGATAATGAGATTTATCGATCTTGAAGGTATTCGTAGCGGAAGTGTTTCTTTTGAACTTGAGATAGAAGCCCTGATAAATGACGGATATCTCAATATCTGCTCAGCTGATAAGGCCAGGGAAGTAGCTTTCGAATTCAGAGATGGTATTGAGAAGTTCTGCAAAGATCCTAAATGTGAAGCTGTAATCAGTAGCTTTAATGAGGGCACTGCAAGATCAGAAAAGCCAATCGTTTTCTCTGTTTTTATTGACGGTGAAGGCGGTGATTCTGCTCTTGTTCAGGGAATCATTGACCTGATTTACAAGACTGAAGATGGTTATACGATTTTGGACTACAAGACTGACAGGATTGATGCCGTAAGTGCCGAAGAAAGAGCTGACGAAGCCAAGAAGAGACATGCTTTCCAACTTGAAAGTTATGCCGCAGCATGCGAAGAAGATGGCATGAAAATTGCTCACAAGCTCTTATATCTTGTCCGTTACGGAGAGTTTGTTGAAGTTTAAGGCTTAGAACGCTTTTTGCCGGCGTCTCTTTTCCTTATTGCGCGGAAGAAGTCGAGCATCATCTGGGAGCATTCCTTTTCCATGAGGCCGCCTTCGAAGTCAACTTTGTGGTTGTGGCCGTGTTCTACATTGAAGATGTCATTGCAGGATACAACTGCGCCGCTTTTTGGCTCATATGCACCGAAATATACTTTTCGTATTCTTGACTGGATTATGGCGCCGGAACACATCGTGCAGGGCTCTAATGTGACATACATATCGAAGTCTTCAAGCCTCCAGTCACCAAGCTTTTTGCAGGCTTTGTCTATTGCGATGACTTCTGCGTGAGCTATCGCATTGCCTCTTGTTAGGCGGAGGTTGTGGGCTCTTACATAGATCTTGCCGTCTTTGACCAGAACACATCCAATAGGGCATTCGCCGAGAGCTATAGCTTTCTCAGCTTCCTTGATTGCTTCTAACATGAAGCGCTCCTTTTCGCAGGAGGGCTTGAAGTCAGGATATAATTTGGATTTGGATGCGGGCACGATTTTTCCTCGCTTTTTTGCTTCTTTGGACAGATAATACAGATGGGGATGATTAGGTGTCAAGGATATGGATTTTTGCTTGACGATTCTTAATCAGCATATTATAATTTACGATTGCTATAAGTATAACTATGCCTACAAAAGGGAATGCCGTATTTACGGCCGGTTTCAAACATTATCCCTGGTATTTTGACGGCTCGTTTTTACTTAAAGCGCATACTTCAGATAAAAGGACGATAATATTAATGGCAATTAAACAAGGTATGTGCAAGAACTGCGGTTCACTTGTTATGTATGATGACAGAGATGAACTTTGCGAGTGCGTATTCTGCAACTGCGTTTTTTCTACAGAAGAAGCTTCCAAGATTTATGAGAATCCTAACGGATATGAATTCAAGAATGAGAAGTTTGAGAAGCAGGAAGGTTCAAAGCATTATTATGCTAGCCCTGTAATGCCTGACGTTGTTGAGAAGGCTGTATTAAGAGATAAGACATCCAAGACTCAGACACAGGATAAGAGTTACAAACTTAAGCCTAACGAATTCGAGATTTCTCCTAATGACGTAAAGGCACCTAAGAAGTTCGTTATCGGCATGCTCGTCAGCATCGTTGCTCTGATCGGTATCGTTGTCGCTATCGCATTGCCTCTTTTCTTGCAGCGTAAAGCTCTTACTGAATCTATCAGTTCAGACGTAGATAAGATTTTCGTGAATACAGAAGCTGATGAAGTTAGCTACAATGACTTCTCTTATAAGCAGTTCAACATTTACGGACTTTCTTGCCAGTATGTAAAGCTTGGTCTTTCCGATGAGATTACTGACGATCAGGCAAAGGGCCTTTATGAGAATTATGTTGCTCTTCGTGCTGAAAAGCGCGGCGACGACAAGGGCGATGTTGAGATGTATATCTACTCTCCTTCAACAATTTTCTATGCAACAAAGGATGGCGTTACAAAGGAAGTTCAGACACCTGTAACCATCCAGGAGCCTACTGAGAAGAGTAAGTAATATCGATTGCCATATTTGTGTGGCTGAAGTTGTAAAAGAAACATTTGACAATCTATGAGGTGATCTATCAGATGACAGATTTTGAAAAAGCACTGGCACAGGCTAAGAAATTCGCAGAGAAGAACGAGAGTCAGATTACTGAGACAGAATTCGAAGCAATTACAGATTCATATAAGATTGAGGCAGATGAGATTATTAACCTCAGAGCTGAACTTGAGAACGGCGGCGTAAAGATCAGCGATCCTGATTTGGATAACGACGATGCTGATGTTGATAACGACAGTGAAGACGTAAATGTTGTTGACGACTCAGTCAAGATGTATCTCAAGGAGATTGGTAAGATCGAGCTTCTCGATGCTGAGCAGGAGAAGGAAATTGCCCAGAGAATGGCAAAGGGTGATGAGGAAGCAAAGGTCCTTCTTATCAATTCCAACTTAAGACTCGTTGTTTCTATCGCAAAGAAGTATATGAACAGAGGTCTTTCTCTCCTCGACCTTATTCAGGAAGGTAATATCGGTCTTATCAAGGCAGTTGATAAGTTCGACTACACAAAGGGATTTAAGTTCTCCACATATGCAACATGGTGGATTCGTCAGGCAATCACAAGAGCTATTGCCGATCAGGCAAGAACAATCAGAATCCCTGTTCACATGGTTGAGACAATCAACAAGCTCACAAGAGTACAGAGACAGCTCGTACAGGATCTCGGCAGAGAGCCTACAACAACTGAGCTTGCTAAGGCTATGGATATGGATGAAGCAAAAATCAGAGAGATCCAGAAGATTTCACAGGATCCTATCTCCATTGATAAGCCGGTAGGTGAGGAAGAGGATAGCCACCTCGTTGACTTCATCTCCAATGATGAGCTCGCTGCACCTGAAGAAGAAGTAGCTAGAATCCTTCTTAAGGAAGACCTCATCCAGGCTCTTAACGGCCTTACAGATAGAGAAAGAAGAGTTATCGAATTGAGATTCGGTCTTAAGGACGGCGTTCCGATGACATTGGAGCAGGTCGGTAAGAAGCTCGGCGTTACAAGAGAGCGTATCAGACAGATCGAAGCAAAAGCAATCAGAAAGCTCAACAGATCGCCTAAGTCTAAGAAGCTTGAAGGTTATTCCGACTAATAGCCTTACTTTTAGGGAAATTAAAAGTGGCAGATAGAAGACGATATTCATTTTATAGAGGAATGTTTACAGGGGACGTTTTGAATTTTTCAAAGCGTTCCCCTTTTGTCAAGGAGGTTATGTTCGAGAGAATCTATCCTTCCAAGATAATCCTCCCTATGAAAATGCATTATGGTGTTCCTGCTATTCCGACAGTTGAGGTCGGTGACTATGTAAGAATAGGACAGTGTGTCGGTGTTCCTGAGAAGGGAACATTCTCTCTTCCTGTTCACAGCGGTATTTCCGGAAAGGTAACAGATATTTCCGAGATCAGACTCCCGAATGGTATCTTAACTCCGGCAATCACGATTATGAATGATATGAAGCGAACCAGGCTTGATTCAGTAAAGCCTAGGTCAGGTTTCAAGATTTCAGCAACAGAGACTATAGGCATTATCAGAAATGCCGGTATCTGCGGAATGGGTGGTGAAGGTATTCCTACCGCAGCCAAGCTTAGCAGAGCCAGAACAGAAGCAGTTACGGATTTCCTTGTAAACTGTCTTCAGAGTGAACCTTATTCTACCAGCGATCTCGTTGCCGTTACTGAATATACAGACTATGTTGTTTTAGGTTCCTGCGCATGTGCCAGAACAGTTGGCGCATCTAAAGTCGTATTTCTTATTTCAGTGAACAGAAAAGAGCAGAGAAAAGCTCTTGAGAGCGCCATTGAAAGAGTAAAGGCAGACTTTAAGGATCTCGAATTTGACATCAAGCTTTTCAGAGAAAGATTCCCACAGGGTTATTACAGACTTGTAGCAAGAGCAATTTACGGAAAGAATCTTGCACTTGGTGAGACTCTCGAAAAGTCATGCAAAGCAGTTCTTTTTAACTGCTCTACGATGCTTGCCTGCTGGGAAGCTTTATCCGATAACATCCCTTTGATGAGCAGAATCGTATCTGTAACTGGTGATGCTTCAGGCGGTCACAATATGCTTGTTCCGATCGGAACGCCTGTGTCAGAGCTTTTGGCAAGTGCGAGAGATATAAAGAACGGAAGCGACAGAATTGTCTGGGGCAATTGCCTTACGGGAATTGAGATTAAAGATCCTGAGCATACACCTATTGTTAAAACAACTTCTGTAATATCAGTTATCAGAAGGGCAGAGGTTCCAAAGACACCTTGTATACACTGTGGTCTTTGTTCTGAATGCTGTCCGATGAATCTTTCACCTAATACGATTTACGAGATGCTGAACCAGGGCTTGAGACAGAAAGCTTCAGAAGAAGGCGCAAGAGATTGTATCGCTTGCGGTTCCTGCTCTTATGTATGTCCTGCTGGCATTAATCTCACAACATCGATTGCAATGTTTGCTGCTGAAGGAAGAATCATTGAAGTTAATTCGCTCCTGGACAACAGCAGCGCTGAAGATAAATCATTTGAAGATTACAGGGCATCTTATGTCGGTGAGACTTCACTTCTTGAAGATTATTCTGATGAGAATGAGAACAGCGATAAGAAGGCACCTGATTCAATTACACTTCCTTTCGAGAGGGATAAAGAAGTATGAGTTCGGATAACAGACAACTGGCGCCTTTTATCCATACGGTGAAAAATGCTCCGTATATCTATATCACGCTTCTGGTATCGCTGGTGCCTTGCATCGTGTGCGGTGTTTTCTACTATGGATTAAGAGCTTTAATCCTGATTTTGTTCTGCATGTTGTCTTTCGTAGTTATCGACTATTTCTTCATGTGGCTTACAGGCAGAAGGTCTGCGGATGAGTATTTCGATTTGAGTTCACTCGTAGAAGGCCTTCTTATAGCATTGCTTTTGCCTCCGGATACGACGCTTGTAACTGCTTTTGCAGCGGTGCTTTTCGCGTCTATCATTACTAAGCAGGTATTTGGCGGTGCAGGAAGCAATATCGTCAATCCGGCTGTTGCAGGACGCTTGTTCATTGAACTTGCGTGGCCTTCAAGAACGCAAGGATTGTCATATGGTGAGGATAACTCAAGACTTCAGCTGATGAGCCTGATTTTCCAGAAAGAACCTGACGATCTTCCGGATTTGTCCAGCCTTTCGTTTACAGAACTTTTAAGTGGTAACTATCCGGGAATGATAGGTACGGCATGCTTCGTGTGTATATTATTAGGATGTATATTCTTAGTTTTTAAAGGTACTATGAGACTTTATTCTCCTGTATCGTACCTTGTTACATTATTAGTGTTCTATCCTGTATCAACACTTATGGATAACGGTACCTTCACATATGATGGCCTGATCGTTTATCTTATGTCATCAGGTGCTGTGTTCATTGCTGTATTTATTTTGGGAGATCTGACGACGATGCCTTCAAGGTTTGCTGCCGGTGTATTTGCAGGAATTGTCTGTGGCTTGCTTACACTTGTTACCAAGTCTTTCCTTTCTCCGATGGTTTCTTTGCTGGCACCTGTTATTGCCGTTAACTTCCTTTCATTTGTATTGGATTTCTTCCTCAAGACACTTTCGAGAAGGCAAATCCGTTCAAGGGAGGTGGATGCTTTATGATGACTCATACACAGTTAAGACAGCTTATAGCTGAAGCGATCATTCTCCTGATACTTGGTTTGGGACTTGTAATCGGAGGCTATTTCATATCGTCTGACAATGCGAATAAACGTATGCAGAGCCTCTATCATTCAAGATTCGATGCGGTACTTGATTCCGACTCCTATGAGAAGGTGAAAAGTAAGGCATTAAATGCATATCCGGAGATAAAAGGCGTTTATATCGGCTACAATTCTTCAGGCAATCCGGAAGGATATGTTATCGATCTCACGGTTAAATCATTATATGGACAAGACCTGAGTATGCTTGTTTCTCTTGATTACGAGAGCACAAGAATCAAGGATTTTGCATTGAATGAGAATAACGATGAGAACGCTTTTTCGATAAGTGAGAACGATCTTAAGCTCATTAAGGAGAAACTTATCGGAAAGCAGATTCCTGTAGCGTTCATTACTGAAGATAAAACATCTGATAACGAGAATAACGACAGAGTACTGGTATCAGGCCTGAAGGATGGCGTCTACTACGCCCAGCGCCTTTATGACGACAGAAACCGCTATATCGATTATGTCGAAATGGAAGTTAAGGGCGGCATTATAACCAGGGTCAACTGGGACGCATTCAGTACAGATAAGACTAACGATGACAGAAGTGAGGCTGCTCTTAAGGGCGCTTATGTTATTTCAGGTCTCGACTGGGCAACTCAGTCCTACAACATCTGCCACGCACTTCTCGAATGCCAGGATCCTGACAGACTTGCTATGAAGTCAGACGGAACAACTGATATCGTTAAGGGCGTTACCTGTGATATCAGACCTTTTGTCGAGCTTTCCAAAGAGTGCATTTATAACTCCCGTGCTGGTTACGACAAAGATCAGTATAGAAGAGGCCTGGACATGATTCTCCTCCATCTTTACCAGAAGGATGCTGTGGATCTTGAGTATGCAAATGATGATAATCACGTCGTATTCTCTTTCGAAAAGACACCGGAAGTCTATACCATTTATAACGAAGACGAAGTCGCAATTGGTTATATGGGCGTAATGGAAGCTGAAGCTAAGATCAGAGGATTAAAGCTGCCCGATGTCGATGGAGATCTCTATGATGATTCGAACAGTAACAGACCGATATCTGTTGACTACGATTCAACAGAGGATGGTATCACTCACGGTGGTACTGCTGACGACCAGGTAATAACAGACAGCTTGGATGATCTTCCGCTGTCCGAAATGGCTTCGTTAATTGAACCTGTTCCTTACAAATACGATCAGACAAGAACTGTCGTAAAGGCTTGTAACACCTGTTACAAATTCCTGAAAGAATACTTGAACTGGAAGGTAACATAATGGGTCTGTTTACTGAGAAATACAATACGCCTTTCGATAACGAGCAGATGAGAAAACCGGTCGACGAGAAGATCACTGCTTTGCATGTCAGGCCCACAAAATATCTTTCTACCAGAGCATCGTTGCTTTTGGGTTATACACTTGTATCTCTTTGCATCGAATTCCTGATACCCGGAAATGTTATCTGGTGGCCTATAGCATGTTCTTTTGTATGTCTCTTTGTGTGGGCAATAACATTCAGATTCTTTATGCCAAGGAACCTTTCAGTCGTAACATTTGCACTTGTTATGGCTGGCTTCATTGCTTTGTCCGAATACTCGTCCAGATTTGGCTTTTGTGCTCCGTATGCAGCCGCAGGATTTATTCCTATGGCGTTAGGAATAATGTCTGTCGCAAGATTCAAACCTGATGACGAAGAGATATTCTTAAGACCAAGATTCGGCGGTGAGGTTATGTTCCCGTATAGCCTTGCGCTGATAAGTTCAGTTGTAGGTTCTTTGATTACTTATGTTTTCGAAAAGAGATACCTGTTCGTATCGCTTCTTGCAGCTGTAATGTTCCTGATAGTACTTAGCTGGGCTGTCTCAAAGATTAGCGGTGGAACCAGATGTGCTACCTCTAAAACGCTCACAGAATTCTGGGATATTCCGGTTGCCACTGTATCAGCATTAAGAAGATTCCTTAGTGCAAGAGGAGCGTTCGCTATAGTAATCCTGCTTTGTACAGCAGCTTTATATATTTTGAGGCTGTTCATCGATGCTGAACTTTTCAAGATCGTAGCAATCCCGGCTTGCGTATTTGTATCTCTTCTGACCGGTTCTATTTTCGTATATACAGCAAAGCACAATTTCAGAAGTTCCATCTTTGGACTCAGATATCTTATCTCTGAAGTGTCTATTGCTTCGGCCTTCATTTCGACTGTTTTCCTGGTTAGTTCTGATTTGCCTAAGATAAGACACCTTGCGTTTGCATTGGTGCTTGTTATCTCCACAGATATCATCATCACGGGACTTCTTTCGGTTATCAGAAGAAGACTGATTTTCGTGTCCAAATCCAAGTATATCGATGGCCTTCCGTTCTACCTTATCCTCATCTCACTGGTAGTTATGCTCGCGGAAACCTGCCTTTATAGTATACCTGGATTATGATATAATCTCGTACGCTTGATTGTGTAGCTCAGCTGGATAGAGCGACCGCCTCCTAAGCGGTAGGCCAGCGGTTCGAATCCGCTCACGATCACCAGTATTTGCAAGGGGTTCAGGGTTTTTCTGGCCCCTTTGTTATTGCCTTGAAAGTGGCGGAAGGTGGCGGAACAAGCCAAACATCTGAACTTCTTGCGTTTTATTTCAAGCCATTTCCAGTTCGTTAACATTTGCAGGAGAACATCATCACACGTGAACTGTTCAGTCTGGTTGACTGCTGTCGACCAATGCGGTATATTGGTAAGCAACAGTAGACCAGTGCGGAGGAATGATTATTAATGCGTTTAACTGATTCAGAATGGAAGATCATCAATTGTCTTTGGGATAATAAATCCATGACTTTAATGGAACTTACAAGAGCCTTAGATGCAAAGACCGGATGGTCTAAGCAGACAATTATAACTTTGCTTAATCGTATGGTTGAAAAAGGACTGGTTTCCTATGATCAGGAGGGGAGAACCAAATGGTTCCGTGCTGCAGTAGATAGAACGGAAGCTGAACTAGAGGAGACAACATCATTTCTGGACAAAGTATATGGCGGTAATGTTGGATTGCTGATCTCCAATCTAAAGTGTTCAGACAAACTTTCTAAAGAGCAGTTAGAGGAACTTCGTAGAATAATCGAAGAGGATTGATATGTTTCGCTATCTTATTGGAATTTCTATATTAACACTCGTAATAATCGTTATTAGGGCTTTATCTGACGGAAAGATTCTCCATAAGCATCAATATGCTTTCTGGATTGTCATTCCGCTTTATATGATTTTAATGCCATTTGTAAAGATAGATGTTCCGGTAGCAGATATTTGGAACAATATTTTTACTTCAAAAACGGAAACTACAACATATGATGTAACAGATAATGATTCTCCGGCGGTCATAGTTGAAGATTTACAAATAGAGAACGACGCTTCTGTTAATCAGACAAATATACCTGGAAATAATATACCTGTAAATGAGACAATCCGTGAACAAGCGCAGATACCGGTTAATTATGTGGCGGTATCAAAGGTAAAAGCAAATGAATCAAAAAAGATAGAATCTATACTACAGAACTGCTGTTACTTCGTTTCTGCTATTCTTGTAGTTGTTCTGATAGCGTACAATATCGGTTTTATATTGTATTGCAAACGAAAAAGAAAATATCTTGGCAAGGATCCTTTGAGTGGACTAAAAATCTACGGTATTAAACATAAGGAAACACCGTTCCTTATGTTTAACAAAATCTATATTGATGATGGTACTGAAAATATAAGCGAATACATAATTTGTCACGAAGCATGTCACTATAAACACGGTGATCATTTGTGGGTGCTTATCAGATATTTGGTTCTTTTCCTTAATTGGTACAATCCGGTCATTTGGGTAGCATTTATTCTTTCCGGCAGAGATTGTGAATTAGCGTGTGATGAAGCAGTCATGAAAGCTTATGGAACGGATTCTTCTAAAGAATATGCAAGAACGCTATTAGAAATGCTACAACAGCAGTCGAATATAACAGGTTTCTTTGCATTATCAACCGGAATGAAAAGCGGTTATCAATTGATGAAGAAGAGAATCATCAGTATTAAGAAACCGGCGGATAACAGCCGAAAGGCTCTCGCATTTAGCCTGGCTACTATATTGTTACTTACAAGCTGTTCTTTTGCAAATACATCCGATACTAGAAAGATCAAATCGAGTGATACTTGGTTTAGTTCTCAAATAACTAAAATTGACGATAAATACAAAGATTTGAAGTTGGACTATTTCACAAGAAATATTCTTGGAGCTTATAAAGATGGTGTCCTTATAGAAACGGAAGGATCTTTACAATCAAAAACGGATTCGCATTTTATTAATCTTGATTATTATGTTTTTACCGGAGAGTTAATAAAATCTATCGATATTAGCAAAGTTCGTTTCAATAGAGAAATTGACAACATTACAATTAATGATGATGGTATTGATCTCAGGCTGCACGATACTGTGCGTCCTGTTAACAGTAATGAGACTAATTGTTATTTGGTTAAGATAGATCCGGAAACGGGAACCGTCGGTGAATTAGAAGAGTTGGAAAACATTCCATATGATTCTCAAGAAGAAAACCCTATTAATTATGAGGATTCCTGGACTATTGGAGATTATACAGTATCCTGGTACCGTAAGACGGGCACTTTATCTTTTGCGATCAGTAAAGAGGGCAATAGCAAATTTGTTGATCTAATAGGCGATCCTCATTTTTCATCTATCAACTATTTCAAAAATTATATACCTGTTTCAGAAACAGAAATCCTTCTTGTTTGTTCTTCAAATAATGTGAGTCTGATCTCCTTGAATCTTGAGACCGGAGAAATAAAAAACAAAGATGAAGAATACTCTTGGCTCAAGAATATCAAGTATGGAACTAGTCTGTCATCATTAGATGGAAAGACATATTTTAAAGATCAATACGGCGTAAAAGTCATAAATTTTGCATCAAAGGAATTGGAAGAAGTTTTCTCTTATAACAGCTGTAATGTTAACAGGAAAACCCTGATCGGAATGGATCTTCTTTCCGTTAAAGACAACAAGTATGTTTTTGCAGGAATGATAAAAGATAGTGATTTGCTTACTGAGTTTGATAGAGAACTAATATACGTTCCAACGATTATCGTTCTTGAGAAAACTGAAAAGAATCCTAATGCCGGCAAGACAATGCTTTCGGCAGCTACAGTCGGAAGGACTGATTTAGAGTATTCGATCTGTGAAGCAATCAGAGTGTTCAATGAGACAAACGGGGATTATTTTGTCTTGTTAGAAAATAAGCTCAGTATTGCTGATTACATTGATTACAGTGATGCTAAAAATCATGATGAGATCATGGACATATATTATAATGGGGTATCAGCACTCGGCAATCAACTTGTTACCGATATATTGTCCGGTAATGGCCCGGACATAATCTTGTATGCAGATGATTTCAGACTGATCCAGTCAGAAGAATATCTTCTGGATCTGAGTAGATATATCAAAGGCAAAAATGGAATCAATGAAGCAGACTATTTCTCTAATGTAATAAGTGCATCTAAGATTGATGACAAACTTCTCTATATGCCGGTGAGTTTTACGGTATCAGGTATAGAAACAGACAAATCTAATGTCAGTAACGGCCAATTAGGTTTTACCTTTGATGAATATACAAAATTTGTTAATGAGATATGCAATGGTGCTGATCCGATGAATCAGTCTCAACTCGAAGCCATCTGCACTCTGTATTCATATATGAGTGACACGTGTATTGACGGAAAGAAAGTCAATTTTGATAACGAATCTTTTCGTGCTCTATGTGACTATGTAAAGAATAATGTCAATGATAAATCTTTTAGTATGTGCACCAATGCAGAGGATACCTGGTATCCAGATTTTCGCTATTTCTTAAATAAAAATGGGTCTAACGCAAAAAACATGACACTTTTGGGATATCCTTCAACTGATGGTCGCGGACCGGTAATTTCAGTACAAACTTCTATCGGTATTTCAGCTAGTGCACCTTCAGTAGTTGCCGATGGCGCTTGGGAATTCATCAGGATTTGTATGAGTGATGAGATTCAGAATGTGGTTGCAACACAAGATAGCAATCCAATGAGCATATCTGCATTCGAATCTTCTGCTATAATAGCACTTGAGAAGTTTAACAAGAATAATACTTTTATTCAGCCTTTGGATGATACTGTCATAACTTCTTATAAGAACGTTCTTCTATCCGCATCTGTAATTGATAATAACGATCCTGCGGTATTGATCGTAATAAGAGAGGAAGTTCCGCCATATTTTGTGGATCAAAAGAGTCTTGATGCTGTTTTGCCGATAATTAATGATAGAGTATCGACGATTATTGCCGAAAGAACATGACAGAAAGCTTTGGCATCTGTAGTTGAAATAATACAGGATAGAATACAGAAAGTTTTGGATGAACGAGGGTAGTTTTTGAAGCGCGAGTTGTATAGAACGGATGCCAGAATCAGACTATAAAAGGATTGAATGAGTTTTTTATTATTCTTCAATCGGTTGGCTTCGAAAACAAGACGATAACGAACCTCTATTTTACATTACAAAATCCCTCTGTTTTGCTGAAATGTAGTAATACCATAATGTTTTGGTTCACTAATTATCAAGTGGCTTAAGAGTGGCTTAAGAAAGGAGCGTGAAGCCCGGAAATCCCCGTCCTTTCAATGTGTTTAGCTGTTCTTTGGACGCTCCTAAGCGGTAGGCCAGCGGTTCGAATCCGCTCACGATCACCAAGGTCATAGAAAACCACCTGTGCTACTTCAAACAGGTCCTCGGCGCTAAAGCGCCTGCGGAACTCGTATCACAGGTGGTTTTTCTATTTTTCTAAAAGCAGACCGCAGCTGATTGAGGAAAATGCCTGCGGAACTTGCAAGATCAAGTGGTATTCTTTCTTTTCATAGGAGGATAAACCCAAAAACTTCTTTCAGGACATTTTTACGCATTTTGAGTTAAAATAATACAAAAATACGAAAGGAAGTACTGACTCATGAGTGATGAAGAGAAAAAAGTAATTAAGCATGTTGTGAAGATAGATAATATGGAAGTCAAAGTTGCCAAGAAGCGTGTTACTAGCGCTAAGTTGATTGAGTCAGGAATTCTTTCTCCCGATGATGCAGATATGGATAAAAGAGCTAGGCAGGCTGTCAGCAACGCAAAGAGAAAAGCTAAAGTTTGTAAAAAGCCGCTGGCCGTATATGACAAGAGCAAAAAGGCACCTGTATTGGTTGATTCGGATGGAAAGCAGGTAAATATTGGATAACGCTTTAAGAAAACCTATGCTCTTGTGTTTTGCCGGGCCTAATGGATCTGGTAAGAGTACGATAACCAAGTTTTTCGAAATTGCTGGCGAATACACTAATGCGGATGATGTCGTGTCTTCAACAGGAATGGAAAATGAGGAAGCTGCCAAGTTTGTTGACAAAAAGCGATATGATTCTATAGAGGCAAAGTCTGATCTTACATTTGAGACTGTCTTATCTTCGAAATACAAGATGGATATTCTTCGGAAATCAAAGGCTGAAGGGTATTTTATTAAGTGCGTATTTGTATTGACTGCCGATCCTGAATTGAATGTTGCAAGAGTCGAGTCACGTGTCATGCAAGGTGGTCATGATGTTGATAGAGAAAAAGTCAAAACACGTTTTTACAAGTCGCTTGCCAACATAAAAGAGTTAATGTCTTTATGTGATATTCTTCATGTGTATGATAATACGGATACCCCATACCGAATTATTCGTAAACACAAGGACAGCATTACGATTTTTCCTAATGAGTATTGGGATGAAGAAGACATTATCGCATTGATTACGGGAACTTATTCACAAAGATATATAGGATGAGGAAATAGAAATTAAGTGGCTGAAGAGTGGCTTAAGAACGGAATGTAAAGCCCGGAAATCCCCGTCCTTTCTATGTTTTTAGTTGTTCTTTTGACGCTCCTAAGCGGTAGGCCAGCGGTTCGAATCCGCTCACGATCACCAGTATTTATAAGGGGTTCAGAGTTTTTCTGAACCCTTTTTTGATTGGCGAAAAAGTGGTGAAATATTGTAGAATAATGATATAATTATCGTATAATTCTGCAAGGCGGTATAATTATGCTGATTAAATCTTCTACGACATTGAGAAATGATTACACAGAAATATCTAATTTGGCTCACACAAATGATGAACCAATTTACATAACAAAAAATGGCGAAGGCGATCTCGTTGTCATGAGCATAGAGGCTTTCGAGCGACTCGAAGAGACATACAAACTTAAGGCTAAACTGGCTGCAACTGAGCAAAGTAGAATTAACGGATGTAAGACATTTAGTCTTTCCGAATCCAGGAATAGGTTGAACAATATCTATGAGCAGTAACCCGGTTTGTATAGAAATTCTTGAGTCTGCGCAAGAAGACTTGGAAAACATTGCACTGCTTCACTTGACACTTGTTGGCCCGAAATCTGCTCGTAGGATAACTGACAAGATACTGAATTCCTTGGAACGATTAGAAAAACACCCGTTTTCCGGCCCGCTAATAAACGATCCCGACCTGTCGGAAGATGGGTTTAGGTTTGTCGTTGCAGGAACATATATCTCTATATACAAAGTGTCCGAAGACAAAGTAATCGTGTACCACATTTTCGACGGGCGTACAAATTATCCTTCTCTTTTTAAGAAAAACGTCACTGAATGAGTATTGTGGTGTCTAGACTCATAAGTCTATAGGAATGCTACGGTTATTTCATTTTTTAATCGACGGTATACACTCAAAAACTGTTCGTTTTTGGTTACCGATCTTTTTTGTTTGTGCAAAACAAAAACTCGAGTGCCCGGGCTGCTCTCATAAAAGGATTCTTATGAGGTTCCTTGTGAAGGTGTTGTCAAGGAAATGATTCTGCAGCAAACAAGTCTCAGACTCCTTTCTTTTATTTACGGAAGAAAACATGTCTCATAAATCCTTGGTTTTCTTATATGCCTTAAAAGCATCTATAACCAGATTAATGCTTCCATTTCTATCCTTGAAGTCATAGAAGAGCCATTCCAGACCAGGTCTTTTTATGCCATCCCTTGAGATCATGGTCGAGTTCAGATTGAGCATTTTCCTAACCATATTCAAATCGCGCTGACCCTCCTTGGCATCAAAGGCGAGCAGAAGACAGACGGCAGCAACGAGCATTATGTTGGTATCCTTGTCAAACTTAACGTAATCATCTTCATGTGGATCGTCAGCGCTTCTTATCAGCTCGGTTATGGTGCTTTCGACGCAGTGCTTTACCAAGACAACTCCGGGTATCAGGATGTCATAAGAAACCTCGTCATCCTGCTCGAAGGTACCATAAGCATCCACGATGTATATCTCGCCGATCGACTTAACGGGATGTGGCTCTATTTCGTGATGCGCGTCGTCGTATGACATGGTATTGAAGCGAACGATATCGCCCTTTTTATATTTTGGATGTCCTAACATTTATAATGCCTCCCTCTGCTGTTGTTGTTCCTCTGTAACTGCCTTCTTTATGATATATGAATCCTTGCCCGTTATCACGATTTCCTTTGCGCTGATCTCTTCGGAAAGGATCTCTATCATGGCCCTGGTCGCAGCCTCTCTGATCAGAGATTCAATGAGCCTGTTTCCGAATTCCGTATTGGAATTCTGATGGAGGAAGGCTCTCATGCTGTCGCTTATGGAAAGCCTTACTCCATAGGACTCGGATACCTCGGAAGCCCTCATGTCGATTATCCTGTCGAGTGCCTCGGGAGAGAGGGGACCGTAGTTTATTACGTGACTAAAGCGTCCTATGAGCTCGTAGGATGCACCAAGCTTTATCATCTCCTCTCTGGTGATTGGAGAGTAGTGTTCACAAGCAGCATCCGTTCTTTCAACACCAAAGCCGATGTGCTTTTCCTGTCTTCTTTTTTCTCTGGCCTCGTTAAAGGAGCCCATGCCGATGAAGAGTGTGTTACTCGTGTCAATGCCATCAAGATCACAGCCCTCTATTGCAAGAAGAAGCTGGCCTTGGATCTCTCTGTTTACATCGTCTCCGTGGCTCGAGTGGCTTGGGATGAGCCTTTTATCGAACTCGTCTAGGAACACGATTCCTATGCCATCTGATTTGGCTTTCTTTAGAGCCGATACTATGTGATTGGTATCCTTGCCCTTGTAGCCCTCGCCGGTTATCTGGTTCGTGTCGATGAGATCTACGACAAGTGGCGGAATCTCCTTTTCAAAATACTTTTTTAAGGCTCTGTAGGTTTCGGTTTTGCCACATCCGGAAGGCCCCGTGAGAATTATGCTCTGCTTATCAATGGGCAGTTCCTTTGCAATGTTTGAAAGGTAGTGATAAACATGGAAGACAACTGATTTTAATTCTGGTTGTCCCTGAATCGTCTTTTCTATCTCCTTTTCAAACTCGTTGAAAGACACTTTGTTGGCCCAAGAACGAATCTGCTCTTTCAGTGTGTTGCTAGGCTCGGCTGTAATTTGTGCAAAGGATATTTCGCAAGCCTGTCTGAGCTTTTCTCTAAAGCTTGTGATTCCATAATCCCGAAAGAATATATCCTCTGTGTCTTTTTCGAGATTAGCAATAATATAGAACGTTTTTTTTACTGTTGGTTCATCCTTTTGGAAGATTCTGTTTTTGTATTCTAACAGGTCTCTAGTTTCCAAGCTGTCGATTACTCGACGTTCTACATCAACAAGACTTTCGTTGGTTTCCTTTGGAAAGACACCAATATAGATATAACGTTCATCTGAAGAGGGGAGTGGGATCTTTTTGATATCTTCGATTTCTGCTTTCGGACTTGTAAAATCTGTTTTGACCTCGCAGATAACATTGAGATTTTCGCCTGAATCTTGGCAGATCAGTATGCGTCCCAGAGGATAAGCCTCGCAGACTGATTTCTTCAATACGATTTTTGCTTCTTTATAGATCTTATATTCGATGTTATCTGTTTTTACGAAATCTTCCATGATATTTATTCTCCTGTATCGAACTCACTTAATTCCTCGTAAACGCCTTCATAAGCGAAGGTGCGTCTTAGATATTCATTCCCACCATCTACGGCACATTTTCCACAGGAGCATTTTCTGTAATCGTGAACAGATATGCTTTCTATTACGTCACCACATTCAAGACATCTTATCTTATTTCGGACTATTATTTTTCGCATTCGATATATTCCTTGAACTTAATATCCTTTAACGTGATTGCAAAATGCGTCTTTCGAAAACGAGAACAGGCAGTCCTTTCGGTTGTTCGGATACAAATTTAAGATTCGTAAAAGAATTACATTTCTCACATTTCAGCGCAGTGTAGCTTGAGGTTCCAATGTGTTTGTTCTCGTTACCGGTCAGGCGGACAATGCAAGGGTCGGTAAAGCTGTGCTTGTGCCTTTTGCAGTCTTTGCCCGTCCACTTTTTGTTCTGTGAAATACGTCTGTTGATATAAGATCTTTCCATTAAAAAATACCTGCCGGATAAAGATCTCCGTTTGCGAGAGACGGAGGTTCATCTTCGGCATTTTCTTTATTTACTTCTTTGCGGTCGCCGGGCTCAAGCTTGATCGTTCCTACCCAAGTGCGCGCATAAATGACCGAGCTTCCGATGTTCTCGATATAGAACGGACAACCATTGGTTTCTCCCGAGTAGAATTCGATATTCTGATAGTGCGGGAAATATCTGAGATCAATGCCGTTTTCTGCCTGAATCAGATAGCTGTCTTGAAATGTTCCGATATGTGCATATCCGCTGAACTTGACAGGCTTGATTTCTTTTGCATCCGCAGGCACATAATACAGGGAGTGAAAGTAGTATTTACAGAAATCCGCAAGTGCCAAAAGAACATTACCAGGTTCAATGGAAGGGTATAAGATAGTATCCTTATACTTTTCTTTTAATCTCTCATAATCAGGTAACAGTTCAGGCTGTTCATCCTGTTTATCGAATCTTAAGTATGCGAGAGGACAGTGATAAATGCTGTTCCTGGTAGTAAGTACAGCTTCTTCGTTGATTTCATCGATAAAGACAGCTTCGACAGCGGAAGTATAGATAAAGTTGGAATTTGCGAGTTTTTTGTGCCCTGTAACAATGCCGTGTCCTATAACATAAGTTGTACCATGGATCTCGTGAGGGCTGATATACCAATAGTGGAGCTGGAGTTTCCGTTCTCCGTTTGGTGAAGCGAGCTTTTCAATATAAGATTCGATAAGGTCTTTCCCGAGTTTTTTGTAATCGGTATCGATACCTCTCGAAAGCCCCATCTCAACTTCTTTGCCTTCATAAGTGAAGATAAGCTTAATTGCCACGCCGTAGTCTTTTACGACGCCGTGAATATCGTATTTTTCTGAATATACATTGTATTCTTTCTCGAGCATAGAGTCAGACATATCATGCCCCCTTTATTTTCTTAATCTGATATTTGAATACTTATTTGTCAGGACTTCCATAAGAGAAGCAGGCTTCCAACCGAAGAATCCGCCCCAGCAGTTATATAAACGCCCCCGGTAATCAAAGCCTACGGCTTGGCAGCATTCTTTCATTGTCTTTACAGATTCCATTACCGCAACGAATTCATTGGTGTTGTGGACGTGCCCGTAAAACATCAATGTATTTGGATTGGTGTCATGGTTATATGAAATCAAAGGATAGTGGCACATGAGTACTCTGTAACTGCCGTCCGTAATCTCCTTGTATGGAACGGGAGGCTCAGCAAGGAGCGAGATTATATCCGACGGGAACTGTTTTAAGTCGTGATTGCCAATGATAAGATGCTTTCTTCCGTTAAGCTGCGAAAGAATCCTTTTCCAATCATCATAACCGCCGAAACAGAAATCACCGAGAATGTATACATCATCCTTGGCGGTTATTTTCAAGTTCCACCAGTCGATCATGTCATATTCCATGGAATGTACGTCTTTCCATGGTCGAGCATCGTATTTAAGGATATTCTGATGGCCGAAGTGCATATCTGAAATGTAGTAGTTCATGGTTGTCCTTCTTTCTTCAACGGAGAATTGTTTAACCAGTTCGTTAGAGATTCTCCGCACTTTATATTGGTAAAATACAGGTCGCAGGCGATAAGTCCGGCAAATTCAGCAACCTGTTTTCTGTCCTCGACATCGAAATCACATATCTGATCGATGTTCATCTCATCGCAGATACTGTTAAGTCGGATACATGAAGCAATGCAAAGATCGTGGGCTTTTCTCCTTCTTTCATCATGTGCTTTCATAATGCAGATGTCCTGCTTATCCTTTGACGTAGCGGAGTAATAGATCTGTTCATTTACTACATCGTCAAAATACGAGATAAAGCTTTTGATACAACCGAGGACTTCGATCCTCAGATCTTCCTTATTTGGAAAGCCTGATACTGCCAAAGCTTCAAAAATGCTGAGTATAGGATTATGCATTATCGTTATCCTCCGGTAATTCGATTACGCTGTTATAGAGCAGGTGAAACTTGCCCTTGTCAGACTCCTCGTGGTAGTGACCGAAATACCAGTCATTGAAGCTTATGGTCTGCGCGATCATATCAAGGAAGGATGTCAGGTCATTTAGCTTGCGTACGGACATCTTTGGCATGAACATATTCGTTACAGTCGTCTCCGGCGCACAATGAGTGAAGATGAGATCTACCTTGTTGCCGTGCAGGCTGAGATTCTCGAGTGCCTCGTCGTACTCCTCTGAAGTTGGGAGTTCGTGTGACCACCAGGAGACGCCTTCCTTGCGACGTTCCTTATCAGATGTTTCCGCTCCGCCCATGACGAAAACTTTCTTTCCGCACAGATTATAAACCTGTCCGTTCATAAGATGGATGAGTGAATCTGTCACCATGTGCACCTTTCCGCCTTGCCATTCTGTTACAGGCATTGCATCCAAAATGTCATAGTTCTCGTGATTGCCACCTACAAAGAGTGTAGTGTAATTCTTTGAACTGTGCCAGTTCTGCAAGTATTTGTCGCCTCTTGCGCCGTCCCAAACTGCTCCTAAATCTCCAAGCACGACTAAATAGTCATCTTTTGTTAGTTCCTTCTGAACTGGGAAGTTTTTTGTATTTAATTTAGCCCAGTCGTGATCTCCGTGAAGATCACCGGTTACAAATAAACGTGTCATATTAGTTTTTCTCCATTATTTGTCTTCTTCTAGTTGAAGCTCGTCTTCGAATTCCTTAAGAAGAAATCTTAAAAGCATTAATCTGGTTTTCTTGCTGAGCCTTTTTTCGAACTTTTGCTTATTAACATCAAAAGTCTCGATGATATAGGATAAATCGCCAGATTCGACAGTTATATCGACATTAGTTGCGTTGTCTTCTGTGACATTGAGAGAAGATGATTTGTCTTTCATAATCTCTAAATGATATCCGAATCCGTGCAGATAATTGAGGAAGGTAGATACCTTTAAGTCAATTGAACCGCTTTCCATTCTGTATATGTTCGATCTCTTGTAATCAAGTTTCTTGCTTAGCTCAATGACGGAAATGTTTTCCTTTCTCTTTTCTATTGCAGTAGTTAAGAGATAATCGTAGGCAGTAAGATGCCAAGCGGATTCATTTGTATTCTTAGTATCCTTATTAGTTTCCATATAAAAAATCCTCCAATCAAATCTATTAACCGGATGATATCACGAGAAGATACGTTGTGCAACGAAAATATATCAAAGTAATGTACATTTATCTCTAGTACTTTTGCTTGTTAAAGCTATACATATTGCCTGATGTATTTATAACCAACCCTAAAAATGATAAGATTCGAGTATTAAGCTTTGAGGGGTGGAACTATGCTCTACTACGTTCAGACTAATTTGATTGCCATAGTTTTTGGTTTGATACTCCTGATACAGTGCCGAAGAACATCATCACGTAATGAAACTTCGCAGATGATCATGCTTGTGATGATTACAGCTCTGATAGTTGCCAGCCTGGCGGATATTATGGCATATGTATTCAGAGGTACGACGGATATTGCAGTCCAGTTTTTTAATATTCTGTATTTCATTTCATTCGTTTTGGGAACTTATGCATGGTTTGTATACATCCTCGTTCGATTCAGATACATTACAAATCTTAAGTTGATCGTGCTTCGAACAGGATTGCCGGCAATAGCTTTGTGCTTAAGCATACTGCTTAATCCACTTACGAGTTTCTACTTCTCAGTAGATGCTGATGCTATTTATCACAGAGGTAATGGCGTTATCGTAACTTGGATCGTTGAATGGGGTTATCTGATTGCAGCGTTTGTTATTAACATGATTGCTGTCAGGAAAGAGAAGAGCCGTCAGAAGAGACAGATGTACAAAGGCTATCTTTTGTTTCCGATTCCGATGGCAGTCGCAGCTATATGTCAGATGATTTTCTATGGAATTACGGTAGCTCAGATAGGTTATCTTTTCTCGATTTTGCTCCTGTTCCTTAATAACATTGCATATCACGAGCAGCAGGACGGCCTTACAGGACTTAAAAACAAGAATTCGTTCTATATTTATAAGGACTCGCTTTTCGAGAAAGATGTGTTCCGCAACATCTCGATTTTCGTAATTGATGCAAACAAGTTCAAAGCAATTAATGATACTTATGGCCATCTTATAGGTGATAAGGCTTTGATCGATATTGCCAATGCTTTGCAGGAAGCTGTTGATGATATTCCCAGAAGCGGTATCGTTGTTTTCCGTTTTGGCGGAGATGAATTTGTAATTGTTGCAAATGGTGCATCAGACGACGATGTTACTTTGCTGGTAAATACTATCGGAAGAAAGATCACTGAAAGAAATGCCAAGAACAAAGAAGATGGCCAGCAGTATGTGCTTGATCTTAGTATTGGTATTGCAACAGGTGATTGTACCAACAAGAAAGAGTTCGATTATCTTTTGAATAAGGCAGATGAGCTTATGTATGAGCAGAAGCAGAGTCTGGCGAAGAGATAATAGAAAAAGTAAATGAAGATTGTGCAGGGTTTTGAGGTTATCTCAAAGCCCTGTTTTTGTTTTGTTAATACTCGAAAAGAAGGCACAAGCGAGAAGTACGGTTTATGGACTGTTACTTGAAATCGAGAAAAATATATTGAAAAACGATAAAAAACTCTTGAAATTCAAAAATTGCTGTGTTAGCATACTGAACATGAAGCATGCTTAATCATTAACTAGGAGGAAAGAAGCAGATGCGATATGATGATGTAATTCTCAGATGGGCAAAGATAGCTACTGTTCTGTTCACGGCTATGGCTGTTGTTGCCGATATATTTGGTGTAGTAATTTCGAGATATATTGCTTATTGCTGGGCCGAAGTATTTGATCTTCCCAGAGTTATCGGACTTACAGTTGTTTTCTATCTGGGAACAGTCGGAGGTTATCTTGTGCTTGTTCCGCTCTTCATGATGATGCATAACATGAGCAAAGATAAGGTTTTCGACAGAGCAAATACCAAAATAATGATGGTTATCACATGCGCTTTACTTGGAATCGCTGTTGACTGCACTGTCGGTGGATTCATTTGGAATGGTTGCTGGATACTTGCAATTGTAGCTCTTTTCATGGCACTTGTAGTTTTGAGCATAAGAGTTGTTTTCGGCAAGGCAATAACAATGAAAGAAGAAATGGATCTTACGATCTGAGAAAGGGGGAGAAACATGATTATAGTAAATCTTGATGTAATGATGGCAAAACGTAAGATCTCCTCCGGTGAACTTGCTGCAAAGGTAGGAATCACTCAGGCAAATCTTTCAATACTTAAGAATCAGAAGGCTAAGGCTGTCAGATTCTCAACATTAAACGATATCTGTAAGGCATTAGATTGCCAACCCGGGGATATTCTCGAGTACAGGGAGGACTAATCTCAAATGAACAAAAATATCACTTTCCAAAGGCTTGGAGTTCTCCTGGCTTATCCTTTAGCTTACACATATATAAGGTTGATATTCTTTACATTCGGTCATGAAATCAAGTTATATGGAATGATTGGACAGGGTGAATTTGAATTTAATCTTGCTTATCCGATCTTTACGATCTTTTTCATTTTAGTAAATGAATTTGTCAGAAGAGGAAGAAGGGAAGCAACAGGAATGCCTCCCAAGGGTGCGATTTTCTGGTATTTGATGATGATACTTTCATCTGTTACTGCGGATATTAATCCTCAAGGTGAGTATTCATCTCTTCCGGAAGTATCTGTTTTTGCAATGCATCTTTGTGCTGTTTATTCAGTATTGGCATCAAATGAGCTTCTCTTGGGCGGAAAGACTTCAGGCTTCATAATTGCCGACCTCGTTCATGGTTTCTATGTAAAGTCTTTTGCGGGTTTCCCGAACTTTGTCATTGACTGGGGTTCATTTAGAAAGCCTCAGGTAATAACCGGTGAGACAACTGAAGGGGATACAAGAAAAAATCGTATAAGCGCCGTTGTTTTTGTTGGTGTAATGATCCTCCTTATGATCATTTCCGTGAACCTTATGTCTTCTATTGATCCTGATATCAAGAGATTCATAAATAATATATTCGGAAACCTTTTCGATTACCTTGGAAGAATCGATGCAGCTGATATTATTGCAAGACTTGTCTTTGCTGTGCCTGTCTGCTTTTATCTTTACGGACTTATGTCCAGAAGTGCCAAGTCAGATGGTAGTCGCGAAAAGAATTTTGCCCAGTGGCTTTTGAGAGTAAAGGGCAAAGGTAAGACTGTCTCATCTACTTTGGTTTATATAGCATCAGGAATCTTCGTTGTAGGATATGTTCTCTTCTTTGTTAAGAGATTCACATATATGCTTGGCGGATTTGCAGGTGATGTACCGGAAGGAATGCTGGTATCAAAATATGCCATCAACGGTTTCTGGGAACTCGTTGGCATTATGGCTGTAAACCTTTGTGTATATATCGCAATTATCCTTCTTGGAAAGACTGATTCTGACGGCAAGTTCTCACTGCCTTCAAAGATACTTGTTACACTTCTTATGATAGAGAGCATTATCTTTGCGGCAATGTCCATGAGCAAGATCTGCCTTTACTACAGTATCTATGGTTACACACCTAAGAGAATCCTTGCAATGTGGGCAACACTCTCACTTGGCTTTGCAGCGATCATGACGATTCTCACTGTTAACAAGGGCAAGCCGCACTTCAGAGCAGGAGTCATTTTCACAACAATCTCCTATATCGCAATCTGCTTCTTATCAATAGTGCTTGTTGCTATAGGCGCATAATAAAGCTTAAGGAATAAGGTAACTAAGGGCTGTCTGAAATCTGTAACAGACAGCCCTTATTGTATATATAGTAATAGTATAGTGTAGATAATATATTGATGTTTTTGGGACAGCTTTATATTACAAACCTCAATATCTAGTAAAATGTAACATAAAAAGTGTTTACATTCAGAAATGCGAGTGATAAGATTACTCCATAAAAATAACATACATATGTTCTGTTTATTTAGTGTTTTTTTGTATTTTAGGAGTAAGAGTTATGGTTGAGTTTAATTGTACGGTAAAGGACATTTTTAGAAGAGCTAATATGATTGATAAGGCGGTAAGGGAGCTTGCTGATAAGGGCTTTGCTGACCATGCCGTAATATACACTAGAATCAGAGAGAATATTTTCAGTGCACTGGAATATGCTTCTGCACATATGAAGGAATATGAGTATATGGTGGCAGCGAGATATCTCCAGTCGAGATGTTCTGAGCAGGCGATTGCCGATATGACTTTCTATACTCACAGGACTATCAGGCGCTATATCAGCAAGGCTTGTAATCTCATAAGCGAATTTTACGCAGAATTTTTGGGCATTAAGCTTTTACCTGTTGATACCAGATCTGTAGAGACGAAGATATTACCTGGATCATTCTGGCAGAAGGTGGATTACCTCATGAATGCGAGCATAGAGAATGCCTGTGTCGTAATCCTTTGCTGCTATGAGAAGAAGTCAGTTAATTATGTATGCAGTACTTACAGCATGGGTAGCGATAAGGTTAAGAAGATAGTGAAAGCCTTTGATTCTGTGCTTACTGTATACGATATCCCTTCTGAAGACAGAAGCGCAGTTTGATTATTTAATCTCCGTATTCATTAAGGCAGGGTTTTCGCTAACTTATAGGCGAATACTCTTGCCTTAATGTTATAATCTTAAAAGTCGCATTCCGGCTATTACATAAGGAGGATGTTTATATGACTATTACATTTGATAAGCTTCCTGAGAACATCAATGAGCTCAAGGCGCTTCCTATCGCATCTTTAAGTGAACCCGAATACGGAGCAGCACTTTTTGTTGCAGCAATGATGCACTATACAGTTAATAAAGAAGAGACATATGAGATGCTTGAATATCTTAATGGTCCTTATGAAGTAACTACATATCAGAAGCAGTTTTTAGCTGACAGAATGGCCGATGGCGACTATGTCGTTCGTTCTTTCTTTAATGGCACATCCCCGGATAATGATTACACACCTTCTATGCCATATACGATTGAAGCAGAGAAAGGTTATGACCAACCGGTAGACGGAAGAATGAAGGTATTACTTACTTCTTCCGGTGCTGATACAAAGCGCTTTGTTACAATGCGTCTTAAGCCTTCAACAAATCAGTGGTTTATTGAAGATCAGCTCCTTCTTGCAATGATCAGAACTCCTAAGTCTCAGGATGCTTGGGCTTAATTTCAGGAGCCTTTCATAATGAAGCAAGAAAGATTATTTCCAAAGGTAAGTATCTCGCAGAAGGCTGCAAGATCTTTGAAGAATGGTCATCCCTGGGTTTACCTGGATGAGATTTCTTTCCAGGGTGATATTGCTGACGGTTCAATCGTTGACTGTTTTGAAGGTTCAAGCTGGCAGGGTGCAGGTTTTTATAATTCCAATTCTAAGATTGCAGTAAGAATTATTTCCCGTAACAGCAATGATGCATTTGATTATAAGTTCTGGTATAGGCGTATCCTTTATGCAGTTTCTTATAGAAAGACTGTCATGCCAGGAGATGACTTCAAGTGTTGCAGAATTATTCACGGCGAAGCAGATCAGATTCCCGGTTTTACCTGCGACAGATATGGCGACATTCTTGTAACAGAGATTGCCTGTCTTGGTGTTGAACTCAATAAAGACGTCATTTATGAAGCTCTTTTTGCAGTTTTTGCTGAGATTGGTGAGCCTGTTAAGGGTATATATGAGAGGAATGAACTTGCTTTAAGAACCAAAGAAGGTCTTGATCTTTACAAGGGATGGTACGGTGGCAAGGATTTCTCCTGCATAACAGAGATAACAGAAAATGGCGTAAAGTACTCCGTTGATGTTGAGAATGGACAGAAAACCGGTTTCTTCCTTGATCAGAAGTACAACAGACTTGCCGCTGCCCGTATTGCAAAAGATAAGAATATTCTTGATTGTTTCACTCACACAGGTTCTTTCGGTCTTAATTGCGCATATAACGGTGCAAAGCATGTAACAAGCGTTGATATCTCAGCTCAGGCGATAGAGATGGCAAAGGCGAATGCTATAAGGAATAATCTCCAGGATAAGATTGATTATGTCTGTGAGGATGTTTTCGAGCTCCTGACATCACTTTCTGAGAAGAAAGATCATTCATATGATTACATCATTCTTGATCCGCCGGCATTTACAAAATCAAGAGAGACTGTCGAGTCTGCCGGAAGGGGATATAAGGAGATCAATCTTAAGGCAATGAAGCTCCTCCCCAGAGGTGGCTATCTTGCGACATGTTCCTGCTCGCACTTTATGACTGATGAATTATTCAGAAAGATGCTTAATGCTGCAGCGAGGGATGCCAGCGTAAGTTTAAGGCAGATTGAAGCAAGAACACAGGCTCCTGATCACCCGATTCTTTGGAATGTTCCGGAGACAGATTATCTGAAGTTCTATATTTTCCAGGTAGTCTGAGATTTAATTGAATTTGGAATACTTAGTGCCGCAAGTGCTTAATTTAAGCTTGCGGCATTATTAATTTACTCTTTTGTAGAGTCTGAATCCGTCGAGACCCTTCTCGCCTGTGAAGTCGATATAGAGGTGAGTATCTTCTTTGATGAGAGTGTAATTATCCCATTCACTTTCGCAGAAATAGGAAGTGATGATGTAATCGTAATAACCTTCATCGATGAGTCTGTTCTGTTCTTCAAGAATAGCCGGATAATTTGATTCGATGTTAAGGAAACAGAAGAATCTGTTAGTTGGCATGATGCCTGAAGCAGTGTAGAAACCGGCATCCATTACGTCGAAGGTAAGGATTTTAGGATCAGGAGTCTGATTGATTATTTCTGCATATCTGTACTGAACCAGGAAATCCTTTTTCTGGAAGATCAGATATGTATTTTTGCTTAAGAATATAGTAGCTGCGTAGAAGATAAGGAAAACAACTGAGATAAGACCTTTGATGAATCCAGGATTCTGCTCGAAGAACTTAGATAATCTGTTAATGCCATTGATTATGAGAAGTGCTACTAAGCCAAAATAGCAGGCACAGATATATGCGTAATAGTAAATGAAAGATGTTTTGGTAAAGGTCGTTGCGAGCGTTAAAGCGAAGGTCGCAAAGAATAAAAGCAATGTCTTCTTGCGGTACTTCTTTTCGACGAAGAAAACAGAAACTATGGACAGCAAAAGCATTACACCAAACTTAGGATATTTGATGCCCATTCTGACGATTGAACTGACAGGTATATAAATTCTGTTAATTACAGGGACTGAAGCAAGTCCGGGTACATTAGCGTTTGCATGATAAAGGAACATATTGTTGTAGAAATATGCTTCCCATAAGCTTGATAAAGCGTTGTTGGCAAGGAAATATACCAGGATTGGAGCTGAAAGAACCACGAAACCGAGGATGAATCTCCAGATGAGTGCCCAGAGGTAGGCGAAATTCTTCTGCTTAATCGCAAGAATAAGAATATAGATGCAAAAGCCTAACATAAATCCTATGAAGGTGTACTTGATCCAGAAAAGGCATCCGAGGATAATGCCGCAGATGAAAGCCTCTGACTTTTTGGGAAGTCCGTTGCCTTCTTTGATTGCTTTTAATCCGAAGTACAAAGCGATAGTAAGAAGTGGGAAACAGAGCTCTTCGGCATTGCCACCGAAGTTGAATAATCTGGATGTATAAGTTAAAGCGATTATGAGGGGCATAACGGCTATCTGATACTTCTCAGTATTGACGAAAAGCTTCGTGATCTTCCATGAGAATACTGCAAACAAAGATGCCATAATGCACTCTAATATCCAGCCACCGATAAAGGATTTATCAGAAATCAGCGCAGCAAGTGCATAAAGGAAATAAAGAAGAGGACCTTTTTGTTCGTAGAGATCCTTGTAAGGAACAAGACCGTGAGTGATGCCACGACCTAATGTGAAAAAGCAGTTGGCATCGTCCCAGGGATTAAAAGGATAAAGGGGAGAAGAAGTTGAAACAGAAGTTATTGTAATTACTGCCGCCAAGATCAGAAGGGCATATTCGAGTTTGTTCTTTGTATCTTTAACTGTAAGTTCCGAAGTCTTCATGAATAGATAAAGCTTAAGATATGCTAAAGCTTACCGGTCTCCTTATAAATGATAACCATTATACCATGATGGACGTCGGACTTCTTTTGCGTTATTGCAAGCCTGTCCATAGATTTTGGTTGTTTTGCCATATGGAAATGTAAAACTTTTTTGTTTTCGCATATTTCGAACAGGCTTTTACTTTGCTAAAATTTCCCGTGGGGGTGAAACCATGGAAAAGACTAAAGATAAATTTTCTTTCTCATTTAGAGAACTGAAGCACGCAGCGAAGCGTAATCTTAAGCATCATTACATGATGTATGTAGTAGCGTGTCTTTTCGCCCTCATTATCCAGGCTGAGTTTATAACAACAGATAACCTGATTTCAGTGAGACGTCAGGCTGTTCAGGACACGATAAATGCTGTTTCTGAACTTACAGGTGCTGAAGATGTAAGGAAGATCGAAGACATATACAAGACCATCGACCAGGATGCCGATTCTCTTTATATAGGCGTCGAGAAATTTTTGTATAGCAGAACATTCGAGAATCAGAAGGCTGATAAGTTTTTCGGAAGAACCAAGGGAACGCTTAATGTAATTATCAATTACTTTGCGGAAGACAGCTTGGTATCGAATTTTTACTCGATCATAATCCAGTTTATGGAATACGGAAGCATAGGAGAGTTGATTCTGATAATTCTCCTTACTTTGATTGCAGGATTCCTCTGGCTCTTTGTCCGTAACGTTTATATAGCTGTAAATCGCCGAATCTTCCTTGAAGGCAGAACTTATCAGAGAGTGCCTTTCTCAAGATATCTTCACTTCATAAGAGTAAGAAAGTGGTTTAATGCCGGCTTTACTATGGCTTTAAGGACGGTAATAGATATCTTAGGCGGCATAACTGTAATCGGTTATCCGATTTTGCATTACGGATTCTTCCTGATGCCTTACATCATTGCTGAGAACCCTGATATCAAGCCTTTAGAGGCTGCCAAGCTTTCCTGGAGAATGATGAGGGGCAACAAATGGAGACTTTTCCTCTTAAGTCTCAGCTTTATGGGATGGTATTTTCTCGGATCTTTTACTGCAGGTCTGACGAATATCTTTTTCGCGAACCCTTATATGATCTGCTGCTATTCGGAGTTTTACGCAAAAATCAGAAATCATTATAAGGAAAGAAAACTTCCCGGCGAAGAACTCCTTAACGATACATATCTTTTCGTAAGAGCCGATTCAAATCAGCTGAGCGAGGTATATTCCGATGTTCTTGAAGAGCTCGAAAAGCCAAAGCATGCGCTTGACCATATCGAGGGAAGAAAAGAGAAGTTCTTTGCTAAGAACTTCGGCATTATCCTTTGGAACAGCAAAGAAGAAATTGAATATGAGGACAGACAGGCACAGAGGGTTAAGCTTCTGGCTCATAAGAAGGAAGCATCCGGACTTGTATATCCTTCAAGACTGTCTCCGATACCCGAAAAGCGCAAGATCAAGGCTTTGGAAGATATCCATTATTTGAGAAACTACTCTTTGTCTTCGCTTGCGATGCTGTTCTTCATCTTTTCGGCTTTTGGCTGGCTTTGGGAAGTTTTCTATTATTTCCTTATGAAGGGACAGCTTATTAACAGAGGTTTTGCGCATGGACCATGGCTTCCGATCTATGGTTGCGGCGGACTCATTATCCTTTTGCTGCTTAAGCGTGTGCGCCATAAGCCGGTACTGTTTTTCTTCACGACTATCATCTCCTGCGGAATTCTTGAATACTTTGCTGCCTGGATGCTTGAGACATTCTTCCATATGAAGTACTGGGATTACAGCGGTTATTTCCTGAATATCCACGGAAGAGTTTGCGCAGAAGGATTATTTGTATTCGGCGTTTGTGGCCTTGCTTTCATCTACGTGCTCGCGCCGCTTCTTGATAATGTCATCAGAAAAATAAACAGGAAGGTCCTTTTGCCAATGGCAGTGACCATCCTGTTGATAATGTTTACTGATTTCATTTACTCTGCCTTCGTACCAAATACCGGTTATGGAATAACCGATAGCTTTGATGACGATGTCAGTGTCGAAACTGTTCTTGAAGAAGATTAATTACCTGTCAGTGAAGAAATTGCTCCGGTAAGCATTGCTACTGCAAAGATAATCAATGAGATGAGGCATACAATGATCGTGTAACAGAAGTGCGATCTTGCAAAATTCTTCTTGTTGACGTTCTTTGCGCCGAGCGAAAAGACAATGAGACAGATAAAGCCGATTACAGGGATAGAGAATAAGATCTCATAACCGAAGTAACCCCACATTGAAATCGGACGATATTCTTCCGGAATATTATTGATGTCCATATTAAATCCTCCCTTATGACTCAATATAAATAAGGACAAAACAGTCACTTATTAGGAAGTAAATATAGCACAAATTGCTTGTAATTTGTCTAATAAAATGTTAATTTACCTCATAATGTTTTTTGCGAGGATATTGTTATGGGAAAGACTCCTTTTGTAACCAAGAGCCAGATTGAAGAAATTGTAAAAACACATCCGACACCTTTTCATATTTACGATGAGAAGGGTATCCGTGAGAATTGTAAGCGTATCAAGGAAGCATTTGCATGGAATAAGGGCTTTAACGAGTTCTTTGCTGTAAAGGCAACACCTAATCCGTATCTTATGGAGATTTTGAAGGATTATGGTTTCGGTTTTGACTGTTCTTCTGAGGCAGAGCTTGTTCTCGCTGATGCAGTTGGAGGTCCTATCATGTTCTCCTCCAACGATACACCTGCAAGAGAATACGCACTTTGTGCTAATCTCGGTGGAATCATTAACCTTGATGATATTACACACATTCCTTTCTTGGAGCAGATCTTAGGACCTGAGTTCCCTGAAGTTATGTCATGCCGTTATAATCCGGGCGGAGTATTCACATTGAGCAACGGAATCATGGATAATCCCGGTGATTCCAAGTATGGTATGACAAAAGAGCAGCTCATCGAAGCTTATACACAGATGAAAGCTCATGGCGTTAAGAAGTTCGGTATTCACGCATTCCTTGCAAGCAATACTGTTACTAATGAGTACTATCCGACTCTCGCAGGCCAGCTTTTCGAGCTTGTAGTAGAGATCGCTGAAAAGGTCGGAATCGAGTTCGCATTCATCAACCTTTCCGGTGGTGTAGGTGTAGGTTACAGACCTGACGATGTACAGAACGATATCATGGCAATCGGTGAAGGTGTAAGACAGCAGTACGAGAAGATCCTTGTTCCTGCAGGTATGAATGATGTTGCTATTTATACTGAGATGGGCAGATTCATGCTCGCTCCTTACGGAATGCTTGTTACTCAGGCTATCCATGAGAAGCATATCTACAAGGAATATATCGGCGTTGATGCTTGTGCTTCTAACCTTATGAGACCTGCTATGTATGGTGCTTATCACCACATCACAGTATTGGGTAAGGAGAATGAGCCTTGTGATCACAAGTACGATGTCACAGGAAGCCTTTGCGAGAACAACGATAAGTTTGCAATAGACAGAATGCTCCCTAAGATCGATATGGGTGATTACCTTGCTATCCACGATACAGGTGCTCATGGATTTGCTATGGGTTACAACTACAACGGAAGACTCTGGTCAGCAGAACTTTTGCTGAAGGAAGACGGATCTGTAGAGGAGATCAGAAGAGCACAGACTCTTAATGACTACTTTATTACTCTCAATAATACTAAGTTTGCAAGCAAGCTTATTAGTGAGTAATTGCTAAAAGTGCTGCAGTCGCAGCCATAGGCAAAAACTTAATAACCAATTATAAGACTCTGTTATTGTGCAATATACACAAAAACAGAGTCTTTGTGTTATGCAATATGTATGAGAAGTCCATTGCTTGAAATTGAGAGGATGTGTAACATTAGGCTGTCCAAAGGGAAAGCCTTTGGGGATAGTAAAAGGACAATAAATAAACAAATAATACTCAGGAGGTATTACATAATGAAAGCATTTTACTTAGATAACATTGATGTCGCTACACTTATGAAGGCACTCGACGAGTGCAAGGGAAACGTAATCCTTCTTACTGATGAAGGCGACCGTTTTAACCTTAAGAGCAAGCTCAGCCAGATTACAGGCATCATGAAGCTTATTGAGGGTGGTATCGTTTGCAACGCAAAGATTTCCTGCTCTGATCCTGATGATGAAGCAATGCTTTTCAGACTTAACCTTTTCGGAAAGGTTGACGATGACGCTAAGGCTTAATCGCTCAGGCAACTAAGAAAACAACCTTTTATGTTATGAAGAAGGCGACCTAAATGGTCGCCTTTTTTAGTTAATCGCGTCAGGTGTGATTCCGATAAATTCTCCGGTATTTGCATTGAGATACAGGGTAAAACTATCGGTCGGAGATTTTGCTTCGTGCCTGTAGCTGTACTGGAGAGTGCATTTTTCTTTGCTCTTACCGGTAAAGTTATAGAAGATCTTCGTGAATTTATAAGATGTGTCATCGTTATTTGTCTCGATATATTTCGCAAGAGCATCTTCGGGTGACAAAACATCCTTAGGATCTGCAAATGTGCATGACTTGATGTCTGATTTTCCTTCGCAAATCGTTCCGTCATAGAAAGCGATTACGAAGAATTTGGCATTTGTAATCTCGATTTCATTGCGGAAAACAGTGTACTGATACCACATGAAAGCACCGGGATCGTCATCAGATGTATCTGTCAGAACGAAGGATAATTCCTTGTTCTTCAGCTTGATGCTGTTATCGAGGTAATCTCTGGCCTGTTCCTCATTGGTTAATACGGTATTTGAGCGTCTTATCTCAAGAGGACGCTTTCTTTCCGTTTCAGATATGGAGTGACCGTGATTGACTATGGTTTTCTTGTAGGTAGGTCTAGTCTCGCTTTCTTGCATTGTCGTCATTTCGCTTTCGACAGAAGCGGTAGCTAACACCGGATCTTTGCCGAAAAGTGTCTCCTTGTCACATCCTGTGAGAAGGATGCTTCCAATCAGGGCAACAGACAATGTAACAGAAATGCTTTTATTCACGTTCATCTATTGAATGGTACTCCATTCTGGGCTGGACACTCTTATAAGCAGGACGGATAATCTTTCCTTTTCCGTTCAGCTCTTCGATTCTGTGTGCTGACCAGCCTGAAATTCTTGCGATAGCAAAGAGGGGAGTGTAGAGCTCAAGCGGAATTCCCAACATTGAATATACAAAACCGCTATAAAAATCAATGTTTGCTGAAACGCCCTTATAAATACGGCGCTCTGCTGCAATAAGCTCTGCTGAAAGCTTTTCGACTCTTTCGTAGAATTCGAATTCCTTTGTTCGTCCCTTTTCTGCTGAGAGATCTTTGACATAACCCTTGAAAATCTGGGCTCTGGGATCGGATACCGAATAAATAGCATGTCCCATACCGTAAATTACACCGGTACGGTCAAATGCTTCCTTATGAAGGAGCTTTCCAAGATATGCTGAGATTTCTTCTTCGTCTTCCCAGTCGGAAATATTCTTTTCGAGTTCCTTGAACATCTTAACGACCATGATGTTCGCACCGCCGTGCTTGGGTCCCTTAAGAGAACTAAGGGCAGCTACGACTGCAGCATATGTATCTGTGCCGGAGCTTGTTACTACATGCGTAGTGAATGTTGAGTTATTACCGCCACCATGCTCAGCGTGGAGCATGAGAGATACATCCAGAATCTTTGCTTCGAGCGGAGTGAATTTGTTGTCCGGTCTGAGCATATAGAGGAAATTCTCTGCTGTAGATAGATCCGGCCTTGGTCTGTGGACTACGAGTGAATCGCGATCCAGATAGTATCTCATAGCGTTGTAGCTGTGAACTGCAAGGCTGGGGAAGAGTGATATAAGTTCCAAAGATTGTCTTAAAACATTCGGAATAGAAATATCAGAAGCCTGTGTGTCATATGCATAAAGATTAAGAACACCTCTTTGAATGTTGTTCATGAGGTCAGAAGACGGCTTCTGCATGATTACATCTCTGAAAAAGTTCTTAGGTGTTTTTGACCTTGAATCAGCAAGTAATTCGCGGAAAGAAGTTAACTCCTCTTTTGTTGGGAGCTTTCCGAAAAGAAGAAGGTAAGTGGTCTCTTCAAAACCACAATGCATGTCTTCTCCTTGTCCATTGATCAAGTCTTTTACGTTGATTCCACGATAGAATAATTCGCCCGGTGCAGGAACGCTCTTACCGTCAACCATTTTAGTGGCGTTGACTTCAGAAATCCGGGTAAGTCCTGTCAGAACTCCTTTACCATTAATGTCTCTTAGGCCGCGCTTGACATCATAGGTGGTGTAGAGCTCTGGATTTATGACGTTATTCTGGCAGATTTGCGCAAGGCGCGTAATCTCAGGTGTGATTTTCGAATAGTTATTAGTAGCCATAAGTCCACTCCTTTCTGAGGCATAGTAGTTTTGTAAAAAACATTTTATTAGTTTAAATGATTAAACTGACTAATTCAATTAAATCAGGAAACCGCCATTTACACCGACTATCTGTCCGGTGATGAAAGAGGCCTTGTCTGATTGGAGGAAGTACAGAACTTCAGCAACCTCAGAAGGGGTGCCGAGCTTTCCTAAAGGAGTTTCTTCGCATAGTGCGGCCTTATCTTCCGCAGAATAACAGCTCATCATGTCTGTATCGATACATCCGGGTGAGACGGCATTTACTCTAATACCTGAAGGACCAAGCTCTTTTGCTAATGCCTTTATGTAAGAGTCGACAGCTCCCTTGCTTGCTGAATATAAAGCTTCACAGGATGCGCCTGTCTGCCCCCACATGGAAGATACAGCGAGAATAACGCCGTTTTTATGGCTTACCATCTGAGGAATTACGGCTTTTGTCAGGTTGAAAAGTCCACCGAAATTGGTGTCCATAATGTCCCTGTAATCGGTGTAAGTCATATCCTGGATAAGTCCGGAATGAGAGATTCCGGCGTTGGAGATAAGTACATCAATGGTGCCATTGGCATTTGTAATTTCATTTACTACATCAGATACCTGAGCAGGGTCAGAAACGTCGCAAACGTAGTAATCTACGCCGCTTAACGCGTTTTCGGGCTTGCCTGTGCGGCTTACTGAAGAGACTTTATATCCATGTTTCAGGAACAGCTCGATGCAAGCTTTTCCAATGCCTCTGGTGCCTCCCGAAATCAATAAATGCGGCATGATTTTATCCCCCTTAAATCAAATCCTATGGAGATATTGTACACGATTCTTTTAAGGCTTGCAGACTTTGGTTTTACAAGACTGTGATTTATATTTATAATATCGGGGTTAAACAGGAGGATTCCTAACTATGTCTAAGTCAAAAAATAAGGGCAAAAAGCCTCAGCAGAATGATATAAAGAGCGACAAAGAGACCAAAGAAAAGGAAGTTGAACTCATCGAAGAAACTTCTGAAGAAGCCGAGGAAATTGTCGCTTCTGATGAAGAAGTAGCAGAAGAAGTAAGCGAAGAGACTTCCGAAACTGTTGAAGAGGCTGAAGAAGTTAAAGAAGAAAAGGCTGATAAGGCTGAAAAGTCTTCTGATAACGATGGTTCTTTTATCGATAAGTGCAAGAAAGATCCTATCATTCCCGTATGCCTGATACTTGCTTTCCTTGCAATTATTGTTGCAGGAATTTATTTTGTGCTTCCCAATGCGGTTACACCTACAATGGGTATGACTCTTCAGGAATTTCAGACAAGATTCAATAATGGCGAAGTAAATAAATCTCTCATCAATAGTGGTGTTGATATCGGATTCAGAACACCTGCGTTTGTTGATATCAATAAGAAGCCCAGCATTTTGGGCGAAAAGGAAGTAATCAGCGGTAATGGTATGTTTGTTGATTATTTCTCAGGTCCCTTCAAGTATAACTATGATGGTGGTGTTGAAGGTGCAACCAGAAAGAGTGATGATACGCTTTCTTATGTCAGAGTATATGTCCTTTATAACGAGAATCAATTTAATACGGTCTGGCTCTACGCCTCAAATGCAATAAGTGCACTCTATCCGGAGCTTACTATGTATCAGGCAATGGATATCGGCATGAAAGCGATGAATGAGTATAATGGTGATGTCAGATACTACGTCAAGGGTAATTATGGTTTCAGACTGGTAGCAGTAAAGAAGACCGGCGATGGCGGAATTGTTTATCCTTATATCGTAATCGATATCGTTCCCAAAAATGCACTGAGTGCATCACAGATCAGGGAAGATCTTGATATCGCAGCAACTGAACCGACAGTTTCAGTCGCAGAAACTACAGCTACGACCTGATTTATCCACGATATATTATTTGTAAATTCAGTTTTTGGGACAATGTTAAAAGCATTGTCCCTTTTTTGTTTTCTTTGAAAAACGGAAAATCTCGAAAAAAAGAGGTTGCCTTCAAGTGAAGGCAACCTCGTAAATTGGCAGGGGAGACACGATTTGAACGCGCAACCGGCGGTTTTGGAGACCGCTGCTCTACCGTTGAGCCACTCCCCTAAGTTTGCAACAGATAGTTTATACATTGGTTTGCACTATGTCAAGGGTAATGTTAAGATTGTTTCGTCTTAGTTTTATATTAATAAGGAGAGAAACTCGATGAAATTGGCAGTTATCGGAACAGGCAATATGGGAAAGGCTCTTTTGAGCGGTTTCGTTAATGGCGGAGTTATTAATCCCTCAGACGCTTGGTGTTTTGATGTTTTCGAGGAAGCATGTGCAAAATGTGCTGCCGATCTTAAGGTCAATGCTGCTTCTTCAATAAGTGAAGCCGTAGATGGCGCTGATTATGTCCTTATGGCTGTAAAGCCTATTCATTTCGATAAGGCATTGATGGATGTTAAGCCAAGCCTTAAGGCTGGATCTATCGTTCTTTCAATTGCTGCTGCCGTTACTTGTGAGAGAATTGGCAATATCCTTGGCGAAGGAATGAAGTTCGTCAGAATCATGCCTAATACTCCTGCACAGGTAGGACTTGGAGTTTCTGCAGTTTGTCCTGTCGGACTTAATGACGAAGAGACTTCTTTCGTGCTTAAACTCCTTAATACATGTGGAGAGACGATTCTCTGCGATGAGAATACATTGGACGCAATAGGCTGCGTTTCCGGTACAGGCCCTGCTTACGTCATGCTCTTTATTGAGGCTATGGCTGATGCTGCAGTAAGCCTTGGTATCAAGAGAGCAGATGCACTTAAGATTGCCGCTGCAACAGTTGCAGGTTCCGGTAAGCTCGCTCTTGAGACAGGTACACATCCTGCAGTTTTGAAGGATATGGTATGTTCTCCCGGAGGAACAACTATCGCAGGTGTTATGGCTCTTGAAGAGAACGGATTAAGAAATGCGGTTATTAAGTCAGTTACTGCCGCATATGACAAAACTCAGTTAATGAAGGGCAATAAGTAATCCCTGACAGATATGGCAGTTATCAGTGAAGTAACAATCTATACAGACGGCGCATGCTCAGGTAATCCCGGTCCGGGTGGCTGGGCTTGCATTCTTATGGCAGGCGGTGCCAAGAAAGAGCTTTCAGGTGGTGAGAGCGATACGACAAATAACCGTATGGAGCTGATGGCTGTAATTGAAGGTCTCCGTGCCTTGAAGAGACCTTGCAACGTAGATATCTATAGCGACAGTGCCTATGTTGTAAATGCTTTTGAGCAGAACTGGATAGGTAAATGGGTCAAGAACGGATGGAAGAACAGCGCGAAGGCTGAGGTAGCCAATTCGGATCTTTGGAAAGAACTTATTAATCTTACTTCCACGCACAAGGTAGTTTTCCACAAGGTCAAAGGACATTCCGACAATGAGTTTAATAACCGTTGTGATGAACTTGCGGTAAAGGAATGGAAGAAAATCAGCGAAGGTAAGGGTAACATTTAATGGGTAGAATAAACTGCACTGACGATATGCTTTTCGAGAAGACTATATCTTCTGAGAAGAAGTTCGAAGGAAAGGTTTTCGAGGTAGAGGTAAAGACAATTACCACACCTGAGGGCAGAGAAAGCCACAGAGAAATCGTAAAACACAACGGTGGAGCATCAGTCCTTCCGATTGATGACGAAGGCAACTGTTACCTTGTTAAGCAGTTCAGAAGTCCTTTTGAAGAGGTCATGATGGAGGCTCCTGCCGGCAAGATCGAAAAGGGCGAGGATCCCTATAACTGCGCATCCAGAGAGATTACTGAAGAGACAGGCTTTGTTGCAGGCAAGATTGAATCTGTTGGTTCTATGGTTGCAACACCCGGTTACTGCAGTGAAGTTATTCATCTGTATATCGGAACAGAACTCAAGTATGAAGGCGGAGCGCCTGATTTGAATGAATATGTCGCAACGGTAAAGATGCCTTTAAAAGAAGCTCTTGAGTTAGCTGACAGTGGAAAGATTAGAGATGCCAAGACTTTAGTTTTACTTTATAAGGCTTCCAGGAGGATGGGAATTTGAGCAGAGATACTTCACGCAAAGAAGCTGCGGGAATAGTACTGTTCTTCGTAGCAATTGCCATAATACTTATCTTCTATCTACCTGTAGCTTTGACAGGCATTATCGGTAGCGCCGTAAAGAGTTTCTTCTTAGGACTTATCGGCGTAGCTGCTTATGCAATCCCGATTTATATTCTTTATGTCGCTTTAGATGTCTTTTTTGAGAAGAGACAGGGTGTATCCGGAATCAGAGTCAGAAGTATAATTCTTCTCCTTGTCTCTGTATCAGCACTTCTTGCACTCATTACTATGAATATGGATTATTTCGAGAGTATGTGCGTCAATCAGGACGGCAAGACTTCCGCACTTAAAGCTCTTTCTCTCTTGTGGGAGTCAGGTGTAGACGGCAAGATAATCACAGATATTTCTGATTCTTCCTTCGTCCTTCCGGGCGGAATTGTTGGTGGTTCTATTGCTGTTGCTCTTTTCGAAGTTACCGGCAATGTAATCGGTGTAATGGCAATAATTGTTTTCCTGCTCACACAGATTCTTCTTGTCTTCAGAGTATCTCTTAAAGCAACAGCCAAGAAGACAGCTCAGGCAATAAGCACTGCTTCAGGCAAGGTATATAACAGCGTTGTAGGTCATAAGAACCAGCGACAGAATAATCCTAATTATCAGATTTATTCAGGCAATGGTTACGAGCCCAGCCCCAAGCAGCGCGCTTCTGGTTCAACTGTTATCACATACGGTAATGGCGGTATGGTATCTTCCAATGGCAATGTTGACTATAGCTCAAGGTTTGTTCAGAGCGGTAAGAAACCTGTACGTGGTGTTCATTCTGATAAGCAGGGTCCTTTTATGACCAATGTTCCTATTGATGGTCAGACTGGTTTCACAGATGTAGATAAGCTTACCGGAGGTCAGATTCATGCAGTTCAGCAGGATCCCGGAAAGCTTGCATATAACGAGAAGGAATACGATGTTTCTGCGCCTCAGGGCAACGAGGCTGATTTCGGTTATATAACTGATCCGCTTAATATTCCCGGTGCGGCAAAGACCAAGAAAGAGAAGAAGGGATTATCTTTCCTTAGCAAGGACAAGAAGGAAGATTTCTACGACCTTTCAGATTCAAAAAAGAAAGAACAGATTCCTGAAGATCCATACAGTGGTATCGAAGATCCCTATGAGATCAGCGAAGACAGTGAAGGTACAGGATATGATTATTCTGAAAATGAGCGTTCTGTAAGAGAACCTAATATCAATCTTTCAGCTTTTACAAATACTCAGGATATTGAGGAAATTGAAGAAGTAGAAGGAATCGAAGAGATTGAAGAGGTTGAAGATCCTGTTCAGGAATCAGCTGAGGATGCCGGCAGAATCACTATTAATGCTGAAAGTGAGGATACTGAAGGCTTTAGCAGAACAGAGGGAAGAAAATTCAAGACTTCTACAGTTGATAAGCCCCAGCCTTCAAATCCCAGCATAGAATTTGCTGAAGATACAAAGAAGCAGGAAGCTCGTCTTAAGGCTCAGAGAAGAATGCTCAGAAACTATAAGCCTGCTCCGACAAGTTGCCTGGCTCAGGAAGTTAAGCAGCGTACTGATGCTGATCTTGAAAGAAAACTTCATGAGAAAGCTCATAAGCTTGAAGATGCTCTTAAGAGTTTTGGTATTAGCGCAACTGTAGTAAATATTACTCACGGACCATCAATTACGAGATTTGAGCTTACTCTTGAGACAGGTACTAAGGTATCAAGAGTAACCAATCTTCAGGATGATATCATGCTTGCTATGGCAGCAATATCTATCAGAATTGAAGCTCCTATTCCGGGTAAGAGTGCTATCGGTATCGAGATCCCTAATGATGTTCCGACACCGGTTCAGTTAAGAGGCTTAGTCGAGACAAAGGATTTCAAGGCTGCAACACCTCTTACTGTAGCTTTAGGAAGAGACATTCCGGGCAGACCTATCTATTGCGACCTGGCGAAGATGCCTCACCTTATGATTGCAGGTTCTACCGGTTCAGGTAAGTCAGTATGTATCAACTCAATTCTTACAAGTATCCTCGTTCATTCATCACCTGAAGAAGTTCGAATGATTCTTGTTGACCCTAAGGTCGTTGAGCTTTCTATCTATAACGGAGTTCCTCATCTTATTATGCCTGTCATCACTGACCCTAAGAAGGCAGCAGGTGCACTTAACTGGGCAGTTACTGAGATGCAGAGAAGATATAAGCTTTTCGAAGATGGTCAGGTAAGAGATATTAAGGGATTCAATGAGAAGTACAAGAATGTTCCTGAGGTTGAACATTTGCCTTTGATCCTTATCGTAATCGATGAGCTTGCAGAACTTATGATGGTCGCAGCAAAAGAAGTTGAGACTTATATTTCAAGACTTGCCGCTCTTGCGCGTGCAGCCGGTATTCACCTTCTTATCGCAACACAGAGACCTTCTGTTGACGTCATTACAGGTGTAATTAAGGCTAATATCGGTTCAAGAATCGCATTTGCAGTTACTTCTGGTGTCGATTCAAGAACTATCCTTGATTCATATGGTGCTGAAAAACTCCTTGGTAAGGGCGATATGCTCTATGCTCCTATGAGTGCTCCACAGCCGGTAAGAGGCCAGGGTGCTTTCCTTTCTGATAACGAAGTTGAAAGTGTTGTTAAGTACCTTAAGGATACTTATGGTGCTATGTATGACGAAGGTATTATCAAGGATATCGACAGGGTAACTTCAGGTGAGGATCAGCCTTCCGGTGGATCATCCGGTGCTTCTTCATCAGGTGGTTCAGCTACAGACGATCTTTTCAATCAGGCTGTTCAGACAGTACTTGAATACGGAAGTGCCAGCGTATCTGTCCTTCAGAGAAGACTTGGAGTTGGTTATCCGAGAGCTGCAAGACTTGTTGACGAGCTCGAAAAGAAGAAGATCATCGGACCTTTCGAAGGAAGTAAGCCCAGAAAGATCTTAATCACTGAAACAGAGTGGCTCGAAATGCAGGCAAGGAACAGTGATGGCTGATATTATCGCTGACATTTATGAAAGTGCGACTGAACTTGTAGAGGCAGCATCTGCTGAAGGCATTACTTTCGGATTTGCTGAAAGTCTTACTGGTGGCATGATTTCAAAATCAGTTGTTGATGTGCCGGGAGCTTCAAGAGCGTTCAAAGGTTCTGTTGTTTCTTATACCAACGAAGTAAAAGAAAATGTGTTGGGAGTACCTTCTGAGATAATCGACACTCATACAGAAGTATCGATTGAATGTGCTTCAGCAATGGCCGCGGGCGTCGCCAGAGTAATTGGAGTGGATCTTGCAATATCAGTTACAGGAATTGCAGGCCCGTCAGGGGATATGCCTGGTAAACCGGTAGGCACAGTATTTATGGGATATTTCTTTTCAAAGACTGGTGCTAATGGTGCGTTGGAGTTGCACTTTTCAGGTGACAGGGATAGTATACGTACCTGCACAACGCTGGCAGCTATTGATCTTGCGAAAAAGCTTATTAAGGATGGTAAAGCTTAAGTGGCTGAGAATACAAAAGTAGAGAATAAACCTGCTTCATCTCCTTCCAAAAAGAAGGGTATGAGTTTTGCATTATCTGCGATTATCGTAGGTATTGGTCTTATTATTACTAAGGGCGCAGGCCTTATTCGCGACGTTATCGTTTCTTTGAAATTCAGCGATGGAATTTATCGCGATGCGTACACACTTGCATTTAATATTCCTGACCTCTTTTATAACCTTTTGGTTGGAGGAGCAATCTATTCAACAATAGCTCCTTATCTCAGTGCCAATCTTGCAGTAGGCAAGGAGAAGGAAGCAATTAAGATTGTAAGTAAGTTCATCACGGCAGTAAGTATTGTCATGGTCATCTGCTGTACTTTAGGTTGTGTTTTTTCTGAGCCCCTGTATGTCCTTTACAGCTTGTCTCATGAGATTAAAAAGCCTGAGATAATTCCGCTTGCTGCACAGGCTTCAAAGCTTCTGTTCCCACAGATTTTCTTTATTATGCTTGCTGCTCTTTGTAATGGTATTCTCATCTCATACAGAAAGTTTACGATTACATCTTTTGCTCCTGTTTTTTATAACATCTTCGTAATCGCTGCAATCTTTTTCTTCGGTGGTAACTCACAGCGTAACCTTATGATGACAACCGGCGGTATCCTGGTTGCTTCAATGTTCTATTTCCTTTTCCAGTATTCACTTGGATTCAAGCAGATGAAGCATTTCCGCTTTGATTTCCATCTTGTAGACAAGGAATTATTCCAGCTTTTCAAGCGTGCGATTCCGATTCTTATTTCTGCATCTGTAATTCAGATTAATAACATTGTACTTAACAGCTTTGCATTGCAGTTTGATGAAGGAAGTGTTTTCGCATTCAGAAATGCTTCTACAATCTGGCAGATTCCTTATTCTGTATTCGTTGTTGCTATTACGACTGTTATGACACCTGAACTTTCCGGCGATTACAAGTCTGAGAATTATAAGAAAGCATCTGATCTTGTATCTCAGTCGATGAAGAGTGCTTTGTTCATGACAATTCCTTCCGCTGTCTTTATGGCAGTGCTTAATGTCGATGTAGTAAAAGCGATTTATCAGTGGCATTCGAACTATACGAATGAACATGCTTCTTTGGCTGCTGTATTCCTTTTGGGATTCTGTAGTTCTGTAATAACAGCAACGGTTGTTCACGTATTTAATCAGGCTTTCTATGCTATTGGACAGACAAAGCTTCCGCTGGTAGCCGGTGTTGTAGGCCTGGTAATCAATCCTGTTGCTTGCTATGTAATGGTAGCACTTGGTGTAGGTCCGTTATCCCTTTCTCTTGCATATTCATTTACTAATATTTGCCAGATGATTTTGCTCTCGATTATGTATTGCAGAAGAAAAGAACTGGCACCTCATGGTATTATCAAGTTCCTTTTGAAATCAGCTTTGTGTGTAGCTATCATGGCCGTTGCTGTATTTGTTCTCGATAGATTCTTACCGGGACAGGGTCGCAAAGTTGTTCAGCTCGGAATAGTTGCTTTAAAGGGCGTTGTTGCTGTAGTTGTCTATTTCACTTGTGCAGTATTGCTCCGTATGGAAGAAGCAACTGAGTGGATCAATAAGTTTAAGGCCAAGCTTTTCAAGAAGAGTGCTGCTAAAGCGAAGTAATTATGAAGAACGTCACGTTTAGACTGCTATCTATATTTGCCGTTATTAACGTGATAGTTGGTATCGCATCCTGTAATCTTTCAGGTTCCAATACCAGCACAGAGCCTATTATCGATGTTTCTATTGCCAGTTCAGAGACCACAATAGCGAGTTCTGCGACTGAAACAGAGTCTGTAGCAACAACTACAACAGAAACTTCATCAGTATCGGAGACTACAACAGAAGAAACTTTCCTTGAACAGAATGTTTTTGAATCAGAGACTGTACCTGAGACGGCAGGAGATGCATCGACTCCTTCTCCTGAATGGGTTACGAACCTTCCCCAGGCAAAAGACAGTGGAACAAAACAAATGCTGATAGTTGCTGCTTCCGGAATGAGCAAGACTACCTGCAAAGTGTCTATGCATGAACGAGATAGTGAAGGCAATTGGATTCAGATACTTTCAGTTAACGGATATGTTGGTAAAAAGGGCATGGTCCTTGATGCTGATCGAAAAGAAGGTTGTGGTAAGACGCCCATCGGCGTTTATCGCTTCAATGCAGCCTTCGGAATCGCAAATGATCCGGGATGTGCAATTCCTTATACTAAAGTCAATAATAATCTATATTGGTCAGGTGATATGCGTGAGGGAATGCATTATAACGAAATGGTCAGTATTAAAGATGTTCCGAACCTCGATAAGAAGAGCAGTGAGCATCTGATTGAATATACAAAGTCCTATCAGTATTGTCTTAATATCAGCTTCAACGAAGAATGCACTATAGGAAGAGGTTCAGCCATTTTCCTTCATTGTTATGGTAATAACAAATACACTGCCGGCTGTGTCGCAATCCCTAAGGATGCCATGGTAAAAGTTATGAAGCGAGTTTCTCCTGATTGTGTAGTAATTATTGATACTGCAGATAAGCTAAAGAAATAACGAACGCAAAATACCTTTGTCGTATTATTTGTCGCATTTCAACTATAGTTTTGTCGTTTCTTGTAATTCCTTGTCGTTTTTTGTCGTTTTTTGTTCAGATGAATACTCGAAACTAGAGTTTTGAAACCGTGAAATGCAGTAAAAACAAGGAACTTTAAAAAGTGTTGTCCGAATAATGGTGCATGTTTTACTTTGTTCTTAATTCGGAGGTTATTTTTGTTGACAAAAGTGTATCATAACAATAGAATTAACTCATAAATAAGAACAAATGTTCAACGTTGGTTTAGGAGGAGTATATGGCTAAGAGTAAGAATGCAGCTAAGGGCTCAGTTGCCCAGGTACAGGATAAGGATGAAAGAAGAAAAGCTCTTGATGCCGCTATGGCTCAGATTGAGAAGCAGTTCGGTCAGGGTGCCGTAATGCGTTTGGGCGATAAGGCTCAGGTTGAAATTGATACTATTCCTACAGGTGCTTTGACACTTGATATCGCACTTGGTATTGGTGGACTTCCCAGAGGAAGAATCATTGAGATTTATGGACCTGAATCTTCAGGTAAGACAACAGTCGCACTTCATTGTGTTGCTGAAGCACAGAAGATGGGTGGTACATGCGCATTCATCGATGCAGAGCACGCTTTGGATCCGGTTTACGCAGGCAATATCGGTGTTGATGTTGATAATCTCCTTTTGTCTCAGCCTGATACAGGTGAGCAGGCATTGGAGATCTGCGAGACACTCGTTCGCAGTGGCTGCATTGATGTAGTAGTTATCGACTCCGTAGCAGCTCTTGTGCCCAGAGCAGAGATTGAAGGTGAGATGGGTGATTCTCATGTAGGTCTTCAGGCACGTCTCATGAGCCAGGCGTTAAGAAAGCTTGCTCCTGTCGTATCTAAGTCCAATACAATCTGCATCTTCATTAACCAGTTGCGTGAGAAGGTTGGCGTTATGTTCGGTAACCCTGAGACAACACCTGGTGGACGTGCTCTTAAGTTCTACGCATCTGTAAGACTTGATGTAAGAAAGGTTGAGACATTAAGGAATGGTACTGATGTTGTCGGAAGCCATACCAGAGCAAAGATCGTTAAGAATAAGGTAGCTCCTCCGTTCAAGGAAGCTGAGTTCGATATTATGTATGGTAAGGGTGTTTCTTCTGAAGGATGCATCATTGACCTTGGTGTTGAGAATAACATCATTGATAAGAGTGGTTCCTGGTTTGCCTATAACGGAGCAAAGATTGCTCAGGGTAGAGATGCAGCTAAGCAGTATCTTATTGACCATCCTGATGTATGTTCTGAGATTGAACAGAAGATTAGAGAATCTTATATGCCGGCTGAAGATGATGACATACCTGATTCTGCAATTGCTGAAGCTGAGCAGGATGAGTCTGATGACGACGATATTTTAGGAATCGATGTCTGATACGAATATGACCAAGGAAGCCGTAACCTGCGCGATCAGGCATATCGGAACCGGAATCTACTCTTCAGGTAAGATTAAGCTCTATTTTAAGCAGAAGGGCTATCCTGAAGATGTAGCCAATAGAGCTGTTAAGCTTTTGATTGAGTCCGGTTACATTGATGACTTGCGTGCTTCGCGTAAGGTTTTAGCGGTCAGATCCGGAAGGAAGCAAGAAAGCAGACAATTCATATACCAGCGTCTCTTAGAGGCGGGCATTGATCCTGAGTATGCAGATGTCGTATATGATGAACTTGAAAGTGATAAGGATACCTGTTTAAGTCTGTTTAAGGCCAATTTCGGTGAATATCCGGAAGAAGATACCTTTGACAGGGAGAATGAGTTCCTAAAGCTTGCTGCACTCAGAGGTTACGGAATTGAGGTAGCCAGGAGAGCATTCAGACTATATTTGGAATCAAATCAATAGTATTTATTTTACGGCCACAACTAAGATTGTGGCCGTATTACATTTAATCGTAATCTGTTATAATTCGTTTCTATGGGAAACAAAACAAACATTAATTCAAATATTAAGATTACGCTTCTTGCTTTAGGCTGCTCTAAGAATCTCGTTGATTGCGAGACGATGTCCAAGCTCCTTAAAAATGCAGGATATAACGTAATCAATGATGTCTCTGATTCTGACATCGTTGTTATCAACACATGTGGTTTTATCGAGTCTGCAAAGACAGAGGCAATTGATACCATTTTGGAAGTTGCTGATTATAAAGTGCCTAATGGTAATGTTAAAAAGATTATCGTTTCAGGCTGCTTGTCTCAGCGATATCCGGAAGATATCCTCAAGGAGCTTCCAGAGGTTGATGCCGTATTGGGTACTGCTCATTACGGCGATATTGTTGATGTTGTCGCAAAGCTTCAAGCTGAGATGGATGTCGATACTACTGATAAGATCAACCTGACAAGTGGCGTAGGTGGTTTTGATCACCTTATTGAGGATAGAGATCTTTCAACAGAGGCATACGCATGGCTTAAGATTGGTGAAGGATGCCGCCACAGATGTAGTTTCTGTGCTATTCCTCTTATCAGAGGCACATTTGTATCCAGACCGATTGAAAGCATCATTGAAGAAGCAAAAGTTATTGCTTCTAAAGGTGTGAAAGAAATTGTCCTTGCTGCTCAGGATACGACCAACTATGGTATTGAACTTTATAATGAGCGTTGTTTGCACAAGCTCTTAAAGAGTTTGTCTGATATTGATGGTATTGAGCTTATTCGTGTTATGTATGGTTATATGGATGGTATAACACCTGAGCTTATCGAAGAGATGGCAAATAATCCTAAGATCGCTCACTACCTTGATATTCCGATTCAGCATGGCTCTGACAAGATTTTGAAGGCTATGTACAGAAGGGATAATTCTGAACTTATTACTCAGAGACTTGAGATGATAAGGAAGGCTATGCCTGACGCTATAATCCGTACTACTGTAATGGTAGGTTTCCCTGGTGAGACAGAAGAAGACTTCAGGATAATGAAAGAGAACTTAAAGAAGTGGAAGTTCGATAGATTAGGATGTTTTATTTTCTCTCCTGAAGAGGGTACTCCGGCTTATGATCTGCCTGATCAGGTTGACGATGAGACTAAGCAGAGAAGATATGATGAGATTTATGAGCTTCAGAGAGAGATTTCCAAAGAGCAGACAGAAAAGCGTTTGGGAACTGTTACTAAAGTTAATATCTGCTCAGTATCAGATGACGGTATTTTCTATATCGGAAGAAGTTATGGAGAATCACCGGAGGTAGATCCGCTCATTTACATTGCTTCACAGGAAGAGGAACTTAAAATCGGTGAATTCTATGATGTTAAGATTGTCGATTGCTCCGATGATTACGATATGACCGCTGTTACGATTTGACGGGTCGTGAAATCTGTGTATTATAAGTGTGTTGCCCAAAAGGCATATCTTTTTAAAAGGAGAATGTGTCAATGAATCTTCCGAATAAATTATCAATCGCGAGGATCGTTCTTGTACCGGTGACGCTCCTTTTCATGTTGCCAATCAGTTTGTTCGGATGGGAGCCTCAGGGTTGGAATGAGTTTATAAATTCGTATGGAATGATTGTTGCAGCCGGTGTTTTCATTATTGCATCATTGACTGATATGGCTGATGGCAAAATTGCCAGAAAATATAATCTCATTACCGATTTAGGTAAATTCCTTGATTCTCTTGCCGATAAGATCCTTGTAATAAGCATAATGTTAGCTTTTATTGGCCTTGGAAGAATATCTGTATGGGCCGTAATGATCATTATCTTAAGAGAGTTCGCAGTTTCTGGTCTGAGAATGATTGCTGCTTCCAAAGGTGAAGTAATTGCGGCAAAAATGATTGGCAAGGTAAAGACAGTCACTCAGATGATTGCTCTTATTTATCTTATGTTTGAGCCTTTGCTTCTTGAGATTTTCCGTTTGGGCTTCAATGGTTATCCTTTGGAAATCAACGCTATAACCATAATTGGAGACATTCTTTTCGGAATATGTGTCATTATGACGATTATTTCAGGTATTGACTATCTTCTTAAAGGAAAGCATTATCTTAAAGGATAAAAATACTTCGATAGTCAAAATAACCTATTGACAAATTTCGAGTATTACATTAAAAACATCTTGTAGTTTTAACAAGAATTGTACGGAGGTACTATATTATGTCAAATGAAGAACTTTTTAACTCTATTAAGCAGATGATCGTTGATCAGCTCGGCGTAGATGAGGATACAATCTCTGAGGATTCCTCTTTCATTGATGATCTCAACGCAGATTCTCTTGATATGGTTGAGCTCGTTATGGCTATGGAGCAGGAATTCGACGTTGAGATCCCTGATGATGTAGCAGAGAAGGTTGTTACTGTTAAGGATGCAGTCGAGTATATTCAGAGCCTCACAGAGGGCTAATATACCGGAGATAATTAATCTCTGAATTACCTATGAGTTTTAGCGGCTGGGTGCAATAGAATGCATTCGGCCGTTTTCTGTAAATAATGACTATGATGGATTATTCAAAATTAGAACAGGATTTAGGATATACCTTTATAGACAAGTCTCTTCTTGAAACTGCTTTTACACACACGACATATGTTTTCGAGCAGGGAAGAGGACACTGGGAGTCTAACCAGAGACTTGAGTTCATCGGCGACGCCGTTTTAGACGTTGTTGTAGGTCAGATGATCTACGAATTGAAGCCTCAGGCTGATGAAGGTTATCTTTCTAAAATGAGAAGTGTCTCCGTTTGTGAGAAATCTTTTGCTGAAGTTGCCAGAAAGCTGAATCTTGGCAAGTATCTTCTCCTTGGTAAGGGTGAATCACAGAGCGGTGGTAATGACAAGGATTCCACATTGGCTGACTGTTTTGAGTCGGTCATTGCTGCAGTTTATTTCGACGGTGGATTCGAACAGGCCAGGAAATGCATTTTGAAAAATCTTACCGAAACAGTGCATAAGGCTGTTAACGGCGAGATTTTCCTGGATTACAAGAGCAGGCTTCTTGAACTCGCTCAGACGAGAGGCTTCCAGCACAAGATAAGATTCGAAGTGACTGGCGAAAGAGGCCCTGCACATATGAAAGAATTCGACGTCAATGTTTATTCTGATGATATGCTTCTTGCAAGTGCAACGGGACATAGCAAAAAGGACGCTGAGCAGAAGTGTGCCGAGAAGGGTTTAAAGGAGTATATGCGCCTTTATCCGGAGGGCTGCTGAACAGATTGTCCTACAAAAAGGCGCTGTTTGAGTTATAATGCTTAGGTTACTTAAGGATTTACTACGGAACTGATTATAGGATGTATCTAAAGAAATTAGAGCTTCAGGGGTTCAAATCATTCCCCGATTATACCTGTATTGATTTTGACCGCGGTCTTACGGCCGTGGTTGGTCCTAACGGCAGTGGTAAATCCAATATCAGCGATGCCGTTCGTTGGGTTTTGGGCGAGCAGAGTGTTAAGCAGCTCCGTGGCGGCAAGATGGAAGATGTCATCTTTAATGGTACGTCAGCAAGACGTTCCATGAACTATGCTGAAGTATCTATTACTTTCGATAATTCCGACGGACATATTGATTATGCTTTCCCTGAGATCTGCGTTACAAGAAGACTTTACCGTTCCGGTGAATCTGAATACCAGATTAATAAGGTTAACTGCAGACTTAAGGATATAACTGTTCTTTTCCTTGATACTGGTCTTGGCCGAGATGGTTATTCTCTTGTTGGACAGGGAAGAGTTGATGATATCCTTTCAACCAAATCCGAAGACAGACGAAGAGTCATTGAAGAAGCTTCCGGTATCGTCAAGTATAGAGTCCGTAAGGATGAAGCGCAGAGAAAGCTTAACAGCACTCAGGATAATCTTGTAAGAATAAATGATATCCTCGGTGAACTTGAGCAGCGCAAAGGACCTTTGGAAGAACAGGCCGGCAAGGCTCGTAAGTTCAATGAGAACTACGAAGAACTTAAGAAGCTTGAGACATCTTTGCTTGTTCACAAGATTACTGAAGCCAATAATGAGATGGGCGATTCTGCCGGTCTTAAAGAACAGCTCGAGAAGGAAATTCGTGAGCGTGAAGATGAGTATTTAAAGCTTAGAAAGAGCCATCAGGAGATCATCGAAAGCAGCGAAGCTCTTGAGATAGAGATTGAAGAGAAGAGACAGGAATTGTCTGACCTTACCGAGTTTGAGCATGAGACACAGACCGATAAGAAAGTTGCTATCGAAAGACTTAACCAGACCAATCAGAGAATTGAAGAACTGAAGTCTGATATGGAATCTACAGATGAGACTGTAGAAAAACTCACTGTTGAGCTCAATGAGAAGAAGGAAAAGGCTGACAGTCTCCTTCAGGCTGCAAATGAGGCAAAGCTTTTAAGCGAGGAACTCGATAAAGAGCGTCTTTCCAAATATGAAGAGTACGAAGCCGGAAGAAAAGAAGCCGGCAAGGCAGATTCAAAGATCAAGGCTAAGACGGAAGAACTTTTCGAGACAAGAAAGAAGCTTACTGAATGCCAGGCCGGAATCTCTGCATTAGCTGACAAGATCAAGGATATGCAGGAAGCAAGAACGGCTTCTGAAAGTGGTAAGGCTGAGTTAAGCACGAAGCTTACAGAGCACGAGAAGGCTTTGGATGAGATAAAGAAGATTAAGGGCGATGTAACTAACGACATCGACGTCAGAAATAAGAAGCTTGAAGAATTGAGAGTTCGCCAGACAGAACTTAACCAGTTCTTTGAGGTTAATAACAGAAAGCTTTCAGCAGAAGAGTCAAAGCTCAAAACTTTGAAAGATATCGACAGACGTAAGGAAGGATACCAGGAGTCAGTTAAAAGACTTATGGAACTTTCTGATACTGACAGATCTGTTAAGAGACTTATGGTCGGTGTGTTAGGCGACCTCATTGAAACTGATAACAAGTATGAGACAGCTATTGAAACAGCACTTGGAAATGCACTCCACAATGTCGTAACCAAGAGCGAAGCTGATGCTGCTGAACTTATCGGGATTCTTAAGGATAAGCGACTTGGAAGAGTTACATTCCTTCCTATTGAGAATATCAGAGCCAGATATATTGATGAAGATGACCTTTACAAGGCAAAAGGCGTAAAGGGCTACATCGGCGTTGCAGCAGATCTTGTTAAGTCCGGTCGTGATCTCGAAGACATTATCGCTAACCTTTTAGGCAGAATACTTGTAGCAGATGACCTTGATTCTGCAAGAATTATTGCTTCCAAGACAGGAAGAGCTTATAAAGTTATGACATTGGAAGGCGACTCTGTTAACCCCGGCGGTTCACTTACGGGTGGTTCAATGAGAAAGACAGGCGCCGGAACCGGTATCCTTGGCAGAAAAGCAGAGATCGAAGCTCTTACCAAGTCGGTTGCTGATTTGGAATCTAAGCTTTCAAAATCTGAAGACCAGCGTCAGGAAGTAGACGATGAGATTGGAACACTCAGAAGAGAACTTGCACAGCTTGGTGAGCAGTTAAAATTCTATCAGCTCGAAGAAGTAAAAGCTGAGGGTGAATACAATAATACGAAGACAAGACTTGAAGAGACTGAGGCTACTCTTTCCAATTATGATGAGAATATGCAGTCAGTTTCAAAGTCTAAGATAAGACTTGAGGAAGATCAGGAAGAACTTGCACGTATCGAAAGAGAGATCAACAGCGAGTTGTCCGACTTCCAGGAAGAGATTGAAGAACAGCAGAAGTTGTCTGAAGAACAGGCAGCAAAGCTTGATGAAATCGTGTCCAAGGTAAGAGAAGCAGCTTCTCTTGCTGAACGAAAGCTTACTGAAAGAAGCGGTATTCTTGACCTGGCAGGTCATATTAAGAAGCAGATTGAAGAAGCAAAGCAGGGCAGGGACAAGTTCGATTCTCAGATTAAGGAATGCAAGGATACTGTTAACAGCATCACACAGGAGATAAACAGCTTTGATGCGATGCTCGATGAGAATTCCAAGCAGCAGAAAGTTTTGGAAGTTGAGATTGCCAAGCTTTTTGAGAAGAGAACGAGCATTTCCAGCGACCTCTCATCCTTTGGTGACAGACTTGCAGCAAGTGGTAATGAAGTAAGCACTCTTCAGGCAAGACTTAATGACCATGTTGCTAAATACGACAAGATTATTTTCGAGATTGACCAGAATAAGAACAGACTCTGGGAAGATTACGAGACAACATATGACAATATCAAGGATTCTGTAGAGCCCGTCACGAAGATTGGCGAGCAGACTAAGAGAATCCAGACTTTGAAGAATGCGATTAAGGCACTTGGTCCGGTTAACCTTGGTGCTTTACAGGAATTCTCAGAGCTTTCTGAAAGACTTGAGTTCATGACAAAGCAGCGTGATGATATCGAAGCTGCTAAGAAAGACCTTGAATTGGTTATCGATGAACTCCTGACAAAGATGAGAGCTGAGTTTAACGAGCATTTCAATACAATTAATGAGAACTTCGGAAAAGTCTTTGCGGATCTTTTCGGAGGTGGTACTGCTGAGATTATTCTTAGTGGCGATTCTGATGATGTACTTGAGCGTGCAATCGACATCAAGGCACAGCCACCGGGAAAGAATCTTCAGAATCTTTCACTCCTTTCTGGTGGTGAGAGATGCCTTACTGCAATCGGATTGCTTTTTGCTATTCAGGAATTGAAGCCTTCACCGTTTGTCATTTTGGACGAGGTCGAGGCAGCATTGGACGACGTTAATATCACAAGATTTACAGACTTCGTTAGAAGACATTCTACAAAGTCTCAGTTTATCCTTGTTACACACCGTAAGGGTACCATGGAAGCATGTGACCAGATGTACGGTGTTACAATGGCTGAACGTGGTGTTTCCAAAATCTTGTCTATGGAGCTTAAATAATGGGATTAGCTGATTTATTTAAAAAGGGACTTGAGAAAACAAGAAACTTCTTTGCAGGAAGTATTACTAAGCTTGCTGCTTCTACCGGTCATTTTGATGAGGATATGCTCGATGAACTGGAAGAGCTCCTCGTAAGAGCTGATTGCGGTGTTCAGGCCAGTGTAGACATAATGGACAGGGTAAAGGCTGATATTAAGAAGACTGGCGATGACAGTAAAGAAGCTGTTATGAAGTCAGTTAAGGAGAGAATGCTTGAGATTTTGGGTGAACCCCAGAAGGTCGAGATCGTTCCCGGCAAACTCAATATCATCCTTATGATTGGTGTCAACGGAACAGGTAAGACGACAACATCAGGTAAGCTCGCCGCAAGATACAAGAAGGAAGGCAAAAAGGTTCTTATGGCAGCATGCGATACATTCCGTGCGGCTGCTGTAGGTCAGCTTAAGACCTGGGGTGAGAGAACCGGTACTGCTGTAATTGCCCAGGAGCAGGAGGGTGCAGACCCGGCTTCCGTCGTTTTCGATGCGATTCACGCTGCACAGGCAAGAGGTACTGATGTTCTTCTCGTAGATACTGCCGGCAGACTCCATAATAAGAAGAATCTTATGGATGAACTTGCAAAAATCAGACGCATTATCGAAAGAGAAGCTCCTGATGCTGCTATAAAGTCACTTCTTATAATTGATGCTACAACAGGTCAGAATGCTGTAATACAGGCTGAAGGTTTCGGCGAAGTAACCGGCCTTGATTATGTTGGAATTACAAAGCTCGACGGTAGTGCAAAGGGTGGTGTTGCTGTCGCAGTTGCTTACCAGTCCAAGAAGCCAATTGTGCTTGCAGGCTTAGGTGAGAGCGTCGAGGATCTGGCAGATTTTGACCCAGTTCTGTTTACTGACTCTCTTATAAATGAGTAATTCATAAAAAATCGTTATTTCTTACGGAAAAATCAGTATTATTTTGATTGCCAAAGTATATTTTTATATGTATAATCTTGGCGTTTTGCAGAAGAGCAATAGTTTTTGCTATGCCCATATGCTTCACAAATATAATTAATATTCTATAAGAGAGGGGACCGGTATATGTCTTTACTTACGACTTCCTGGTTAATCGTACTCGGCGTAGTAGTGCTTGCACTTATCTATGTTGCGTTCAATTACTTCCGTATTAAGAAGATGCCTGAAGGAACACCTGAAATGATCGAATTGTCAGGAATCATTCGTTCTGGTGCGCAGACTTTCCTTAAGACGGAGTACAAGAGCATCTCCATCGTTGTGGCAATTGTTGCTATTGTTTTCACACTCTTTGTTGAGAAGACAAGTGGTATCACATTCCTCATGGGTGCGTTGATGAGCTCTATCGTTTGCGTTCTCGGTATGCAGAGCGCTACTTATGCTAATGTTCGTACATCGAACAAAGCAAGAGAGAGCCTTTCAATTGGAGAGACCGTTAAGGTTGCTCTCTGCGGTGGTTCCATCAGCGGCCTTGCTGTTCAGGGCTTCGGTATGTTGGGCTTCCTCGCAGTTCTCCTTTGCTTCGGCGGTGTTAAGCATGACGTTGAGAGCCAGGGCTTGATCCAGCTCGGACTTATGTGCAACCCTTACATTATGAGAATTTCCACATATTCATTGGGCTGCTCCATCGTTGCTATGTTCAACCGTGTTGCTGGTGGTAACTACACAAAGGCAGCAGACATTTCTTCTGATATCCTTGGTAAGCTCAGACATGACCTTCCTGAGGATGACTCAAGAATCCCTAACACAATCGCAGACTTCATCGGCGACAACGTAAACGATATCGCTGGTAACTGCTCTGACCTCTTGGAGTCTTTCGTTGCTACAATGTCAGCTTCTCTTATGATTGCTGTTACACTCTTCCAGACACATAACGCAAGTGTTTCTGAAGCTACATTCAATGCTACAATCCTTTTCCCTGTAATCCTCGCTGGCTGCGGCCTCGTTGGATGCCTTATCGGTTTGGGTCTCGCTAACATCAAGAAGATGGGCGACAATCCGTCAAAGGAACTCGACCTCTCCACATGGATTTCTGCTGGCTGCACAATCATTTTCGGTGGTGTTGCTGCATACTTCATTTTCAACGGTACAGGCATTTCTGCTTCTGACCTTGCTACATATGGTTTCAAGCTCGGTTGGGCTTCCCCTTGGGTTTCTTCAGTAATGGGTATCGTTGCCGGTATCGCAATCGGTATCATTACAGAGTACTACACATCAACAGATCACAAGCCTACTCAGAAGATTGCTGAGATGTGCACAGAAGGCGAAGCTTTCGTTGTTACAAAGGGTGACGCTGTTGGTTCCAGATCAGTACTCGCTCCTGTACTCGTAATCATCGTTGCACTTATCATCTCCGGTCTCATCTGCGGTTCTTACGGTATCGCAATCTCCGCTCTCGGTATGCTCGCATTCGTTGGTGCTACAGTTTCTATCGATGCTTTCGGTCCTATCGCTGATAACGCAGGCGGTCTTGCTGAAGCTTGCCACCTCGATCCTGATGTACGTAAGATTACAGATAAGCTCGACGCTGTTGGTAATACTACAGCTGCTATCGGTAAGGGCTTCGCAATCGGTTCTGCTGCATTCGCTACAGTTTCCCTCATCATGGCTTACGTTGGTAACTACACAACAGCTGGTGAAGAGTTGACACTCAACTTCGCTACATTCTTCGTAGTTGCAGGCGGTATCTTGGGTGGTGCGCTCGTTGAATACTTCAGCGCTATCCTCACAGATAACACAATCGATGCTGCTAAGATCATGGCTGACGTTGGCGACAAGCAGATGACTCAGGAAGTTCTTGAGGGTAAGGCTAAGCCTGACTACAACATGATGATCGCTATGGCTGCAAGAGAAGCTATCAGAAGAATGGTTGTTCCTTCAGTTTTGGCTCTCTTGATTCCTATCGTTGGTGGTTTCATCCTCGGCGTTGAGTTCGTTGGTGGTATCCTTGTTGGTGCTACAATCGTTGCTATCCCTAGAGCTATCTTCATGGGTAACTCCGGTGGTGCTTTCGATAACGCTAAGAAGTACATCGAGCAGGGTATGCTCGAGGGCCACGGCAAGGGATCTCCTGCGCACAAGGCAGCAGTTACTGGTGATACAATCGGTGACACACGTAAGGACGTTGTAGGCGTTGCTTTGGACATCTTCATCAAGCTCATGTCCACAGTTGCTAACACAATCGCTCCTATCATCAGAAATATCCGTGGATAATCTGATTAGATAAACCATTAATAAGAGCCACTCTTTATGGGTGGCTCTTTTACTTTTTCACTTTACAAAATTAACCGGTGATGTTATTATCACCAAGTTGCCTAAATCGCAGTTTTGTGGAAGACTCCGACCCTTACCTTCGATTTTGGCGTATTTATCTTAAAGGAGGAAAGATTTATGTCAGCATCTTTCGACAAGCAGGCTATCATCAAGGAATATGCTCTTACTGAGGGCGATACAGGTTCTCCTGAGGTTCAGGTTGCACTTCTTACTTACAGAATCAATCACCTCACAGAACACCTCAAGTCTCACAAGGGCGACCACCACAGCAGAAGAGGTCTTCTCATGATGGTTGGTAAGAGAAGAAACATCCTTGACTATCTTGCAGCTGTTGATATCGAGCGTTACAGATCTTTGATCGCAAGACTCGGCATCAGAAAGTAATCTTAAAAGATTATTTCAAAGAAGGGTTGTCTCATTTGAGGCGACCCTTTTTTCTATTTGTTTCAAAGGTGTTATAATTCCTTAATAGGAATTTCCCGGAGGTATAACCATGCTTGACGGTTTTATCAGAGTAGCGGCAGCAAGCCCTAAGTTGAAAGTCGGTGACGTTGATTTTAACGTCCAGGAGACTTTGAAATGCGCCAGAAGAGCTTCTTCTAACGATTGCGCTGTCATAGTTTTCCCGGAACTTGGACTTACCGGATATACCTGTGGTGATCTTTTCGCGCAGAAGGTGTTACTCGACAAAGCTAAGCAGGGTTTATATAACCTTGCAAATGAGAGCAGTGACTTAAATACGATTCTTATCGTAGGTCTTCCTTATGTACTGAACGGCAAGTTGTATAACGTTGCTGCAGTCGTTTATAAAGGCGAGATAATCGGACTTGTTCCAAAGCAGAACGTTCCTAATTATTCTGAGTTTTACGAGTTAAGACATTTTAAGCCTTATGACATTGAAGGCCTCGTTATGGCAGAAGACAATATTTGCTTTGGAAAGGCTGTCTTTAACTGCTCAGGATTTTCTTTTGCAGTAGAGATTTGTGAAGATCTCTGGGTTACTCAGAGTCCCTCTGTTGATTATGTTAAGCACGGAGCACAGGTTATCTTCAATTTATCCTGCTCTGACGAGATTATCGGAAAAGCACAGTTTAGAAGAGATCTCGTAAAGATGCAGAGTGCGAAGCTTGTCGCTGCTTATATTTACAGTGATGCAGGCTTTGGCGAGTCCACACAGGATCTTGTATTTGCCGGCCATAATATCATTGCAGAAAATGGCACGATATTAGCTGAGAGTAAGCGTTTCTCAAACGATGAAGCTGATGCGATTACATACGCTGATATCGATATCGAAAAACTTGAATCTGACAGACGCAAGTCAAATACTTTCGCGAGTGAAATCGGGGGAGATGATTACATCAACAGTCTTTCTTTTGATGCAGAATTCCCTGATATCAAACCAAACAGAAAGATCAGCAAGACACCTTTCGTTCCGGAGAGCACGGTAGATCTTGAAAGCAGATGTGAAGATATTCTCAATATGCAGGCTGCAGGTCTTTATACAAGACTTAATGCTATTAATTGCAAGACGGCTGTTATCGGTCTTTCAGGTGGTCTTGATTCAACACTCGCATTGATTGTAATGATTCATGCATTTGATAAGCTCGGCCTTGATCGTAAGGGCATTATTGGTATTACGATGCCAGGTTTCGGTACTACAGCGAGAACCAAGAATAACTCAGTAAGAATAGCTGAAGAGTATGGCTGCACATTAAGAGAGATTTCTATCTCTGATGCGGTTGTTCAGCACTTTAAGGATATTGGTCATGATATGGATGTTCATGACATCACATACGAGAACTCTCAGGCAAGAGAAAGAACACAGATCCTTATGGATATCGCTAATCAGGAGGGTGGACTTGTAGTCGGTACCGGCGACCTTTCAGAACTTGCTTTGGGTTGGGCAACTTATAACGGCGACCATATGTCTATGTACAGCGTTAACTGCTCAATCCCTAAGACTCTTGTAAGACACCTCGTTGCTTATGAGGCAAAGCGTACTTCCACGGTCAATGAAGGCCTCTCCAAGGCTTTGGCAGATATTGTTGATACACCGATTTCGCCTGAGCTTTTACCGCCTTCTGCAGACGGAAAGATTTCACAGAAGACAGAGGAGACAGTAGGTCCTTATGAACTTCACGATTTCTTCCTCTACTACATGATCAGATTTGGTTTCCGCCCGTCGAAAATATACCGTCTCGCAAAGATTGCTTTTGACGGTGTATACGATGACGATACCATTTATAAGTGGGAAGAGACTTTTATCAGAAGATTCTTCGCACAACAGTTCAAGAGATCCTGCGTACCTGACGGTCCTAAGGTCGGTACAGTATCTCTGTCTCCCAGAGGCGACTGGAGAATGCCTTCTGACGCTTCACGTAACGTTTGGCTTGAAGATCTTAAAACTGTAAAGGAATGAGTATGAAATCAGTAGTTTGTTTTGGCGATTCAAATACCTATGGACATAACCCGTTAAACGGTGAAAGACTCCCTGATACAGTCAGGTGGCCATGCTTACTTCAGCGACTCCTTGGAAGTGACTATAAGGTCATTGAAGAGGGTCTTAACGGAAGAACTACTGTTTTCGACGATCCTAATGATGATTGGAAAAACGGCGTAGACTACATTAAGGGAATTCTCTGCACTCACAGACCTGTAGATTATCTGGTAATCATGCTTGGAACAAATGACATGAAGACTGTTTATAAGGCTTCTTTGGATGAGATTGCAGCAGGTCTTAATGAGATCGTTTTACGAGCAGAGAAGGTAATGGATCTTAAGCAGGGATACGTTCCCAAGATCCTTATTGTATCGCCTCCGGAAATAATCAAGGAGATACTTACTGGTCCTTTTGCTGACTCTTTCGATGAAGTATCAATAGAAAAGTCCAAGCACCTTGCTGAGTATTATAAAAGAGTTGCAGATAAGCACGGTTGTGACTTTTTAGATGCCAAGCTTTATATCAAACCTTCTGTTGAAGATGGCCTTCATCTGGGTCCTGACGGACATAAGGGATTGGCTGAAGCAGTTTGTGAGGCAATTAAGAAAATCTGACCTTATATTTATTTGTCTTATTGCGCTTTTAGTATATAATTAATAAGTTCGAGAAGGAGTGTAGTGTGTAGATTGGCTGCCCGAACATCGGACTTATTTTTTTGCTCGGACAGTGAATCTACGAACTACCTCCTTTACCAAATTTCGATGTTATAAAGGAGTATGAAATGGAAAAGATTTTCAGAACTGAAATCGCCGGCAGACCGTTGGTAGTCGAGACCGGTAAGATCGCACAGTTCGCTAACGGTTCTGTCCTCATCAGATATGGTGAGACATCTGTTCTTTCAACCGTTACAGCTAGTGCTACACCTCGTGAGGGAATTGATTTCTTCCCGCTTTCAGTAGATTACGAGGAAAAGATGTATGCAGTAGGCAAGATCCCTGGTGGTTTCCTCAAGAGAGAGGGAAGACCTGGCGAGAAGGCTATCCTTGTTTCACGTGTTATCGACCGTCCTATCAGACCTTTGTTCCCTAAGGATCTCAGAAATGATGTTTGCGTCAACAACCTCGTTATGTCTGTTGACCTTGATTGCTCACCTGAGATTACAGCAATGATCGGTACATCTATCGCAATTGCTATTTCTGATATCCCGTGGAAGGGACCTGTCGGTGGCGTTGTATTGGGCCTCATCGATGGCAAGACAGTAATCAACCCTACACTTGAGCAGCGTGAAGTATCACAGATGTATGTAACACTTGCTGGTACTCTTTCTAAGATTTGCATGGTTGAAGCAGGCGCTAACGAAGTACCTGATGATGTAATGCTCAATGCAATTGCAGAAGGTCACGAAGTAATTAAGCAGATTTGTGAATTCATCAATGGCATCGTTGCTGAGATCGGTAAGGAGAAGTTCTCTTACGAGTCAGCTGATGTACCGGCTGATGTTTTCGCTGCTGTTAAGGAATATGGCTGGGATAAGATGCGCGAAGCAGTTCTTGCTACTGACAAGGAAGTAAGAGATGCTAATGTTGCTAAGCTCCAGGAAGAAGTTGCAGCTCTCCTCGAAGAGAAGGAAGAGGGCCTTTCAAAGTGGGCACCTGATGCAATCTACACTCTCGAAAAGAAAGTTGTTAGAGATTATCTCTTCCGTGAGCACAGAAGAGTTGACGGCAGAGCTTTGGATGAGATCAGACCTTTGTCTGCTGAAGTTGGCGTACTTCCCAGAGTTCATGGTTCTTCTTTCTTCCAGAGAGGTCAGACACAGGTAATGAATATCTGTACTCTTGCTCCTCTTGATGAAGCTCAGAAGCTTGAAGGTCTTGATGAACAGACATATAAGAGATATATCCATCACTATAATTTCCCTGGTTATTCTACAGGTGAGGCAAAGCCTTCCAGATCACCCGGAAGACGTGAAATCGGTCACGGTGCTCTCGCTGAGAGATCTTTGATTCCTGTACTTCCTTCTGAGGAAGAGTTCCCTTACTCAATCAGAACAGTATCTGAGATTACAATGAGTAACGGTTCTACATCACAGGGTTCTGTATGTGCATCCACATTGTCACTCATGGATGCAGGTGTTCCGCTCAAGAGACCTGTAGCTGGTATTTCTTCCGGTCTTATCACAGATCCTGATAACGAAGATAACTTCCTCGTATTTATGGACATCCAGGGCATCGAAGACTTCTTCGGTGATATGGACTTTAAGGTTGCAGGTACTACAGAAGGTATCACATCCATCCAGGTTGATATCAAGGTTGAAGGTCTTACATTAGACATCATCAAGGCTGCTTTCGAGATGACACATAAGGGAAGACTTAAGATTATTAACGAAGTAATCCTTCCTTGCATTCCTGCACCTCGTGCAGACCTCAACAAGTGGGCTCCTCGCATCATCTCCATGCAGGTTCCTGTTGACAAGATCAGAGAAGTTATCGGTTCCGGCGGAAAGGTCATCAACAAGATCATCGCTGACACTGGTGCTCAGATCAACATCAATGATGATGGCGTTGTTTACATCTCAACACCTGACCTTGAGAAGGCTGAGAAGGCAAAGATGATCATCAACGGTATCGTTTCTGATCCTGAAGTTGGAACTGAGTACGATGGTACAGTTACAAGACTTATGGACTTCGGTGCATTCGTTGAGTTCCTCCCTGGTAAGGAAGGCTTGGTACACATCTCCAAGATGGCTTGGAACAGAGTTGAGAAGGTTGAAGATGTTCTTCACGAAGGCGACAAGGTTCATGTTAAGCTCATCGAGATTGATTCACAGGGAAGACTTAACCTCTCTATCCGTGATTGCCTCCCGAAGCCTGAGGGTTTTGTAGAAGAAGAACCCAGAAGACGTGAGGGCAGACCTAACCGTGAGAGAAGAGGCGGTTTTGCCGGAAGAAATGACAAGCCCAGAAGAAACTTCAACGAAGAAGCTGAAAAAGAAGCTTCCGAGAATCCTAAGGGCAGAAGAAGAGAATTCTGATAAATTTTAAAATAGAGGTGACACCATGGCAGAGAATTTAGGAAACACAGCAGAACAGGTTGAAGAGATTTCACAGGGTTTTACTGAAGACGTTACTGATAAGAAGTGTCCTAATTGCGGCGCAACTGTCGTATACGATCCTGAAACTCTCTCCATGTCTTGTCCTTTCTGCGGATATTCAAGACAGCTCCCTAAGCCTGAGGATAACGGACAGGATGTAGAAGAACTTGATTTCTCTTCTGCTAAGAATCGTGAGAGCCTTGACTGGGGTAAAGCAAAGAAGTCTTTGGTATGTAAGAACTGCGGTGCTGAGACTATCATGGATTCAGCGGATACAGCTCAGTGCTGCCCTTATTGCGGATCTACACAGGTTATGCCGGTAGATGACGATGACAGTGTCGTTGCACCTGGCGGTGTTGTTCCTTTTGAGATTACAAAAGAAAAGGCTGCTCAGCTTTTCAAGAGCTGGATGAAGGGTAAGTTCTTTGCGCCTAATGAAGCAAAGAAGAGCTGTGAGGCTAAGAACTTCAGCGGTGTTTATCTTCCTTACTGGACATACGATTCACAGACTACATCTCCTTATGAGATTAAGCTTGGATTCAACCATAAGGATGCTAAGGGAAATACATATACTACATATAGAACATATTATGGTATCTATGAGCGTTTTATCGATGACGAAGTTGTATATGCCAGCAAGAAGACTAATAACCCTTACATTAAGTCTGCTTCCAAGTTCGATTTCAGCAAGCTTCGTAAGTATTCACCTGAGTTTATTGCCGGATTCCTTGCTGAACGTTACACAGTAGGACTTGATGAAGGCTGGAATATTGCTAAGGGTCAGATTAAGGACACTCTCGAAAATGAGATTTCTTCAATGGAGAAGAAGAAGCGTAAGGCCGACAGTGTTTCCAAGCTGACATTCAATACTTCTTATGCCAAGGTTACTTACAAATATATTCTTGCACCTATCTGGATTGCTAATTTCAAGTTCAAGGATAAGCTTTACAACATTGTTGTAAACGGTCAGAACGGCCAGATCAGAGGAGAAGCTCCTGTATCACCTATTAAGGTTATTCTCACAATTCTTGCTATTATCGCAGTCATCGTAATTTTGGCTATGATTTTCAACAGCTAATAGTTGACTTAACCTAGTTTTATAAGATGTCTCTAAATGCGGAAAGCATTTGGGGACATCTTTTTTTTTGATGCCGAATTTCTCCAAAGAAATCACAGTTTAATGACAAATATAAAAAAAGAACGCATATTGTTGAATATTTTTGATATTTTACTTGCATTATTTACAATCTGTTCATAGAATAATAAGTCTAATAATTTTTATATATTGGAGATATTATGTTCAATCGTTTAAAGAGAGTGACTTCGGCGTTCGTGGCAGGCGCAGTTGTTTTAGGGTCTTTAGTTGTTTATCCTAATCTAACCGGAAAATTCGAAAAGGTTAAGGCCGCAGTAAAGTACGATTCAGCTAGTGCTGTTAACTTCTCAACCGTTTTAGGTGCTGCCGTAAATTACGGTATTGTTGCCAATGAAATTATTCAGAGAAGCCACACAGAAACAACTTTTGCCACTAATAAGTTCGTTCATGTCTCAGATAATATTGACGTCGACTATATTGATTCAACAGCTCTCTTTTTGATCAAAGAATATGTACCTAATGGTCCATCATATTTTCCAGAGGATAGTTTTATTAGATTTGGTAAGACTACTGCCAGTGCTATATATGTTGAAGCTCCTCGCAGCGTTTTAGGAGACGCTGTTTCACATGTAGCCTATCCTCAAACTCAGTCTGGTAATTTCAGATTTGAAAACCAGTTTCCCGCTGGAAAAGATTTTATTGTTGCAGAGAATCCTGATGCAGGTGCAAAAGTTGATTATCTATTAGATCGTATATGTTCACCAGATGGTGACGGTAAGGCAGGGAAGGGCTGGTCATACTTCCTTCAGGAAAGAGCTAATTCTGCAGATTATAAGCTTGATAGTAGTTATATAGTTAAGAGTCCTTATACATTTGATGTAAAGATCGATGTTTCTGGTCCTGAGTTTGACGGTAAAGTTGTTTATATTGATGCAGATGCAACCATGATCAGAGCTCTTGGTCAAGCCAGCACTTTAGAAATCGTTAAGAGTCCTTCATCTGTTGTTGTTTTCAATATTGATGATGACGTTGTAGAAGATAATCGTGCTTTGAGCATCAAACAGCCTGTTGTAACTATCAAGGACGGTGCTAAATACGATGGTGGTAAGACAGCTATTAATGGTGGTGATAAAGAAAATGGTTATGCTGCTGCTTTGCAGAAAGACTATAACCAGGCTGTTATTTTTAACCTTATGACCGATAATGATATTGAATTAGAGGCAACAGGTGGTACTGTTTTAGCTCCATTAACAAAGAATATTACTTTGCAAACAGGTAACTCTTCAGGATGGGTAGTAACTAATGGTACTTTCCATATGAATAACGAGTTCCATTTCCTCTATTCCGGAGCAAGCCTTGATAAGAATGGACAAATGCATTTTGCTCTCAATAAGGCATTTACTGAAAAATACGATTCTCTTGCTGCTGTTATTCAGGATACTTCAGTAGCAATTGCTCCTGATACTTATGAATTTGATTTCGTTGAATACGAGGATGCTTCATTTACTACCAAGTGCGATTCCGCTGAATTTAATGATGCTGAATTTGCCGCAGTTGATGGTACAGTTGTTTTCGACAGTTTAACATTCACTTGCGATTCCTCTTCTTCATCTTCACGTTATTACATACCTAAGGGTGATAGTGAAGGAAAGAATTACTATTTCCGAGTAACTGAAAAATCAGTTGCACCTCATTCTATCTCTGATGATGACAGACGTATTATCGAAACCTCTGATGGTTATATTGATATTGTTTTAAATGTAAAAGCAGATAATGAGGGAGAGTATACATATACTGTCACATACAATTCAGTAACCGGTGATGGAATTACTTTCAATTCTTTAAGTAATGAAAAGATGTCAGGTGTTCAGTTCGACCTTGGTGAATTCTATAACAAAATCAGACCGGTTAAGGTTGATATCAGTAAGCGCGACATTAATAAGAAGAATGGCAATGAGATTCCTGGTGCAACACTTACAATCGAATTAGTTGAACCTGATGGTTTGTCTCTTAGTGGTGTAAAGCTTCTTCGTGATGGTGAGGATATTACATCTTCAGCTACTATCACTGATAATTCTGTAACATTTGTTTCCGGAGAAAAGCAGACAACTATCGAAGGCATTAAGCCAGGTGTCTATAAGCTTAAGGAAACTACTGCTCCAACAGGATATAAGCCGCAGACATCTGAAATTACTTTTAAGGTATATGGAGATGGAACGGTTATTCCTTATTCTGCGATTTCCGAAGATCTCGGATTCATTGAAGATGGTGAGATTGATACAGTTGTAATTCTTGATGAACCGTATAAGACCGATGTAACAATCAAGAAAATCGATAGTGCAGGTGAAGAAGTTGTAGGTGCAACACTCACATTGACCAACAACGATACCTCTGTAGATCTTGCTGCACTTGGCGTTACTGCTACCCAGGGACAGAATGTTGCAGATAATCTTTCTGTAAGTGGAAACAAAGTAAGCTTCAAGACAATAGCTGCATACGATACCGTAATCAAGGGACTTCCTGACGGTACATACAAGCTTGTAGAGACAATTGTTCCTGATGCTTATGAAAAAGCAGAAGAGAAGACAATAACAATTAAGAATGGTGTTGTTGTAAGTGGCAATCCAGTAGTCATGGTTGACGATTTGAAGCCTACTCCGTCACTTACTCCAAGTGTAAGTCCGTCTATTAGTCCTAGTGTTTCTCCTAGCGTTAGTCCAAGCCCGTCTATTAGCCCTAGTATCGAACCTAGTGCTAGCCCGAGTGTTTCTCCTAGCGTTAGTCCAAGCGTAAGCCCTTCTGCTAGCCCTAGTGCTTCACCGAGTGTTAGCCCGAGTGCAAGCCCTTCAGTTAGTCCGAGTGCTTCACCGAGTCCTAGCCCGAGTGCAAGCCCGTC
>JAKSRC010000007.1 GCA_024403855.1 Saccharofermentans sp. | reverse complement strand
GTCGAATGCGAAGATATTGATAAGATGAGAGCGGTATGGGATGATTTGTTTTTAGTTAGGGGATTGAGTGAGAAAGACATAGATAACTATGTGATTGCAGCTCAGTATATCCTTTTGCAGAAGAGTAAAAATTGAAATTTAATCGCACTTTCCAACTTCGATAAAGACATATTTAAATGAGTTAGTTTCTGATTAGTGAGTAAAGATAAATATTATTAACTTGGCCAGAGAGATTAAACTCTCTGGTTTTTATTGACAATAATACGAACTCGTACTAATGTAAAAATACGATATCGTATTATGAAGGGGCAAAATATGAACTCCAGAAAGTTTTTCTATGATTTTGGAAGAGCACTCTATCGTGTGGATTCCTTCTATGATGAGTTCGCGAAGCAAAGTAATGTTTCATCGGCTTTGTTATGGGTTTTGTATGCACTTAATGATGGGAAATCACATACACAGATTGAAATCAGTAATGATTGGAAATTACCTAAGACAACGGTAAATACAGTAATTAAAGATATTCAAAAGGATGGATATGTTGAGCTTGTTCCCATCAAAGGAAAGAGAAGAGAGATGTCAATTGTCCTTACAGAAAGTGGTAAAGCATTTGCGGATAATGTGCTTTCTGATCTTTATAAAAAAGAAGCCAAGGCATTCAAATCTCTTAGTTCAGAAGAACGGGAAATAGTGATGGTAATGGATAAATTAGCGAAGAAACTGAAGGGAGATGATTAAGGATGGAGTATGTAACTCTGGGTAAATCAGATTTAAAGGTCTCCCGAATATGTATGGGATGCATGGGTTTTGGAAATGCTCAGACAGGTCAGCATAGCTGGACTGTTGACGAAGAGGTCACCAGATCCATCATTAAAAGAGGATTAGAGCTTGGAATTAATTTTTACGATACGGCAATAGCTTACCAGGCTGGTACGAGTGAGGAGTATCTCGGAAAAGCTATTAAAGAATATGCAAAAAGGGATGAAGTAGTAATTGCCACAAAATTTCTTCCAAGATCGCAGGATGAAATTGCGAAGGGAATCTCAGGTAAAGATCATCTGCTCAGCAGCTTGGATTCAAGCCTATCTCATTTGGGAATGGACTACGTGGATTTGTATATCTATCACATGTGGGACTGGAATACGCCTATAGAAGAATATCTTGAAGGAATGGCAGAGGGCGTAAAGGCAGGAAAAATCAGACAGATCGGTATAGCAAATTGTTTTGCATGGCAGCTTGCAGAGGCAAATGCTGTCGCAAAGGAAAACGGTTGGCCGGAATTTGTATCCGTTCAGAATCACTACAATCTGATTATGCGTGAGGATGAACGTGAAATGAAGGTGTATGCAGACGAAAGAAATATAGCGCTTACACCGTATAGCGCACTTGCCGCAGGCCGTCTGTCAAAAAGACCAGGCGAGACTTCAAAGCGTTTAGAGCAGGACACATACGCAAAGTTTAAATATGATGCATCGGCAGATAAGGACGCAAAGGTGATTGCAAGAGTGTGTGAAATTGCAGATGCAAGAAATGTATCTATGACAGAAATATCTCTCGCGTGGTTACTTACCAAAGTAGCTGCTCCTATTGTGGGAGCAACAAAGATCAGTCATGTTGAAGGTGCGGTAAAGGCAGTAGATTTGAAATTATCTGATGATGAAATAAAAGCATTGGAAGAGTTTTACGAGCCACATTTCCTGTCAGGTGTTATGGCACAGAATACACCTGCTGCAAGAACTACTGAGCAGGTGTGGATAAAGAATGGAAAGTATTCAAAGTAAGTCTTGAGGTAAAAGTATATGGAGAAAAAGATAGTACAGACAGCAGGTAGAAATCAGTTGGGTGAATTTGCCCCGGAGTTTGCTCACTATAATGATGATGTTCTATTTGGAGAGAATTGGAATAATCAGGATATAGATGTGAAGACAAGAAGCATCATCACTGTAGTAGCTCTGATGTCATCAGGGATTACAGATTCATCTCTCAAGTATCATTTGCAGAATGCAAAAGCACATGGCGTTACACAAAAGGAGATTGCTGCAATAATCACACATGTTGCTTTTTATGTGGGTTGGCCTAAAGGCTGGGCTGTGTTTAATCTGGCAAAAGAAGTATGGGAAATATAAATAGAAAAGGAGATACCCGAAATGATTTATAACGAATTTTGCGGAATTAAGCTTTCTGCACTCGGCATGGGAAATATGAGACTTCCCGTTCTTGAAGGTAATGACAGTAAAATTGATGTAGAACTTTCAAAGAAGATGATTGCATATTGCATGGAATCTGGCATCAATTATTACGATACGGCATATGGTTATCATGGCGGCCAGTCTGAACTTGTGGTTGGTGAAATTCTAAAAAACTACGACAGAAGTAGTTTTTATCTTGCTTCAAAGTTCCCTGGATACGACCTTTCAAATATGCCAAAAGTTAAGGAAATCTTTGAGGAGCAGTTGAAAAAGTGCCAGGTGGAATATTTCGATTTCTATATGTTCCACAATGTTTGTGAAATGAACGTTGATGCTTATTTGAATCCTGAGTTTGGTATTTTCGATTACCTTATGGAACAGAAGAAAAATGGCCGTATTAAGCATCTGGGTTTCTCTGCTCATGGTGATATTGCCTGTATGACGAAATTTCTGGAAAACTACGGAAAAGACATGGAGTTTTGTCAGATTGAACTTAATTATTTTGATTATAAGTTCCAGGATGCTAAAGGTAAGGTTGAACTTCTTGATAAATGGAACATTCCTGTCTGGGTTATGGAACCGGTAAGAGGAGGACAGCTTGCTACTCTTTCTGACGAAGCAACAGCAAAACTTAAAGTAGCAAGACCTGATGAAGATGTGCCTGCATGGGCTTTTAGATTCATACAGTCCATTCCCAGTGTAGTGGTGACACTTTCTGGAATGTCAAATATGGATCAGCTTAAGGCGAATATAGGGACATACGAAAAGAACAAACCACTAAATGAAGATGAGATGGCTCTTATACTTGGAATAGCAGACGAAATGATCGCAAAGACCACTGTCCCTTGTACAGGTTGTCATTACTGCGTAAGTAAATGCCCCAAGGGACTTGATATTCCGTTCCTTCTCAAACTATACAATGAAGCAATGGTTGCCGGTGCAGGCGATTTTATTGCTCCTATGGCATTAGCTTCAATAGATGCGGATAAGCATCCTGAGTGTTGTATAGGTTGTAAAGCATGCGAAAAGGTATGCCCCCAGACAATTCATATACCGGAAGAACTCAAGAAGTTCGCAGAGAAGATGAAAAGATAAGCGTGGAAGTTATGAAGAAGATAATTTCAATAATGCTGATTGCACTCATGACTTTGGGCCTGGTGGCGTGTGCGAATGTAGCTCAAAATAACACTACAGCTGAAAGCTCAATTGTAGAAGAAACAAAAGAAACTGTATCAGATGTGACTACTACAGTCGAAGAAAGTACAGCGGTCGAAGAAAGCGATATGAGTTCACAGGAAACTGTTTCTGCTTCATCAGAAAAGAAAGTGCTTGTTGTTTATTTTTCAGTAACCGGAAACACAAAAAGTATCGCTGAAAAGATAGCGGCTGCAACAGACGCAGATATCTATGAAATAAAACCTGCAGAAGAATATACGGATGCAGATATTGATTACGGCAATTCGAAAAGTCGCACTTCAAAGGAGCAGAATGATTCATCGGTGCGTCCTGAGATTCAAAGCGAAACAATATCATTGGAAGGATACGATACTATTTACATTGGATATCCTATTTGGTGGGGAGAAGAACCACGCATTATGGATACTTTCGTAGAGAGTTATGATTTTGGAGATATAACTATGATTCCATTCTGCACTTCAGCAAGTAGTGGTATTGGAAATAGTGGAAAAAATCTTGCGAATAATGCAGGTAGTGGTAAATGGATCGAAGGCAAGAGATTTGCTGCCACAACGTCAGATGATGAGATAAAGGATTGGATCGATAAACTCCAATGAATTTTGGTTGAGTTCCTAGACGAATAGTATTTGCTCAGACAACTAATAAGAAACAACGAATCGCCTCTCGAAAACGGGGGGCGATTTTCGTCTTCTGGTGTGGATCGCGATTGCACTTTTCATATTACGGGGATTTGTTAGCCATTTGTTGTACAATAGTTCCTCTGATTCTTGTAGGTATCCTTATGGTGAATTATTATAAAAGCTAATGTACTTGCCATGAATGTCTGACGACATTTATCCCAAAGAAGTCAGAAGGTTGAAGACTAGGGATGATTATGGGTCCGACTGAAGTGGTAATCGAAGAAGAGGAACATTGCAAAGTTATGAATTGGTCTACCTGTCAGGGCGTGTGAAATTATTGTGAGTTACCGTAAGACTACATATAAAAGCGTTTTTTCCTCTCTGCTTTTGCTGTCCATTCCAACTGTTATCGAGGAGATAATGAGCATACTGCTTCAGTATGTAGATACAGCTATGGTTGGAAGATTAGGTGCGCAGGCGACTGTAGCTGTCAGTACGACTACAACTATTAACTGGCTTATCGGATGTGTGCCGCATGCTATCGGTGTAGCCATTATGGCATTAACAGCCAGAGCGAATGGTTCAGGCGATGAGAAAACAACCAAAAAACTCACTGCACAAGCACTAAGGCTCTCGATACTTTACGGACTTGTTCTGACTGTGATTTGCGAGGTGCTAAGTCCGTTTATTCCAATCTGGATGCATGCGTCACCGGAAGTCAGAACAGAAGCTACAATGTATTTCTCGATTATTAGCTTGTCGCTCCTGTTCAGAACTTCGGCGATAGTTTTTGCCACTTCAATCAGAGCGGTAAAGGACACTAAGACGCCAATGCTGATCAACCTTTTTACTAATGTTCTTAATGCTGGTCTTAACTGGGTGTTTATCTATAAGGTTGGTTTGGGAGTTAAGGGCGCAGCCATCGCAACATTAATTAGTTACACTTTGTCCGGCATCGCGATGTATATTGCGGTTCGCGGTAAAGAGTCACTTAGGTGGGAGCGAGAGGACACACACGCATCCTCTGAACTCCAAAAGGAAATTTATAAGATCGGAGTTCCTGCTTTTGCGGGAAGTGCGGCGTCATGCCTTGGCTATGTGGTATTCGCGAGCATGGTCTCAAGCTTAGGGACCACTGTATTTGCGGCACATTCTATTGCGGTTGAAGCTGAGACGTTGTTCTATATTCCGGGCTATGGCTTCAGAACAGCGACATCATCTCTTGTCGGCAACGCACTTGGTGAGAAGGATGAGCGCAAGGTAGATATCATTCAGAAGCTATCGATTATCATTACCGTATCTGCGATGCTTATAAGCGGAGTGTTCCTTTTCGTTATTGCGAGACCTTTGATGAGTATTTTCACCGAGTCGGAGGAGGTAATAGAATTAGGTGCAATGGCGCTGAGATTAGTTGCTTTTACTGAGCCCTTCTTTGGCTTGATGGTTGTTATGGAAGGACTTTTCTACGGCGAAGGCAAGACTCGTGAAGTCTTCATAGTAGAGACCATAAGCATGTGGGGTATAAGAATTCTCTCTACGTTTATTTGTGTAGCTGTATTAAAGTTTGGTCTTCGTGAAGTCTGGTATTGTATGATTGCAGATAATATATGCAAGGCAGTTGTGCTTTTTATCGTGTTCCAAGCGCGTGCGAAAGCAGCCAAAAATCGAAAATAGCCATTGATGTGGAGGATCAAATGCCATTAGTTAAAATCAATATGTTAAAAGGCAAAAGCCTTGAATATAAAAAACTTGTTTTAGACTCCGTGCATAACGGTCTCGTATCATCTTTGGGTATCGCGGATTGGGATCGATTCCAGAGAATTATTGAGTTTGATAAATGCGATTTTGAAACATCACCGGAGAAAACGGATAACTTTATGATTATCGAGTTATCTTTATTTCCTGGTAGGACAAAGGAACAGAAAAAGTCGGCTATCGAGATGATAACTTCGAATCTGGTATCATCTCTAAGTATTAAGCCAACTGATGTGTTTATTGTAATTAACGAACCACCTTTAGAGAATTGGGGCATGGGCGGAAATCAGAAGCAATAATGAAGAAATTAATTGCACTAGAGTTAATTCAAAAGAGATGTAACTATGGACAAAAAGCGAGAATGCCTGAAAATATTGATTTTTCACGGATTCGCTGTTTATGGTAAATACAAGAATGAGTGTTCCTTGCTATTGCTCGAAAAATTGCTGTAGCTGATACAAATCTGCTTCAATTTTTCCTCATTCTTCTTACGAATCTCTGATAATGTAAAAGTGAATTTTGTAATTCAATATGGGGGAAAATTTATGGGAAGGAATAATGTCAGAGTGGCCGCTCTGGCTATGGCATCGGTTTTGATGCTTGGTTCAGTGGGCCTTTTTTCAGGTTGCAAAAGGAAGAACGCCGATGATGGAGTTCACGTATCAGAAGATGCTTTGTGGTATGACACCGTAAAGCTTGATCTTGAGAGTCCATATGACGATGTTGAATTGTTATATGGCATGATGCATGAACCGGTTTATATCGAAGACAGTCTATATATTCTCGTCACAGGTGAGAAACGCTTCGATGAAAAACTTGCAATGAAAGATCCGAATTATAACTATGACCAGAACATCATTAATTCGCTTCTGAAATATGATATGCATGGCAAATTCATAGAAGAGTTCAATCTTGATGGAATTGAAGGTTTGAGCAACTTTAAGATCAAATCTGTTTCCGAGTACAAAGGAAATATAAGACTTAACGCAATTGCTACTGATACTCGATCGATGATGACAAGTTATTATTCTGTTGCGATCGATCCTAAGACGGGAGAAGTTGCAGAGTGTGTTACCTGTAATCTGGGCGATACTGTAAATACGGATCTCGTGGACTCAATCGTGATTGGAGATTATGAAGTCGTCTTCATGTATGTTTATGGTGCCACAGAGAATAACTACGAACTTGTGATCAAGCGCGGCGCTGAGATCATTAATAAAGTTGATGTAGCAAAGAAAACAGGAATTCACTTCTGGGATATCAACCAGTATTTTGCTATGGATGATGATACTGTTGTCATGACTTGTTATTGCGAAGAAGGCAAGATGACAGGAACACTTAAGGTATCAACAGGAGAGTTTTCCATCGCTGCAAATACTATGCAAAACCTTGGTTCGTTTCGATTCATGACTGAGCAGAATGGAAAGGCAATGGCTGTTGATTCTGAGGGAATTTGGAAGATCAACAGTAGACTTGAAGTGGAGTCAGTAATCTCATTATCCGACACTTATATTAATGCGAATTATGTATCTACAGGCAGTGTTGCTTATTACGATGATAATATGGCGATCCTGTTTGCATATGATCAGGATTACTCGATTACATTGCCTGAATACACCGTGTACATCATTACTAAAGCTGATAAAAACCCTAATGTAGGTAAGACGATCTTAGATGTATACGTGATGTCAGATAAGCTTTCTTATTCAGAAGCTGAAGCGATAGTTCAGTTCAATAGTACGAATCCTGATTATTTTGCCAGAGTAAGCTTTGCTGATCTGAATTATACAGGGTACGAAGATGCTGAGAAAAAGAATGAGATGATCAATAATGTTGCCAATAAGCTGGTCACCGACATTATGAGTGGCAATAGTCCGGATGTCATCCTGGATGGTGCATCTGTAAAACAGCTTAATAACCCTGATTTTCTTACAGATCTGAACGGATATGTCAATGGTAATGCAGGTATTGATAAGTCGAAATATTTTTCCAATATTATCGATAACGCGAAATCTCCTGATGGTTCGCTCTATCAGTTGCCTGTTACTTATTCTATCGGTGGCATCCTGGCTTATAAATCTGATGCAGGCGAAGGCAAAATCGGTTTTACTGTTGATGAATATAATCAGTTTGTAAAGCAGATCTGTAATGGTAAGAATCCTGTTGAATTGTCGAAAATTGATTTCTTCGTCGACTGCATCGCCAGAGGGTATGTCGATTATATGGCAGATGGCAAGGTCGACTTCAATACGCCGGAATTCAAGGCCCTTGCTGAATATGCGAACAGATATGTTTTCGATCCGGTGGAAACAGACAAAGATGCAACTTCTGACTATGTTGTAATCGGAGGTATGAATCCGATTAAAGACGGACCGATCTATGCAACCATAAAAAAGCCGGAAGACATTGTTTATCAGTCAAACGATATCCATAAACCTTTCGGAATGTATGGTTATCCCGGCATGACCGGCAAAGATGGTCCTACCGCATATGTTACGTCTTCAGCCGCTATTTCTGCTGTCATTAGTGACGAGATGAAGGCTGCTTCATGGGAATTCATTAAGATGATGCTTAGCGAAGACGTTCAGAAAAAGGAACAGGATGGCAATCCGGTCAATATATCTGCATATACGTATAAGACACAAAGGGCAGTCGATGTTATGAATGCTTCATACGATTCCTATGTCAAGAATGGTATGGGAGAGGCAGAACTTGCACAATACTATTTATATCGACTTAATGGTTCTGTGGTCGAATATGTTGTCGATATCGCGAAAAGCGTTACTTCAGTAAATTCAATTGATACTTCTGTAGAGAAGATCATCTATGAGGAGATGGGCGCTTATTTCGCAGGACAGAAAGATATTGATACAATAGTTCGGATCATTAATAACAGAGTTCAGACTGTTGTTAATGAGCGGGGAACTGCTTAAAACACCTGTTTTTATCCCTGTTTACGAGTAAAATAGTCATTTAGACACCCGTGTCTATTAGATTTTTACGGCATTTCTCACTTTGTGTCGTGGTTAATCTTGTGGACTTGAAATAATCTCTCTGAGGAAGGAGGACATCTGAAATGGATCAGACCAAAGTCGGAAGTTTCCTAAAAGGACTTCGAAAAGAAAAAGGTTTTACCCAGGAACAGTTAGCTGAAAAGTTAAACACTACCGGCAGAACTGTATCCCGTTGGGAGACCGGAAACAACCTTCCCGACATTACTATGTTGGTAGAGTTGGCAGATTTATACGATGTCGATATCAGAGAGATTATCGACGGTGAAAGGAAAAGTGAGAATATGACAGAAGAAACCAGAGACGTACTTGGAAAAGTTTCCGAGTATGTAGATGTGGATAAACAAAAGAAGGCTAGGTGGGTTCGAAACACCAGCATTATCGGATTAACAAGTTTATTTTTGGCACTTATAGTTCAGTCGATCATGTTATTCCGTGCACCTGATACATTGCCATTATTAATTGGCATTATTATGACCTTTGTAGCTTTCGTTACTTTGTTCGTGGTTGCTTTGTACGCTAATGGTGTTGCGAAATCATCCAAAGCTTTTAAAGTCGTTAAATGGATTTTGATTGTTTCCGGTGCATATGTATGTTTACATGTCATATCGGTACTGGTTGTTTTTGCTGTTGTTTTCTTATACGAAATGGCGCCGGCAAATAGCGTTACCACTTATGACAAAGCTCATTTTGTAACTGAATATGGCAGTGATATGGATACCGGACTGTATTTGTTCCCGGAAGATACAACTAAGATGACTGATGTATCTTTTAACGGCAGTTTTGATGTTGGAATGTTTGATACCGAAGGATTCCTGATCCTTTCCGGAACTTATTCTGAAGAAGATTATTTAGCTGAAGTTGAAAGATTGGGAAGCGTTACATGCACCATAAAGGATATAACACTCGCTGTTAAATACGATGCTTCATCCTATTCATTACCTGCTTATGTTGCATGCGACGGATTCGATTATTCCTATGAATATGCTCTTCTGGATGCAGATAATCACAGAATTACTTATGTATTCATAAACTATCCGAATGTTAATAAGCCATCTGCTTATTCATCCTATTTGAAGAAGGACAAGGCGTCTTATTCCAATGGCGCTCTTTCCAACTTTACGATCTATGCATACACCTTTGATAATGGTGAATCTTATTTGGAATTTAATGATAATCTGTGATGCATTTGCTTTAATCAATTAAGCTGTCATTACTCGAACTGTCAGGCTATCCAACAAAATCGATAGATTATGTATAATACTGTACGGCAAGAGGTGAAGAACATGATTGATAATTTTGATACTCCACATAAGATTGGAAAAGCAACAGTTTATAACGTAACTCCTGTCAGGGGCGGCGATGCATATTTGTTCGTATATGACGATGTTACTTTCCTGTACGATTCAGGCTTTGGTTTTTCGAGCAAGAAACTCTATGAGAATATTGTTTCCGTATTGGGCGACAGGGGACTGGATTATGTGCTTCTTACGCACTCTCATTACGATCATGCTTTTGGAAGCGCATACTTAAGCGTTGCTTTTCCTGACTGCAAAATTGTCGGTTTTGAATATGCTGCCCGTGTAATGCTTAAAGAAGGTGCGCGTGCCACGATGACGCGTCTTGATGAAGCTGCACGTGTGCTTAACGGCTTTGAAGAACCGTATCAGTATGTCGAAAGTCTTCACATTGATATTCCTGTTACAGATGGTCAGGTATTAAAGCTTGGTTCCAATGAATGTGTGGTCGTTTCCTTGCCGGGACATACACGTGATTCTGTAAGTTATTATTTCCCAGACGAGAAGCTCATGCTCGGATGTGAGACAGTTGGTCTTTTCGCGAAGGAAGGAATCGTTTTGCCGGCATTCCTGGTTGGCTACGAGTTGACGATGAGTTCGATTGAGAAGTGTTCCCAATACGATGTTGATTTCTACATGGTGCCACATCAGGGCATGCTTGAAGGTGATGCTGTGAAGAGTTTTATCCAGGCTTCACGTACTAGCCATGAGGCGAGTGCCAAGCTGATCATTGATGATTTTAAAGCCGGTAAGGAAATAGAAGAGATAGTAGAAGATTTTTCAGCTATATACTATCCGGAAGATATTCGAAATGTTTACCCGCCGGATGCTTATTCCGAGAATGTTCATATCCAGATTCCGACGATATTGAAAGAAAACGGATTAATTGAGTAACCGGTTTATAAGGAGACTTCTTACATATGAAAATGACGATTCTTGGAACAGGCTGTGCGATGGTAACTGAATGTTATAACACCTGTTTTGTAATTAGTGATGAAGATAAGAATTTCCTCGTTGATGGCGGCGGTGGAAGCGGTATTCTTGTTCAGCTCAAAAAAGCCGGAATAGCAATCAGAGATATACACGATATTTTCGTAACGCATAAGCATATCGACCATATCCTTGGCATTGTGTGGCTCATCAGAGCAGCATGTCAGGATATCGCCAAGGGCAAGTATGAAGGTGACCTTACTATTTATTCTCATGCTGAAGTTCTTGAGATCTTAAGTGATATGGCAACTAAGCTTCTTGCTAAAAAGCAGGTCGCATTTATTGGTAAGCGCATTCATTTTGTTGAGGTTAAGGATGGTGAGTCCAGAAAGGTCATTGGCCATGATGTCACATTTTTCGATATCCAGTCGACCAAGGATAAGCAGTTCGGATTCATGCTTGATATGGGTGATGGAGGCCGTCTTACCTGTTGCGGTGATGAACCATATAAGGAGCACGAAGAACAATATGTCAGAGGCTCAAAGTGGCTCTTGCACGAAGCATTCTGTTTATATGGTCAGCGTGAAGAATATAAGCCTTATGAAAAGCACCATTCGACTGTTAAGGAAGCGTGCGAATTAGCTGCTGCAATGGATGTTCCTAATCTGGTTTTGTATCACACAGAAGATAAGAATATTCTTTCACGCAAGAACCTCTATGGAGAAGAAGGCGCCACATATTATTCAGGCAATCTTTTTGTTCCTGATGATCTTGAAGTGATTAATTTATAAGTTGTTGGGCATTTTTCCATTGTTATGCTCAACGAGTTTTTAGAATTCGTGAGTATAATGACTTTCGACCCAGACTCATATAATGATTGCATTTTGCAGTTGTTAAGCCTAAATGAAAGACAGGAAGAACAATGGAAAAAAGAGTATCAACAAGAACCATAATTATCTGCATCGCTCTGATGTGTATTATCGGAACATGCATGCACTTCGTCTGCAATCTTGTATCATCTGAAGCAGCCGTAAAAGTTATCGGATTAGTATTCCCGGTAAATGAGACAACCTGGGAACACATGAAGATGATCTGGTATCCTTTCCTTGTAGCAGGAATCATTATTAGCGTTATCGCAAAAGAAAAAGCTTACTTTGGCGGCTTCGTCATGTCCGGAATAGCAGCAATGCTGATTCAGCTTGGCGTATTTGCTCTTTACCAGTCTTTCACAGGAACCAGCATATTGATCCTGGACATTATTTTCTATATGGCCGATATGATCATCTGTGCGTTGCTGGCACTCCTTTTAGGAAAGCGTGCGTGGATAGGAAAAACATTCTATCTTTGGGTTGTAGTTGCAATTGGCGTAACAGCAGCGATTATTTACCTGACATTTTATCCCGGCAGCGGCTTCGTGTTCATGGACGATGCAATGCTGCTCGAAAACTAACACTTGCACTATTTAAACAAGGCATAAAAATACCCCTTTTACCGGGAGGATGGTAAAAGGGGTTTTAATTTGTAAATTTCAGTTAATTAGAACTTTGCAATAAGATCAGCCATCTTGCAAACGTCTGCACCGTATGTTTCCTTGAAGTACTTCAAACCATAGAGATAATCTTCTTCAGTAAATGAGTTTGTTGTCTCTTCAGGAACTACAACATCGTAACCATTCTGGTAAGCATCAGCTGCTGTATGTCTGCAGCACATGTGTGCGTGGAGACCTGTGATAACAACTGTATCAACGCCGAGATCCTTAAGGAGATTATTAAGGTCTGTTCCAAAGAATCCGCTGTAGTGTCTCTTGGGAACTACAAAGTCCTTATCACTTACCTTGAGTTCAGGGATAACCTGAGCACCTTCGGTTCCTGCAATTGCATGATCGCCCCAGAACTGAAGCTCTTTATCTACGCCCTTGATATGTGCATCATTTGAGAAAATAACCGGTACATTCTTTTCGCGTGCTGCATCACAAAGAGTAACGAGATCAGGAACGATAGCCTGTCCGCGCTCACATGCAAGCGCACCTGTAACGAAGTCGTTTAACATATCAACTACGATAACTGCATACTTTGCCATAATACATTTCCTCACTAGGTATTATTAGGTGTCTTGACACCTGTCTTGATTATAACTTCTCATGTTAAGGTGTCAAGACAGCTGTGGTACAATGTTCACATAAAAATATCAATGGGGAACAGAATGCTGACAGGAAACGACAGACGCGAAAAGATACTTACTATTCTCAGTGAATCAGATGCACCAATAAGTGCGACTTCACTCGCTTCTAGATTTGGCGTAAGCAGACAGATAATTGTTGGTGATATCGCCTTGATAAGAGCTCAGGGCATTAATGTTACTGCTACACCGCGTGGATATGTAATTGCTGATAATGCGACGGATTCGATTATCAGAACTATTGCAGTTAAGCACAGTGATAAGGACACCGCTTTGGAACTTAACACTATCGTGGATTATGGTTGCAAAATAATAGATGTAATCGTAGAGCATCCCCTGTATGGTCAGATAAGCGGACAGCTCCAGATAGCTTCACGTTTTGACGTTGAGCAGTTCATTGCAGAAGTAAAGAAAGAGAAAGCACATTCTCTGTCAGAACTTACTAACGGAATTCATCTTCATACAATTGAATGTCCGACTGAGGAAAGCTACGAGCATGTCGTGTCCAAACTTAAAGAATTAGGAATCCTCTTAAGCGAATAAGATGAAAAACTCCAGGCAGCCCAAAGCAAAGATCATTAATGAGAAGCATATTGCTTCCTGTTTTGATATTGATATCAAGGAAGCATCTCTGATTCTGAAAGGAATGGAACGCTTATCCTTTGATAACAATCAGGATATCGTCACGATAGGTGACGATGCTGATGGCATGTTTTTTATTGAGGATGGACAGACTGTAGTTCTTAACAATGAAGGTGAAGAAGTTAATGAATTGTTCGCCGGTCATTACTTTGGCGAGTATGCAATTATTACCGGCGAGAAGCGACTGACTACCGTAAAAGCAAAAGGTCATGTTGTCGCTTACAAAATGCATTCAGAGGACTTCTTAGACCTGATTGGAAGGCATCCGAAAATTACCGGCAGAATGCTGAAGCAGGCTTATAGTCAGGTCTCTGACAAGCATGCCAAAATTGAATCACTGACCAGGAAAAGCCGTGGAGTCATGTGGTCTCCGGAAAAGCAAAAAGATGTAAAGCCAGCAGATATTCTTGCAACATATGGTGTGGCACTGCTTTTCTTTATTGTAGTAGCGATAATGGCGCCCAAGATGACGAATTCGGATCAGCTTCCTATCTGGTGGCAGCTCCTGCCAATGTTCTTCCTTATGGCGTTTACACTTAAGACCAGGCGCATCGTAGAAGGAATGATTCTCACCTTGCTTCTTATGGCCGGAATGCTTAATAAAGGTCACTTTATTACAGGCTTTGGGTCTATGCTTGTTGTCGGAATCGGAAATGAAGATACCGGTAAGACGATAACCATTATGGCTATGGTAGAGATTGTTGCTGCTCTTATGGCGGCATCAGGTGTTGTAAGTGCTTTCCGCAAAATCGCAGAGAAGAGGATAAAGACCAGATCAGGTTCCATGTTTGCCATGCTCGGTATTATGCTTTTGGTATGCATAGATGAATGTCTGAACGTTATTACAGCGGCGTTCTGTCTTAACGATATATCTGACAAACTTAAGATCCCACGCGAAAAGAGAGCCCTTCTTGGAAGCTTTTCTGTAGCAATATGTTCCATGATTCCGTTTTCTTTGTGGGGTGCCTATATCTGTGGTTGGATTGCCATGTATTGCAAAGATGGCGGTACGGTTTTCCTGAGATCTATTCCGTATAATATGGTTGGCATCCTGGTATTGGTTTTCGCACTGCTTCTTTGTATTGGAATCCTTCCGCAGAATAAACAGCTTAAGCTTGCTCAGAAGCGCGTCGACAGAGGCGGAAAACCGTGGCCTAATGGTTCTGAAAAGTATTTCGGTGATGTGTCTGATGATAAAGTAGTTGGCAACGTAATCAATCTGATCCTTCCGATGGTCGTTCTTATACTTGCGACCATCATCAGCGGCACGATCCAGAACGGTGGAACATTCTCTTTGGATGCAGTATCCGGATTGATCATCACTTTGATTTTTATGTATGTTTTCTATATCGGCCGAAGACTTTTCACACCTAAGCATTATTTCGAGACATTGGCAGACGGAATAGCCAATGCCCTTATGCCTATCCTGGTACTTGTGCTGTCCGAACGTATTTCTGAGTGCATGATCGATCTTGGATTAATCTCCCTTCTCGAAAAGGGAATATTAGGCGTAGTTGGTGACGCTGTTTTCCTCGTTCCGGTTATCATTTATTTACTGACAGCAGTAATATGCGTCATGCTTGGTTCGAACTGGGGTGCATACGGTATCGCTATTCCGATCAGCGTCATTTTGTCCAGATCAATCGGAGGCGATGTCGCTTTGTATTTGGGAGCAGCACTTGCAGGCGGATTGATCGGCGAAGGAATGTGCCCATATCTTGATGAAACATCACCTGTAGTAACTTCAATTGGTTGTGGAGTAATTCCTTACAGAAAAATCAGATTTGCTTACTGGATTCCGCTTGCAGTGTTAGCGGCAGTTGGATATGTGCTGATTGGATTATTTAAGTGTTGATCCTTTATTGTTTTTGCAACTGAGCATCTGTTTTCTGGCCGAAAAGTTTTCGTATAAGGCTGATTTTCGAGAGGCCATAACCAAGAGTCAGTGAAAGCAAAAGACGGATAAAGATGATTGCGATAAAAGGAAGACTAAGCTTCGTCTGAACAGCTGCCCAGGGAATAGTGTTCATCTCGCAGAAATGAACGATCAGAATGTAAAGACTGCTTTTACCAATCTCCGTAAATATTGTCGAAATAATATTGCTTTTGCGAGTAATCAGCAGGGAGATAATAAATATAAATGCGACGCTCATTATCGGACCGATAATATCAAGTGGTGTCTCAAAATCACAGCGGATAAAGTCAACTTTATGTATGAATGGCGTAAGTATATAGAACAGAGATATCGCTGATATCACAATCGAAATGAGGACTTTATATTTGCCCAAGTGCGTCATGATTCCATCTTTGTATTCTCTTAACAGATACCCCATATAAAGAAAAGGAACGGCACATAAACCGGCATAAACTACCTGAGGAGAAGAGAAAAACAAAGAAGCGACAACACCTGATATAAAGCAGAGTAATACAAGCAATGATCTGACTAATTTTGATTTGATAGCGATGATCAGTCTCACCAGAATCGTCGCCAAAAACAAAGCGATGAAAAACCACGTAACACCAAGTGCTGCTTTAAATGTGAAAAAAGTTTTTAAGGAAAAAACAACAGCCTTAATTCCGTGTTCTGGAAATGAGATGCAGGCAAAAATGGTCAGGAAAACAAACTGGGCAAATGCAACCGGCAGAAGAAGTGCTCGTGCCTTTTTTAAGATATATGGTACCAGTTTGTTCTTACTGTTAATGAAATATCCGGAAGCTGCGAAAAACACGAAATTCTCATAACTACTTACAATTTGCCAGCAATAACCGTCAATTATGTGTCCCAGCATGACACTGATAATTGCTATTCCTTTGGCAAAATCCAAATAATCGATTCGTTTTCTTTCGCTCATGTGATAGTAACTCAAATAAATGCGACCTTAATACAAGGCTTTTTGAACAGTAGCTTTCTTAGCGATTGTATCATATGAGAAGGATTATTTAGTCGCAACACAGTGAAATATGAGATAATGAATTGTAGATTTAGAAAGGAATTTTCGGGGATGAAGAATAAGAAATTATTAGTGTTGGTATGGGTAGCAATCTGTTCTTTGCTTTTCGCATCTTGCAGCTTTGATGACACCTATAAACTGGCTAAGAGAATACGTAACTATGAGATTAATGGCGACGACTATAAAGATGCTCTTAAGATGGCTCGAAAAGGTAATTACGATGCGAACTGTAAGGAGTGCTTCAGAGGTATAGATGCTGAAAAGATCTCTCTGTTCGCGTATGCCTGTGAGGTCGACTATGAGATTGCCCAGGAGATTTACGATAATGGCGCTGATATAGATGTTTCCAATTCGAAGTATCCTATGACACCTTTGCTTGCCGCTCTTCGTAAGAACAGAAATAATACTGAAATCATATACTGGCTTATTGATGAGGGTGCAGATATTAACGCAATATCTTTCGATAATAGATGCGTATTCCATTACCTGAAATATTGGGATGATAACGATGAAACAAGGGCTCTCATTCAGTATTTCAAAGACAACTGCGACATCGATTATCTGCGAGAAAAGACCGAAGATTCAAAGTCTGGCAGTTTTGATGATTTGTGGGATGAAGACGGCGAGTTCATTTTCTACGGCGATAAGTAATCGAAAATAAGACGGCGTTTTTTTCGAAAGAAGGGCAAAAAAGAGCCTCCGTTGCTCCGAAAAGGGAGATTAATGGGACTGCCATTATGTTATTTTAGTGGTGTGAAAGTTCAGACTAGTCTCATTTGAAAGGAGCAAACATATGCGTAAAAAGAAGATCGTTCTTGATATCAATAGCGTTAAGGAATTTGTTAGTGGACGAATTCGTTTTGAAGAACTGACGAATGGAATTGAAGATCCTGACAGTGTGAACTTCGCATGTAGCGAGCCTTTCTATTTGTCTTTGGACGACATCAAATCTGCTATTGATCACTTCATCGACAAGGAATGTGATTGCGATATCGTAATTGACGACTGGTACGACAATTTATATTGGCAATTGGGTGATGCGATTCATATTCCTGCTTTAGTGGGAGAGCCGGATGACACTATTGAAGAACTTGATATTTATCTCGGTAGTTCATATCCTTTTTATGATTCGGATGCTGCACTTGTCAAAGGTGTATTTACTGCGATTGAAGAAATTGACGAATATCGTTGGGATTGTAATGAAGATCCGGCGTACTGTGTAAATGAACTTATCAAATTGCAGCAGAGAATCGCTAATTATCCTGTTAATAAAGGCAAACCACATGATCAGTGGATTCTGACAGAAGGGCAGAAGCTGGACTTCTTATATTTTTATAATGAGGACTCATTGGCTGATGCGGATCCTGTTGATCAGCAGATTTACAAGAAGATTCTTATCGAATACGCTGAAAAGGACAACCTCTATGCGCTCAGGACATTAGGCTACGCGTGTTATGGCAATGACAATCCGGTTTTCTCTTGTGACTGGAATAAGTCGCTTGAGTGCTTTCTTAAGTTGATGAATCTCGCCAAAGGCAAAGATCAGGCTATGTATGCAAATACACTCGGCTATATCTATTACTATGGCAGATGTAATAACGGAGTTCCTCAGTACGATGAAGCATATAAGTATTTTTCTTTAGCTGCCTTTTATGGTTACTATGAAGCCAGATACAAAGTTGCTGATATGATTCGTGACGGTAAAGGCATTTTCCAAAATGAAGAAGCTGCTTTCAGAATGTATACGGAATTATATGATGACAATTACGCCCGCTTTCTTCGTGATGGCGATTGTGTATTAAGCGATGTCGCATTGAGAATTGCCAGTTGCTATCAGCATGGCAAAGGAACTTATAAGAATCTGATGACTGCTTACTACTATTATCTGATTGCAAAACTTGCAATCGATGAACGAATGAAGAAGAGTAATTTCTTCGGATTAACTACCGTATCAGCAAGTATCAGAACCGGGCTTTCAGAAGTAAAAAAGGAACTTGGCAATGCTATAAAAAACAAATACATTTCACTTAATCCTGTCGTGTTCTTTGAGCGTCTCTTGTTAACTGGAAGCATTCGCAATATAGAACTTAAGATTAAGTCCAACAAGCAGGGAAACAGCATTACTTTCACCAGATTAAAGGCTAATGCGTATGATCCCGCACCCAATATGTTGTTTGTTTTCCCGGAAATCTCATATTGCAAAAAGTCTGCTTCGATTACCTGCTTTGCCCCCAAAGAATGCACGATCAAGAATTATACAGACAGCAAGACTTTGATTATCGATAAGGTTAAGGCGAAAAAAGACGAACTTTTCTTCTACTACAAGAGAAAACTTGTGTTGAGCATTGAAAAGTTTGATTTGCGTATTAAGGCAGAGAAGGAGACCGGCTCTAAAGTAATGCATAAGTTTGCCAGTGTTCAGTTTGAACCAGGCGGTAAAACATACGATTATCTGTGTGATGGATTAAATGTAAATCCGGGTGATTTTGTCCTCGTTCCTGGCATGACCGGTCCTCAAAAGACTATGGTTTTTCGCGTTTTCGAACAGTCAGAAGCTGATGCTCCTTTGGATATAGTCAAATACAAAAAGGTTATAGAAGTAATCTGATACCGAGAAGAAGAGACATCTGCGAACACCATCAAGCAATATGCACTTGATGGTGTTTTTCATTTTGGGAGAATGCTGATTGTTAGCCATAGATTGTATCTATGGCTAACAACAATTAAAAAAGATTTTTGTATAGAATTAAAATGCATTATAATTATCCAGATTTAAATACTGATATAACGCTTATGAGAATAAGAGGTGATTGATAGATGAAAATTATTGATGTTTTGAATACGGGAAAGATGTCTCTTTCATTCGAGGTTTTCCCGCCCAAAAAGGAGACTGCATTTGAAAGTGTTAAAGCAACTATCGATGAGATTGCTGCAATAAATCCTTCATTCATGAGTGTCACTTATGGTGCCGGTGGAGGAACGAGTGAATATACACTCGATGTCGCTAAGAGCATGAAGGATAAATACAATATTCCTATGTTGGCACATCTTACATGTGTCTCATCTGACAGGGAGACAATCCATCAGAGAATTCAGGATCTCAAGAATAATGGTATCGAGAATGTAATGGCCCTTCGTGGTGATCTTACGCCTGAACTTGAGCAGTCTGACAGAAGCAAGTGGGATTATAAGCATGCCATTGATCTGATTGAAGAACTCAAGAAAGAGGATTACTTCTGCATCGGAGCGGCTTGCTATCCTGAGGTTCATCCTGAAAGTCCAAATCAGAAAATTGATATTCAGCATATTAAGGAAAAGGTTGATGCAGGTGCAGAATTCCTTACAACACAGATGGTTTTCGATAACAACCTGTTCTTCAATTTCCTTTATAAGATCAGAGAAGCCGGAATCACTGTTCCTGTATTGCCCGGCATTATGCCTATAACAAATGCTAAGCAGGTAGAAAGAGCAATTAAGCTTTCCGGTGCGTTTATGCCACAGCGTTTCAGAGCTATGGTTGATAAATTCGGTTCCAATCCTGCTGCAATGAAGCAGGTCGGTATCGCTTATGCGACAGAGCAGATAATGGATCTTTACGCTAACGGAATTACAAACGTTCATGTTTATTCAATGAACAAGCCTGATATTGCTCTCGGCATTCAGAAGAATCTTTCCAGCATCCTTGGCAGAGAGTTCTAAGATGTCTGACAGTGCAGTTTTTGTACAGCAATACAAAGGCATTGAAGACGGATTTGCGATAAACAAAAGAGAGATTCAGAGATATGCCGGCTATTTCAGAACCGACATTGGATTCGATGAGGAACTCGACAGGATTCTTAACGAGGTAATCGACGAAGCCAATGAGAAAATCTCATATAAGGTGTGTTATCGAAGGTTCAATCTTGAGTGGAACGATGGTATGCCCAAGCTCCCTTTTGAGTGCAATTCTCAGAAGATAGCTAACTTCCTCAAAGGTAGCAGTAATGTGGTTCTTTTCGCGGCAACAATCGGATTGGATATCGACAGATTAATTGCCAGATATCAGAAGTTATCACCTGTTAAGGCATTGCTTCTGCAGGCATATGGGGCGGAACGAGTTGAGTGCTTATGCGATAAATTCTGTTCTGAATTCAAAGCAAAAGTTGCACTTGAATCCATGAAATGCACTACGCGGTATTCTCCGGGCTATGGTGAACTTCCGCTGGATCGCCAGGTGGATTTTTTCAATCTCCTGGAGATCAACAGACATATAGGAATATCTTTAAACGACAGCCTCCTGATGACGCCATCCAAATCGGTCACAGCGTTTTTCGGAATAGGTGATTGCGTTGGAAGTGAAGAAAAACATAAATGCAGTGATTGTACTAAAACAGATTGCGAATTTAGGAATGTAAACTGATATGAAAATCTTAGATTATTTGAAAGAAAACATTGTTTATCTCGATGGCGGAATGGGTACTCTTTTGCAGAAAAGAGGTCTTAAGCCGGGCGAATTGCCTGAACGTTGGAATGTATCTCATCCGGATGAGATCATTGATATCCAGAAATCGTATTTCGATGCCGGTACGAACATCATCTGCACGAATACTTTTGGAGCCAATTCGTTGAAATACAGCGACGAAGAATTAGAAGCAGTCATTACTGCAGCTGTTGATAACGCTCGCAAGGCAAAAGAACTTAGTACCGGTACTCAGGAGAAGTTCATCGCTCTTGATATCGGATCAATGGGAAAACTTCTTGAACCTTATGGTGATTTTGAATTTGAAGCGGCTGTTGAAGTATATGCCAAGACTGTTCGAATCGGTGCGAAGTGTGGCGTCGATCTCGTCTATATCGAGACGATGAATGACAGCTACGACACAAAAGCGGCACTCCTTGCTGCAAAGGAGAATTGCGACCTTCCGGTATTTGTTTCAAATGCTTATGGTGAAGACGGTAAGCTTATGACAGGTGCGACTCCGGCTGCAATGGTAGCTATGCTTGAAGGCATGCACGCCGACGCTATCGGTGCTAACTGTTCTCTTGGCCCCAAGCAGCTTAAACCGGTTGTAGAAGAGTATCTGAAGTATGCTTCCGTACCGGTCCTTCTTAAGCCTAATGCCGGACTTCCCAAGAGCGAGAATGGTCAGACTGTATACGATGTTTTACCTGACGAATTTTCATCCGATGTAACTGAATATGTTAAGGCAGGTGTAAGAATCGTCGGTGGATGCTGTGGCACAACTCCTGATTATATTCGTGAGACAGTCGCGAAAACATCAGCTCTCAAGCCTCAGCCTCTTACAAATAAGAATCGCACGCTTATTAGTTCATATACACATGTAGTTGAATTCGGTGAATCACCGATCCTTATTGGTGAGCGAATCAATCCGACAGGTAAAAAGAAGTTCAAAGAAGCATTGAGAAATAACGATATCGATTACATTTTAGGTGAGGGCCTGACACAGCAGGAAAAGGGTGCTCATGTACTTGATGTTAATGTAGGTTTACCTGAGATCGATGAAGTCGAGATGCTTAAAAAAGTAACATTTGAGCTGCAGGCAATTATCGATCTTCCGCTTCAGATCGATACTACTGATGTCGTTGCAATGGAGACTGCTTTGCGCAGATATAACGGCAAAGCAATGGTCAATTCCGTTAACGGAAAAGAAGAAGTCATGCGCGAGATTTTCCCGCTGGTAAAGAAATACGGCGGACTTGTTGTATGCCTTACTCTCGATGAGGACGGAATACCTGACACTGCTTCCAAGCGCGTAGAGATTGCAAAGAAGATTATTAAGACTGCTGAGACTTATGGAATCGAGAAGAACGATTTGATTTTCGATACACTCGCAATGACTGTAAGTGCTGATAAGAATGCAGCTCTTGCTACTCTTGAAGCACTTCACATAATCAAGAATGAGCTTGGATGTCATACGTCACTTGGTGTTTCCAATGTATCATTCGGACTTCCTAACAGAGAGATAATTACTGCTGCTTTCTTCACGATCGCAATGGAGAATGGTTTGTCGGCAGCAATTATGAATCCTAATTCAGCCGAGATGATGAAGAGCTACTATTCATTCAGAGCACTTCACGGAATTGACGATAACTGCACTGACTATATCGAGAATATCGGAAAATATGCAGTTGCTGCTGCAGCACCGACGGCTTCACCTGATCAGGCAGCGTCAGCACCTGGCGATTCTGCATTCGAAAGTGAACTTCAAAGAGCGATTGTAAAGGGCCTTAAGGAGCAGGCAGCTAATATCACCGTAAAGCTTCTTGAGACAGAAAAGCCATTGGATATTGTATCAACTCAGATAATTCCTGCTCTTGATATTGTCGGCAAGGGCTTTGAGAAGAAGACGATGTATCTTCCACAGCTTCTTATGAGTGCGGAGGCATCCCAGTGTGCTTTCGAGAAGATTAAAGAAGCGATGGCAAAGAATGCCGGTGAGAGCGTTAGCCGCGGAAAGTTCGTAATAGCAACTGTACACGGTGATATCCACGATATTGGCAAGAATATCGTTAAGCTTATTTTGGAGAACTACGGTTTTGAAGTCTTTGACCTTGGTAAGGATGTTCCGCCTGAAAAGATCGTAGAAGTAGTAGTCGAGCAGAATGCACCTCTCGTAGGATTGAGTGCCTTAATGACCACGACGGTTCCTGCTATGGAAGAGACCATTAAGCAGTTACGAGTAAAGGCACCATGGGCCAAGGTCGTTGTCGGAGGTGCAGTTCTTACTCAGGAATATGCAGATCAGATTGGTGCTGATTTCTATGCAAAAGATGCCATGGCAACTGTGCGTTATTCCATGGAACAGATGGAAGCTAATTAATAAGTTCTTTTCGGAACTTTTAATTATATGAACCCAAAGGAGAATTTTTTATGAAGAACAAAAAGAAACTTTTATTGTTGTTGATCCCGGTAGTGCTTATTGCAGCTCTCGTTGCAGGTTATTTCCTGTTGAAGCCGAAGACTGCTAAGGGTAGTAAGAACATTGAAATCCGCGTTGTTGATAACGCAGGTGAGACCAAGGTTTACGATGTTAATACTGATGCTGAATATCTCAGACAGGCAATGGAAGAAGCTAAAGGTTTGACTTTCTCCGGAGATGAGAGTGATTATGGCCTGATGGTCGTCGAGATAAACGGTGTAACCGCTGATTACAATGTAGATCAGTCTTATTGGGCTTTCTACGTCAATGACGAATATTGCAATTACGGTGTTGATTCACAGCCTGTAGCAGATGGCGATGTCTTCAGAATCGAATACACAAAATAAAGCTTTTTCAGCTCGCGATATAGCTTACATAGCTTTCATGGTAGCCCTGATTGAAGTATGCAAATCAGGGCTGCTTTTTCTGCCTAATATAGAACTTACAAGCTTCTGGATAATTATGTTCATGCTTTTCTATGGGCGAAAAACTTATCTTGTCATACCCGCATTCATATTGGTTGAAGGGTGCCTTTATGGGTTCGGAATCTGGTGGGTTATGTACTTATATACATGGCCGCTTCTTGGATTATTAACCTGGTTATTCAAACGCATAGACTCCTGCATCTTCTGGAGCGTTCTATCGTGCGTTTTCGGCCTCTCATTTGGCTTTTTATGCAGCTTCCCGTATTTCTTTATCGGATTGTCCTCAGGTGGCATAAAGGAAGCTTTTTCTGTTCAGATTGCCTGGTGGGTTGCAGGAATTCCGTGGGACATTACTCATGGTATCGGCAACTTTGTCCTGATGCTCATCTTATATATTCCCGTGTCGAAAGTGATGAAGAAGCTTTTCCGCAAAGTGTGATCCGATATATCTGAAACGTCATTTTTAGATTTCTTAAAACAAACTGTATAATGTGTTCGTAAATTGCGTTGTAGCAGGAGGGGGATAATGCCACATTCATCAGGCGGTGGATTTCATGGAGGCGGTTTCCACAGTGGTGGAGGCTTTCATGGAAGCAGTTCTTCCGGCGGCGGAGGAACACGTTACAGCAACCGTCCGTTCGCGGGAGCTAACAGATATTACTACTATCGTGGCAGAAGACTTCGCTATGTCTATGCTGATGGACCATACAATAAGGATGGCTCAGGTTTTGCTATTATTATAACGATTCTTTCCTTCCTGATTATTTTTATCGGATTGTTGGCCCCCGGTATCAAAGATTTCAATAACGAGAAAATCGATTCGAAAAGCGATATCGGAATCGTAATCGAAGATAATGCAAACATCTTAGAAGATACGGATGAGTTATATAAGGTTTTCGAAGATTTCTACGATGAAACGGGAATAATTCCTGCTCTGCTTACTGTAAAACATTCTGAGTGGAAACATGTCAAAATCGGTAATACCAGCGGTACTCTCAGCAGATATGCTTACTCTGCATATACAAAAAGATTCAAGGACGAATATCACTGGCTTATCGTTTATTCCGTCGACGATGAAGGTGCGGAAGGCTTTGCTTGGGAAGGAATGCAGGGAAATTATACTGATCCTGTTCTGACGAAGGGTGCCGCTGATGCATTCGGACGAAGACTTCATAAGAATTTTGAAAGTGGTGAATATTCAGTCGAAGGTTCTTTGATAGAGGCTTTTGAATATCTGACACCCAGAATATTAAGGGGCTTCTGGGATTTTGACATAATAGGTCCGGCTTTAGTTGTTGTAGCGATCTCTGTTGTTACTGTTCCGATCTTAGTAGGTGTTATGTTAAAAAACAAGAGATTTAAGAATGCTAAGAAGTGGGAACCCTGGTACAAAGAGGATGTCTGCGAAGAATGTGGAAGACCTGTAGTCAAAGGTGCTATGAGCGATTGCCCATTCTGTGGAGCATACGTTCCAAGGATATAACCACATAAGATAAGTAATTTTGCGGTTATAATTAGTTATCGATGAAAGAAGGTTCGAAAATGAAAGTTCTGATACTTAACGGAAGTCCGAGAGCAAACGGAAATACAGCGCTTGCTATTAAAGAAATGGAAAAAGTCTTTGCATCTGAGGGCGTGGAATTTGAGACGATCGTTGTAGGCAACAAAGATATAAGAGGATGTATTGCTTGTGGAAAATGTTCTGAGTCAGGCAAGTGTGTTTTCGACGATGAAGTAAACGAGATCGCTAAGAAGTTCGAAGAAGCAGACGGACTTGTAATAGCGAGCCCTGTTTACTATGCGTCAGCCAATGCTACATTGATGGCACTTCTTGCAAGGCTTTTCTACAGCACTCATTTCGATAAGACAATGAAGGTCGGCGCAAGCGTTGTCTGTGCAAGACGTGGTGGCTGCACTGCGACATTTGATGAACTCAACAAGTTCTTTACAATAAGCGGCATGCCTGTCGCATCCAGCCAGTATTGGAACAATATCCATGGCGGTGCACCCGGTGATGCTAATGCGGATGAAGAAGGCAAGCGCACCATGAGAGTTCTTGCACGCAATATGACCTTCCTCATGAAGAGCATTGAACTTGGAAAAGAAAAGTTCGGTTTGCCTGAAGAAGAACCGAGAGCATTTACGAATTTTATCCGTTAAGAAGTTCATAAACTGTAAGATGGATTGTTTTGATCCGGTGGTATTGATTTGAAAGATTCAACTAATAAAGGATACTGGCAGAAGATAGCCAAGATATATGCACCTTTGATGGAATCAGATAAGAAGTTTTATGCCGATATCTGTGAAAAAATTCGCGTCTATCTTAAGCCTGACATGAATGTTCTTGAACTGGCCTGTGGTTCCGGTCAGCTTTCAGTAAAGCTTGCTGACAGTGTTAACAATTGGATTGCAACTGACTTCTCCGAGAAGATGATTGAACATGCAAAGAAAAGAACTGTATCTGATAAATTGAGTTTTTACGTAGCAGATGCGACAAATCTTTCTTATGGCGATTCCGAATTTGACTGTGTCGTAATCTCAAATGCTTTGCATATTATGCCGGAACCCGAAAAGGCTATGTCAGAGATTTGTCGTGTAATAAAGCCCGGCGGAATTTTATATGCACCGACATTTCTTTGGGTCGAGGGAAAAGCCAGCAAGACCAGACGGAAAATGATGTCGCTTACCGGTTTCAAAACTTATAGAGAGTGGGATAGAGATAGCTTTACAACGTTTATTACCGAATATGGATTCAAAGTCGAAGCTTTGCATCTAATTGATGGCGGATTAGCTCCGGTAGGAGCATTAGTTGCAACGAAGGAGTGATCCTTGCATCTGTATTGCTCAGATTTTTGCAAGCCAGGAGATAAAATCAGAGCAGATACTCTCGTAAAAATCAGCTAATTCTTTTTCAGAATACAACTGATAACTGTCAGCTGCGAATTCTCGCGTTCCTTCATTTATATAGTCGACGACTTTAAGCAAATCGTTTCCGGTTATATTCACCTCATCAATCGCTTTCGCATGAGATACGATGGAATTAACATTGTTATCTGATAATGTGAACTTGTGATTTCTGATAAAGATACTGGTGTCTTTCCACTTAAGTTCTCTGACTTTGTGGTAGTCGGAAATCATCTGTGACATGGGAATCTTATTCACAAAATACGTCATGTTGGCGACATCCATCCATAGATGAAAGAGATATCCCAAATGCAAAGGATCTATTGAATCGATTGCCTCTTTGTATTTCTCGTAGAATCTCTGAGGAGCCCAAAAATACTCCTGTCCCATGCCGTCAAAGTGAGTGTAACATTGTTCCAAACGCACTTCCGGCGCGATAATCCAGCCCATATTGACATCCGGCAGTAAATTACCGAACAGAAACATATCCAGTTCCTGTCCTTCAAATTTCAGGTGCTGATTGACCTTGTGAGCACAGTATAAATGGGTATTCCAGTCACACATTAATCAATCTCTCCTTATTCTGCCATGAACTTGTCGAGTGCTTCGTTGATCTCGTCCTTAGCTGCACAAAATGCTTCGATGATTACAGGGTCGAAGTGTGTGCCGGACTCTTCCATGATGATCGAATATGCTTTTTCTGAAGGCATAGGCTCTTTATAAACGCGCTTGGATGTAAGCGCATCGAAAACATCGGCAACGGCCATTATTCTTGCTGAAAGCGGAATATCGTTTCCTGATGTGCCGAGAGGATAACCACGTTTATTGCCGTCCCACCATTCGTGATGTGAGCCTGCCATCTGAACTGCGATGTCCAGATAACTGAAGTCGCCGATCTGTTCTCTTGCATGCTCAAGGATGTTTTTGCCTTCAGGAGCATGTGATTTCATTATTTCAAATTCTTCGTCGCTGAGTCTGCCGTTTTTGTTTAAGACAAGATCTGATACATGAATCTTTCCGATGTCATGAAGAGGTGCGGCAACGATGATGTCTGCGATATATTCGTTAGTAAGTTCATTTGGAAATTTGCCCATGGACTTAAGCTTTTTGGCAATGATCTCAACATACTTCGCGGTTCTCTTGATGTGACCGCCTGTGTTAGCGTCTCTGTTTTCGACGAGGTCAGCCATCATGACAATGATGTTGAACTGCATATCATTAACGCGCTTCTGGTAAAAGCTCTGTTTGTTGCCTTCTACGATAGTGATTATTGCAAGGATTGCCATGAGGAGGCTGATGAGTCCCATAATGAAGATGGTAGTTACCAGTGCTGCATATGTTTCTTCCGGATTTTTTGCCGTATCCAATTCCGGAATAGCAAAGAAGTTCACTGCGAAAATCAGTATGATTCCAATCAATATAAGAAGGGTTCTTTCCCATTTGTGAAGAGTCCTTGTCTCAGGATCATAATTGAGTGAATTGTTGATTCTCTTCCGGTTAAAGAATGCAATAAGTGCAAGTATTGTCAGTGTACCGTAAACGATGGCCTGATATATATAACCGGCTGTACCATTTAACTCGAAAAGGACGCGTGGCATATACATAATCGGCATGAAAAGGCCCGCTGCGATTCCCAGGATAGGGACAACAAGAAGTGCACCGAGTACTTTTCTCTTCTTGCGCGCAAGGATAATATTCAGTGCCATTAAAAGCATTGCCAAAAGCGAGACTGTATCTGCTGTTAGAAAGATTTCACTTATAACAATAATCGAATAGGAAACCGCATAGAAAATCTTCTGTTTCTTGGGAGAAAGCGGTTTTTCAAAGAAAACATATCTTGCAATTACTATCATTGCTGTCAGCTGGAGAAGTGAATCCCACAAAGCGAAAATTCTATCTAACATGTTGTGATTTTCTTTCTTAAGTTTGTCTTGGATTTATTTATATATTATATTCAAACGAAAGTGCAACTGTAAGACCTTTAACAGAACTAAGTGGTTGACTCAAAAATGGAAGGATGTTACATTTTTCTTAAAAGGTAACATCTTACATAAGGAGGCTGCTTATGCTTATAGATGAAGTAAACAAAGATGATAATGCAAACATGATAGGAATGACGTCTGCTTATTATCTGCTTGGCATTATGAGTGCCTTTGAGAACCGTTTTCAGGCGATGGCAGATGCCCAGATGAAAGAGATTAGCTGGAAGCAGTTTTACCTGATTATCTGCATAAGCTTGTGTAAAGAAGATCCGACCCTTAATCAGATTGCAGACATGGTAGGATCATCTCATCAGAATGTTAAGCAGATTCTGATCAAGCTCGTAGAAAGAGGTTTTGTTGAGATATATGCTGATTCTGAAGATAAGCGTAAGCACAGAATCAGATTGACAGAACATTGCAAAGAATTCTGTACCAAGAACAACTATGAGACTGACGTTATCATGGAGAAGATGTTTGCCGGAATCACAGAAGAACAGATTCAAACAACAATTAAAACGATAGAAGCGATTGAGAAGAACATGAATGGACTCGAATAAGAGTTTGAAGATAGTGATTTATATATCTCGAAAAGAGGCACTTGAATGGTAAGGGAAATCAGACAGGAAGAATTGAATGAACTTCTGAATTTATACTTGTATTTGCATGAAGATTCCATCCCTGAGATGACTGAGCATTTAAGCAAAACATGGGATGAGATAATCTCAGATAAGAACCATCACATCATCGTTAAAGAAGTTGATGGCAAAATAGTCGCATCATGTGTCTGCGTAATTATTCCGAACCTTACAAGAGGTATCAGACCTTATGCATTCGTAGAAAATGTCGTCACAAATGAGAACTATCGTGGCAAGGGTTATGCGACAGAATGCCTCAACTATGCGAAGGAAATTGCTCTCAAAGATAACTGCTATAAGATGATGCTTCTTACGGGTTCGAAAAGAGAATCTACACTCAGATTTTACGAGAACGCTGGTTATAACAGCTCGGATAAGACCGCATTTGTTCAATGGCTTTAATGAAAAGAAAATGACTATTTGTGCTACGATTTAACTGAAGAAAAACAGGCAGTGTTGTACTTGTTTTCGAATCTAAGAAAAGGTGAATGATTTATGATCGATAAAGTGTTTGGTGAACTGAATCACGATTATGGACTCTTTGAGACTGTTTCAGGAAAAACTATAAAATGTTTTGGTGAAGAATCAGAGGTGAGAATCCTAATTCAGGCAGAGGACGAAGAGGATGGTATCTCTGATGTTCAGTATGAGGCATATATCTCATTAATGAAAAAATGGGATGAAGTCCAGGAAGCTGTTGCCGACAGCATTATTAATTACTACAACAAAGAAGAAAAGGGCGCGTATGGCCCTTCTGATGAAGAAGAATTCAAGACATGGTGGCCTGATATTGAGACCAGAGCGGATGTAGCTTTAAATGTTCATCTGGAATCTATTGTTATCCCGCCTGAATTTCTGATGGACGGCGAAAGAACAATTACTCTCTGCTTCAATCGTGACTGGGGTGGGGAAGACCTTGATGACAATGGCGTCGCTGTAAGACTTGTTGACGAAGAAGTCGATGAAGTAGGCTACAAGGATATTGCCTATTAAGTTTATTGACGAAAAAGTATTTAGAAGTGGCGGTAACAACCCCATTCATAAATTATGAGATAGAGATGTTTATGTCAGAACGCATTAGAAAGATTGCCAACTTTGTATTGATTCTAGTTTTTACTACGCTGTTAACATGCTGTGCGGCAGCGCCTTCACAGGAAACATCCCAAACGAATAGTGAAACTGTTCAGGAAATTGTTTCCGAAGAACAGTCGCAGGAAACATCTCAGACTGAGAATACAACAGAAGAGTTTACAACTCAGACTATTTATTCGGAGGAGACAAGCCAGGTGGAAAAAATCACAGACAAGATATGTATTCAGATTGGTGATTATAAATTCACAGCAACTCTCGAAAAGACTACTGCTGCAAATGAATTATTCCAAATGCTTGAAGAGGCACCACTGGTACTTGAACTTGATGACTATTCCGGATTCGAAAAAGTCGGTCCTCTGGGAAAAAGCCTAACAAGAAGTGACAAACAGACTACGACGCAAAAAGGCGACATAGTTCTTTATAACGGCAGCAATATAGTTATGTTCTACGGTAGTAATTCCTGGAGTTATACAAGGCTTGGAAAAATCGATGACCTGACCAATTGGGAAGAAGCACTTGGAAGCGGAAGCATAACAGTAACGTTGAGCTTATTGTGATTGTTTGAAAGTGCAAAGAGATTAATATGGATACTGCTAAAAAATACAGAAAGACTCTGATTGCTTGTTACTTGGGATTTGTTACACAAGCTATATGTGCAAATTTTGTGCCACTGCTGTTTATCACATTTCATAGATCATATGGAATATCTTTCAGCAGTCTGGCATTGATATCTACTGTATTCTTTTTTACACAGTTAATAGTGGATCTTTTGTGTGCCAAGATCGTTGATTATATCGGATACAGAACTTGTGTTGTTGCAGCAGAAGTAACCTCCGGTCTGGGCCTTGCAGGATTAGCGTTTTTACCTGAAATTACAGGCAACCCTTTTGTAGGAATCATTATCAGCGTAGTCATTTATGCAATTGGAAGCGGCCTTACGGAAGTTCTTGTAAGCCCTATCGTTGAAGCCTGCCCCTTTGAGAACAAAGAAGGAACAATGAGTCTGCTTCATTCATTCTATTGCTGGGGCTCAGTAGGTGTAATCCTTGGATCTACGTTATTTTTCGCAGTTTTCGGAATCGAAAACTGGAAGATTCTTGCACTTATCTGGTCAGTAATTCCGCTTTATAACATCTATAATTTTGCGACATGTCCTATCGAGAAGCTTGTCGAAGACGGTAACGGCATGACTATGGGCAAATTATTTAAAACCCGACTGTTCTGGGTATTTATTGTGCTTATGGTTTGTGCCGGCGCTTCAGAGATCTCCATGGCACAATGGGCTTCAGCCTTCGCAGAATCAGCACTTCATGTATCTAAAACTGTCGGTGATCTTGCCGGTCCTTGCGGCTTTGCAATTTGCATGGGAATCAGCCGCGTACTCTATGGCAAATACGGCGAAAAGGTCGACCTCACCATATTCATGGTATTCTCCGGCATCATGTGCCTTATCTGCTATCTGATCGCCGGCTTGTCACCATTCCCGGTATTGGGTCTTGTCGGCTGTGCTTTGTGTGGATTTACAGTTGGAATTATGTGGCCCGGCTCAATCAGCATATCGTCAAGAGTATTGCCTAAGGGTGGAACTGCAATGTTTGCTTTTCTCGCTCTTGCCGGCGACTTAGGCGGTGCCACTGGTCCTGCTATTGTCGGTAATATCTCCCAGAAATTCGGTGAAGATCTGAAAGTGGGCGTACTTGCCGGAATAGGATTTCCAATCGTCCTTGTAATCTGCGTATTGATGGTAAGAAAGAAATACAAAGCTCAGAAGCAGTGATGAATAACAAAGACTTGATGTATCTTTAAGGCCTCTGCAACGCAAATTAACATTTTCATCAACTATATGTAAAAATCTGTTGGTGGAGTAATTGATTTCCCGTTTTTATAATGTTAAAAAATGTAGCAAAGGTGGGAAATGTATGAGAAAGACATACCTTGATAATATTAGATCCGTAGTTGTGATCCTGGTGGTTATCTACCACGTGATCATGATGTTTACAAATATAATTCCTCTTGGTGCAGGATCGTTTGCTGAGGTTCAGTATCAGGATGCTTATATGTATCTTGTCTATCCGTGGTTTATGGTAATTCTCTTTGTCGTATCAGGCATGAGCACGAGATTCTATCTTGATAAGCATACGACAAAAGAATTCGTAAGGAGCAGAACAGTAAAGCTTCTTGTTCCATCTACGCTATCGCTCTTCGTATTCCACTGGATTACAGGCTATTTCTCAATGTCGATGGCAGGTGCTTTTGATACCATGCCGGAAGAACTTCCTTCTGTGATTAAGTATTTCATCATGGTTTTGTCAGGTCAGGGCGTTCTCTGGTATATCCAGCTTCTTTGGCTTTTCTCGATGGTGCTTGCAATCTTCCATAAGCTTGAGAAGGGAAGGCTTTATAACCTCACCGGTAAGATGAATTTCCCTTTGATCATTGCGCTTGTAATTCCTCTCTGGGCATTTGCTCAGATCCTGAATACACCTGTGATAACAGTCTACAGATTCGGACTTTATGGCTTCTCATTCTTTGTCGGATACTATATTTTTGCGCATGATGAGATCATTAATCGAATCAGTAAATACTGGCTTTTTACTACTATTGCGACAGTAATTATGGGAATAGCATATACGGTTATTTATTTCGGTCAGAATTTTGCCGATGCCCCTGTGAACAGAAGTGTCTTCAATATTGTGTTCTGCTGGATGGCAGTACTTTGTGTGTTCGGAATATTCAAGAGATTCTTTGATAGAGATAATGGTTTCTTCAGGTTCATTGGTAAGAGAAGTTTTGGTCTTTATATTTTCCATTACACACCACTTGCAGCGGCTGCTTATTATATCTATCCGATAGAGATGCCTTGCGTATTTAAGTATTTAATCTGCGCTGTGACAGCATTTGCCGGAGGATATTTACTTAATGAATTGTTCTCAAGAATCCCGTTCTTCAGGTGGGTTCTTCTCGGAATATCCAAGAAAAAAGCTAAAGGAGTAGAGGCGAATGTTAGGTGATAATCTTGTTTATCTTCGCAAAGTGAATAATCTGTCTCAGGAGGAACTTGCTGATAACATTGGCGTATCAAGACAGACTTTATCCAAGTGGGAAACGGGCGAATCTGCTCCTGATATTTTGAAGAGCAAGCAGCTTGCAGAGATTTTCGGCGTGTCACTTGATGATCTTGTAAGCTTTCAGAAGGAAGAAGACGGATTTCCTATTCCACCAAAAGGAAAACACATTTTCGGGCTTGTAAAAGTAGGCGAAAAGGGACAGATTGTGCTTCCTGCAAAGGCGAGAAAGATATTTAAGATAGAACCGGGAGATGAGATTCTTGTCTTAGGCGATGAAGGTCAGGGTATTGCACTTGTTAAAAGTAAGAGTTTCCTTGATATGATCGAGAATCTGCGTAACAAAAACTGAGGCAGCGATTATTTATGCCCAAAGTAAGAAGCATTATGCTTTGGGAGAATAGACAAGTGCTATTAAGCGACTCTACTTTGCGTAGGTACACAATGAACTATTAGAGTTTTAGTATTGTTTCCGGAGGTGATTTTCGATGAATCAATATATTACCGGAGCAGTCATTAAAGAACTGCGCGAAAAAAATAATCTGACACAGGCTGAACTTGCGGAAAGACTTAATGTATCAGACAAAACAATCTCGAAATGGGAAACCGCAAAAGGTTATCCGGATATTACTTTACTTGAACCGCTGGCAAAAAGTCTTGGCGTATCGGTAACTGAACTGTTATCCGGAAATGCGATCAGCAATCTTAATGTATCGGCAAATATGCTCCGCTCAAAGTTTTATATATGTCCTGTTTGCGGAAATATAATTCATAGTATGGGTGATGCGGTTATCAACTGTCACGGAATACAGCTTCTTCCTGAAACAGGAGAAATATCCGACACTAATCACGATATTTGTCTTGAGATTATTGAAGATGAGTATTATGTTCATGTAGAACACGATATGAGCAAGGAACATTATATTTCGTTCATTGCAGCCGTGTCGGGTGACAGATTGCAGATGGTAAAGCTCTATCCTGAAGGAAGTTGTGAAGCTCGTTTCAAGATTTCCGGCGTGAAGAAGATTTATGTCTTCTGTAATCGTGATGGATTGTTCTATCTTGATGTGAATAAAGCGAAGATAAATCGTTAAGTGGTATTGAATGAGTAAATTTACTGAATATGTTGGATCGCAGCTTAGTAATCCGCGTGGCTTAGGCGGAAAGATTGTTAGTCTGGTTCAGAATATCGCAAACAGTCAGCTGTATCGCAATACCGTAGCACAAGTTAATGTTTCCAATGATGAGAAACTGCTTGATGTCGGCTACGGAAATGGTCATTTATTGAAGCGCATTTATAAGAAGTGCAGGCCTGATATGTATGGCATAGATATTTCTGATGACGCAAAATTGATGGCCACCAAACGTAACAGAAAGGCTGAACTTGCAGGAAAGCTTCATTTGCAGGTTGGCGACTGTTGCGCACTTCCTTTTGACGATGGGATGTTTGCTGCGGTCACAACAATCAATACCGTTTATTTCTGGTCTGATACAGTCAAAGGATTAAGCGAGATCAGAAGATGCTTGAAAAACGGTGGCTCTTTTTACAATGTGGCTTACACAAAAGAATTTCTGGATACTATCGCATATACCCAATATGGTTTTAAGAAATTTAAGCCTGATGAATTAGTTCAGCTCGGTAAAAAAGCGGGCTTTGAAAAGATCGAAGTAAAAGAAATCTCTAAGGGCAGAAGCTTTATAGTTGTTTATACGAAGTGATCAGTTGGAATAAATACTTCCGAATATAATGCTATAATGTCACTGGTCAAAAATATTATGTCCGATGAAAGGAATATACCCTTTGAAAGAGCTTACTACAGAAGAACTGAAACAGGTTGAATTAGATACTCTTATAGCAATTCGAGATTTCTGTAATGCCAAGGGAATCAAGTATTTCTTGTGCGGCGGAACTTTGCTCGGTGCTGTAAGACATAAGGGATTTATTCCGTGGGATGATGATATCGATATTGGAATGCTCAGAGAGGATTATGAAAGATTCATTTCTGAATTTGATTCATCCGGCAGATATAAGCTGATTACCCATGTCAATAACAAAGAATTCCGTCATCCGTTTGCGAAGCTCGTTGATTCTCAGACTGTGCTTGAAGAACAACTTGTAAGAAGCACTTCAGGAATGGGAGTTTTTGTAGATATTTTCCCTTTCGATGGTTTGGGTGACACGCTTGAAGGTGCCAAGTCGATCGTAAAGAAGGCAAGACATAATTATCACTATGGAAACTTCTGCCAGTATTACTACTATCCCTTGACTAAGGGTCCCAAGAAGTTCTTGAAGAATATTCTTATCGCATATGGTTTCATATCTAGAAAACCCTATTTCGATGCTATAAGACGCAAAGGACTCAAGATTCCTTTTAAGACTTCAAAATATGCAGGTTGTCCTCTGGGACAGTATAAGGAACGTGAGATCCTTCCAAGAGAGGTCTTTGAAGATGTAGTAGATGTTCCTTTTGAGAATGAGACTTTCAGTGCTCCTAAAGGATATGAAGCATATCTTACCAGCCTTTACAAAGACTATATGCAACTACCACCTGAAGATAAGAGGGTAACCCATCACTCATTCAAAGTTTACTGGAAAGAATAAAATAACGGGCGTTTTTGTTAAGACGCCCGTTTTGTTATATAATATATATTTATTAAATAAGTAAAGGAAGATTTATTGTGTCTGAATTTAATGGTGCAACACTAATGATAACAGGTGGAACAGGTTCTTTTGGTTCCACAGTACTTAAGCATTTCCTTGATACTGACATCGGTCAGATCCGCATTTTCTCACGTGATGAGAAGAAGCAGGACGATATGAGACATGAACTTCAGGTAAAGCATCCTGAAACTGCCGGCAAGGTTAAGTTTTATATCGGTGACGTAAGAGATCCACGCTCCGTAGCAGATGCCATGCCGGGAGTAGACTATATTTTCCATGCGGCTGCGTTAAAGCAGGTTCCTTCATGCGAATTCTTCCCTATGCAGGCTGTTAAGACCAATGTTGAAGGAACTGATAATGTTCTTCACGCAGCTATCGATGCAGGTGTAAAGAGAATCGTATGTCTTTCAACAGATAAAGCTGCTTATCCGATCAATGCGATGGGTATCTCAAAGGCCATGATGGAGCACGTTATTTATGCAAATGCCCGTGTTGCTGCAGAGCGTGGTGGTACAGTTATCTGCTGCACACGTTACGGCAACGTTATGTGCTCAAGAGGTTCTGTAATTCCTCTCTTCATCGACCAGATTAAGAAGGGCAATCCTATTACGATTACAAATCCTGATATGACACGTTTCCTTATGAATCTCGATGAAGCAGTAGAGCTTGTTCGCTTCGCATTCAATAATGGAAAGCCGGGTGATCTTTTCATCCAGAAGGCAGATGCTTCTACAATCGGTGATCTTGCCAAGGGTGTTCAGAAGCTTTTCGGTGATACAGGTACGAACATCATCGGAACACGTCACGGAGAGAAGCTTTATGAGACTTTGATGACACGTGAGGAAAGACTCAGATCTGAAGATATGGGTAAGTATTTCCGTGTTGCTGCAGATAACAGAGATCTTAACTACGATAAGTTCTTCGTACAGGGTAAGGTCGAGACACAGGCAGAAGAGAGCTACACTTCACACAATACTGTTCGACTTGATGTTGATGGTGTTGTTAAGAAGATTCTTACAACAGACTACGTTCAGGAAGAATTGAACGGAATCAGCCACATCTGATGGTGTGATCCGTTTCTTTTTCGACGATTTCAGATATTTAAGATAACCCTTTTTCAGAATGGAGAATGAACTATGGGGAATGCTAATTGGAAGAATAACGGCAAAATCAAACTCATGATCATCGTAGGTACAAGACCTGAGATCATAAGACTTGCAGCTGTAATTAAGAAGTGCAGAAAGTACTTCGACACACTCCTTGTCCACACAGGTCAGAACTACGACTATAACCTGAATGGCGTTTTCTTCAAGGATCTTGAACTTGAAGATCCTGATCTCTACCTTGATGCAGTAGGTAATGATCTTGGCGAGACAATGGGTAACATCATTGCTTCAAGCTACAAGGCAATGGCTGAACTTAAGCCTGATGCGGTTCTTGTTCTTGGTGATACAAACAGCTGCTTATCCGTTATCGGTGCGAAGAGACTCCACATCCCGATTTTCCATATGGAAGCCGGCAACAGATGCAAGGACGAGTGCCTCCCTGAAGAGACAAACCGCCGTATTGTAGATATCATATCCGATGTAAATCTCGCATATAGTGAGCATGCCAGAAGATATCTTGCTGATTGCGGTCTTCCCAAGGAAAGAACTTATGTAACTGGTTCTCCTATGGCTGAAGTTTTAAGAGCTAATCTTGCCAAAATTCAGGCTTCAGATATCCATTCCAAGCTCGGTCTTACAAAGGGAAAGTACATCCTTTTGTCAGCTCACAGAGAAGAGAATATCGACACAGAGAAGAACTTTATGTCGCTCTTTACAGCAATTAATAAGATGGCTGAAAAGTACGATATGCCAATTCTTTATTCATGTCATCCCCGTTCAAGAAAGAGACTTGAAGCATCAGGTTTCGAACTTGATAAGAGAGTTATTCGTCACGAGCCTTTGGGTTTCCACGACTACAATTGTCTCCAGATGAATGCGTTTGCTGTTGTATCCGATAGTGGTACATTGCCTGAGGAGAGCAGCTTCTTTACATCGATCGGCAATCCTTTCCCTGCAGTATGCATCAGAACTTCTACAGAGCGTCCTGAAGCGCTCGACAAGGGTTGCTTCATTCTTTCAGGCATTGACACTTTGGGACTTCTCCAGGCAGTCGACACAGCCGTTGAGATGGTTAAGAATGGCGACAATGGTATTCCTGTACCGGACTACGTAGATGAGAATGTTTCTGACAAGGTCGTAAAGATTATTCAGTCTTATGTCGGCGTCGTAAATAAGATGGTCTGGAGGAAGGATTGATGAAAATCCTTGTCACCGGTTCAAAGGGCATGGTAGGCACCGCTCTTGTTAATAATCTCAGGAATATAAGAGACGGTAAGAATAAGACCAGACCTTCAATCGTAATTGATGAGATCTACGAATATGACATAGATTCAACTTCTGAAGATCTGGACAGATTCTGTTCTGATTGTGATTTTGTTTTCAACTTGGCAGGCGTTAACCGCCCTAAGGATCCAGAAGAGTTCATGAAGGGTAATTTTGGTTTTGCAAGTGAACTCTTGAATTGCCTTAAGTCACATCAGAATAAAGCTTCCATTATGCTGAGTTCCTCTATTCAGGCGACCTTGTCCGGACGCTTTGGCGATTCCGAATATGGAAGAAGCAAGAAAGCGGGAGAAGATCTCTTTTTCGATTATGCAAAAGAGACAGGTGCGAAAGTTTTTGTATATCGCTTTCCTAACCTTATGGGTCATTCAAGACCGAAATATAATTCCGCTGTATCGACATTCTGCTGGGCTGTTGCAAATGATGAAGAATTCACTGTTAACGACCGTTCCACAGAACTTGAACTTCTCTATATCGATGACCTGGTTGAAGGCATGTTCGATCTCCTCGAAGGCAAAGAAACACGTTGCGAATTTGAGGGCGTAGAGACCGTCATTACTGAAGGCGGACGTTATTGCTGCGTGCCTGCTGCCCATAAAGTTACTTTAGGCGAGATTGTCGATCTCTTAGCTGAATTTAAGGCTCAGCCCAAGACTTTGATGATGCCAAAAATGCCTGATGGTTCTTTTGCAAAGAAACTCTACAGTCTTTATCTTTCCTATCTTCCTTCTGACAAGTTCAAGTATGCATTGAAGATGAATGTTGATGACAGAGGTTCTTTTACAGAACTCGTTCATACAGAAGACTGTGGTCAGGTATCTATTAATATCAGTAAGCCCGGCATTACAAAGGGACAGCACTGGCACAATTCCAAGTGGGAATTGTTCATTGTTGTTAAGGGTCACGCGCTTATTCAGGAAAGAAATATCAACACAGGTGAAATGGTTGAATTCGATGTGTCCGGCGACAAGATTGAAGCTGTTCACATGATTCCCGGCTGGACTCATAACATTATCAATCTTTCTGACACGGAAGATCTTGTAACTGTTATGACCTGTAATGAGATCTTTAATCCGGACAGACCGGATACATTTTTCGAGAAAGTATAACGGGAAGCTTAGATAAATATGAGTGACAGACAGATCAAAGTTCTTATGATGGTTCCGAATCTTCGCGTATCAAGCGGAGTTACGAACTTTGTTATGAACTACTACAGAAATGTCGATCACAGCAAGGTTAAAATTGATTTTGTTACTTTGTCTTATGTTGATTCACCTTATATCGATGAAGTTAAAGCAAATGGTTCAGAAGTCTTTTTTCTTGGACCTCTTTTGAGCCACCCGATTAAGCACATCAGGCTTGCAAAGAAAGTAATTCGTGAACACGATTACGATATCATTCACGACAATATTATTCTTAAATCGCTTCCGATAATGAAGTATGCGCAGAAGAAGGTTCCTATAAGGATTCTTCATTCTCACAGCGTCGAGATTGGTGAGTCCAAGCTCAAAGAAAGGATCAACAGATTTTTATTGCCGCTCCTTAAGAAGACAGCAACGCATTATACTGCATGTTCATCTAATGCCGGCAAAGCCATGTTTGGCGATAAGGATTTTCTTGTAATTCCGAATATCATAGATACAGATCTATATGTCTTCGATGAAGCGAAAAGAGAAGAAGTCCGCAAAGAAGCAAACGTTACTCGCAAGTGTGTTATTGGTTCTGTCGGACGACTTGCAGAAGCAAAGAATCCGTTCTTTTCTGTAAATGTAATTGAAGAGATTCTAAAGAGAAGATCTGATGTTGAGTACTGGTGGATCGGAAGCGGTCCGCTTGATGATCAGATTAAGGAATATATCGAATCAAAAGGCTTATCAGACAGGATCAAGCTTTTTGGAAGCAGGAGCGATTGCAACAATCTTTATAAGGCTATGGATTTGTTCTTCCTGCCAAGTAAAGGTGAAGGTTTTGGACTTGCATGTATTGAAGCTGAAGCGTCTGGTCTTCCTTGCGTTGTCTCTTCGAACTTTCCTTCAGAAGTTAATATAACCGGTGAAGTCGTATTCGTTCCTCTTGATAAGGAAATTGATTTCTGGGCTTCCACTATTATTACCGAACTCGACAAGGTTTATGACCGCGCTGATTTCAACAGAATTCTCAGATCAAGCAAGTATTCCAGAGCAGGTTCCGGATCAATGCTTGAAGATTACTATTCAAAAGTTTTGGCAGAAGGGAAGAAGGATTGATTTATGGCATATAACATCGTCCTCATAAGCGGAAGCTATTATCCTAATTTCTCAGCAACGGGCAATTGTATTCATCAGATCGCAAACTGCTATGTTGCAAAGGGACACAATGTTTACATGATCGCCAGAAGCCCTGACGGTGAAGAAAATGATATAGATTACGAAGGTCTCAGACTTATAAGAGTTACAAGTAAGAGGACGAAGGATCTTGAGATGCGAAGACATCTCAATGAGAAGTCTCTTTACGGCAAAATGAGGCTTACGATGAATAAGACTTATTGGGCTATCTCAAAGCTCCTTACAAAGAGCGGGATGGAAGAACAGCTCACAAAATCTTATTACAACAAGCTTGAACAGATGCATTCAGAAGGAATTAAGATCGATTGCGTTGTTCCTTGCTGCCTCCCGCTTGAAGGCGTTAAGGCCGGCTACCTTTTCTGCAAAAAATATAATATTCCGTTGTTCCCGCTTCTTTACGACAGATATAGCGAGAACAGGGATTATTTCCGCTATACATGGGCGCAGAAACTTAAGAAGCCTTATGCAGAGAAGTTCGAAAATGATGTTTTCGACTATTCATCGAAGATCTTTTATATCGATAACTGGGAGCCGTATTTTACCAGAAACAAGAGAGAAAATGCTGTAAGAGTCGAGCATCCTCTTGTTGTTAAAAGACCTCCGGTAGAAGGACTTCCTTTGAATAATCCAAAGAGAATAAATGCAATCTATCAGGGTGAGGTCAATCATCAGATGAGGCCTGCTGAATCGATGCTTACAGCGTTTGCAAATATCAGCAAAAAGGATAGCGATGTGAGTCTTCATGTTTTCGCTTCCGGAAATGCTGTTGAAGATATTGAAAAGGCAGCTGCAGCAAATCCTGATTGCATTAATTTTTACGGCAAGGTCGGCAAGGTCATTGCAGATCAGTATTATGCATCTGCAAATATCCAGATCATTCTTGCAAACAGGGATAAGGAGATTGTCTCAAGTAAGATTTTCGAGAGCGTGGCATCAGGCTATCCGATCGTATACTTCTATTTCTCTGAAGACGAATTATCCTACGGCCTTTTGAAGAAGTATCCGCTGGTGCTCTTTATCCGTCAGAATCAGGTCGAAGAAAACTGCGATAAGATCTGCGAATGGATGAAAGAAAATTGCGACAAGCGTGTTGATTTTGAACTTGTCGCAAAAGCTTATGATGACGCGACACCGGACTTAGTTGTCGATACATCCTTAGAAATGTTAAGTAAAGCGTGAGAGTCAGAATGAAAGAAATAACTATTGAAGAAGCAAAAATGATGCAGCTTGAGATTTTGAAAAAAGTCTCAGAATACTGCGACGAAAATAATATCCGTTACTTTATCTACTACGGAACATATCTTGGTGCAGTAAGACATCAGGGATTCATTCCGTGGGATGACGATATTGATATCTGCATGCCAAGACCGGATTATGAGAAGTTCCTTGATTCTTTTAAATGCGAGAATCTTGCTATTTACACATGGCGCAAGGACAACAAGGCATTGCTCCCGTTTGCGAAAGTTTATGACCCAAGAACAGAAGTAAAAGAGAATGCTGATTTCGGCGAAGAGTTCGGCGTAAATATCGATATCTTCCCTGTGGACGGACTTCCTTCAGATGAAGGCAAGAGAAAGAGAAGAGTTAATTATATGAAGCGTTGCCAGGCGATGCAGATCGGTGCAACGATAATTGATCCTTCAAAGAGATCCGGAAAGACAAGAACCATGATCAACCTTATCAAGGCGTTCTACAAAGTCTTCCCGATTAAGCACTATCACACAGGCAGAACGATCGAGCATGCAAAGAAGTATGACTTCGACAGTTCTGAATATGTTGGTGTTATCGTTTGGGGCTATGGCCAAAGGGAAGTTGTAAGAAAAGATTCGATTATCCCTTTGAGAAAGATCAGATTCGAAGACGGCGAATTCTGGGCACCAGGAACCGATGAGAGTTTAAGACATGCTTTTGGTGATTATATGCAGCTTCCGCCTGTGGAACAGCGTCACTACAAGCATTTACCTAAGATGTATTGGAAAGACTGATATGCGTATACTTGAGATTAATACAGTTAATTTCGGAAGTACCGGAAAGATTATGCTTCAGATAGCAGATCTTGCGCGTAAAGAAGGCCACGAAGCCGTCTGTTCTTACTATGCCAGAAGGGTGAAAAATCCGGACAAGAATACCATCTATATCGGCAATAAGTATTCGCACAATATTCATAAGAGACTCTTTAAATATACGGGTTATAACGGCTATTTTCAGAGGCTCTCGACATGGAATTTTCTCAGAAAGGTTAAGAAGTATAATCCGGATATTATTCATCTTCACAACCTTCACAACTGCTATATAAATCTTCCGATGCTCTTCAAGTTCATTAAGAAGAACAACATAAGAGTTGTATGGACACTTCACGATTGCTGGTCTTTCACCGGTCAGTGCCCATATTTTACTGAGGCTGGATGCTATAAGTGGAAAACTGGCTGTCACGACTGTGAGCAGATAAACAGATATCCTGCCTCCAAAGTCGACCGCACATCCAAGATGTGGAACCTTAAGAAGGAGTGGTTCACAGGAGTAAATGATCTTACTGTTGTAACTCCTTCTAAGTGGCTTGCTGATCTCGCGAAAGAATCCTATCTGAAAGACTATCCGGTTAAGGTAATTAACAACGGTATTGATCTTAGTGTTTTTAAGCCCACAGAAAGCGATTTCAGAGCCAAGCACGGATTGGATGGTAAATTCATCATCCTTGGTGTTGCGTCCATCTGGGAGAAGCGTAAGGGTATTGATGTTTTTATCGAACTCGAAAAGAGATTGGATGACAGATTCAAGATTGTTCTCGTAGGAACGGACGATCAGGTGGATAAGACTTTATCCGACAATATAATCTCGATTCACAGAACTTCAAATCAGACTGAACTTGCAGCTTTATATTCGGTTGCTGATCTGTACTTCAATCCCACCAGAGAAGATAACTATCCTACTGTAAATATGGAAGCTATTGCCTGCGGAACACCGGTTATGACTTTCCCGACGGGCGGAAGTCCTGAAATGGTCAATAGCAAAACAGGTCTTGTAGTAGAAGATGATATAGACGAAGTAGAGAAGGCGATCATCTCAATATACGAGCAAAGACCGTACAGATCAGAGGATTTGGCAGAGAGTGCCAGAAACTTTGATTCAGGCTTGAAATATGACGAATACTTGCGCCTGTTTAGCCACAATTGATTTTTGCTTATATGCTAAAATCAACGAAACTTTGAACAAGAGTAGAGGCAAATAAATATGTCAAACAAAGTTGCAAAAAATGCAACATGGATAATAGCATGTAAACTGATCCAATCAATCGTTGGATTTATTCTTAATATTCTCACAGCGAGATTCCTTGGAACATCGACTTTCGGTTCTATTACTTATGCAGCTGCACTCGTCACATTCTGCGTTCCATTGATGCGTCTTGGATTCAGCAACATTATGGTTCAGGAGATCGTCCAGCATCCGGAAAGAGAAGGCAAGGCGATGGGAACGGGTGTCTTTGTCAATTTCCTGTCTTCGCTTGCCTGCATTGTTGGACTTGTAGCATTTGCATATGTAGCAAATCCGGGTGAGAAGGAAACAGTCCTCGTTTGCGCTCTGTATAGCATTACCCTGATCTTCCATGCAACTGACCTTATGGGATGCTGGTATCAGGCTAAGCTTATGTCGAAGTATTATTCGATCATAAGCCTCATTGTGCACTTCGTTGTTGCAGGATATAGAATCTTCCTTCTTGCGACATCAAAGGGTGTTTATTGGTTTGCGGTAACAAGTGCTTTGGACTATATGTTGATCTCACTTGGTATTTTCGTTATCTACGGCAAGAAGAAGACCCAGAAGCTTTCTGTGTCCTTAAGCCTTGCTAAGGAAATGTTCAACAGGGGCAAACACTATGTCGTCTCCTCCATGATGGTAACTATTTTCACCCAGACCGATAAGATCATGCTCAAGGGTATGTATGACAGCGCTGAGACCGGTCTTTATGGTGTTGCAGCCACAGTTGCCGGTATGACGGCGTTTATCTTTGCAGCTATTATCGATTCGTTCAGGCCCTGGATTTTCGAGGGACAGAAGATCAGCGATGAATTATTTAAAAAGCGCCTTAAAATGCTTTATTCGTTCGTTATTTATCTGTCTTTGTTACAGGGTTTATTCATGACCATTTTTGCTAATCCGATCATTATGCTCACATACGGAGAGAAGTATGCCGGAACTATCGGTGTATTAAGGATCGTTGTATGGTATACAACATTCTCTTATCTCGGATCAGTTCGCAATATATGGATACTTGCAAATGAAAAGCAAAAGTATCTGTGGCTTATTAACCTTTTGGGTGCTTCAGCAAACATCGTTCTTAATGTACTTCTTATTCCGAAGTTCGGTTCTTACGGTGCAGCCGTTGCGTCGCTTGTTTCACAGTTCTTTACGAACGTTGTTGTAGGATACATCATTAAACCTATTAGGCCTAACAATGCCATTATGGTAAGCAGTCTTAATCCGAAAAACTTCATTGAAGCTTTCCAGAAACTGTTTAAGAAAGAACCGAAGACTTCAAAGCAGTAATCGACAATGGTTATATCCATCGAGCATATATAGATGAACATGAATGTAATTTTTGAATCGGAAAATATCAACTATATCAGGCCGACTATGGAGTTGGTTCCTGAATATTTGACGATGGTAAATGATATCGAAAATGTCGCAAGGTTTATAGGTGACAGAACAGAACCTTATACCGAAGAACAGGAATGCGATTATATCAGAGATAAGATGGATAATGACGCGACCATGTTTTCGATGATCGATAAGGCTTCCGGAAAGTTCATTGGAAATATCGAATTTTTCAACCGCACTTTCGATTGTGCAGAGTGGGGAATAGTGATTACTGCCGACATGCAGAATAAGGGCTATGGCAAAGAGGCTCTTATGAGGTCCGTCGAATATGGGTTTGATATACTTGGACTTAACAGGATTTTTCTCGCTGTTTATACCGACAATGAGAGAGCAATTCATGTATATCAGAAATGTGGATTTAAGGAATACGACAGGAACGATATAGACGTATTTATGGAGATAGTGAAAGATGGAAAAACTGCTTCCTGAAGAACTCGTAAGTTACGAGAATCTTATTGCAAGAAATGACATTTCACTTATTAGTGATGAGGTGTCTTCGCGTGAGGAATTTCAAGATGCTTTCATGAAGTATCTTATGCTTTCAAGGAGAGACAGACGCTTTTCCGACTATTACTCAGTAAAGCTCTTTGGAAGTAATGTTCCTGAGATGTTCTTTTCGATGAATTACAGATTCAAATTGGACACGATTATTCCAATGCAGGAGACATTATTCTTCTCTGAACCCGACCTTTATTACAACAAGAAAGCTTTTGATGAAGGCAAGATCAATCTTTGTTTTGTCATTGGTTATTCCGGTTCGGGCAAATCAGTACTTACTAAGGAATACGAAGGTTCCAATATCGAAAAAGTTGCCTTAGATGACCTTGTTTGTCCCAAGGATCATTTCACATTAGATCAGCTGAAAGAAACCGGTGAACTGATGTATTCTTTCTTTACCGGTACAGGTGCAAAGTACTATATCTCCAGAGAAGAAAGAGATGTATTTGCTGATCACAGTGCAGTATTCGTTGCATTTATAATGTACGCGATGCAGTATGCGACAACTCATAAGGATAAGAAGTACATCCTTGAAGGAATATGGACTTATCTCTTCTTTGAAGATCCTTCAGTCTTTGATAATTATGCTGTTTATATGAAGGGAACATCTCTTATGAAGTCGAAGTTCAGAAGACTTAAGAGAGAGTCCTACAACTCGCCGAAAGACACCTGGTACAGACTGATTGATTTCGGTATCTATGCGGGCGATTCAGCTGCACATGACTCAAATGTCGATAAATGGAGAAGACATTTTGAGAGAGAACGCACTACTATAATTAAGACTGAAGCAAATTACTTCACCATTCTGAGAGAAAACATAATGGCCCAGATAAATACTATCAATGACTGCTTTGCACATGGCGACAGAGATGGCATTAACAGCATTATGCAGCGTGCGATAGAAAGCACAAGTATTGATAAGACTGAGAAATCACTCATTATCGAAGAGTGCAAAAAGGCATTAGCTGATTTATAAAGTGGTAATTTTCTTCCTAAACATTATTTTGTCGGTGCAACAGTAAGAATTTGTCACCTTTTTCTGCATATATTTGTCTGATAATCTTAAACTGTTAGTAGGAATTGATCTCGATTTCTGGAGATGAATTTTCTAATGAATTGAAAATTAATTTGGGAAATTCTCCTGGAACTTCGTGTTTCCTCTTTGTCGCATTCAGCAGAGAGGAAGCACGATTTTTATTTCCGGATTTATGCGGATATGAAAAGGCTATCCCAATAGTGAGATAGCCCTTCGTTCTTATTCTATTCCTTAATCTTATTTCTGATATTCCAGAATGTCACCCGGCTGGCAATCCAGCGCATCGCATATTGCTTCCAGAGTTGAGAATCTGATAGCTGATATCTTGCCATTCTTCATCTTCGAGAGGTTGACGTTCGATACACCGACCTTTTCAGATAACTCATTTAGTGAGATCTTGCGATCTGCCATGACCCTGTCCAATCTTAGTATTATCTGTCCCATATTCTTTCTCCCTTAAAGTGTCTCATCGTACTGCTGCTGCAAGGAGATGCCGTAGTCGAGGATCGATGTGACAATCCATGCAAGGATTGCGATTATTGCACCTTCACCAAGTCCCATAGTAAGACCGACTGCAACAGCCAATATTATCATGGTGATAAGAATCCTCTTCTTAATCTCAGGTGTGAACGGTGTATCTGACTCGCTCATTTTCTTAAAGGTTGCATTGGTTATCGCAAGTAGAACAATAGCGAGTATCAAGGCCAGGCTTGTGATTAATATCGTGATGCCGTGGCTTGCTGCGAGGGGGCAATTGTCGATGTATTCCTGAAGAGCGGGAATGTCACTTTTCACGCTATCCAGATCCATATTCATGTTAAGGACACTGAATGAGCTTCCGTGGGAACTAAAGGCCTGTTCATTGCCTGTTGCTATTGCCATCGCATCGTACTTTGGACCCATCGTGAGGATTGTGATTCCTGCAGCGGTACCGATAATCGAACATACGATCATGACGACCATTATAATCCTCGTTACCTTTGCGCCGACTCTGCAGCTCTTCTTTATTCTCTCTAATTTTGCATTATCATTATCCATAATTAATACCATCCTTTTATTCCGTAGGGAAGTTAAATGTTCTGTCTTCGAAGATGGCTTAACTATACAACCGCAATTTATCTTTGTCAACAACTTTTTAACGATAAACATTAAATTTTATTCGTTGAGCGTTGTAGGAAGGCTTACCTGTCCATCCTTTTCTAATGGAGGCTTTATATTTGTTTTGTGTGTTTTCCGAAAGGACCAATATCTGTATAATTAACACATTGGAATATTTGAAAGTGTCGAGGATTCGATTTTGAAAAAATCAGTTTATTTTCTTATTCAGGGAGCATGGTCTCTGATTTTCACCACGCTTGTAGGTTATATTACTTTGTATAATGCTTCCTTTGTCGGAGGCGATAACACGATGGCCGGATTGGTTTTTATCGGCGGAATGCTTTTGTATCTGATCATTACTTTCGGATACATTATTTTTTCATTCAGAAGAGTTGATGGATTCCGTTTCTGGATGCTACTAGTAAACCTTGTTGTTTGTGCCGTAGCCGGATTTTTAGGCATTCTCGCTTCGGCTTATCTGCCGGCTCTTTGATTAAACGGAGAATTTTATGGACGATTATGAGTTAATTGACCTTATCGACAGACCGGAGTTGATGGAAACTGCCGCTGTTTGGTTCAGCGATAAGTGGGGTATTCCCAAAGAAGCCTATCTTGAATGCATGAGCGACTATCTTGAAGGCAAGACTGAATTTGGCTGGTATATGTGTCTTTATAAAGGCGAGATCGTCGGCGGTCTTGGTGTAATCTTTAACGATTTCCACGATCGAAAAGATTTAAATCCGAATGTCTGCGCTGTTTATACAGATGAGAATCACCGCTGCAAAGGTATTGCCGGAATGCTATTGCACTACGTCGTTGAAGACATGCGCGCAAAAGGTATCACTCCTATCTATCTCGTTACGGATCACATTGGTTTCTACGAGCGCTACGGATGGGAATTCTACTGCATGGCGCAGGGTGATGGAGAACCTGAACCGACAAGGCTTTATATTCACAGATAAATCATCAAATTCTAAACGGATTCCGAAGAAAATCGGTATCCGTTTTTTGGTATAATGCAAGGGTGAATCTCATAGCAGATTCTAACTTACTCTACAGTTATCGTTTTCGAGGAAAGAGGAGCTTATGTACAACTTATTTATCAACACAGGCAAAGAGCTTGGACACATCAATCCTGAGATTCAGGGCCACTTTTCAGAACACTTGGGAAGATGTATTTACGAAGGCGTTTACGTCGGAGAGAACTCTTCTATTCCCAATACAAACGGTATGCGTAACGACGTCGTTGAGGCGCTCAAAGAGATGAAGATTCCGGTTCTTCGCTGGCCGGGTGGATGCTTTGCAGATGAATACCACTGGAAGGATGGTATCGGACCCAAGGAATCCAGAAAGAAGATGGTAAATACAAACTGGGGTGGAGTTACAGAAGATAACAGCTTCGGTACTCACGAGTTCATGGAACTTGCAGAGCAGCTCGGTTGTAAGACATATGTAAATGGTAACATCGGAAGCGGTACTGTTCAGGAGATGAGCGAATGGGTCGAGTACATGACTTTTGACGGCGTATCTCCGATGGCTGATCTCAGAAGAGCTAACGGTCGTGAGAAGCCCTGGACAGTCGATTATTTCGCTGTAGGTAATGAGACATGGGGCTGTGGCGGTAACATGGTTCCTGAATACTATGCCAACCTCTATAAGCATTATCAGACATTCATTAAGCAGTTCAACCCTGATAAGAAGATCAAGAAGCTCGCTGTAGGTCCTTCAGATAAGGACTACAACTGGACAGAGACAATGCTTCACGAGTGCTTCAGACAGCAGGGTACATTCCCTCAGAATTTCGGTTACATGGACGGCCTTACTCTCCATTACTACACGCTTCCTTACGATTGGGCAAAGAAGGGTTCTGCAACAAAGTTTAATGACAAAGAATGGTACATGACTCTTGCTAAGACTTTCGCAATGGAAGACTTTATCGAGAAGCATTCTGCCATCATGGACAGATACGATCCTGAGTGCAAGATCGGTCTTATGGTCGATGAATGGGGTACATGGTATGACGTTGAAGAAGGCACCAATCCGGGCTTCCTCTACCAGCAGAATACGATCAGAGATGCACTTATCGCATGCATCAATCTCAACATCTTCAACAAGCACTGCAAGCGCGTTAAGATGGCAAATATCGCTCAGCTTGTAAACGTTCTTCAGGCAGTAATCCTTACTGAAGGCGATAAGATGGTTAAGACACCTACATACTATGTGTTTAAGATGTTCTCAAGCCACCAGGACGGCGAACTTTTGGAGAGCTCACTTAACTGCTCCAAGATCGGTCTTGAAGATGAGTACATGGTTCCTAATCTCCATGAATCAGTTTCAAAGGGCAAGGATGGCAAGGTTCATATCACATTGGGCAACCTCTCCTGCACAGATTCTTACGAAGTTGCAAGCAATCTTATGGGCGAAGCAATTAAGTCCGTAAAGGCTACAATCGTTGGCGGTAAGATGGACGATTACAACACATTCGATAATCCGGATGTTGTTACAGAGAAGGCTTTCGATGACATTAAGATCGATGGCGATAAGCTCGTATTTACGATTCCTGCATCAAGCGTAATGCACATCGAAGTAGAGATCTGAAAATGCCAAAACCATGCAGACGTTGTCTGTTAAAAGATATCAGCAAGGAAGACTATGAGAAGTTCATTGTAGATGGCCTCAAAGCTCTTCCTGAAGCTGATCTGGTTGCGGAAGATATTGCGTCTTCCAGACTTTCAGTTTGTAAAGAATGCGACAAGATTAATCAGGGGACTTGCCTTGCGTGCGGATGCTTTGTTGAGATCCGCGCCAGTTTAAAAAAGGGCAGGTGCCCATATAGCAAATGGTAATAAGCCTCGTAAAGGAGTAAAAATGCAATCCAAAAAAGGTGTTATTTTCGATATGGACGGCACAGTTTGGGATTCGGCCGAGAATGTTGCCAAATCTTGGACTGTTAAGGTTCAGGAGGCAGGATTTACGGATAAGATCATAACCCGTGACGATATCCAGAGAAATATGGGAAAGACTATGGATGTCATAGCTGATAATCTTTTCCCGTATGCCAAAGAAGGCGAAGAGAGAAATGCTTTAAGAGTTGCCTGTGAGAATTACGAGAATGAGTATTTAAGACTTAACGGCGGCATTCTTTACGATGGTGTATGCGAGACATGGGCAAAGCTTAAGGAGATGGGCTATCACGTCTATATAGTAAGCAACTGCCAGGCTGGATACATTGAGGCATTCCTGGACTACTACAAGATTGATTACGGCAAACCGGAAGACCTGGTCGAAGATATTGAATGCTATGGCAATAATTTCCTTCCCAAAGATGCCAATATCAGGCTTATCGCTGAGCGCAACGGCCTTGCTTCTGCCTGCTATGTAGGTGATATTCAGGGCGATTACGATTCGACTGTTAAGGCCGGTTTTCCTTTTATTCATGCCAAATACGGCTTCGGAACTATCAATACCGAAGTGCCATTTATCAATAGCTTTGATGAGCTCATAAAAGTTGTTCCTGAAGTTATTGGTTAACTTGAAAGTGAGGTAGTATTTATGCCCAAAGATGAGATATCAATTCCGGTAATCCTTAAAATCGAAAAAGGTGTTACAGCAAATATCGGTGAGTTCCTTAAAGAGGCGGGACTTACACAGGTAACACTTCTTCTTGGAAACGGTTTGACTGATATGTTCGGTCCTGTCGTCTTCGCTTCTTTCGAGAAGGCAGGCGTTAATGTTCTTCACTGTCAGGAGATGGACACTGTCGATTTTAACGACATTACAAACCTTGCGTTCGAACTTCCTAATAAGACTCAGGCTGTTATCGGAATGGGCGGTGGCAAGGTAATCGATGCTGCAAAATACATTGGTTACATCTTAAGGATTCCTTTCATCAGCGTTCCTACGAGTTCTTCATCAGATGGCTTTTCGAGCTCATCAGCATCCCTCATCGTCAATGGCCACAGAAAGTCTCTGCCTGCGAAAATGGCTTACGGAATTCTTGTAGATACAGATGTTATTAAGAGCGCACCCGTAAGATTCCTTTATTCCGGAATCGGTGACATGGTATCGAAAATCTCATCTACATACGACTGGCAGCATGAAGAGGATCAGGGCTTTGATGAAGTAAATGACTTTTCATTTATGGTTGCGAAAAAAGCCGTCAATTCGTTTGTCAGAACACCATTTGAGACAATTCAGGATGAGCTCTTTTTAAAAGAACTTTTGGACTCACTTGCTATGAGTGGTGTCGCAAATGAGATTGCCGGATCTTCAGCTCCTACAAGCGGAAGTGAGCACCTGATCTCCCATGCTCTGGATTCATTCCTTGAGCGTCCTCAGCTTCACGGAATACAGGTAGGTATTGCGACTTACATTATGTGTAAGGTTACTGATCACAGATGGAAGAGAGTCGATACACTCTTTACTCAGACAGGCTTCTGGGATTACTGTGCAACGCTTGATCTGAAAGTTGAAGACTACAGCAAGGCGATCGATCTTGCGCCTTCAATGAAGCCTTTCCGTCACACTTATCTCCACGAAGAAAAGTACAGGACTCTTGCAAAAGAACTCCTTACCACAGATGAGAAACTTAAGGCGATTTTCAAGTGATTATGAACCACGAAGAATATCTGAGAATAATAGACAGAACAATAGAAGAAGGTCGATATAAGGCCTCATGGGATTCATTGTCCGGACACAAGCTTCCAGACTGGTATTACGAGGGTAAATTCGGCATCTTTATTCACTGGGGAATCTATAGCGTTCCACAGTATGCGTGTGAATGGTATCCGAGATGGATGTATAATCCCGGATCACGTGAATATGAGTATCACATCAAAAACTTTGGCGATCCTTCGAAGTTCGGATACAAGGATTTTATTCCTATGTTCAGGGGCGAGAAGTTCAATGCTGATGAATGGGTAGAGCTTTTCGCAAATTCGGGTGCAAAATTCATAATGCCTGTCGCAGAGCATCACGATGGCTTTGCCATGTATGACACTGATTTCAATCGTTGGAATGCAGCGAAAATGGGACCTATGGTAGATGTCGCATCCGAGATAAAGCGTGCATGCGAGGAGAGAGGACTTGCTTTTTGTGCTTCGTCACACCGTGCTGAACACTTCTTCTACATGAACATGGGACGCTCGATTGAAAGTGACGTAAATGACGAAGAATACAGAGATTTTTACGGACCTTCTTATCTTTGTCCGGAGCTTGCCGATACTAAGGTTTTCGATACTATTGCAGACACTTTCTCTGTGCCACCGACAGAAGAGTGGCTCACGGACTGGCTCGTAAGAACATGTGAACTCGTCGATAAACTTGAGCCTTCTATTGTCTATTTCGATTCATGGATCCATAACGCTGCTTTTAAGCCATATCTCAAGAAATTCTGCGCCTACTACTATAACCGTGCCGAAGAGTGGGGTAAGGAAGTAACGATAAATTATAAGCACCAGTCTTTCCCTGATTCTGTAGCGACTTTCGATGTCGAAAGAGGTGCTTTGACCGGAATATCTCCTTTGCCGTGGCAGACTGATACGGCTATCGGAAAACTCTCTTGGGGATATATCAGGGACAATGAATTTAAGCCTTCTAGGCAGATTATCTGTGACCTCATAGATATCGTCAGTAAAAACGGAATGCTGCTTTTAAATGTCGGCCCCAAGCCTGACGGAACAATAACTGATGAAGAGACGATGGTGTTGAAAGAAATCGGTTCATGGCTTGGCGTTAACGGCGAAGGCATCTACGGAACTATACCGTGGAAGGTTTTCGGCGAGGGTGAAGTCAATAATGTCGATGGTTCATTCATGGATAACGACGAGAAGTTATTTACTTCGGAAGATTTCAGATTCACATACAAGAATGGATATCTTTACGCCTTTTGCATGAATCCTTCTAAGGCAGAATTCCTGATCAAGTCTCTTAGGATCAAAGGAAACTACGATCTGGTGACTGGCAATGTTGAGGTGTTGGGTGACTATAAAGTCTTGAGCACTTCAAGAAGCGGTGACGGTCTTAAGATCGTTATCGATAGGGTGCCTTCAGACAATAAACCGGTCTGTTTCAAGATCGAAATCTGCTGATATCTGATTGCTCAATCAGTCCAAATGTGCGACTATATCAGGCGAAAATAATTCAAGGTGAGTATTAACGTGGCTAAAGTAATTGTAGGAATGTCAGGCGGAGTTGATAGTGCTGTTGCAGCATATTTGCTGAAGCAACAGGGCTATGAAGTCAGAGGTGTTACTCTCCGTGTCTGGGGTTCAGATGAGGAAGGCGACAGCAGATGTTGTGAGATCGATGAAGCAAGAAATGTATGCAATCTTCTCGATATCAAATACCATCCGCATAACTGCACATCACTGTTTAAAGACCGCGTTATTGATCCTTTTGTTGATGCATATCTCGATGGTCTTACACCCAATCCATGCATCGAGTGTAATCGATACGTCAAGTGGGCGAAAATGATCGAGCTTGCTGATATTTTAGATGCTGACTATATTGCGACAGGTCACTACGCCTATGTCGAAAAGCTCCCTAACGGCAGATATACCGTCCGCAAAGCTTCAAATATTGCCAAGGATCAGACATATATGCTCTATAAGCTTACACAGGAGCAGCTTTCAAGAACTCTGATGCCACTTGGTCAATACACAAAGGACGAAGTAAGAGCCATTGCCGAGAAGGCCGGTCTTCCGTGTGCACACAAGGAAGAATCACAGGAGATCTGCTTTGTAACTGAAGGCAGATATACTGATTTTATTAAAGATCACACTGACAAAACATTACCTGCAGAAGGTAACTTTGTAGATGTAGACGGCAATGTCCTTGGTAAGCATAAAGGTATCCATCAGTATACTGTCGGCCAGCGCAAAGGCTTAGGTATTGCACTTGGTTATCCTGCTTTTGTAACTAAGATCGATGCAGAGAACAACACTGTAGTTCTTGGTACAGAAGCTTCTTTGATGGTCGATAAGTTTAATTGCCGTGATGTTAATTATTTGAGTGTTCCGAATCTTTCCTGCGGCGATACAATACGCTGTCTTGCAAAGGCCAGATATCACCAGACTGAGCGCCCTGCGACGATCGAATGCACGGGCGATGGAAAAGTCATGGTTACTCTTGATGAAGCAGTCAAGGGAGTCTCTCCCGGACAGTCAGCCGTATTCTACGACGAAGAGGGCAGAGTAATAGGCGGCGGAATAATCACTAATTGATTTGTTGCAGATAGTGTTTTCGAACATCTGAATTTTGCTCCAAAATATAACAAAAACATAAAGAAATACTTTTCTATCCACATGATTCAACACATCGCCTTTATTTAAAGTTATATATAGTTGTGGTACGATATTCAAAGAGGCGATTATGTTGAAAACAATTTTAATGATGTATGTCACTACGGCACCGGCCATCTTGTCGGGCGTCATAGTGATGGTGTGGTGCAAACTACCTATTTTGAAGGCTTTATCTAAGCCTATGGATTTCGGCAAGAATTTTGTTGACGGTAAGAGAATCTTCGGCGATAACAAGACCTGGAAGGGTCTTTTGGGCTATATCATTTTCAATATGCTTATTGCAGTTTTGTGGGGACTTCTCTGCAAAAATCCGTCGATGGGTTCGCTCAATTATTTCTACCAGAATCACGAGAATACTTTGACTTTTAATCTTCTCATCGGACTGCTGCTGGGCCTTGGATATGCTCTTTTCGAGCTGCCGAACAGTTTCCTCAAGAGAAGACTTGATATTACGCCCGGAAAGACATTAAAAGGCTTCATGAAAGGCTTTTTCGTTTTCCTCGATCAGGCAGATTCAGTATTTGGCTGTGCCCTCGTTGTATGGCTCTTCTATCCACTTGGAATACTCAAGTATCTTTTGTTTGTAGTTATCGGTGCGGTAACTCATATCGTGTTCAATATGCTGCTTTATTTTGCAAAGCTTCGTAAAAATATGTTTTAAGGAATTAATCACATGTTAGTAAGGTTAGACAGTAAGAATCAGGAGAACGGCAAACTCGGCAACAAGGGTAAATTCCTATTGTTAATGAAGCAGGAAGGACTTAATGTTCCAAGTGGTTTTGTGCTTGATAGCGATACGTACGATGAGACTGTCAAAGGTGAACTGGAAGCAGAGATTTCCAATTCGCTCGAAAACCTTAACTCCGAAAATATAAGAGAGACCTCAAATAAGCTTTGCGCCTGCTTGGACAATGCAAGTCTTCCCAAAGATACGATTGAAGAGATTAAGTCTATCGTAAAAGAAGACAAACTCTACGCAGTCAGAAGCAGCGGTACCAAAGAAGACTTAGACGAGTTCTCTTTTGCAGGACAGTATCAGACATTCCTTAATACGAAGCCGGAAGATGTAGAAGATCGAGTTATCGATTGCTATAAGTCGATGTTCTCAGAGATTATTCTCAGCTATCTTGTTAACCGCAAGATCGATCTGAGTGATCTTAAGATGTCAGTTGTTGTTCAGGAGATGGTAGCTTCTGATAAGAGTGGTATATGCTTTACGATCGATCCTGTAACAGGTAATGACAAGACGATGCTTATCGAAGTGTCGGAGGGCCTTGGCGAAGATATTGTCAGCGGTAAGACCGTTCCGGAGCAGTACCACTACGACTGGTATGAAGATAAGGAGACCGACAGAACTCCTTCCAACAAGCTTATCAGCGAGGAGAAGGTTAAAGAATATGCGAAGGTTTTCGCAAGCATTCAGCAGAAGTTCGGATATCCCTGTGATATTGAGTTTGCGATAAAGGATGATGAACTTTTTATACTCCAGTCAAGAAGGATTACCAAGCTCAATTATTCAGGAATTACAGATATGTGGTCTACCGCGGACTTTAAAGACGGCGGTGTATCAGCGACAGTTTGCACTCCTTATATGTGGAGCCTTTATGAATACATCTGGGAATATTCATTAAGAAAGTTCATCGTTGATTCAATGATCTTACGAGACAGCCAGATGCCTGCAAAGCTCGGCCAGATGTATTACGGCAGATGCTATTGGAATCTTTCGGTAGTAAAGAACGGCATGGCACAGATCGTCGGTTATAAGGAAAGAGAATTCGATAGTGAATACGGTATCGTTGGCAACTACGAAGGCGACGGCAAGGTTACCGGAACTACACCCGGTGCGCTTTTGCATCTGATTCCGATTGCACTTAAGCAGACGGCCTTAGTTAACGATCGTAAGAAGAATAACGAGCGATATAAGCAGGAACTTTTGGATATCTATTTCGATTATAAAAAGCAGCTTGATGAAGGCACGATTGAAGATATCACGAAGGCTTATTACAAGATTACCAAAGAGACTTACTTAAGATCTGAGACGACATATTTCTGGCAGATCTTTATTAACACGATTCACCAGTCTTTGTATAAGGACAGCCTTCTGAAGTATGTATCTGAGAGTGAATATTTGTCACTTCTTGGAAGCATCGATAACATTTCACACCTTCTTCCGTTCTATGAGATGTGGGATATAACAAGAAAGATCAGAGCAAGTGAAGAAGATGCAAAGTACTGGAAAGATACGTCAGCTATAGACATCGCGAAAAACATAGATGACGGTCGATATAACATTCCGCTTGTTAAAAAGCTTATCGAAGAATACGGCTATCACTCCGATAAGGAGCTTGATATTACATATCCCTGCTACTACGAAGAACCTGAGGTCATGATCTCAATGGTTAAGGATATGACGCTTCTTACCGATGACTATTCTCCTGCAAAGGATAAGGAGAGAGGAACCGCAGTCTACGAGAAGATTCTTGAAGATCTTAAGAGCAAGGTGTCTTCTTCGAAGTATAAGAAGATAAGCGAGAAAGTCACCAATATGCGTAAGATGCTCTGGTGGCGTGAAGAATTCCGTGATGTATCTACGAGATTCTATTATATGCTCCGTATGTACACGATCGAGTATGCTAAAAAACTCGAAAAAGATGGCGTTCTCGCGAAGTGGGAAGATGTATGGTTCCTTAAGGTCGCTAATGTCTGGGATTACATCGATGGAAAGAAGACAAAAGAAGATATTAACGACATCATCGCGAAAAACAAGATTTACTATAACGCTTACAGAAATTATATAAGCGACAACGAGATAGGATCTGACTTTACAGTTATTGATACACCTGACAGTGCATCTTCCATTAAGGGACTTGGTGCAAATAACGGTAAGATCACCGGTACTGCAAGAGTCATTGAAGATTTCAATTCAATCGACAGACTCCAGCAGGGAGATATATTGGTTACAAGATTTACTGATACCGGATGGACACCTAAGTTTGCAATTCTTTCCGGCATCGTTACAGAGTATGGCGGAATCCTTTGCCATGCAGCAATCGTATCTCGTGAATATGGTATTCCTGCGATCGTATGCTGCAAGGATGCCATGAGCAAGATTAAAGACGGTCAGACAATTACAATTGACGGAAGCACCGGCGTTGTAACAATCAATGAAGGAGAATAACTGTGATTATCGGCAAGTGGAACAAGTCAGTTATCTTAACCTATGTAGGAATGTTTGTCTCGATACTTGGTATCTTTCTTGCATTTGCTGCAGATAAATTGAACTATTCTTTATGCTGCCTTATGGTGGCCGGTGTATGTGATCTTTTCGACGGTATGATTGCAAGAAGATGTAAGCGTACTGAAGAAGAAAAGCTGTTTGGAATTGAACTTGATTCATTGGTCGATGTTGTAAGCTTTATTGCGCTGCCTATTTGCATCTTCATCAGCATGGGTCTTACTCATGTTTGGGATATTTTCATTTATATGTTTTTCGCACTTGCAGGTGTTGCAAGACTTGCTTATTTCAATGTAGTGACTGCTGATAGCCAGAAGGCAATCAAGTACTATATCGGTCTTCCGGTTACTTATGTTGCGATGATCTTCCCGCTCTTGTATCTGTTGAAGCTGGTACTTGAAGATGTAATTTTTGTTCCCGTTTTTACAGCAGGAATCGTTATCGTATCTATCCTTGAGATGCTCAAGATCAACGTCATTAAGCCAAAGGGAATATGGTACGGAATATTCGGCGTCGCAGCTATTGCGTTGCTTGTAGTTTATCTCGTATTTATCTGATAGCTTATGAAGATTTACGACAGAAGAACCAGACATTACGAATTAGTTGAACAATTCGGAGCTTCAAAGCTTGAATTTCTGTACAACAATGTCTTTGGAAGGATCTTCTTAAGACTTGCTGTGTCGCATTTCGTATCCAATATCTACGGCAAGGTAAATTCTACCAAGCGCTCTGCCAAGAAAATCCCTGCTTTCGTTAATGAGCATCACATTAAAATGGATGATTTCGAGCAGCGAAAATATACATCGTTTAATGATTTCTTCACGCGCAAGATACGCTATGGAAAACGCCCGGTTAACATGGCAAAAGATGTGCTTATATCACCTGCTGATTCCAAGCTTCTCGTATATGAGATTGATGATGAAATGCGCATGATGGTTAAGGGCAGAGGATATACGCTCGATGAGATTTTGGGAGACGCAGAGGCTGCTCAGGAGTTTAAGGGCGGCAAAGCACTTGTATTCAGATTAAGTGTCGATGATTACCACAGATTCTGTTATCCGGACAGAGGCTGCCTCATCAGCAGAAAGACTATAAAGGGCAGACTTCACACGGTAAGTCCCATCTCGAAAAGATACAAGATCTACAAAGAAAATTACCGCGAAGTAAACATGCTCAAAACGGAAAATTTCGGAACGCTCGCATATATCGAAGTTGGTGCGATGCTGATAGGAAGAATCGTTGATAACGGAACTGACGTGTTTGATAAAGGCCAGGAAAAGGGCTATTTCGAGCCGGGTGGATCGACGGTCGTTATGCTCGTCAATAATGTGGAAATTGATCAGGACATTATGGAGCAGAGCGATATGGGAATCGAGACTAAAGTCAGATACGGAGAGAGGATTGGCACAGTTTTATGATTAAACGAATTTACATATATTACAAGGAGCGTTACCCGATTCTGCAAGGACTTGTTCTTGGTCTTATCGTATTCCTTGAGATCTATTTCATCATCCTTCTGAACATGGGTGTTACATGGAAGGATGTGCATCTTGGAATGGCCGAATTTACGGGTGCATTTACTGTTTTCGCATTCCTTTTATGGCTCCGTGTAGCTGACGATTTAAAGGATTTTGAGACGGATAAGAGGCTTTTTCCGGACAGACCCTTGCCGAGCGGCAGAGTATTAAAGAAAGACATAATTATCACATGCGCAATAGCTCAGGCAATCGTGCTTGGACTTAATATCGCTTTCATGAGAGAAAACCTGATTTTCCTCGGAATCCTTTATTCCTATGGTTTCCTTATGAGTAAGTGGTTCTTCAAGAAAAAGAAGATTCAGCCAAGCCTTCCTCTCGCACTTATTACGCACAATCCGGTACAGGCATTTATCAACCTTTACATTATCTCTTTCACGATTCGAAAGTATGGCCTTCCTGCGTTCTCTTTGACGAACATCATGGCGCTTTGGACATTGTATTTCCCTGCACTTATCTGGGAGGTATCAAGAAAGATCAGAGCACCAAAAGACGAGACGGATTACACTACATATTCGAAGCTTTTCGGATACAGGGATTCGACGATTTTCGTATTGATTCTCACTATTGTTGATATCATCACCAACTTCATCCTCGTATGGAATCTCAACAAGATCTCTGTAGCGGTTCTTGCTCTTCTCGCATCCTGGATGACATGGAAGTTCGTTCAGTTCATTAAGAATCCTGAGAGGTTCGTCATCGTCAAGAAAGTGGAGCTTTATACCTATCTCCAGGAATCAACGATGCTTCTTACAATAGTCTGCTTCATAATCTTTGGCAAAATCTAAATGTACGGCACTAAGATTGACAATCTTATAAAGCTTAGAGATAACGGATTTAATGTTCCGCTTTTTACAATTGTCCCTTATGAAGATGCGATCAAGGCTGACATGAATATTGTTCTTCCTTCTGACGGTAATCTCTTTTCCGTAAGAAGTTCGGCTAATGTCGAAGACGGAGAGTCTACAAGCTTTGCCGGCCAGTTTGATACGTACCTTAATGTCGAAGCTAGAGATGTTCCTTCAAGAGTCAAAGATATTGCGGATTCGCGTAATAGCGACAACGTTAAGGCCTATTGCGCGAAAAGCGGTACCGACATAAACGACATCAAAGTTAATGTGATCGTTCAGGATATGATCGATTCTGACATCTCAGGTGTCCTGTTTACTTCCAATCCACAGGGAATTCTAAACGAGAGCGTCATTACAGTCGGAAGAGGCCTTGGTGAAGGCGTTGTATCTTCCAGAGTTGATACGACTTCGTACTTTTATAATCTCACTGACAGGATCTTCTATTATGAAGGCAGAGAGAATCTTTTAGAGCCTTCTAAAATTGAAGAACTGATCACTTTGTCAGAGAATATGAAGGAAGTCTTCGGTGAATATCTGGATATCGAATTCGCCATTAAAGATGACGTCATTTATTTCCTTCAGGTACGCCCTATAACAACTCTTAAAACTGATAATCCGCTTATTATGGATAACAGCAACATCGTTGAAAGTTATCCCGGCATCTCGCTCCCTCTGACGACTTCATTTGTAGATCTCGTTTATAGCGGAGTTTTCAGAGGTGTAAGCAGCAGAGTTCTCAAGAACGATAAGGAACTAAGCAAGCACGAAGATGTGTTCCTTAACATGACAGGTCACGTCAATGGTCGTGTTTACTATAAGATCAGTAACTGGTACACGGTTATCAAATTCCTGCCGATGAGCAAGAAGATAATTCCTGTCTGGCAGGAGATGATGGGCGTGCGGAACAAGAGCTATAACGACGACGATGTAAACATCGGTTTTTTCGCGCGAACAGCAACATATTTCAACTCCGTTTATGAGCTTTTGTCGGTTCCGAAGAACATGCGTAAACTCAATGAGAAGTTCATAAGAATTTACGATGATTTCAACGCAAAATTCGATAAAACCCTTGCGCCCAGTGAACTTGTGGCGCTGTTTAACAATGTTAAATTGCAGCTTTTCGACTGCTGGGACGTCACGCTCCTCAATGATCTGTACTCATTTATCTTCACCGGCCTTCTTAAGTCGAGAATGAAGAAGAAGTATGGAAAAGACGACAAGGAAATCAACGAATATATCAGTGGAATATCCGATATTGAAAGCATGAAGCCCGTAAAAGAGATGATCAGTCTCGCTCTTCGAAAAGACGAACTTTCAGCTGAAGATTTTTCTGAAGCAAAGAGAGAGTACATCCGAAAATACGGTGACCGCAATCTTGAGGAACTGAAGATAGAAAGCCGTACATTCAGAAGCAATCCGGAACTCCTCGACAGAAGAATCGAAGAATACCGTAAAGATCTCGTACGCCTTAAAGAGACATGGAATAACTTTGCCAAAGAAAAGACTACTGAAGATAAGTACGATGCTCTTACCAGATACTACGTTAAGAAGAGCTCTTTGGGCATCTATAATCGTGAGATTTCCCGTCTTAACAGAAGCCGTATCTATGGCCTGGTAAGACTTCTTGCAGATACTCTTGGTGAGAAATATCAGGCACAAGGATTGATCTCTGAATCTTACGACATCTATTACCTTACGATTGATGAGGTTCTTGGCTTGGCAGAAAAACCACAAAACATGATGGCTGTTATTCTTGAACGCAAAGAACAGTACAAGCTCTATAGAGAATTACCGCCATATTCAAGGATTATTTTCGCTGACGGTGAATTTAACAAAAGCCATGTAAGCGTCAATTCTTATCGCAAGAAGTTCAGTGATGATGAGATGTTTGGTGTGCCTTGTTCGGGCGGAATAGCAGAAGGTGAAGCTTTGGTAATTACTGACGTCAGCAACACAGGTGATGTTAAGGATAAGATCCTTATAACCAAGATGACTGATCCCGGCTGGGTTTTCTTGCTGACACAGGCAAAAGGTGTAATATCCGAGAAGGGCTCACTCCTATCGCACACAGCGATTATCTCAAGAGAGATAGGAATTCCATCGATAGTGGGCGTAAAGAACCTGATGGACACGATACAGACGGGCGACATATTAAGAATGAACGGCGATAACGGCAAGATAGAAATAGTAAGAAGGAATGAAACAAAATGAAGCTTATTAAGTTCGATAAGGAAGACAAATATATCAAGGAATTCGTAAAGCTTGCAGCGAAGATTTACGATGCCAATGACAATATGGAAAATCCTGATACCATGAAGAAGATCCTCAAAGAAGAGCACCCTTTGAGCAAGTATTTTACTCTTGATAAATTCCTGGTGTTAGGCGATCAGGATAAGGTTGAAGGACGTTTTTGCATTACGACTTATGAAGGTGACGATACAGCCTATCTGGGCTTTTTCGAGTGCGTAAATGATGCTGCTGTAGCAAAGTTCTTATTCGACAGTGCATACGATTTTTGCAAGGAAAAAGGCTATGCGAAGATCACAGGTCCTGTCGATGCTTCCTTCTGGATCAAATACAGACTTAAGATCAACAAATTCGAAGCGCCTTATACCGGAGAACCTTACAACAAAGACTACTACTTTAAGCTCTTTAAGGACAACGGATTTGAAGTCGCCGAACATTATACTTCTCATGCTTTTCGAAGCATTGATGAAGAATACAGCAATGCGAAATTCGAAGAGCACTACAAGGCATTTCTTGACAGCGGTTATGAGATAAGAAGTCCTAAGGAAGAGGAGTTCTCTTATTGTATAGATGTTGTCTACAGACTTGTTACGGATCTTTATAGCGACTTCCCGATCTTCAAGGATGTTAAGCACGAAGATTTCTGTGAAGTATTCAAAAACTACAAGCAGATAATGAACATGAACATGACCAAGGTAGCATGTTATAAAGGCGAAGAGGTTGGTTTCTATGTATCTGTTCCTGATTACGGCAACCTTGTTTATCACACGAATAATCCGCTGAATATAATGAAGATCCTGAATATCAAGAAGAAACCGAAGCGCTATGTAATGCTTTACATGGGCGTTGACCAGAAACACAGAGGTCTTGGCAAGGCGATTGTCTATAGCGTTATGAAAGAACTTATGGCATCCGGTCTTCCTTCAATCGGTGCGCTTATGCGTGACGGTAAGCTCACACAGACATATGCAACAGGCGATATCACGGATGTATATGAATATGTTTTGCTTGAAAGAGGTATTAACTAATGGCTATAAATGAACTTGAAAAATTCTTAAGAGCAGACTATGAAAAGTGGAGAGATATCGATTATCTTCACGAGATGGTCGATGGTAAATATATCGGTATTACATTCGGCGAATTCATCGAAAAGGTGAACTATCTCGCAACATATCTGATCGATAACGGCTACAAAGATAAGCATATCGGTATCTATAGTCCTAACTCACTTGCCTGGATGATTGCTGATGTAGCGATAATGAACTACGTAGGCTTGAGTATTGGACTTAACAAGGACTGGAAAGACGATAATCTCGATTATGCAATCAACAAATGCGAGATTGATCTGATGCTTTATAGCAAACTTTTGGAAGATAAGATCAATGCGGTAAAACCCAAGCATCCTGGTGTTGAATTCATATGTATCGAAGATGAGTTTGAGAGAATGCTTGATTGCGGAAAAGCTTCATGTAAGGAGCTTTTCGCGCTTGATCCGGTAGATGAAGATAAGCCGGCAAAAATTGTATTTACAAGCGGTTCTACATCTTTTCCTAAGGCTGTAATGCTCTCTATCAAGAATATTTACGCAAGCTATGAAGCGCTTGGACGAAGGATACAGGTTGATGAAAATGATATCTGCTATCTGTTCCTTCCGCTTAATCACACCTATGGTTCTATCTTCAATTTCCTTTATTCATTGGTATTCGGATTCAAGATCTATCTGAATGGCGATATAAAGAATATGGCTCAGGAAATGATGATGGTTAAGCCTACGATTTTCTGTGCTGTACCACTTGTCTGCGTCAAGTTTGTCGATGCCTCTAAAGCGATGAATGTGCCTTTGAAGATGATCCTTGGAGGTAAGATCAGATATCTCTTTATCGGAGGCTCATGCCTTCCTTACGACATCCGTCAGGCCTTTATCGACCAGGGTATGAATCCTCAGAATGCATATGCTTTATCTGAGACTTCGTCAGGCTTTTCGATCGATTATCCTGATGTCACCGATATGGACAGCGCCGGCACTTTGCTGGAATATGTGGATGCTAAAGTTATCGATCCTGATGAGGATGGAATCGGCGAACTTGCGATCAAGGGACCTAATGTTTTCGCCGGCTACTTAAACGATCCCCAGGCGACAGAAAAAGCCTTTGATAAGGACGGTTATTTCCTCACAGGCGACCTTGGCAAAATCGTTGGTACTATGGTTTATGTTAAAGGCCGAAAAGACACCATGCTGGTTCTTATTAACGGCGAGAATGTATCTTCGAAAAGAATATGCGATAAGGTCAAGGAAGCTGATCCAAGAATCGTATCTGTCAAAGCTTATATCAGAGATGAGATGCTCACATGCGATATTTTCGTGAAGAGCAAAGCTGATATGGAAGGCGACTGGCAGGTGGTGATTGATAAGGTAAATGAAGGTCTCTCGAAGTATGAGAAGATCAGACACTTTAGTGTTATGGATATTGCAGCGCTTCTTAAAGGCTGATTTGCTTGATATAACATTTTGCAAGTGTTAGCATTCTTGTGCGAGAATCTGCAGATTTGAGGAATACGGATAATGGGTTTTATTTATGAGACACACCTTCATACTTGTGAAGCAAGCAAGTGCGGTGTAGTTCACGGTGAAGATTACATCCCTTTCATGATGAAGAGGGGTTATAGCGGTCTGTTTGTTACTGACCACTTCTTCAACGGCAATACATGCGTTCCCGCAGAACTTTCCTGGGAAGAAAGAGTCGAGATTTATTGTTCCGGTTACGAGCGCGCATTAAAGGCTGCAGAAGGACTGGATTTCCTTGTCATGTTCGGTATCGAATTTAATTTCGAGAAGGATGAATACTTAATCTACGGTGTCGATAAGAAATGGCTCCTTGAAAACGAATGCATCATGACCATGACGCGCAAAGAACTTCAGGAATGCGTTCACAAAGCGGGCGGCATAATGATCCAGGCTCACCCTTACAGAGAAAGAGACTACATTTCTGAGATTCGACTTGGCCTAGGTGCATGCGATGGTATCGAAGTTTATAATGCCGGTAACAGCGCCAACATGAATGCTTTGGGATATGAATACTGTTCCAAATACGGCCTTCCTATGACTGCCGGTTCCGACATTCATAACATCACAGAAAAAGATATGGGCGGAATGCTTTTCGAGAAGAAGATCGAATCAGCTCAGGACTACGTAAAAGCATTCAAAGAAGGACTTGCAACACCTGTCGTTATGAGTGCTGACGGTAGAGTAACACCAGTAAAAGAAGTTCGCGAACAGACTGTGTCAGTAAGTCTTCCGAATCTTCCGGTTATTTATACGGAAGGCGAACCTAGCATCTGATCGCATTGAAAGCGAGTAATTCATAAAAAAGATGGTAATCATTGATAATAGTTGGTTTAATTTGATTAACTCGGTGTTCATATTTTGTTAATTGGGATATGTTATAATTCTTTTACATTTAGAAAATCTTTGAAAGATTTTTGGAATAAAGGAGATAAACATGGAGAATAATTATTATCAGCAGCCCCAGCAGGCTTATCAGCCTCAGCAACCGCAGCAGCCTCAGCAGCAGGTTGTTAATTCCAGCTATGAAGAAGCTTCAAAGCAGTTCCTTACAAAAGCAATCGTTTCTTGTTGCATTTGCTTTTTGCCGGTAGGAAGCATCATCGCAATCTTCATGGCAAAGAAGAACAGAGAATTGCTCTTAGATTATCTTACCCGTGGCGGATATCACACAGTAAAGATTAAGGTAAGCTCAATATTGAGCAGAGCAGCAACTTATGGCGGTATCGGTTACACAATTTTCTGGGCAATCTACATCCTGTACTTCGCTATAATGATTGGTGTTGCAATCATCGGTGCGATAGCAGCAAGTCGTTATTAAAAACTTCGGACCATCTCATTTTCGAGATGGTCTTTTTAATTGAAGTGAAATGGCGTCTCGCCTGATTTTCGAGCGGGGCGGAGGATTGTTCCGGATACCGCAAAAGTTCCGGTACGAGATATTCACGAAAAACGCAAATTTCGTGAATAAATCGTGCACTTTGGGCCAATATTCACGCTGCGTTCACGGATAACACGATTTTCGTGAATCCTACGTGAATGGCAGAGCAACACGACGAGTATTGTTCAACTTGTTATCGCTTTGGAATAATGCCCCTAGATTTCACATGCGAAAACTACAGGGCATTCAACTGAGGAATTCCATTCAAAATCCGTGCACAAAAAAGAGCCACCTCATATCAATGAAGTGGCTCCCAATAATCAGGTAATGCTGAAACTCAGATATATGTTCCGAGATAAGCGAATTCTGTAGGATCAGCGTCGAGCTCGCAAAGGAGAGTGATCAACTCCTCGGAGTAAGCAGAAGCTTCGAAGTCGAGGTAGAACATGAATTCGAAGTCCTTGCCGGGAATAGGACGTGACTCAATCTTTGTGAGGTTGAGACCCAGAGAGGAGAACTTAGCAAGTGTGTCAGCGAGTGCGCCGGGAGTGTGGCCCAAAGCCAGCATGACGGATGTCTTTGATGCGCCGGGGAAGATCATGAGCTCTTTTGTGATGCAGATGAATCTTGTGTAGTTGTTATCGGTGTTCTGGATGTCATTCTTTACTGATACCAAGCCGTAGAGCTGCTGGCAGTCAGAAGATGAGATAGCTGCGATGTCCTTGCGGCCTGAATCAGCTACTGTCTTTGCTGCAATTGCGGTGTTTTCTACGATGTTTACCTTGATCTCAGGGTGCTCTTTGAGGAATTTGCTGCACTGACCGATTGCCTGACCGTGTGAATAAACCTCACGGATATCTTCGAAGCTTGTTCCAGTATTTACAAGAAGTCTGTGGTTGATTCTGAGCTTGAAGTCCTTTACGATGTGGAAATTGTGGCCTACCATGAGGTCGTAAACCTGTGTTACTGAACCGTAAGAGCTGTTCTCGATAGGGAGGACGCCGAACTTGCAAAGGCCGGATTCAACTGCCTGGAATACGCCGTCGAAGGTTCTGAAATACATGATGTTTGCGTGGCTGAAGATCTTATCTGTTGCGATCTGTGAGTAAGCGCCTTCGATGCCCTGGCAAGCGACCATTGGTGACTTAGGGAGCTCTTTGGGTGTTGTCTCAAGAGCATAATGAATTTTGTCAGCGAGATCTGTTCTTGTGCCGTACTCTGTATTGCGGTAAGAGTGGCTCAAGTTGAACATCGTCGAAAAGAGTACGCGCTCGTAGTTGTCGATCAGTGAATTTGAGCTCTGAAGTCCTGAAAGGTAGCTTCTCTCATAGCGCTTGCTCTTGAGGGAAATCTCGGACTTGCTCAATGTCTCGTTCGCAGCTTTACTAGCTTCCAGTCTTTCTGCGAAAAGCTCTCTGATCTGCTCATCGATCTCTTCGATTCTCTTGCCAGCCTGGTTCTGTGTCATAATGCTCTCCTTTGCAATAAAACGCCCCACAGCTTTGTTCACTGCGGGGCTCTGTAATTACGTAAATCAAATCATTTTTTTACATGCAGTGAACTAATTACCCCAACTTCGTAAAGGCAAAAAATGAAAACTCACGCCATGTAAATGAAAAATTAACCATGCCGAAATTATATACCACGTGTCGAAAAAGTAAACACTTTGATTAAAACCTGCTCGAAAACACTTCGCCTGGGCCATTATCAGGCAGCAACGCTATATTTAAAATAAATAATGTAAAATCGAGCATGTGTCAGCCGTTTTTGGTATAATCTCTAACTATGAAATTAAGAGTTTTTACAGCTATACTTGTTTGCAAAATTGTAAGAGGACTTGCCAAGCTTGTCGGACGTGGATCGAGCTTGCCAGGTAAGTATGCCCTCAAGATCTGCCCGGATATTTTATCCGAGCTTAAGCTTCCTGAGCTTTCCATAGCTGTAACCGGTTCTAACGGTAAGACTTCATCTGTCGAGATGATTGCTCATATTTTGAAGAGTAACGGCCTCAAGGTTGCTTATAACAAAGAAGGCTCCAATCAGATTGAAGGCGTAGTTACTTTCCTCGTAGGCGATTCCACGATGAGCGGAAAGGTCAAAAGTGACGTTATTTTGCTTGAATCAGATGAGCGTTATTCAAGACACACATTCAAGCATTTCCATCCCAAGTATTTCGTTATTAACAACCTTTACAGGGATCAGATGACCAGAAATGGCCATCCGGAATTTATTAAGAGCGTCATTGGCCAGGCAATCTACGACGACATGACGCTGATACTTAACAGCGACGATCCGCTTGTTGCAAGCTTTGGCAAGGACAGACCCGGTACGGTTTATTTCGGTGCTGATAAGCTTCCTACCGATATGGATACACACGAAGGTATCTATAACGACGGTAAGTATTGCCCTATCTGTAAAGCTCCGATGGAATACGAATATTACCACTACAATCACATCGGAAAATTCAAGTGCACTTCCTGTGGATTTGAAAGACATAATACCGATCATTCACTTACTTCGATTAAGAATGTCGATGGCAAGGATTTCATCACAATAGACGGCAAGTACGATATTCCTGTTTTCTTTACGGGAATCTATCACTGCTACAATATCCTTGCTGCATATACTGCTTCGGTTATTGCCGGAATTGCGCCGGAGAAGGTCGCTGAAGCTCTTGGCGGATACATCTTAAAGTCCGGTCGTATCTCTGATTTTACACTGGGCAATCTCAACGGCAGACTTCTTCTTTCCAAGCACGAGAATTCTGTATCCTATGACCGTTCAATCGATGTCGTAGTCAACGATAAGCGCAAGAAGAGCGTCATGATAATCGTTGATGCAATCAGTCGTAAATACTACACTTCGGATTCAAGCTGGCTCTGGGATATTAATTTCGAGAAGTTAAATGATGAGAGTATCGACAAGATCATTCTTGCAGGTCAGTATTGCGATGATCTGGCAATCAGATTCGAGCTTGCGGGAGCCGCTTCTGACAAGGTGGAGATTTTCGAGCAGGTCAGCGATGCGGCTGATTACTGCGCTAAGAATCTTGATTCATTCCTTTATGTAATCACATGTTTTTCTGATAAGGAGAAGATTCTCTCGCTCGTTACAAGGAGGGAACTTTCATGAACGTAAAGATCCTTTACCTGTATCCTGATTTTATGAGTCTTTACGGCGATAATGCTAATGTCCGTATCCTCACAAAGATGCTCGAAGACCAGGGCTTTGAAGTCGAGATAATTGAGCGCACGATTACAGACAACGATATCAGTTTTGCAGATGCAGATTTTGTTTATATGGGTTCAGGTGTTGAGTCCAGTAGAAATCTTGCTGCTAAGCACCTTGGCAGGTTTAAGTCAGGCCATATTGAGGCACTCGAAAAGGGCGTCCCGATGCTTTTTACAGGCAACAGCTACGACATTCTTGGAAAGGGCATTACAACACCTGATGCAGGCTTTATTGAAGGCCTGGGAATCTTTAATTATTCGTTCAAGGAACAGTCCGAAAAGCGTTATACAGGCGATGTAATTTTGTCTGACAATACAACAGGCGACAAATATGTAGGCTTCGTCAACAGAGCAGGTACACCTGATGTTGAAGATGATCTCGCATTTGATGTCGTAAAGGTAATCGGTAATGTTCCTATGCATAAAGATGCAGCACGCAAGAACAATCTTCTTGGAATAAGTCTCATAGGTCCGGTGCTTCTTAAGAATCCTGTAATTGCTGATTCTTTCGTTAAGATTATCTGTGAGCAGAAGGGTAAAGAGTACCAGAAGATTGAATATCCGCACTCAGTAAGGAGTCACGATAAGACATTGAAGGCTCTTATGGATAGTGAGGTCTGATAAGCAAGAAAGGTTTATAATATTTAATAAGGGGGAAGGAATAGCATGGCAGATACGATTAAATGCCCAAACTGCGGGGCGAATCTGACACTTAATGCAGATACTCAAAAGCTTGAATGTGCAAGCTGCGGTTCTTCTTTTGATCCGGAACAGTTAAGCTCGATAACGGTTGGAGAATTGGAACAGAAACCAACACCCGTTGAGCCTACAGCAGAGCAGCAAACTCCTGAAGCAGAGACACAGCAACCGGAGGAATCTCAGCCGGCACCCGAGCAGACAGAATTTGTCTGCAATGCATGCGGTGCAAAGCTTGTAACAGATGCTCATACAGCAGCAACTTTCTGCACTTTCTGCGGTTCACCGGCGCTCGTTGGTAAAAGACTCACTGAGAAGTTCCAGCCGCAGTACATGATACCGTTCAAGTACTCAAGACAGTCTGCTGAAGAAGCTTTCATAAAGTGGGCAGGCAAGGGTAAGTGGACACCGTTCGGATTTGTCTCGAAGAAGAATATTGCCAAGATGACAGGACTTTATGTTCCGTTCTGGCTTTTTAATATCAATGCGACTATTAATGCAACCGGTAAGGGTGTGAAGAAGTATTTTAGCGGCAACGATGAGATTATTGAAAATTTTGATTTTGAAAGACACGCAAAGCTCAGATGGGAGAATGTTCCTCTCGACGGTGAGACAAGAATCGATGATGCTCTTATGGAAGCAATCGAACCGTTTGATTTTAAGGGACTTATTCCTTACGACTACAGATATCTCCCGGGTTTTTATGCTGATAAATTTGACCAGTCACCTGATAAGCTTGCTAACCGTGCAACCAAAAGAGGCGTGGCGGCTATTGATCAGAGCTTGAAGAGTTCTTTGACTGGTAAATATGATTCTTATTCTTTCACAAAGAATCTGAGCGCTATTGATTCAATGGAAGCAAATTATGCGCTTCTTCCGGTGTGGTTCATGGCTTACAAGTACCACAATAAATTCTACTATTTTGCGATGAACGGACAGACAGGTGAGGTAGCAGGAGAAGTTCCTGTAAGCCCTGTAAAGAAGACTATGTTCTTCTTCGTTGTTCTGGGTATCCTTGCCGTTATTACAAGATTTATTCTTGGTATGATCATGAGGGGGTTCTGGGGATGAGCGAAAACGTTGATTATAACGAACTGCATCAGAATAAAGATGCCGGCCAGAAGCTCTCCGTTATGTCTGAGCTTAGCGGTGCTTCCGTAGGAATTGGAATCGCACTTATTGCAATTATTATCGTAAGCCTTGCGTTCTATGTATTCATGAATCTCTCTCCGAAGAAGAGTGTCAAAGTCGTAGATAACGCCGGTATCTTTACAAGTGATGAACTTGAAAGAATTACCGATGCCGCAGAGATGCTTTCTAAAAAGAAGGACATCAATGTAGTTGTAGTTACTACCAGAGATAAGGGCGCCGGATACACTAACGAGGATGATGATGAAGTAAGATTTGCTGAAGATTTCTATAATGACAGCATTACTTCTGTTCCTCTCCAAAACAATTCAGGCGTTTGTATCCTTATCGATCTTACTCTGGATTACGACGGTGGAAGATTCTTCTGGCTTTATACATACGGCACGGCACATTTCGCTGTCGACGATGACGATTGTTATTCAATTTTCAGAAACAATCTCGATTTGCTCAGCTTTGGTCAGTATGGTGCTGCAGTTGAAAACATCATCGCGAAGCTTAACGATTTCTCATACAAGAGCTATGGCGCTATCGTTATCTTTACTATGGTTATTCCTGTTGTATTGGCTCTTTTCATTGCCAATGTGGCAACGCCTAAGAGAAAGCTTGACCCTCGTCCGCCCATGTACACTTATGGTACGCCCATAAACAGAATGATCAAAAAGGTTGATACATACAAAAACAAGCGAGTCATTCACCATGAGTCATCAAGTTCCGGAGGAGGATTCTTCGGTGGTGGCGGAGGTGGTTTCTCCGGCGGTGGTTCCTCCGGTGGTGGCGGAGGTGGCTTCTCCGGTGGCGGCGGAGGCGGATTCTCCGGTGGCGGCGGAGGCGGTTTCTCCGGCGGTGGCGGTGGCCGTTTCTGATATGCTAAAATATCGCGATATTTTGTAATAGTGAAGGGAATTTATGCTCAGCATCATCGTGCCTGCCTACAATGAAGGCGAACACATCTACGATAATCTCATGGTTATAGACAAAGCGCTTAAGGCGTTTTGTTCTGACTACGAGATTCTTGCTGTGAGCGATGGAAGTAAGGATAACACCGCTTCGGAGGTTGCCCGCGCAGCTCGCGATAATTCCAATATCAAGGACTGTTCATACGAGAATAACCGTGGTAAGGGCGGTGCGATCGCATGGGGCGCTATGAAAAGCAAAGGTGACATTGTAGGATTCATCGATGCAGATCTTGATTTGTCTCCTGAATTCATCGGGAAGTACTATGCCGAGATGATCGCTACAGGTTCCGACATTGTTATCGGATCCAAAATGCATAAGGATTCGAAGCTCGAATATCCCTTTGCTCGAAAAGTATTCTCATTCTGCTATTACATAATGCTCAAGGTATTATTTGGCCTTAAGTGTCATGATACCCAGACCGGTCTTAAGCTTTACAAAGGTTCCGTATTAAGAACGATTGCACCTCTTCGAAAAATCGAAGGCTATGCCTTTGATATTGAGCTTTTGGCTCTTGCTTCCAAATCCAAGGCAAAGCTTATCGAGATGCCTATCGAGCTTAACTTCACTAGATCTGAATCTTTCGGCAGAATTAAGATGGGCGATGTCTGGAAGATGTTTACAGACACCTGGAAAATCTGGTGGAACTTGAACATCAGAAAGACATATTTCAAATAATTTAACCTGCTGCAGGTAGTTATGAGGCGATCTTGAATTGCCTCATTTTTTATACACACTATCTTCAATTTGTACTCAATTGATAGAGTAAAAATCAGTGCTATGGGTTATACTATCCTTGGATAGCATTTTAGTCCTGAACTTTCAGGACGCGAGGGGTTTAGATTGTCAGTACATATTGAAAAACGTATTACCGAATATAAGCTTGCGAAGGATCTTTTCAGTCGCGGCAAGGATATTATTTTGAGTCCCAAGGTTCAGGTGCTGAAGACATTTACGCAGCATGGAGAGACTACTGTTTTCGAGCATAGCGTAGCTGTTGCCAAATATAGCCTTCTTATCGCATATTTTGTTACAAGAACACTCAAGATCAATGTCGATATGGATAGCCTTGTAAGAGGTGCTCTTCTTCACGATTATTTCCTTTACGACTGGCATGTAAAGGGTGCAGCAGAAGGCCTTCACGGCTTTACTCATCCAAGAGTTGCCAGAAGAAATGCCGAGAGGGATTTCGAATTGAATGACATCGAGAAGGACATCATTTGCAAGCACATGTTCCCGTTAACTCCCATTCCGCCCATGCATCGCGAGAGCATCATTGTAAGTCTTGCTGATAAATGGTGTGCTTTAGCTGAGACATTCAAGATAGATGTGTCTTCTTATATCATCTATCGTATGAATTACAGAATTGCACTTTCTGAAGGCGATTATTCAACCAATTACGGCGATACAAAAGCCGAATATTAATTTCCGGTATGCGAGTAGAAAATCTTACAACACTTATCTACATTACAAGAGGCAGTGATTGCCTCTTTATTCGTAAGACTCGAAAAGGTGACATGAACCTTGATAAATATCTTGGAATAGGTGGTCACTTTGAATCAGATGAGACGGCTGAAGAGTGTGTTTTAAGAGAACTTAAAGAAGAATCTGCAATTTCCGCTGAATCACTCGAAGATTTTTCTTACAGAGGATTAATAACCTTCATTTCTTCTGAATATCCGACAGAGTACATGCATGTATTTACGGCAACTGTCGCAGAGGATTTTGAGCTTCCTGAAGCCGGATGCGATGAAGGCGAATTATGCTGGGTGCCTTTATCAGATATCAAGGATCTTCCTGTTTGGGAAGGCGACAAGATTATGTTCGACTACCTTTTCGGTTCGATGAAGGACTCAGGATTTTTCACCATGAAGTTCCGTTACGAAGGAAATATTCTGGCTGAGCACGAGGAGAAAAGCTGGTAAAGGGGTGGATCTGGCCACTTTTTAGTCTGATTTTCGGATTTGGCACAGGAAAAGAGGATAAAGCTTAAATCCCTTATATTATAAGCACTGTAACATTGTTACAATAGGTTTTGGACAAGATTATTTGCCTGAATGGAGGGCCCAGAACATGGAAATCTACGATATTGCACAGGAAGTCTTCGGATGCGTCGTTTACCCGGGTGATCCGTCTCCCGAAAGAAAAGTAATGCTCAAGATAGAAGATGGTGCTGTCTGCAATCTGACGGCTTTTCAGATGTGTGCACATAACGGAACACATGTTGATGCTCCATACCATTTCTTTAAAGATGGAAAAACTATTGAACAGGTTGCTCTTAACAAATTCGTCGGCTATGCATATGTTGCTTCCCATGAAGGTCAGGTGACTTTAGATGTTGCTAAAGACATTTATGCCAAGGCTAAAGAAGCTTCTAAAAATTCAAATAATCCGGATTGCGACTGTTATAACAGAATCCTTGTAAAGGGAAATTCCGAGATGACTGAAGAAGCAGCAAAGTACTTAGCTGACAACGGAATACTCTTATATGGTAATGAATCACAGACGGTAGGTCCTGAGAATGCTCCGATGGCAGTTCACCTGATAATGCTTGGGGCGGAGGTGGTCCTTCTTGAAGGAATTAGGCTTGCTGAGGTTCCTGAGGGCGTATATCTTTTGAATTCTGCACCTATTAACTTAAGTGGATCTGACGGAGCTCCCGCCAGATCTATACTGATTTCTTTATAAAGGCTGCTGATTAGACATTCTAAGCTCGAAGTCTTCTCTTGGCATCGGCTTAGCGTAGAAGTAGCCCTGAATCATGTTGCATCCTTCTTTTGCGAGGAAGTCTACCTGATACTGTTCATCAACACCTTCTGCGACTGTCTGCATATTAAGTTTTCTTGCAAGGTGGAGAGCTTCGGATACAACGATTTCTGTTCTTTCGTTGTCCTTTTCGCCTCTGAAGAAGCCTGCGTCGAGCTTCAAGACGTCGAGCGGCATATCCTTAAGAGAGTTCAGTGAAGAGTAACCGGAACCAAAGTCATCCATCGATACGTGGAAGCCATACTCTTTAAGCTTATTGATAGTCGAGAGAATGAGCTTCTGATTGTCGAAAAAGGCACTTTCTGTAAGTTCGATTTCGATCTTGTCGTGGGGAGCGCCTTCAGCATCTACGAGATCTCTTATCTGCTCTGCAAGATTTACCTCAGAGAAATGTGCTCTTGATACATTAACTGATACAGTAACGATATTCTTGCCTTCATCAAGCCATCTCTTCTGGTCTCTTGCTACGTGAGAAATCATGTAATGGTCAATCTCAGTGATAAAACCGCTCCTCTCAAATAAGGGAATGAACTTGCCGGGAGCAATAAATCCCATCTTTGGGGAGTCCCATCTGACAAGTGCTTCTGCACCCATGAGTTCGTTTGTTCTGGGATCGTATTTAGGCTGGTAAAATACCTTGAATTCTTCATTAGCTATCGCATCTTTCTGATTCTCAGTTACGATGTTAGTCCATTTTGCTTCTTCGAGAAGCTGATTATTGAAGAAAGCGATGCCACTTTCATCTGTTGATTCCAGCGTAAGTCTCGCATTCGATGCATTGTTGTAAAGCATATCAATATCAGCGTTCTTCTTTACTGTCGGTTCAATCATGTAGATTCCGGCCTGGAAATTGAAATCATGCTCACCGCCGGTTGCTTCAAGGCGACTGATAATATCAGCGATTCTTTGTCTTAATGTTTCTTCATTTTCGGCTTTCATCAGGATTGGGAAAGTGTTCAAATTGCCGTGCGCAACAATCTCGCCCTTTTCAAGAGACGCTTTGATCGTCCTATACATGACACGTAAAGCCTGTTCGCCTTGAACCAATGAATGGCAGAGTAAGTATTGACGATACTTTACGAAAACAAGGCTGACAATTGCATACTGTGTACCGGCTTTTCTTCTGCCCAGAATCTCTCTGCTCTTTATTGCGAACCAGAACCAGTTCCTGTCGATCGTGATGTTGTCTCTGAAGATGACTTTCTTCATCTGGCTGTTATTTTTGGTAGTTCTTATCAAATTAACAATCAGGATTACGAAGATGATAAAAACGAGCAGAATGGAAACTGTAGTAAATACCGCAAGGTAAGTCATATCGGTTAATGTTATCGGGATATGAGTCTTGAATGCGATAAATTCGGTGCCGTTTTTTACTGTGAATACGGTCCAGTAAGGGAATAACTCACCTTTATTCTTAAAGAAACTGGTCGGAACGTGAGCATAGATTGGCATGATTTTATAAGCTTCGACTTCGAGGAAGGAACAATCTTTATCGGGCATAAAGAAATAGTCCCTCTCTGAAGTGAGGTCGAGTTCGTAAGCTAAATGTCTTACTAGGCCGATAGAAGCTGATTCTTCGTCAGGTAGGATGAACTCAGCAGTTATGTTGTCAGTATTCTTGCAGATTATGTTGAAGTTCTCATCCGCAACGAAAAACTCGTACTCGGAAGCCACGTAATCGATGAAGAGCTCGTCAGAGTCAAAAGTTGATTGATCGTATAGATCAGCATAATATACGACGTTTTCTGTCTCAGCTTTCGCTTTTAAGCTTGAAGTGTACGCAAGGAAAATCTCTATTGATTCAGTGATAATCCAAAAAGATAAGACGAAAAGCAAGGAATAAACAATTAACGGTAAAACGATCCAGTTTTTGGGAAGTCTATATCTCTTATCTCTTCTAGCCATCTACTTATATCCCACCCTTCGGTGATTTCGTTGTATTATATCATGGTAAGATAATCAATATGACGCTATCAGTGGTAACTTTAAGGTAATTGTCAGGTTAGTTTAAGGTTCATCTTTGATAATGCTGGCACAAATGATAACAGGAGAAGTTATATGCAGCAACGAAGTGGTATATCGATTCTTGGCTACGGATGCATGAGATTTACAAAAAACGGTGCATCACTTGATTTTGAGAAAGCCGAGAAAGAATTTATGAGAGCTGTAGAACTCGGTGTTAACTATTTCGATACGGCATATATCTATCCCGGTAGCGAAGATTTGGTTGGTCGAATAATCGAGAAGAACGGTATAAGAGAAAAGATCAATCTCGCAACAAAACTTCCCCAGTACATGATCAACAACAGGGCAGCACTTGATAAGTATTTCGATGAGGAATTGAAGCGCCTTCGCACTGATTATGTCGACTATTACCTGATGCACCACATGACTGACTACGCTCAGTGGGAAAAGCTCAAGGCAATAGGCATTGAAGAATGGCTTGATGAGAAAAAGAAGAGCGGCCAGATCCGTAATGCAGGCTTCTCTTTCCATGGCGATACAGATACATACTTAAAGATTTTGAATGCTTATGACTGGGATGCGAGCCTTGTTCAGTACAACTATCTCGATGAGCATACCCAGGCCGGAAGAAGAGGCGTTGAAGCAGCATATGCTAAGGGTGTAAAGGTAATAATCATGGAGCCTTTGAGAGGCGGAAAGTTAGTTGACCTTTTGCCCGAGAAGGCCAAGGCTGAGATAAAGAAAGAATCCCATCAGAGATCTCCTGCGGAATGGGCATTCAGATGGCTTTGGAATCAGAAAGAGATTACCTGTGTTTTGTCCGGAATGAATTCCATCGACATGATCGAAGAAAACTGCCGCGTAGCATCCGAAGTTTTGCCGGGTGAGATGACGAGCGAAGAACTTGATTTCATCGCGAAAATCAGATCTTACATAATAGACAGCACTAAGGTAGGCTGTACCGGTTGCAGATATTGCATGCCCTGTCCTAAAGGCGTCGATATTCCTGCAATTTTCTCATGCTATAACCATATGTATTCAGAGAATAAATCTTCAGGAAGACTTGAATACTTTCAGACGATGGGCCTTCGTATGACACCTGCAGATGCATCTCTTTGCATACAGTGCGGCAAGTGTGAACAGCATTGTCCACAGAATATTCCGATAAGAGAAAAACTTAAAGAAGCTGATAAGGCGCTCCGCCCCTGGCATCAGAAGATTTACCTGAAGCTTGCAAGGCGAGTAATGGTTGGAAAAAAGAAAAAGTAAGTGTAGGCAACAAAATGGATGAAGTCAGAAGAATAATCGATAAGCTTTGTGATACAAGCGTTCTTACGAGAGATGAGATTATTACGCTATTAGAGAATCACAATCCTGAGATACAGGCGGGACTTGCAGATAAGGCATCAGCTACATCTCAGAAGTACTATGGTAAAAAAGTCTTTTTAAGAGGACTTATCGAGTTCACCAATTACTGCAAGAACGATTGCTACTATTGCGGTATCAGATGTGGCAACAAAAATGTTGAGCGTTACAGATTAAGCAAAGAAGACATTCTTGAATGTGCATCCAAAGGATATGAACTGGGCTTTAGAACCATCGTTTTACAAGGTGGCGAGGATCAGTACTATACCGATGATCTGATGGTGGACATCATAAAGTCGATTAAGAAAGCACATCCTGATGTAGCAATTACTTTGGGCATAGGCGAGAAGAGCTATGAATCCTACAAGGCATTTTTCGAGGCCGGCGCAGACAGATATCTGTTAAGACATGAGACTGCTGATTTTGAGCACTATGCAAAGCTTCATCCTGCATATCTGTCACCTGCGAACAGACAGCAGTGCCTTTATAACCTCAAAGAGATTGGTTTCCAGACCGGTGCAGGTTTCATGGTTGGTTCACCGTATCAGACAATCGAAAATATCGCGGATGACTTACTCTTCCTTAAGAAACTCGATCCTGAAATGGTAGGAATCGGACCTTTCATTCCTCACAAGGATTCTGTTTTTAAGGATATGGAAGCAGGCGGTCTGGACATGACGCTCTATCTTTTAAGCATAATCAGACTTATGCTACCTACAGTTCTTTTGCCTGCCACAACTGCACTTGGAACGATTAATCCGAGGGGCAGGGAATTGGGCATTCTTGCAGGTGCCAACGTTATAATGCCAAATCTTTCACCTGTCGGAGTAAGGCAGAAATATCTCCTCTACGATAACAAGATCTGTACCGGCGATGAAGCTGCAGAATGTATGCGTTGTCTTTCGGGAAGAATGGAACGCATTGGATTCGAAATAGATCATGGCAGGGGCGATAACATTAAGTTTGGAAACAACGCCGATTAATTTGGAAGTTTATATATCCCGGAGGGATTAATATATGTCAGTAAATGCAAACTACAGCCTTCTTTTCCCAAGAGGCAAGAATGTTGAATTTAAGAAGCTCGAACCAAGTGCATTCCACGATCTTGGACTTGATACCATAAGCAAGGAAGTAGCTTCAGAGCCCAAGGAGCAGGCAATAGTTGCTGAGATTTTATCGAACCTTTCATCCGATCCTGAAGTAACGAATTACAGACAGGATATTTTCGAAGATTTGAAAAAACTTCCTGACGTCAGAGCGAAGCTTATCGAGTTGTTCGAGAAGATCGAATTCAACAAGACATATGGCGTTATCAGAAAATCCAAAGACGAAGTTGAAGGTCTCTGGTTCCTGATGCACCGCCTGAATCAGTACCGTGATTACATCACTTGTGTTGATGCACTTAAAGAATGCTTGAGCGATGAGAGAATCACCGCACAGGGCCTTAAGGATTACAAGAATTATATCGATGAGATTTACGAAGATTCACATTTTCATGAGCTCAAATCCGACCTCGAAAAGCTTACCCAAGAAGCATCAGAGATTCAGAGCGTCACGCTCGGCATGAATCTCAACAGCAGACTTGAAGCAACAAGTATCGGCATTATTTCTGTCAACAACAAGCCTTTCAAAAAGTCTGGCATTGTAGGAAACTTCGCAGACAGTATTTCAGGTGACAAGATCAGTGATACAACCGAATGGAAGGGCGATATGCATTACCGCCTTGTAGATGCGACAAAGTCCGGCGGTATTGTTCGCGCCATGAATGATTTTGCAGCTTTTACTTCGACATCGGCAAATCCTATTTTGCGCAATATGACCATGTCTTCTATCGTAAACGGCGACGGAATGAGCAGCACCCCTGCGCAGTTTGACAGCATACTCAACAGACTTCTTGATACGACTTCCAAGAACCTTAGAAAAACCATCGATAAATATGCTGATCTGGCAATTACAAATATCGCTTCAGTAATTCCTGAATTCGTCTATTACATAAGATTTATCGAATACATGGAAGGCCTCGAAAAGAAGGGCTTCAAACTCTCCAAAGCTAAAGCTGTACCCGGAAGCAATCAGACGATGAATGCAAAGGGCTTTTACAACTTCAAGCTTGCAATAAATCTTTCTGATCCGAAAGAACTCGTCGTTAATGACTTGATCTTCGATGACGACCATACGATATACATTCTTACCGGTGCTAACAGAGGTGGTAAGACTACTTCAACACAGGCTGTAGGACTTCTTTTCGCGCTCGCACAAGGCGGTGTATATGTTCCTGCAGATTCCTTCGAATTCGCACCGGCAGACTGCATTTATACTCATTTCCCGGCTGACGAAGACAAGACAATGGATTTGGGACGCCTTGGTGAAGAGTGCATACGTTTCAAAGAGATTTTCACTAACACTACTGAAGACAGTCTTATCCTGATGAATGAGACATTTTCAACGACCTCATTTGAAGAGGGCTACTATATCGCTTGCGATTCCATAAAGGCGCTCTTTACTAAGGGTTCAAGAACTATCTATAACACCCATATGCATAAGCTTGGAATTGAAGCAGAGGAATTATCACAAGGCTTCAAGCACAAAGCATCTTCGCTTATTGTAAAAAGTGATGGTGGCAACCGTTCCTTCAAGCTTGAGATTGCACCTCCGGAAGGTTCTTCTTACGCTTCTGATATCGCGAAAAAGTACGGCGTAACTTACGAGATGCTTACGGGAAACAAAGAGTAAGTCCATTTAATCGCGTATCAAGTTTTATATAATTATTCTCAAATAATCTTTGATTGAAAAACTAAAACTGAACTTTGACAACTGAATAACACAAAAAACAT
>JAKSRC010000006.1 GCA_024403855.1 Saccharofermentans sp. | reverse complement strand
ATGTTTTTTGTGTTATTCAGTTGTCAAAGTTCAGTTTTAGTTTTTCAATCAAAGACCGCGAAATTTCTTCTTTCTATTAACTCAAAGTACTTTTAATGGTACTATTGAATCATGATTTTCCGGAGGTGGACTTATGGCTAACAGTGAATTATCAAAGCTGAAAATCCTGTACATGTACGATTATTTCAAAACGTGTCTTAACACATTTGATCCGAACAGCACGATATCAGTAAGTGATCTTATTGCATATCTTGAAGAGAAGACAGGAACGGTTTTCGAGCGCAAGTCAATCTACGCAGATATCAATAAAATCAACGAATATATCAATAAGACCCACAAAGTTAAAGGCAGCGATAACTGGATTACGACTGAGGGCAGAAAATATAAGAGAAATCAGCTTGAAGATGAGATCACTATCGATGAAGCAAGACTGATTGTCGACGCCATCAAGACAACAACTTTTGTCGATACACAGCTTTGCGAAAAGATCACAAATATGTTCCCGACATATTTTACCGGTGATTACAACAAGAGCACTCTTGCTGCTCACGACATGAAGATCAGCAGAAGAATGATTTCCTGGCTTCTTAACATAAGAAATGCCATTTCAGATAAAGTCCCTTTGAAGATCAAATATGGCTATAAGTTGGGAAATGAGCTGACTGATTTAACTGACAGGATTATTTCACCATTGCTTCTTGACTGGGAAAATAACTGCTATTACCTCATTGCAATTGATAACAATGCCGCCGAAGGTCTTGAAAGAGACCAGAGCCTTAGCAAAGCGATAAGGCGTTATAGATTCGACCGTATGGCAAATGTGTCATTCGAATATGTAGAATTCGTGGATTTTAAGACGGAAAAGCTCAGAAAGCAGGAACTCGACAGATTCATGAATAACTCATTGTCTGCCTTTTCGAGTGAGAGAACAGCCCATTTCGAGATGACTATAAAGGGACAGACTCGAAAAGACACACTTAAAGCATATGGTGCTTTTTCTTCGCATTCCGGAATTGAGATCAAAATCGTTGACGATACTAAGCTTGATAAGGGCATTTTGAGAATATCCGTAACAACAGGCCGTGCACCGACGCTTTATACGGATCTTTTCGAGTTGTCGACATTCGAGAGCGTTGATATTGAGATTCATAATGATGAAATTTGCAACGAATACAAGGGTTATGTACGCAAGGCTGCCGCTGCGGCAAAACTTGAAATCCTTTGATTGCAAAGAATTATCAAACGATTTATAATTTTTAAGTTTTATTTTTATATAGGAGCATCATATCGATGAGACAGTTTACTTCAAAAGAGCTTAGAAAGACTTGGAAGGATTTTTATATTGAGAGAGGACACGTTGATGTAGGTGCCGTATCTTTGGTATCCGACGGTTCAACAGGCGTTTTGTTTAACGTTGCAGGAATGCAGCCTTTGATGCCTTATCTTCTCGGCGAGAAGCACCCCCTCGGAACAAGACTTTGCAATGTTCAGGGTTGTGTACGTACAAATGATATCGATTCAGTAGGCGATAAGAGCCACGTTACATTCTTCGAGATGATGGGAAGCTGGAGCCTTGGTGATTACTTCAAGGAAGACAGATGCAAGTGGAGCTATGAACTCCTTACCCAGGTTTTCGGATTTGATAACGACCACCTCGCTGCAACAGTATTTGCAGGTGATGAGAATGCTCCCAGAGATGAAGAAGGTGCGAAGTGCAGAATCGCATCCGGCTTCAAGAAAGAGAATATTTACTATCTCGGTGCAGATGATAACTGGTGGGGACTTGAGTATGGTCCCTGTGGTCCTGACAGTGAGATGTTCTATATCGCTGATGTTCCTGATTGTGGTCCTAACTGCGGTCCCGGATGCTCATGCGGCAAGTATACTGAAGTTGGTAACGACGTATTTATGCAGTATGAGAAGCATCAGGATGGTCACCTCACACCTCTTAAGCAGAAGAACGTTGATACAGGTTGGGGTCTTGAGAGAATCCTTGCATTCCTTAACGGTACAAAGGATGTTTATAAGACAGACCTCTTCACAGATGCAATCGCTTATATCGAGAAGTCTTCCGGTGTTAAGTACGATTCAGACGAGAAGCTCACAAAGTCAATGCGCATACTTGCTGACCATATCCGTACAAGCATTATGCTCATCGGTGATGCAGCAAAGCTCGTTCCTTCTAATGCCGGTGCAGGTTACGTATTAAGACGACTCATCAGACGTGCTGTAAGACATGCAAGAACACTCGGACTTTCTACAGAGAATATCCTCAATCTTGCTAAGATCTATATTGATAATGTTTACGATGACAGCTATCCGCTTCTTGCAAAGAACCGTGAGTTCATCCTTAATGAGCTCGACAAGGAAATCGCGAGATTTGAGAGCACTCTCGAAAATGGTATCAAGGAATTCAAGAAGATCCTCGATGACAAGAACAAGGCCGGTTCCAAGGAGATTGACGGTGATTCCGCATTCTATCTCTACGATACATTCGGATTCCCTTATGAACTTACTGTAGAAATGGCTTCTGAAGAAGGCCTTACTGTTGATGAGGCAGGCTTCAAGGCAGCTATGGAAAAGCAGAAGGAGACTGCAAGAGCTGCTACAAAGGCTAAGGCTGACCTCGCTCTTTCCGTTAATGAGATTCCTGAGGCAGTTGCCAAGGATTCCAATGCAACTGTTTTCGACGGTTACGATAACCTCGAGTGCGAAGCAAAGATCGTTTACATCCTTAAGTCTGATGAAGATGGTGCTCTCAATGTTGCTGACAGCGCTTCTGAGGGTGATGACATCATCGCAATCCTCGATAAGACTGTCCTTTACGCAACAATGGGTGGTCAGGTTCACGATGAAGGTAAGATTACTGCAGCAGGCTTTGAAGCAGAAGTTATTTCTGTTGATAAGGATGCAGCAGGCAAGTATCTCCACACACTCAAGGTAGTAAGTGGTTCTGTAAAGACAGGCGATACAGTTTGCGTTGCAGTTGATAAGAAAAACAGATTGTCAATTGCAAGAAACCACACTGCAACTCACGTCCTTCTCTCTGCTCTCCAGAAGGTTCTTGGAGATCATGTTGAGCAGGCTGGTTCATATGTCGCAAGTGACAGACTCAGATTCGACTTTAACAACTCGCAGGCAATGACTGCTGATGAGATTGCCAAGGTTGAGGAAATGGTAAATGACGTTATTCTCCAGGCTCTTCCTGTTGAGACACGTGTTCTTGGTATTGAAGACGCAAAGAAGCTCGGCGCAACTGCTATCTTCGGCGAAAAGTATGGCGAAGTAGTCAGAGTAGTTGCTGTAGGTGGCTTTGATGCTCCTTTCGATCTTGAGTTCTGCGGTGGTACACACCTTACAAACAGTGCACAGATCGGTCAGTTCAGAATTGTATCTGAAGCAGGCGTTGCAGCAGGCATCAGAAGAATCGAAGCTGTTACAGGTCTTAGATGCTATGAGATGAATAAGGCTGACAGAGCTCTTGTTGATGAAGCAGCTGCTGCTCTTAAGTCGCCTAAGGATAAGCTTGTTGAGAAGATTGATGCTCTCCATGCAGAAGTTAAGTCTCTCGAAAAGGAGATCTCTGAGATTCAGAAGGCAAAGGCTGGATCATTTGCTGACAGTGCTGTCTCATCTGCAAAGGACATCGGCGGCGTTAAGGTTGTTGTTGCTTCCTGCGAAGCAGCTGATGCTGCTGCATTGAGAGATACAGCAGACAAGATCCGTGACAAGCTTGATTGCGGCGTAGTATTCCTCGCTGCTAACAGTGGCGACAAGCTCCTTTTCACAGCAATGGCTACTAAGTCTGCAAACGATAAGGGTGCTCACTGCGGCAACATCATCAAGGAAGCTGCAAAGGTTGCAGGTGGCGGCGGCGGCGGACGTCCTGATATGGCTCAGGCCGGTGGTAAGGATGTATCCAAGCTTGCTGATGCATTGGCAAAGGCTGAGGAAGTAATTGCTTCCCAGGTTAATGCTTAAAGGAGAATAGCTATGTGCATTTTTTGTGATATTATTGCCGGCAAGATTCCGTCAAGCAAAGTATATGAGAACGACTATGTATACTGCTTCAATGACATTAATCCGGTAGCTCCGGTCCATGCCCTTGTAGTTCCTAAAAAGCATTTCGCTGATATCAATGAACTTGCATCTGATCCTGAGGGTGCAGTTTATTCAGAAGAGATTACAAAGGCTATTGCTGAAGTTGCCAAGATCAAGGGCGTTAGTGGTGCCTTCAGAACGATTAATAACTGTGGTGAAGATGCCGGACAGACAGTTATGCATGTTCACTTCCATGTAATCGGCGGCACAAAGATGACGGAGAAGATGATCTGATCCATGGCTAGAATGAGAACAAAGCGCAATATCCCTCAGCGTATGGACAAGTGCCATGAGCGCTGGTTTGATGCGCCTATGCTTAATCGCGGCAAGTGGAGGGAAGCTTGCGGCTTCGATAAAGATGTACCGGTCTGGCTTGAGATTGGATGTGGAAAAGGAAAGTTCTGCACTGAGATGGCTTTAAGACATCCGGAAGTTCTTTATATTGCTATGGAAAGAGATGCTTCGGTAACTCTTGCAGCAATTGAAAAGGCTCACGAACTTGAGATTCCTAATCTGTTCTTCATCAGAGGCGATGCCGGAATTATCGAGAATTATTTTGAGGAAAATGAAATTGACAGAATGTTCCTCAATTTCTCTGATCCCTGGACCAGACAGAACAAGCCCAAGAGACGTCTTACTTATCGTGATTTCCTTGCCAAGTACAAGGTCATGATGAAGCAGGGCGGTGCTATCGAATTCAAGACTGATAACGATGATCTTTTCGATTTCTCGTTAGTTGAATTTGAGGAAATGGGTTTTGCTCTGACAGATGTCACAAGAGACCTTCACAACAGTGAATGGAATGAACAGAATATCCGCACTGAATTTGAACAGAAATTTGCTGATCAGGGTATCCCGATAAAAAGAGTAGTTGCTCAAATGTAAATCAAATGGCGAAGTTATTATTTCCTTGCGAAAAGATAAACTTCGCCTTTTTCATATGCCAGTTCAAAATCCTCATCGTAGAGAAGTGACATCAGAAGATATCTGTCGGAACTGCCGTTTACCAGGAGATAATTGAACTGATACTTATCAGTGAAATCTCTATAGTACATATGAGCAGTTCTTAACTGGTAGTATTCACCATAGTAATCGAATTCGCCGTTATTCTGCTGCAGGAAAAGTTCTGCTCTGCCATCAATATACGGACGGAATCCTTTGTATTCCATATACTGGCCATCGCCGAAATTTGTATAAAGCACAACGGGTTCAGAACTCTTATTGAGGATTTCGGAGACTTCATCAAGACGATCGTAATGAGCCATGCTTGCGGGCATGAAGTCGATTGATTTCTTAAGATTAATGCCACAAAGTCCTACTGTAAAAATAACAAGCATTACGAAAAGCAAAGCCTGAACGCGGCCTGTTATCTTGCTCCTGATCTTGGAAGGAATTTCAATCTCCAGATCTTTCAGTGCGCAGGAGAAGGCAGAGATTCCGTAAATATAGAAATAGAGAACGCCTTTGCGGTGTAACAACGCGAGAAGGAGTGTTCCGAGCAAAAGGCACAGATGTCTGACGGTGATTGAACTCTTCTTATAAAAGAAACCGATAAGTCCCATCAGGATAATTACTCCGAAAAGGATCTTTCCGCTTGTAGAGCCAATATCGGACGGAAGCATCTCTAAAATGGTATCAGCTAACTGGTTATCGCCGTAAGAGGACAAAAGATAGAATACATTGCTCATACCATAGGGATTGATAAAGCCCATTGCAGCACCGATTGCCAGTGCTCCCAAAAGGTGGAGAATGTTGCCTTCTGCCTTTAATTCAATGACATTCTTGATCTTTACCGGTATGGCGCCTGCTATGAAGGGCAGCATGAATACGAACATCATGGGCCACATTGAAGCGTGAAGATTAATGAGCAACAGTGAAAGAACGGGAATTCCTATAAGATATGAGATCTTTTTGGTCTGGACGTACTTTTCGAGAATGTAGATCTCAATCAATAAAACAAGGAAAGTAAATGTCTGGGGTCTTGTTACAATAAACGGCTTGTAGATGAGGATATTGCTGATGGCAGCAAGCACCAGTGAAACAAGTTCATTTTTTGTAATAAGGATATTCAGGCGATAGGTAAAGTAGCAGATGCCTGCATAAACCAGATAGATAAGAGCAAAAAGGCCGATTTTGCCGAGCTTGGAGTATACAAGATAGAAAATGACGGATGAGAGCCACTGCTGAACGACTATGTTCATGCCGGTGTGCATCGAAAGGATATCCGTATGGGGAAATCCGTTATTTAAGATGTATTCGCCGGTCGGATACAGGAAATAAAAGTCGTTATCAAGTGAATGCCACTGGAATAAGGCAATCACAAAAGGGAATAAAAGCAGAAAATATTTAAATAAACCGGGTAGTTTATTCTTAACAGTGAGACTCTTGGACATGCTTTTCGCTCCTTAAATATTGCGAAAATTATATCACGCAAACAATGAAGCAAAAATCGTTTGAGGGAAAAAGGTGGCAATAACAACCTTTTTTATTAAAATTTACAATCTAATGACAAAATTTCTGTGGAAAACAATTCATTGGTAGAGTAAAATTCTTAAGGTGCAAGCCAAAGAGCACTATTTAGTTTAATAATCCCGTTCAGGGAATTTAGGAGGAATTCAATATGGCAGTAAAAGTTGCGATTAACGGTTTCGGTCGTATCGGTCGTCTTGCTTTCAGACAGATGTTCGGCGCTGAGGGTTATGAAGTAGTTGCTATCAACGATCTTACAAAGCCTTCCATGCTCGCTCACCTTCTCAAGTATGACACAGCACAGGGTGGATACTGTGGTGTATTCGGTGAGAATAAGCACACAGTTTCTGCTGATGACGAAGCTAACACAATCACAGTAGACGGTAAGACACTTAAGATCTACAAGGAAGCTGATGCTAACAATTGCCCTTGGGGTGAGCTCGGTGTAGACGTAGTTCTCGAGTGCACAGGTTTCTATACATCTAAGGATAAGGCTCAGGCTCACATCAATGCTGGTGCTAAGAAGGTTGTTATTTCTGCTCCTGCAGGTAAGGATCTTCCTACAATCGTATTCAACGTTAACCACACAACATTGACACCTGATGACAAGATCATTTCTGCTGCTTCTTGCACAACAAACTGCCTTGCTCCTATGACAAAGGCTCTTAATGACTACGCTGCAATCCAGAGCGGTATCATGACAACAGTTCACGCTTACACAGGTGATCAGATGATCCTTGACGGCCCTCAGAGAAAGGGTGACCTTCAGAGAGCAAGAGCTGGTGCTGCTAACATCGTACCTAACTCAACAGGTGCTGCTAAGGCTATCGGTCTTGTAATTCCTGAGCTTAACGGTAAGCTTATCGGTGCTGCTCAGAGAGTTCCTACAACAACTGGTTCTACAACAATCCTTCACGCTGTTGTTAAGGGTGAGGCTACAGTTGATGGTATCAACGCTGCTATGAAGGCTGCTGTTACAGAGTCTTTCGGCTACACAGAAGAGAAGCTCGTTTCTGCTGATATCGTTGGTATGAGATATGGTTCCCTCTTCGATGCTAACCAGACAATGGTTTCCAAGATGGATGATGGTAACTCTCTTGTACAGGTTGTATCTTGGTACGACAACGAGAATTCTTACACATCTCAGATGGTAAGAACAATCAAGTACTTCGCAGAGCTCGGCTAATAACTGGCTTTAAGAAATTGATTATAGAGGCTGTCTCATTTGAGGCAGCCTCTTTTTTGCTTTTTACGGAATCTGAGGAGCGGGCAACTCATTCACGTAGGATTCACGAAAATTGCGATTTCCGTGAACGTAGCGTGAATATCAGCCCAAAGTGCACGATTTATTCACGAAATTGACGTTTTCTGTGAATATTTCGTACCAGAGCGATCAATTGGCGACACGGCAAGCAGGAATATTGATCAGAGTTTTATCTCGACTATTGTAGCTTCAGGAAAAGATATAAATCTAAAAGGAAGAATACCGCATCCAACACCCCTTGAAATGAATACTTCTGTTCCGGTGATGTTGAAGTGGCCTTCGATTACATTCATCTTTGGGAATGTGTCGGTTGTCCTTAATACGTTAAACTCGAAGCGAAAAGGAAGCTTCATCTGACCACCATGCAAATGTCCTGAAAGCATGAAGTCAGGTCTCGAATCAGCATCAATGTGCAAAAGTGAATCAGGATTATGTGCCAGAAGCAATACCGGATGCTCATTGCTGCAAGAAAGCTTTTTCTGCCAGATGCGGTTAAGCTTACCGGAATCAGGAACGCCTGTTATACAAATGGTATGCTTCTTGTCTTTAGAGGTTACATTTGTTGAAGTAAGATCAAGACTTACGAATCCTGATTTTTCAGGGGCATTTTTAAGCTCGAGATCGTGGTTACCTGAAATCCCATAGAAGGGAATACCATTTTCCTTACAGAAACTGCTTACTATAGAAAGGTATTTATAGCCCTTCTCGGCGTTCTGGGGATATGTGACAATGTCACCACCAAATAAGACGGCATCGATCTGAGAACGCTTCTGAGCGTCTCTGATTGCGTTACAGAGGCGCTTGGCGTTAGCAGGACACCATTCTGTATGAATGTCCGAGAAGAAAAAGAATCTGAAATCAGGATCTTCTGAATTGTTCTTGGTGGTGCGTGGAAGTTTTCTGATTGTCTTCTCGCTTATAGCTTCACTTGTAAGAGAGGACTTTTTTAATGTTGTTCTATCTTTGATGAGGATGAATGGTTCTGTCAGGCACCAGAGGATACCAAGCAGAATTATCGCTGAAAGTATTAATGCAACCACTAATATCTTATCCATTTTAAAGTCCTTTCTCTTTTTTCTTAATTATATAATATGCAGACGCCGAACGTGTGTTATAATTCAAACAATCAATTTTGATTTTCATAGGAGGAATGTAGGATGCCTAAGACAGAAATCACATACGAGATCGTCCAGCAGATCGGAATTCTCAAGGAGAATAAGTCCGGTTGGCAGCGTGAGCTTAATATTGTTAAGTGGAATAACGGTAAGCCGAAGCTCGACATTCGTGATTGGGGCCCGAACCATGAGAAGGTCGGTAAGGGTATTTCTCTTGATTTCGAAGAATACAACACTCTCAAGGCTTATCTTGAGGACGGCGACTTCACTTCTCTCGACGAGTAATATTTCGTCTTTAATTAAGTATTGATTGGCGCTTTCAAGTGCGTCACGTTTTGATATGAGAAGCGAAGAACGAGCTGGTATTATTTCGATAATAATGCTGTTTTTATGGGGGACTCTGATTACAGAGCCCTTCCATATTTTTGTGCGTTTTATTGCCACTGTTGTTCAGTATGCAGGAAGCGGCATTGGAGCTAACGGAATAGCTTTGTCACTTATTACGTATGTAGTAATAGTATCGGTGATTATCCTGCTTCAGAAGTTTGAATCGACCAGGGTAGGCATCTTTATGCCGTGCGTTATATCAACGGTATTCATTGCCATGTTGGTAATCAGGAGCATAATCAACCGTTCCGTAGGCATTGGCGATGCTATCTGCCTTGCTATTCCCGCAGCAGTAGGACTGGCCTTTTATATCTTCAAGTTCGAAGATGGTCTTAAGTGGTTTAACGACACATATACTTATTCGACTACTATAGCATTGGTCAATTCTTTGCTTTTTGTCCCTTTGTCAAAACTTAATGGTGTACTTGGCAAGCTTCTCTATATCACCAGATATAACGATCTGAATATTACTCAAAGCTTTGCAGGTGTCGCCGGAATTCCGGAAGTGGTTTGGGGATTATTCCTTACCGCTTTTGCCGTTTTACCGATAATCTATCTTGCTACTATCGGCAGGAGGAAATGAAATGGAACAGCTTGATATTTTTTCGGCTCTGAACAGTGAAGAGCAGGAACGTAACGAATACTTAGAGCTCGTCAAAAAGCTGAATCATTTTGCTGAACTCTATTATTCCAAGGACGAACCTGAGATATCAGATTATGAATATGATTCCATGAACAACCGTCTCAAGGAGATTGAGAAGGCACACCCTGACTGGATTGTTCCTGAATCTCCGTCCAAGAGAGTCGGCTGGAAGGCTGAGAAGGGAATCCTTGTAAAACATAATGTTCCGATGTTAAGCCTTCAGGATGTTTTCGAAAAGGAAGACGTCTACGAATTCGTAAACTCCATGAGAGAAGAGTTCGGCGATGAGGCAGAATTCCTGGTCGAGACAAAGATTGACGGTTTGTCGATGGCTCTCCGCTATGAAGAAGGTGAGCTCAAGCTTGCTGTTACAAGAGGCGACGGAATCACTGAAGGTGAAGATGTCACCATGAATGCCAAGCAGATTCCTGATGTCGTAAGACAACTCAAAGAGCCCGTTCCTTATATTGAGATCAGAGGCGAAGTCTACATGACAAGAAAGGCCTTTGAAAGTGTAAATGCAAAGGCTGAAGAAGAGGGAAAGAAGACATTCGCAAATCCCAGAAATTGTGCTGCCGGTACGTTAAGGCAGATCGATACCAGAATAACTAAGGAAAGAGGACTTTCTCTTTTCATTTTTAATGTCCAGGAGACACGTGGCGTCACCTTCCAGACGCACCTGGAGGGTTATGAATACCTGAAGCGCAATGGCGTGAAGGTAATTGAACAGTGCTTTAAGTGCAAGACTGCTGATGAAGTATGGGATGCAATTACTAAGATCGGTGAGATCAGGGGTGACCTTGAATACGATATCGATGGTGCTGTAGTTAAGCTTAATAATCTTTCTGCAAGAAATCAGCTCGGCAATACAATCAAATTCCCGAGATGGGCTATAGCTTATAAGTATCCGCCGGAGGTTAAGGAGACCAGACTCCTTGATGTTGAAGTTAACACAGGAAGAACAGGCAGAGTTACACCTGTAGCTGTCTTTGAACCTATCAGTCTTTGTGGAACCTCTGTTTCGCGAGCAACGCTCCACAACCAGGATTTTATAGACCAGTTGGGACTTGGAATAGGCGATACAATTCTCGTATACAAATCCGGAGAGATTATTCCTAAAGTAAAAGATGTTAATAAAGCTAAGAGACCTTCTGACTGGAAGCCTTATAAGATGCCTGACAACTGTCCGATCTGTGGCCACAAGCTTTCAAGAGATGAGGGTGGCGTAGATCTTAAGTGCGTAAATCTCATGTGTCCCGGAACGATCGTTAACCGCATCGTTAACTTTGTATCTCGTGACTGCATGGATATAAAGGGCTTCGGAGCAGAGTATATCAGGAAGCTCACAGAAGAAGGTTATATCAAGGATATAGCTGATATTTTCGAGCTTAAAAACAACCGTGACCAGTTGATTGCAAATAAGCTTTTAGGTCTCGAAAAGAACACGGACAAGTTATTAAGTGCCATTGAGGAAGCAAAGCTTGCTACACCTGCTGACAAGGTTCTTGCAGGACTTGGAATTCCAGGCGTCGGAAAAGCAACTGCTAAAGAATTAATAAGAACTTTCGGTTCTATCGATGCCATAGCTGAAGCGGACAAGGACACGCTTCTTGCTGTTCAGGATATCGGTGATATATCTTCTGAAGGTATCATGGATTTCTTCAAGGACGAAGGCAACAAGACGCTTTTAGAGCGCCTTAAGACTCTCGGACTTAATTTCGCAAAGGCTGAAAGCGAAGTTGCCGGCACTTCTTTGGCCGGACTTACATTCTGCATTACCGGTACGCTTGAAGGCATGTCCAGGAGCGATGCTGAAAAACTCATTGAGAGCAATGGAGGAAAACCTGTATCTTCCGTATCCAAGAAGACTTCTTATCTTCTCATGGGTGCTGATGCCGGATCCAAAGAGAGAAAGGCCAGAGAACTTGGGGTTCCGATAATCGGTATAGAAGAACTTAAAGAAATGATATCCAAAGGATGATTCAAATGAATATTACTGAAGAAAAAGCAAAGATTAGAAAAGAAATAAGAAGGAGAAGAAGAGAGATTTCTTCTAATGCCCTTCGCGAAATAAATAAGAATCTTCCTGACTTTATCTTTTCGATAGATGACGAAGAACTTCAGACCAGGTTCAGTAGTGCAAAAAGAGTCGCGCTCTACAGGGCAATTGACGGTGAGGTACCTGTCGATGGACTGGCTGAAGCTCTCATAGAGCGTGGTATTAAATGCTGCTTCCCCAGAATAGAAGGCGATAAGATGGTTTTCGCTGATTGCGAAAGCCTTTCAGATAAGGAATTTTCGATTTCTTCATTGAAGATTCAGGAGCCGCTTCCGGAAAAGCCTGCGGTCGACCCTAAAGACATTGATGTTGTAGTGTTGCCGGCGCTTGCATATAATGAGGAAGGTACAAGACTTGGTGCCGGTGGCGGTTTCTATGACCGTTTCATCGGAAGCATCAATGGCGTAGGACCATATCTTTTGGGAATCTGTTATGAGTTCCAGCTTTGTTCTGATATCCCTTACGATGAGTACGATATCAGTGCTGATTTCCTGGCAGTCATACCGGGAGAAGAATACGAGGAGTAAGGACAGAGAATGCGTTACTTTATAGTAAATCTTGCGATGCATTTGGTTGTTACCGGAATAATCGTCCTTTTCGCCTGCATTTCTGCAGATCACAACAAGAGGAAGAAGACCAAGCATGTAATCAATTACTTTTTCCCTATTGTATTCGCGCTTGCGGCTCTCCTCCATTTAATCAATTACACTGCTCCAAGATTGATGGATGTAAGCAGCATTATCAACAATAATTACTATTACACTACAGGCAGCGTCGAGAAGATAAGTTACCTCAAGAATTACTTTCTAATTGATGGTAAATCATACTATCTGAATCCATTGCATAATAAGCTTGCCGAAGGTGACGTTGTAAGAGTTAAGCACACACCGTATTCATCATTTACTGTTGAGATAAAGAGCGTTACCGAATCCGAGTCCGAAGGCGATACCGGTTCTTCAAAAGAGAATTAATCTTTCTCTTTTCTTGTTTATAATGCCCGACTGCATTCGATGAATAATCTGAATACGGTTGATATCTGTCTCAATTTTCGCCGGAAAGTCTCATATAGAACCCCGAAAATTCAATTTGCCTTAACTTGCAAACACAAAGCGTGATCAGGGTCGTACACTTGCATTAATCAATACGGAGGTGAACGACTTATGGAGAACCGAATGATCAATGGTAATGCTGTCGAGATGTCTGTTGTGTGCAGCGATTTAAGCCTTTTGGAGAATATTAATGCTTTGCTTAGGGAGAGTGGCGTAATCAGCGTAGAAGATGACAGAGGCATTCTTCACTATATAGTTGATGGACGATACAACAAGAGCTCAGCAGCCGGTAAAGTGACATCTATTAGCTCCTCGAAGGAGGATCAGTATAAGGATGATTCTTTTCTGGAGATGTGTGTTAAATCAGTTCTCAGAGAGTATGGATTTGATATGTCGCTGATTGGCACGGTAATAGTGTACAAGTCTATTTTTGAATCTTATGCAAGGCGTATCCCGCTTCCTTATACCATGAAGGCCTTATATGTTGAGACCGGGAGATCAATGGGGCTTTCCTACGAGCAGTCTGCCAGAGATGTCAGATACGCTATTGCAAAAAGCAATTTGAAAAACATGAGGAGCAGGGAAGCCATAACCTGTATGTGCACCAGGATTGAAAGACGAATAGGATTAAGAGAAACGATGTAATTGAAAAGGGTTGCCTCGATAAGAGACAACCCCGTAAGAATCAGTTTATTTAAAAATTACTTCTTTTTCTTGCTCTTCTTTGCATTTACCTTTTCCTTGAGAGTCTTTCCGGGTTTGAAAGAAGGAATAGTAGATGCTGCAATCTTAATACTGTCACCAGTGGAAGGATTGCGTCCCTTTCTGGCAGCGAGCTTCTTTGTCTTGAAAGTACCGAATCCAACAAGAACGACTTTGTCATTCTCTATGAGAGCACCTTCAATAGCACCGAGAGTAGCCTTGAGAGCTGCTTCTGCATCCTTCTTGCTGAGGTTTGCATCTTTTGCAATCTTGTCGATAAGCTGTGACTTGTTCATGTGGGTTCCTCCTGTGTTAGCCGCCGAAAGGCTTATTTTTTAAGTATTTTTATTATTAAATCTGAGAAAAACCATGTCAATAGTTTTCAAGTGAGAATCTTTATGCCTTATGGGATTCAGCGTCAAAATTGCATTTTGCGAAACATTTTCGTTGAGGCAAAGCGGCGGCAAATTGACATTAATTTTGTGTTTTCGCAAGATTTATCCGGGATGATAGTGTATTATTCATTTGTTGAAAAAGTAATTACAAACAAATGGAGGAAATAAAATGATCGTTTCAAAAGATACAATTATCGGTGATGTAGTTATGGCTGATGAGGGCGTTGCTCCTATCCTTATGGCTTCTGGACTTCACTGCCTTGGCTGCGCTCTTGCTTCTGGTGAGACAATCGAAGAAGCTTGCATGGTTCACGGAATGGATTGCGATTCTCTTGTTGAAGAGATCAACAACTACTTCCAGGCTAAGGGCTAATAGTATTAGTTATTGAATCAAAGAGGGCAATCTCAATCGAGATTGCCCTTTTTACTTTCTATGAAGAAAACTGATCAGTAAGTGGCAGGCATGATGATCTCAAATGTTGTGCCCTCGCCAAGCTTGCTTCGTACATTTATTGTGGCATCGTGCTTATCGCAGATGAGTTTTACAATTGAAAGTCCCAAGCCGGTACCTTTGATGTTAACGCCTGAGTTATGCGCTCTGTAAAAGCGGTCAAATATTCTTGGAATATCTTGTTCGGGAATACCAATGCCATTGTCCGATACTTCTATATGAACTTTCTGATTTTCCACGCTTAGATGTTCGCCTTCCTTCCAGGCTCTTACGGTAATCTCCGCCTGTGGATTGGTGTAATTAATTGCATTCGAAATAAGGTTCTCGAACACACGTGAAATCTTTGCGGGATCAGCTTTGACAATAAGCGGATCTTTTGAAGGAAGATTTAACGAGAGATGCTTTTCGGTGTCTTCCAGATCCATTGAATACATAACTACGATTTCATCGAGCATTTCTGCTATCGAAATGGAAGTGTATCTGAAATCTGCGTCGCTTGATTCCATTCTGGTTAGCTCCATGATATCAGCAACGATTCGTTCCATCTGTTCAGATCTTCTGATGATGTTGTTCAGGTATGTGTTGCGCTGTTCGAGCGTGAAACTATCCTGGGCGTTCAGCATCAGTTCGGCATAACCTCTGATAGCTGTAATAGGGGTTCTTAAGTCGTGAGATACGTTGCTTAAGACATTTTTACGTGCCGCTTCACCTTCGACAAGTTTCTTGTTTGTGAGTACCAGGTCGCGGTTGATTTCTGAGATAAATACGGTCTTCTCCCTGACCTGACGCTTTAAGATAGCAGCATTCCTTTTGAGCTCTCTTTGCTGCTTGAGGAATGTTGCTACAAGTGTGAGCTCGCCGATGAATGTAAAGAAGACAAAGATATTGCTATAAGTCGGAACTGTATATACAAATGTTCCTCCCATATGAATAGCCAGATAAACCATCAGAAGCATCAGATTTACAAGTAGTGACCACAAGAGTCGTATTTGTATTTCTTTGTTATAGAAGAAAAGATTGAAAACAATCGAGATCGCTGCAATCAGCAGTGCGAACAATATTGCTGTGAATTCCGGGAATAGGAAACCGAATGCAATGTCGCAGACAATATATACCGTAAATAGTATAAGTGCTGCTGCAAAGACAATGTAATGCGCATTTTTGAGAAGCGGATATTTGCTTTGAACTTTGGAATTGCGGAAAAACTGCGAGTTAATCAGGAATAATGCTGATGAAGAAAGAAGCAAAAGGAAGAAACGCAGTATCGATCTAGAGTGACTATCGATAGATATAAATCTGCAATCGTCGAGATAATAAAAAAGAATAGACATGAAACACCCAAAGAAAGCCAGGATAAGTGCGTGGTTTCTGGTTGAATTGAAGAGGATGTTGCAAGAACCTGCAAAAGCAGTAATAAAGAGAACGATAACGATTGAAATGTGTGCAGATGATATTAATATTCGTATATCATTTGCCGTTCTGGTTTCTAAGACCGGTTCAGAAAGAAGTCCGGGATTTGTAATCTTTGAAGAACAGGCAAATACAATAACTAAGTCAATTTTGCCGTCTTCAGGAAAAAGTGTACAGTAATCAATTAGTGCTTTGAGATTTATGACGGGTGCACTCGAGCCGATTTGAGTTAAATACTTACCATTGCAAAAAATCCATGTATTACCATTAAATTTGCGGAATACAAGTGACAGAGAATCTATGTCTTTCGGGCACTCTAAATGTGCTACGTAGGCTGCGCAATAACATTCATGAGTTTCTACAATGAATTCCTGCTTCTGTATAGGAAGGGGCAAATTGTGCCAATCTGCGGTATTAGCGTAGTCGTCCCATCCATACCATGAGTTGCTGATTTTGACAGAAGTTGCATAGGGCCTGTCTTTTATCAAAACTGAAGAAGGCCATTCTTCGGTGCTGGATTTAACTGCATCATCCAGTTCGGTTTTTACCATGTCAGGAGTGATGTTCGGGATAAAAGTCCAACCTTCTGAAATCTGGCTGATGAAAGGGCCGTTCAAAGCCATCGTATCGCTTAATGTGAGCGTGCTTTTCTCGTGATCGATCGTTGGAGCTGTGACGGTCATGAAAGAACCACTGAAACTTATGATTCCGGCAAACGTAATCACCGCCAAAAGCGCGACGATGAAAGTAACCAAGGTTCCAACAAATGAACGGTTATGAAAGTCAGAGCCGAAGAATTTAAAATTTGCTAATCTGCTGTGCTTGTATTGTGCCATGGTTTATTGCTTACCGAAAAAGATGAAGCGGGACCTTGATGAGTCCCGCATTCAATTGTTGCAAAAATTATAAATCAGAACTGCGTCGTCATGCTGTTCTTAACCGGCGGATATGAGAAGGAATATCCGATACCCCACTCGGTCTTAACAAATGTAATTTCCGGAGCAATCTTTTCCATCTTCTTTCTGAGATAAGAAATATTTACCATTACGAGATGATTATCACATGCGGTTTCATCGCCCCATACATGTGCATATATTCTTGAGAAAGGAATGATTACATTCGGTGTCTCAGCGAGAAGGCAAAGAATGTCGAACTCACGGTTGGTGAGGTGCAAAGGCGTCTCTTTGAGAGTAACTTCACGCGTCTTGATATTAATTCTAAGCGGAGGATATTCAACGAGGAAACCCTCATTCTTCATGCTGCGCTTAATATGAACATTAATTCTGAGACTGAGTTCAGGCAGGGAGTAAGGCTTGGTGATGTAGTCGTCGGCACCAATCTTAAATCCTGTGATGACATCTTCCTGCTGATCCTTTGCCGTAAGGAAGATGATGGGACAATCTGTATATTCTTTAATCTTGGGAGCAAGATCGAAAGCGCTTCCATCGGGAAGCATTACATCCAAAACGATGCAAGAGAAACTGTGTAATCTGATTCTTTCAATTGCTTCAGCGCAGGTAGTAGCGGTGACAACTTCGTATCCTTCGCTTTCAAGGAAATCACGATTAAGGTCAAGAATGTCACTATCGTCATCTACAAGAAACACCTTATTTTTGTTCATTGGTGTAATACCTCCTTCGGTAACAGGCAAGTTTCCTATTAGCCAAATACCATATTTGTATATGTAATGTTTTACATATTTTATAACCTAAATAGTATACATCACGAAAAACTTGATTAGTATAGTGAAATAACAAAAAATCTTCAAAAAATATAAGAAATATATAACACAAAAATCAAATAAATCTAACCATATAAAAATGGCGGTTTTTAAAATCATAGAAAATATGTTCTGTTTTTGTGGTATCATTAATAAATATGAAACGAATTGTATTCCACATTGACCAGAATTGTTATTTTGCATCGGTCGAGATGATCTCAAGACCGGAGCTTAAAGACGTGCCTATGGCTGTAGCAGGTGATGCTGAAGTCAGGCATGGTATCATCCTGGCCAAGAATGAAGTCGCAAAAAAGTATGGGATCAAGACAGCTGAAGCTATATGGCAGGCGAAGGCCAAGTGTCCTGATCTGGTCATTGTCGGTGCGCATCATGAGAAGTATGAATTCTATTCCAAGAAGCTTCGCGAGATGTATTCTGAATATACTGACAGAGTTGAGCCTTTCGGTCTTGATGAGTGCTGGCTTGATATGACGGGAATATGCTCTGATTATTCCGAAGCCGAGGAAATTGCATTGGAGATAAGGGACAGAGTTAAGGCGGAATTTAAGCTTACATGCTCTGTCGGAATAAGCTTTAATAAAGTATTTGCAAAGCTGGGAAGTGACTATAAAAAGCCGGATGCTACGACCGTTTTTACGGATTCTGATTGGAAGGAAAAGATATGGCCTTTGCCTGTAGCAGATCTCCTCTTCGTAGGAAGGCACACAGCTGAAAAGCTCTCTAAGATTAATGTCAAAACGATAGGCGATCTTGCTAAGACCGACGCTGAATTCATTAATCGTTATCTTGGCAAAGCAGGCACGATGCTTTGGGAATATGCCAATGGCCTTGATGATTCTCCGGTAAGCGTATCAGGTTATAAAAGGATTCCGAAGTCAATCGGGAATTCGACTACTACAGCTGAGGATATGACTTCTGAAAGGCAGATAGAAAGAACCCTCCACATGCTTTCGGAAAGCGTTGCTGAACGACTTCGCAAGCACGAGCTTAAAGGTACTGTTGTTCAGATTACTGTAAGAGACAGAGACCTTGGCATTTATGAGAAGCAGGGGATACTATATAGAGCAACTGACGACGCTAAGGATATTTATAAAGCCGCAAGGGATCTTTTCGTTGCTTCTTATGATTGGAACAAAGGCGTAAGAAGTATCGGAGTCAGATGCACCAAGCTTATCAGGTCTGACAGTGGAGAGCAGTTGTCGCTTTTTTCGGAGACAAAAAAGAGCGCAAGAGATGAGAAACTCAATAAAGCCATAGATGAAATCAACAGACGCTATGGTGCCAGCGTTATTAAAAGTGCGGCAGAAGCAGAAATCGCTTCAAAGCATTCCAAAGCAGCCGGCATAGCTCCTGATCCATTCCATCCGGAGGATGATTTTGAATGATTACTGCTAACCAATACTTTAGGAAAGTATTTGGACATAAGATGTATAAAGCATCGATAACCCTTGATGTAACGTGTCCTAACAGGGACGGCAGCAAGGGCGTCGGCGGATGCATTTTCTGTTCTGAAGGTGGTTCCGGAGAGTTCTCATGTTCAGGTAATTCGATAAAAGAGCAGGTCAACAAAGCAATTGATCAGGTGAAGGATAAGGCGGGCGTCGATGCCGGATACATTGCATATTTTCAGAGTTTTACCAATACATATTGCAGCCCGGAATATCTCGAAAAGGCGCTCGAAGAAGCATCCTTATGTGAAGGGATTGAGGCCGTGTCCATAGCAACAAGGCCGGACTGCCTTGGTAGTGAGATATTGAATGTTCTCGAAAAGCAGGCAAAGAGAATGCCTTTGTTTATTGAACTTGGTCTTCAGACTTCAAGTGATGCAACTGCCGAATTTATAAACCGCTGCTACAAGACAAGCGAGTATGTTGATGCTGTGAAGGCTCTGAAATCCATTGGTGCAAATGTCATTACTCACATTATTTTCGGACTTCCCGGTGAGAATGTTGATATGATGATGGACACTGTAAGGCTTAGCGTTGAGAGTGGAAGCGATGGTTATAAATTCACATGCCTTTATGTGCTCGAGAATACTCCGTTAGAAAAGCTTTACCGCGATAAGCAGGTTGAGATACTTGGTATGGAAGAGTATTTTGATATTGTTGAAGAGGCAATCGCACTTTTGCCTGATAATGCAGTAGTTCACAGGTTTACAGGCGATGGCCCTAAGAAGATACTGATTGCACCTGAATGGACCAAAAATAAAAGACAGGTAGTAAATTACATCAATCGGAGGTTCGGCTTATGAAGAAATATGTTTTGGAAGTAATGACAGCCGTTCAGAAGTATATTGATGGTGAGATGAAGGATGCGCCTTGCGAGAAGACTCTCGAAGTTCTTAATGAATTCGAGAAGAAGATAGAGTATTTCCAGCACGAAAGACATATACACCTTCTTGTAACTCTTGCTTTTGCCACATGGCTTTTGTTTGAGATTTTCTGTCTGTTTGTGCTCCCCGTCGAATTTCTTTTTGCAGGAATTTTACTCGTAGCTATCTTTTTCGGACTGACAATCGGTTATGTAATGCACTACTATTTTTTGGAGAACAGTGTCCAGAAGATGTATCATATGAGAGATGAGATCAGGTCATTTCTCAATAAGGATAAAGTCATTTAATTCCTTGATTTTGTTTTGAGAACTTTGTGTGATAAATTATTTCGGTTTGGAGGAATATTATGCCGACAATAGTTAAATACATTCTAGTCTTTTTCATTTCGATGGTACCTATCATTGAGCTTCGTGGTGCGGTTCCGATTGGAGTTACTGTATTCGGACTTAATGAATACATCACACTGGCTGTATGTGTTATCGGCAACCTTATTCCTGTTCCTTTCATTTATCTGTTCGGCAGAAAGATCCTTTTGTGGGGAAGCACATGGAAATTCGGAAGCGGATTTTTTAAGTGGGTCCTTCAGAAGGGCGAGAAGGCCGGTAAGAAGCTTACAGCCAACTCGAAAAAGAGTGGAGCTTTCATTGCGCTCATGCTTTTTGTAGGAATCCCGATTCCCGGTACAGGTGCATGGACAGGTACACTTGCTGCTTCAATGCTCGACTTTGGAATGAAGAAGAGTGCGAAGGCTGTTATGGCAGGCGTAGTTATTGCAGGAATCATTATGTTTGTAATCAGCTTGCTTGCAAAAGCAGGCATTACATCGATTGCAGACCTGTTCTGAGCAAGTTTTTAACGGACAGATAACCGCTATTTTCAGACTTTTCGAGCTCGAAAATAAATATTTCTCAAAAATAGAAAAAACTATTTGACTTTGAATAAGAGATTGGTTATAATTCTCCGTGCTAAAGGATGCCATCTTAGCTCAGTTGGTAGAGCAGCTGATTTGTAATCAGCAGGTCGTGGGTTCGAGTCCCACAAATGGCTCCATAAAGAAAGTCCGTGAACATTGCGTTTGCGGACTTTTTGCTTTTCAGGAAATTTTCGATTCTATAAGTTTGAGATCGTATAGTTTTTATCTCTGCTATATGCGTGTTATAGTTATAGTGTAGTGGGGTTATTAATTAATATCTATTTTCGATGATGGTTTGAATAATATGAAAAGAGCTTTTCTAAAGACTACTAGTTTGTTGTTGGTAATGTTTATGGCATTATCTCTTATTTCATGCGGAAAGAGTAAGAACTCGAAAAAGAAAACTGTAATTTCTGAAGATGATCCTTGGTTTACAAGCAATATTGTGGATTGTGAGTCGGGCGCGTCTCCTGATAAAAACATAGAGTTTCTTCGTTACGAACTTGCAGGAGCAGATGACAAATACTATGTTGTCTTTTCGAGTGGAAGATATGCGATGCCACCGAACGATGAGATCGATTATGATAACTTTGATTACAACAGTTTTAACTTTGGCGTTGTATCTGTAGTGGATAAGAACACGAAAACTGTCGTGAATACGATTGATCTTAATAATAGCCTCAGCACTGATAAGATGTCTTATGAATTTATCGACAACGCTGTGTATACTGACGGCAGGATCACTGTTAAGACCAGTGTAAAAGAAAGAGATTATGATCCGTTAACCGGAGAGGTATTGGACATCAGGCCTGTTCAAAGTCGTGAATTTATACCTACAACCGATTTTTATAAAGTTGGTGAATATGTAATTGAAGTTGAAATTATATGGGATGACAATTCAAACTGCAGTAGCAACATAAATATCAAATCGCCTGATGGTAATAAGAATTCTGTCGAACTCAAAGAGTTAGGTAATCAACTGTATGCGGATGCGGTTTTGAGAATCGATGATACAAAAGCATTAGTTATTGTCAGTGCGAATAATGGATACAGATATTATGAACTCAACCTCGTGACCGGTGAATTATCTCAGGCAAAAGAAAAAGATTATAAATGGCTTGATGTAAACAAGCTTGGGGAAACCTTCTGTGGTTCGGACGGTATAGCTTACTGCCGTAATGACAATGGCTATTCGACGATTAATGTCGCTTCTAAAAGTGTTGAAGATGTTTTTGATTACAGTTGGTGCAACATTAACTGCGGAATAATCAGCGGGTTGGATCTGGCTGATTGCACGGGAGATACCCTTATTTTTATTGGACAGACAAATCCTTCTTCAATATATGAAAGTGCGCCGAGCAGTTTTCAGATCATAGAACTTACCAGGGCAGAAAAGAATCCTAATGCAGGAAAGACGGTGTTGGAGTTATATGCCGATTATCTGGATGAGACTTTAGGAGCTGCGATTGAAAGATTCAACAATGAAAATGCCGGATTCTTTATTAAATATGTTGATCGCTATAACAATGATTCAGCAAATTTCTATGGATCGGCTGGGATGAATGATGATGAGTATAAGCAGCTCGAAATGGAGCTCGATAACAAACTCAGTAATGATCTTGCAATGGACTTGATGAACGGTGAGGGTCCGGATATTCTCATCAACACGAGCAAGTATACCCAGCTTAATAATCCGGATTATCTTATCGACTTGAGTCCTTATTTAAAAGGGTTAAGTGCTGATCAGTATTTCAGTAACATTATTGAAGGTTCCAGAACTAATGGCGCACTATACCAGCTGCCGGTAAGCTTTTCCATCAATGGAATATATACAGATTTGGAAGCTGCCGGAAGTTCCGGTATAGGATTTACTTTTGAAGAGTACCCGAATTTCGTCAAAGGGCCGTGTAATGGCACAGATCTTATACGGTCCGGTCAGGCGTTATATTTTGCTATGTTGTTCAACGACATGAGAGAAAAGTTCTTGGCAGACGGCAAAGCTGACCTGTCAGTATCTGAATTTGCTCAGCTTGCGGATTATGTTAAGGATAATGTTCCCGAAGAATGCCAACCCTTTGAGATAATCAGTGACATGACATATAACTATGCAAGTTACGGAAACTTCTATGGAATTGGTTCTTTTTATAGTTGCAGAACAGGTTTAATCAAGACTCCGACAATATTGGGAATTCCTTCACTTGATGGTCACGGACCGAATTTCAGGCCTATATATTCTGTCGCTATATCAAAGCAGGCTGCGGACGTTAATGCCTGTGGAGAATTCGTTAAGCTTTTGCTTTCTGATGAGATTCAGACATATATGGCGATGCAGGATTATTTTGTTATTAATCGTAGCGCTTTCAGAGCTGCGGCTGATAAAGCTAATTCATACTATAACAACGGAGGCTCATCTCATTCTAACGGAGGCGGATCCAGTCCCTATAACGGCGGAAAGAAGTTTTCCTCCATAGAGGTGGATAATGTTGAGAGAGTTATTATGAGCAGCTCGAAAATGCAGACAGAAGACTCTGCGATAAGCCTGATTCTCATAGAAGAGATGCCGGCGTATTTCCTGGGGCAGAAAAAGCTTGATGCAGTAATAAAAGTAGCTCAAAACAGAGTCCAAAAGGTCTTGGATGAGCGAGGATAAATTTGCGCATTGAAGAATACATGCACATTATGATATTTTAGATTGCTGTGGAGGCAGCATGATACTTTTAAACGACTATTTGTTTTCCGGAGATACAGTTCTAAAGATATTGCATAAGTATGCAGCTGATCTGAAGAAGAATTCAACAGAGAACCATAACCCGATAGATATGGTTCATTGTAATTTTCTGCTTCAGCAGATCGATATATTGGAGCATAACGAATTCCTTACTTCTCAGTCACAGAGAATAAGGGAATTATATAAATATATGGCAAAGGAATATCCATTCCTCGCATTTACTTTTAAAGGCCGTATTAAATCATTGATCCGTGCAGAAGAAAAGTTCAACGGCTATATAGTCGAATATGTGCATGACTACTACACCCAAAACAAAGAATTCCCTTCGGTTGAAAAACTTAAGCAGAAGCTGAACTGCTTTAGGGATCTGATTGCATACAGAATAGTTGTATCGATGCCGCAGTGCCATATAAAGGAAGGCGAGAACAGGAACGATATCGAGCTGGATTATCTTTATAAGGTTGCAAATTTCCTGCCGGAATTTTTGGAGGAAAGAGGATTTAGCGTCCAGCCTTCTGATATGAAAGCAGCGAATTTTTCCGACAGGCTTAATCCTGAACTCAGACAGTATTACCGTGATTACATCGAAAATCCGAACTCAACAGGATATCAGTCGCTTCATATAACTTTATACGACAATATTTCGAGAAGTTATATTGAGGTTCAGCTCAGAACAAAGGAAATGGACGATTTTGCTGAAATCGGTCCGGCAAATCATTTGGGATATGAGAAAAGACAGGCCAAGGAGAGATCTCGAAGAGATGATATCCCGTATGGCGAGTATCCTGTTTTCGATGAGGCATATGAGAGGTCAGTCAAGCTTCATGATCTTAATCTGGCTGATGTGAATGTAAATATGTTTGGCGCGATCAACAATAGCGTAGTTAATGACGGCTGCGGCCTTTTCAGAGGAAGACTGATCTTGCCGTTCGAACATCTTTCTAGATTCCAGAATGACATCGTCGACTGATTCGAAATACAGATAAATTAAAAATGCCAGGTTGATTCCTGGCATTTCTTTTTTGTAGGCGATATTTAGCGCGCTAATAAAAATTATTGCATACGGATTAGCGAATTTCAAAAGTAGTTTATATATCAAGATATACAACAAAAGTGCTGTGGAAGGGAAAATGATTAGAGTATGTTTATGATTACACTGTTTCCGGAGATGTTGTAACATCTGAAACATAGATGGTGAATATGATGTTTCTGTAAGAAAAAACCAATATGAATTTGGTGTTCTCGAAGTTGGAAGAACTGAGCCAAATTCATATCGAAGGGAGAAATCTTATGAGAAAGATCGCGATGAAGACGCCGCTTGTCGAGATGGACGGCGACGAAATGACAAGAATCTTGTGGAAGTACATCAAAGACGAATTATTGCTTCCATTTATAGATTTAAAGACTGAATATTATGATCTTGGTCTGCAGTATCGTAATGAGACAAATGACCAGGTTACGATTGACTCCGCGAATGCAACAAAGAAATATGGCGTTGCCGTAAAATGCGCGACGATTACTCCCAATGCTGCGAGAATGACTGAATACAATCTCAAGGAGATGTGGAAAAGTCCAAATGGAACTATCAGAGCGATGCTCGATGGTACAGTATTCAGAACTCCAATCGTTGTAAAAGGAATTGAACCCTGTGTAAAGAATTGGGAAAAGCCGATAACTCTTGCAAGACACGCTTATGGCGATGTTTATAAGAACACAGAGATTATCGTTCCCGGTGAAGGTACTGCGGAACTCGTGTTCAGAGCAAAAGACGGAACCGTTATCAGCGAGACAATACATGAGTTTAATGGCCCCGGAATTATTCAGGGAATTCACAATACAAAAAAATCCATAGAGAGCTTTGCCAGAGCATGCTTTAACTATGCTCTTGATACAAAGCAGGATCTCTGGTTTGCAACAAAAGATACTATTTCCAAGAAATATGACCATACGTTCAAAGACGTTATGCAGGACATCTTTGATAACGAATATAAAGCGAAGTTTGACGAAACGGGAATTGTTTATTTCTATACTTTGATTGATGATGCTGTTGCACGTGTTATGAAGGCAAAGGGCGGCTTTATCTGGGCCTGCAAAAACTATGATGGAGACGTCATGTCAGATATGGTTTCCAGTGCTTTTGGTTCACTTGCGATGATGACATCGGTCCTTGTTTCTCCCAATGGAGACTATGAATATGAGGCTGCACACGGTACGGTTCAGCGTCATTACTATAAGCATTTAGCAGGCGAAGAGACTTCCACTAACTCGGTTGCTACCATTTTTGCATGGACAGGTGCACTTAGAAAAAGAGGCGAGTTAGATGGTTTGAAGGACTTGCAGTCTTTTGCTGATAAGCTCGAAAAAGCTACGCTTGAAACGATTGAAGAAGGCAAGATGACTAAGGATCTGGCATTGATTACTTCTCTCGAAAATGTGCAGGTTCTTAATAGCTTGGGATTTATTCAGGCAATTAGGCAAAAACTCGAAGAATCACTATAAAGAGGGGCGGTAGATCCCTGAATTCTCAGATAACAACTGATTTATTCCGTTGATTTATAAGTCATTCATTTTTAGCCGTTTTTTATCTCTGCGTTTAATAAAAGGAGGTAGGTGTCGATGAAACATCTGGAGTTGTTGGAGCACACAGATACAGTCAATGAATTGTTGGCCAGGTATGGTGTGAAATTCGGTATTTATAAGAATAATGTTTTCAAGGAACAGCTTTTCCCGTTCGATGCTATTCCAAGAATCATTGAAGCCGAAGAGTATGCATATTTGGAGAGAGGATTGAAGCAGAGAGTAGTTGCTCTTAATGCTTTCCTAAAAGATATTTATTCAAAGAAGCAGATCGTTAAGGATGGGGTAATACCTGAAGATTTTATTTTCGCCTCCAGTGGCTACATGGCTGAATGCGAAGGCGCAACACCACCTAAAGGAATCTATTCACATATATCGGGTATTGATCTGGTAAAAGGAAAAGATGATATCTGGTATATCTTGGAAGATAATCTTCGCGTTCCTTCCGGAGCATCCTATCCAATGATCGCACGTGAATTGTGCAGACGCGCATCACCGGAAACATTCAAAGATTTGAAAATTGAAGATAACCGTGATTATGCAAAACTGTTAAGAAGAACATTCGACAATGTAAATGTCGGAGGACATACTGTAATCCTCACTCCCGGCCGTTATAACGCTGCGTATTTTGAGCACAGCTATCTGGCTGAGCAGACAGGTGCACATCTGGTAAATGGTTCTGAACTTGTTGTTAAGGACGATAAATTATACTTTATTGCGGCAGATGGAAAGCTTGAGCGAGTTGGAGCCGTTTATAGGAGAATTTCGGATGAATATCTCGATCCTATGAATTTCAATCCTGAGTCACTGATCGGAATCCCGCACATTTACGATGTATTTAAGAAGGGTAATGTTGCACTTCTCAATGCACCCGGAAACGGAGTCGCTGATGATAAGGGTATTTATTATTTCGTTCCTAAGATGATTAAGTACTATTTAGGAGAGGAACCGATCCTTTCTAATGCTCCTACATATCTTCCTTTCTACGAAGATGATATGAAGTACGTTCTCGAAAATTTTGACAATTTAGTACTTAAGGATGTTGCTGAAGCCGGTGGCTACGGAGTCGTTTTCGGAAATAAGATGACGAAAGAGCAAAAAGAGAGCTTTGTAACATTGTTAAAGTCTGAACCAAGAAGGTTTATTGCTCAGGAAGTAATTGATTTCCAGGATCTGGACATTCTGGAAGACGGTGCGCCTATCCCAAGAAAGGCTGATTTGCGAGCTTTTGTTCTTACGGCTGATGAGCCATTGGTATGGAAGAGCGGACTTACCCGTTTTTCAAGAAATCCGGATTCGTTCATTGTTAATTCATCTCAAGGAGGAGGTTTTAAAGACACATGGGTATTATCTCGATAGAACAGGCTGACCGCCTTTACTGGCTTGGAAGGTACACGGAGCGCGTATATACGACGCTCAGAATGTTTTCGAAGAGCTTTGACTGCTTGATTGACGGTATCGCAGACAGTTATGTTGATTTTTGCAAAAGCATAGATATTCCTAATGTTTATAGCGATAAGAATGATTTTGTAAAAAGATATCCGTTTGATGCTGAACTGTCAGATTCAATTATCAGCAACCTGAACAGAGCATACGATAATGCGATCGTACTTCGTGAGAGCATTGGTTCTGAATGTCTTGCGTACATTCAGCTTGCTATTTATGAAATGAATAAAGCAGCTACCAGCAAGTCACCGTTGATTGAATTGCAGAAGGTTAACGATAATATTATGGCGTTTTATGGAACGGTTGATGATCTGATCGACAGCCAGAACATAAGAAATATCATCAAAGCAGGAAAGCGCATCGAACGCATTGACTTATACGCAAGACTCGGCGTCGAAAAGAAAGAAATTTCCAGGGAGATTCATAGAATGATCCCTCGTGTTGAACGAAGCGGATTAGATTATGATAAGGAGAAATTACAGAGAATACTTGATTTGGTATCTGGAGATAGTATTGATTATTACGAGGTGGTTAATGAGGTAGAGACCGTTTTCTGATATGGAAAACGGTGAAGGGTGGCGTTGCTTATGAAGAAGCTTCATTTTACTTATGAAATGCAGATTGAATATTCAACCGAAGTTTCTACCTGTAATTTTACGATTAAGTGTATTCCTGTAGATACATTAAGACAGAAGATCGAAGATATTAAAATAACTTTGCAGCCCGATGTTGGTTATCAGTGGGGCAAGGATGGTTTTAATAATACGCAGATTTGGGGCGCGAACTTCAAACCGCATACGTTTTTTCGTTATGAAATTGATGGCTTTGCTACCACTGAATTGTCGAACTGTGAGGAAGACATAGATGAGAATCTGGCAATGGTGTTTGCACATCCTCATGGCTTAAATGTCGCGGGTAAAGCAATTAGAGATTTCTATATCGAAAAGATAAAGGACATAAATGCGTGTACATTTGATAAAGCAACTCAGATCATGAAACTGCTGTCTCAGTCTTTTGAGTATCGAACCGGCTCAACACAAATTGACACATATGCTGAGGAAGCATTTGAGCAGGGCTGTGGGGTGTGCCAGGATTACGCACATATTTTGATATCGTTATTACATTTGGCCGGAATTCCGGCCAGGTATGTAACCGGATTTATTATCGGTGAAGGGGTGAGCCATGCCTGGGTAGAGTTCCTTGACGACAATAAGTGGTATGGAATAGATCCGGCGAATAATAAGCTGGTAAATGATGAGTATATCAAGATCGGTCATGGCCGCGATGCAAGAGATTGTATGATCAACAGAGGAATCATGCATGGTGGCGGACTTCACACGCAGAGCGTTAATGTTAGAGTGAAGGACACGGAGAAAGGATTATAAAGATGATTAAAACGGTGGTATCAGTAGGGCTTCCTGTTGATGAGACATTGGCGATTAAGAAACGCCGTATTCAACCCAAAGAAAAAATAAAGGGAATGAAGCGAATAAGTATTGTTACCGGAATTCATGGCGATGAATTGGAAGGCCAATATGTATGCTTTGAAGTTGCAAGACGTATCGAGGAAGCTTTTGGAAATTTAAAGGGAATCGTCGATATTTATCCTGCAATTAATCCTCTTGGAATAGATTCTATTACCAGAGGTATCCCGGCATTTGACTTGGATATGAACCGTTTGTTTCCGGGAAATATAGAAGGAAATATGACGGAATACCTTGCGGCCGATATTCTGAAAGATGTATCAGGTTCTGATCTGGTCATTGATATTCATGCCAGCAATATTTACCTTACTGAGATTCCGCAGATTCGAATTAACGAATTGCATGAAGATACGCTCGTGCCTTTTGCTAAAGCGTCTAATGTAGATTTTGTCTGGGTTCATGGAGCCAGTACGGTTTTAGAGTCTACATTTGCATATAGTTTGAATAGCACCGGTACACCCTGTCTTGTAGTTGAGATGGGCGTTGGAATGCGTATTACCAAGGAATATGGCAATCAGTTAACAGATGGTATTTTCTCTTTGATGAAAAAACTCGGAATATGGACCGGAAAAACCAAAAAGCCAAGAACTCCGATCATTTCAAGTGATCCGGATGATGTCAGCTATTTGAATGCCAGTGTTGGCGGACTGTTCGTTCCTGAAGTTCATCATTGGGAGGAATTGAAAACCGGTGATGTAATCGGAAAGATCATCGATCCGCTTAGCGGAAAAGTGTTGGATGAGATTAAGTCTCCTGTGGATGGAATTTTGTTTACCATTCGTGAGTATCCAATTGTTGACGAAGGTTCATTAGTTGGAAGACTTCTTCGAAAGGAGGCTTATAAGAAATGAAAAAGAAAGTTATTTATGAATTAAAAGGTTTATACCGTGATAATTTCCGTGTAACCGGATATGAGTTTGGTAAAGGCAAGAAAAGCGTTTGTATTGTGGGTACAATGCGTGGTAATGAGGTGCAGCAGTTATACTGCTGTTCGCAGCTTGTAAAGAAGTTTCAACAGCTTGAAGAAGAGGGAAGAATTACTGCGGGACACAAGATCCTCATTATCCCGAGCTGCAATCCGTATTCATTAAATATCCAGAAGCGTTTCTGGCCAATTGATAATACTGATATTAACCGTATGTTCCCTGGTTATGATCTGGGTGAGACGACACAGAGAATTGCTGACGGCGTATTCAAGGAGATTATGGATTATAAGTACGGTATTCAATTCACATCTTTCTATATGCCTGGCGAATTTATCCCGCATGTGCGAATGATGGATGAAGGATACAGCAAAATCGAAACTGCTCTTAAGTTTGAAATGCCGTATGTGGTGCTTAGAAAAGTCAGACCGTATGATACTACGACATTGAATTACAACTGGCAGGTATGGGACACCGAAGCGTTCAGCTTCTATACCACTTCCACAACGACGATTGATCGAAAGTCTGCAGGCCAGTCAGTTCTCAGCGTTATGAAATTCTTGTCAGCGCTTGGAATCGTTAAGTATCAGGCGGGAAGCATTAAAAAAGAATCTAAAGTGATTGCTGACACGGATATGGTAAGTGTTCGTACTGCCAAATCAGGAATTTTCGAACCTCTTGTATCAGTTGGTGAGACTGTAGAAGAAGGAACTCCGCTCGCAAATATTGTTCATCCTTATGAAGGAACCTTGATGGAAACATTGTATGCGCCTGTTGATTCGAAAGTTTTCTTCATGCATACGGATCCGCTTACTTATGCGAATACGGCTGTTTTCAAGCTTGTTACAGATATCTGATTGTCTGAATATTTAAAATTTGCAAATTGATACACGAACGATACACTGTACTTGTAATATTCTCTTGACGGAGGAAATTCATGTACAGGGTATTGATTGTTGAAGATGATAGCCAGATAAGGCAGGTAATCGGAGATTATTTCGCAAGACGTGACAAGATTGCGTTAGATTTTGCTGAGGATGGGAATATAGGCCTTACCAAGTTCCTTAACGAATCTTACGATCTTATCGTGCTTGATATTATGATGCCCGGACTTGATGGATTCGAACTCTGCAGGATTATCAGAAAGAAGTCTGATATTCCGGTAGTTTTTCTGACAGGAAAAGTCAGAGAGGAAGATATTCTCTATGGCTATGAGCTCGGAGCAGATGATTACATCGTTAAGCCTTTTTCTATTGCAGTTCTGTACAGCAAACTGCTCGCTCTTTTGGAACGTACGTCTTCAGATACTGAGCAGCGTAAAGTGATCGAAAATGGCAATATAGCGATTGATCCTGTAAAGCTTGAGGTAAAGGTTGCAGGTGAAGTCGTTGAGCTGCCGCCTAAGGAATATCAGATCCTGATGTATATGCTTAAGCATCCGGGCGTTGCTATCACAAGAAAACTGCTTCTGGCAGTTGCCTGGAATGATGACATGTATACTTCAGAAAGAGTCATCGATAACCGTGTAAAAAATCTCCGTCACAAACTCGGTAAAGAGGGATCTCGTATCAAGACTCTCATCGGAGTCGGATACAGATTCGATTAAAAGGAGAGATTGCAAATGAAGAGAAAGAGTTTTGTGAATTTCTGGCTTATCAGATTATTGGCATGTGTTCTGGCTGCATTGGTTGTTTTTACAATTGTAGTAAGTGGTTGGAAGGACAAATATGATTCAGCGATAAGCGAGGGATTTGATTTCCTAGGCGATAGATATGAGCAAGTATTAAGGACTGTTGATCAGGGTCGCCATGATTATACCTTTGTTGATATCTTCAGTAATATATATACAACTGATTATGTCAGGATAGCGAAGGTAAATGATGACGGAAGTTTTGAAGACCTTTATGAGACAAGATACGATGTCTATCCGATTGAACACGGTGGCGCTCGTGAATGGATTTATATAACAGATAACGAAGAACTTCTGGCTCAGGGTTCAGCATCCACCAATGCCAGAAACGGTGAGTGGACAATCTCATATAAAAAATGTGATGAGATAAACAAAATGGAACGTGTTGAGAATAGGGGAACGTCCAACAGCTGGCTTTTAGTTGGCGTAACAAAGTCCTATCTTTATGATTATCTGTTTGCCGGAGCAGCAGCGTTTTGTGGTACCACACAGTTCAATGCTCCATTGATCCAGACATATTATATCGATGGTGATACTTACCACATTGGTAAAGTTGTTGTGGTTGATTCTAATTTGAATGAAAAGGGCCTTTCAGTTAAATCGTGGGATTTTACAGATCCTTCAAAAGCCGATTTATACGCTTCTTACGGCGCAAACCTTGATATCGGTGGATCAGTTTATCCAAGAGTCGCTCGTCCGGATGAGTTTTTGGATGAGCAAAAGCTTCTTTTACGTGCAAACAGTATTTCAGATCTTGAAGCATATGTCGAAGAACCGGGCAGATTATCTAATCCGCTTGTTGAAGAAAAATTCCTTTACGGAAGAACTGCAGCCGACCATACTTTAACTCAGGGTGCTGTAAAGCTTCTTGTAATCGAAGGCAACAGATACATTTTGGAGTATGTTGTAAAAACAGCTTCGTTTGAGGACTATTTTATGCCTGCACTGATCATTCTTGCATTGGTCCTTCTGATCCTTGCGGTAGGAATCTCTTTGCTTACTGCACTTATCCCTTATAACCAGTACAAGAAAGCTTATGAGAATAATGTATATAAGAATAGTCTCATCGATTCTCTTGCACACAATATGAAGACGCCTTTGCAGATCCTCGGCGGCTACGCTGAAAACCTTAAGGATGTTGAAGATGTTTCCGCGAAGAATGCTTATGCTGACCGTATTCTCGAAAAGACTTTCGAGATGAATAAGGATATCGAAGCAATTCTTAAGACAGCTGAAAAGAACGACAGAAAGTATGTTAGTGCTTCTGTCAGAAAGTGCGTCGGTGAAGTTGCTGAAAAGCTCAACGCTAAGGTTACCATTACGGGCGACATGACACTTAAGATGGATGAGGAATATTTCAAAACAGCGTTGTTCTGCCTGATCGATAATGCAGAAAAGTATAAGATTGCTGATTCGGAGGTTGTAGTAGATATTAATTCAAACGAATTCACTGTAACGAATATGGCCGAAGCTTCCAAATTCACACCCGGAACAGGTCTTGCCATTGCAGGAAGAATTTTCGAGCAGCACAAGTTGCACCTTAATACTTCTTTGAAGGACGGCGTTTTTGTCGTTCGTGCAGGGAAGAAACCTATAGCATAATAAGCTGCTGCAACTCTGTATTACTAAAGATACTAACGAAGCCACCCGTTTGATCAAGCGGGTGGTTTTGATTTGTCCATGTTTTTCCTATTTGATATTGGATGTTTAGTTTATAATTGATTCGAAGCAGAAATAACTTTTGAGGTGGATATGAAAGTAGCGAAAAAGATTTTGAAGGCAGTCCTTGCCGTGTTACTCGTTCTTGTATTTCTTTTGGCAGGACTTCTTGTATGGCTTACGATTGTTGAATATAGACCGGAAGATACAGCAGACATCCAGATTAAAGCGTTGGAAGGCGAAGCAAAGAGCCTTGCTGTCGGCGATTCTATCAATATCAGCACATGGAATATCGGTTACGGTGCTTTGGGAAATAATGCTGATTTCTTCATGGACGGCGGTAAGATGGTCTATTCCGCAGATGAGGAAAGAGTTCAGGCAAATCTTAATGCCATCGTAAGTGAAGTCAAAGCGCAGAATCCTGATATCGTCCTGTTCCAGGAAATCGATATCGACAGCGATAGAAGCTATCACACAAATGAACCATTATTATTTGAAAATCTTGGATTCAACAATAGTGCTTTTGCTAATAATTTTAAGGTCGAATATGCGCCGATTCCGGTTCCTCCTATGGGAAAGATTGATTCCGGTCTGGCGACTTTCAGTAAATATCCTTCTTCTTCGGCAACGAGATTGCAGCTTCCGAACCCGTTCTCCTGGCCGATCAGGACATTCAATCTTAAGAGATGCCTTCTCATTACAAGAATTCCTGTTGAAGGCGGAAAAGAGCTCGTTATAGTAAATCTTCATCTTGAAGCTTTTGATGACGGTGAGGGTAAGGTGCTTCAGGCTCAGATGCTTATGGATGTTTTCCGTGAAGAAACAGCAAAGGGCAATTATGTTATCGCAGGCGGCGATTTTAACCAGCGTTTCTCCAATACTGAAAATAAGTATCAGGTATATCCCAAGCAGTGGCAGCCGGCTTTTATGGATGTATCTTCATTCGAAAATGATTTCCAGTTCCTGATGGATCCGAATGTCGCTTCCTGCAGATCTCTTTATAAACCGCTTGTCGGCAATGAGGACGTTTTGCAGTACTACATAATCGATGGATTCATCATCTCGAAAAATATCCGAGTAGATTCATATGAAGTTAAGGATCTGGGTTTTGTTAACAGTGACCACAATCCGCAGGTTCTGAAAGTAACGCTCCAATAATTGAGATTCAGATAATTAACAAAAGACCTCCCTGATTCAGGGAGGTCTTTTGCTGTGCTTCACTTTTATGGTTAGAGGTTTTGATGTCTGGTCACCCTTGAGACAGGTCAAATACTCTAAAAGTCAATTTAAACTCAGTTGGACAACTGATAGTCGATCTCAGAATTGAGGAACTCTACAGAACTGTTATGATCAGTTACAGAAGAAGTAGCAGCTTTTGCCTTATTGAGGTAGGAACCAATTCCGATTACAAGAACTCCTGCGAGAATAACGATGATGGCAATAACCAATACCATTTCAACAAGAGTAAATCCTTTACGTGTCTTTCCAATTCTTCTCATAACTGCCTCCCCAATGTGCAATGAATTTTATGAAACAAATATATCATAGTTAGTTCACATTGTGTTCATATTTTTCATAATTTTGTCCATTTTGACTAAGTGAACAATCACTCTGTTAACCTTTTGTGCATTTTGTCTCAAAAAGCACAAAAACGCATTGAAATAGGGCTTTTCGGGAGGTTAAAAATCAAATGAACATGAGAAATTCACTTGGAAAATTGTGTTTTCGCCTTTTCGAAAAGGATTCGATCATTAATATTTCAGTTAACAATTTGTTAATAAAGTCGTTCAAGAAACAAATATAAAGTCCTAATTGTCAAAAACGGCAAAACAATGTATACTTTCAAAGTTCGAAACGGATGCTTAGCTCAGCTGGCTAGAGTACCTGCTTGACGTGCAGGGGGTCACAGGTTCGAGTCCTGTAGCATCCACCATTATCTACGGTACACCTTTTGTAACGCTACTTTCGGAAAGTTACAGAAGGTGTTTTTTATTACGTATATGGAGTAATTGTTATGGCTGATTCTGAAAGATTAAATAAACAGATGGAGTTTATCAGGGAAATAGATAAAGAGAAGCTGATTAAACGCCAGAATTACATTACTGATGCTGAGACTCACGAAAATGATGCAGAGCATGCATGGCATATGGCAATTATGACGCTCCTTCTTAAAGAGTATGCAAATGAAGATATAGATGTTCTTAAGACAATCACTATGCTTCTTATCCATGATCTTGTTGAAGTCTATGCAGGTGACACTTACGCATATGATGAAGAAGCCAAGAAGACGCAGGCTGAACGCGAAGCGAAAGCAGCTGATAAACTTTACAGCATTTTGCCTGAAGACCAGGGCGAATATCTGAAGTCACTCTGGCTTGAATTTGAAGAGCAGAAGACTCCTGAAGCAAAGTTTGCAAGAACTATGGATAATGTTCAGCCACTTGTATTAAATGATGCAACAGATGGAAAAACATGGAAAGAACATTCCGTAAAGAAGAGTTGGATAATGAAGCGCAATCAGAGAACACATTTAGGTTCTGAAGCGATTTGGGAGTACGCAAAAGAGAACTTTATTGAAAGAAATGTACAGAACGGGAATGTAATTGACGACACCGACAGTTCCGTTATTTGACCATTTGGCTCAATAGGAACTATAATTAATCAAACTTATAAAGGAATAAGTGAGTTTAAGGAGGAATATTCATGAGCAAATTCTGCCCGCAGTGCGGAACACAGGGATATGATCACGCAAATTTCTGTATGAAGTGCGGATTTAATTTTGGCACGCTTGTCAGCACAGCAGCTCCCGCTCCTGCTCCGGCACCTGCACCTGCTCCTGCTGCTCCGGTGGCAGCTCCTGTTCAGGTTCAGCAGCCTCTTCCTACACCTACAAGACAGTGGATTCAGAATACCGGTATGGTAAATCCTAATCCTGTTCCGGGATACGATTCATACAATCCGACATTCCACTGCAGATGCGAATATTGCTACTATGAATTCAATTACCACACATATGATCTTGGTCACAGAGCGTGGTATCCGCATGGATTCGTATATTGTCCTCGCTGCCAGAAGCCTTTGAGACATAAGCTTGAATATGAGGTGCTTAATAATGCAGCGGCAGTTCAGCCCGTAGCACCTTATCAGCCTACACAGGTACCTCCGGCACCTCAGGCTTAGTTTATCTATATTAGAATGTTAAGAGGAAGCTGCCTTTTTATTGAGGCAGCTTCCTTGTTTGATAATATGAGTTTTTTACAGAATAAATACGATGGCGATAGATAAAAACAAAACAGAATTGATCAAGGCGAAATGGGAAGAACTGACCGGAACATTGAGTGATCCGGCAATTGCATCACGCCCTGATGAATATACAAAATACTCAAGAGAACTCGCTTCTCTTAATCCACAGGTTGAAGCTATTCAGAAATATGAATCCTGTGAGAAAGAGATAGCCGGTATTCTTGAACTTCTCGAAAGTGGAGATCTCAATGGCGATGACGAGATGAGAAGTCTTGCAAATGCTGAACTGTCAGATGCAAAGGATCTTCTTGCTGAACTTGAGAAAGAACTCGTAATTTATCTTACTCCGGGTGATCCCAGAGATTCACGTTCAGTAATCCTTGAGATCAGAGCTGGTGCCGGTGGAGAAGAATCAGCACTTTTCGCAGGCGATCTTTTCAAGATGTATAAAGGATATGCTGCGCTAAAAGGATTTACGGTAAGTGTTGTTGATGAAAGCCCGACTGAACTTGGCGGATATAAGGAAATCGTAGCCGAAATTGACGGCCCCAGAGTTTATTCGCGAATGAAGTTTGAAAGTGGTGTTCACAGAGTTCAGCGTGTGCCGGTTACTGAATCAGGCGGCAGAATTCATACTTCGACGGCGACGGTAGCTGTTCTTCCTAAAGCAGAGCCGACGGATGTAGAGATTAATCCGAACGATCTTAAGATTGATCGATTCAGAGCTTCCGGTGCAGGCGGTCAGCATATCAATAAAACATCTTCAGCGATAAGAATTACGCACTTGCCGACCGGAATGGTCGTAACCTGCCAGGATGAAAGATCGCAGATTCAGAATAAGGAAAAGGCGATGGCAGTGCTTCAGAGCCGTTTGTGGGAAATTGCTCATCAGGCTGATGTCGACAGACATAACGACGAGAGAAAATCACAGGTTGGAACTGGCGACAGATCAGAAAGAATACGTACTTATAATTACCATCAGGGAAGAGTAACTGATCACAGAATAGGATTAACACTTTATAAATTAGATGCTATCCTTGCAGGCGATTTGGATGAGACGGTTGATGCCCTGACATTGGCACAGGCAGCAGACAGAGCAAGCAATAGTGAAGAAGAATAAGAGGCATTTATGGAACGCGAAAAGAAGTATAAGAAGACAATATTAATAGATTCAAATGATGATAAAGCACTTAAGGATGCAGCTGAACATCTGAGAAATGGTGAAGTCGTCGGCTTCCCTACAGAGACAGTCTACGGTTTGGGTTGTGACGGAAGAAATGGTGATGCCGTAAGCAAGGTTTTCGGGGCTAAAGGAAGACCTGCTGACAATCCTCTTATCTGCCATGTCGGAAACAAAGAACAGATCAAGGAAATCGTATCTGAGATAACTCCTCTTGCGCAGACACTTATCGATAATTTTATGCCCGGTCCTATTACTATAGTAATGAAAAAGGCAGATTCTATTTCCGATAAAACAACAGCCGGACTTGATACTGTAGGCGTAAGAATGCCTTCTAATCCTATTGCGAATAAGTTCCTTCAGTATTGTGCTGTTCCGGTAGCTGCACCTTCTGCAAATCTTTCCGGAAGACCATCCCCTACAAGTGCAAGATCTGTTCTTGAAGATATGGACGGATATATCTATGCGATTATCGATGGCGGTGACTCCGAATTCGGACTCGAATCTACAGTTGTAGATTGCACAGGAACTGTTCCTGTCATCTTGAGACCCGGTGCTGTTACCAAAGCTGATATTGATGCTGTATTGAAGAGCAACGATACGATTAGCGGTGGATTGAAATCTGAAGGCGAGACGCCCAAAGCTCCCGGTATGAAATATCGTCATTATGCTCCGTATGCACAGGTCGAGATAATGAAAATGCCTGAAGGCACAAAGATAACAGGTGACAATGCTTTGGCATCTGACGGCAAGATCGAAAAGATTGAAACTGTTGATCTTAAGAAGCTTTCTGATGATGAAGCAAAAGAACTCGTAAACATCGTTTCACCTTTTATCCTGAGATCACGTGAGATTCTTGCGAAGAATCCTTTTGCCAGAATCGGTCTTTATTGCGGTTCTGAAATAAAGGCTATGTACGACAAGATGAATGATAAGCTCTTGCTGGCGCATACCGAATTCTGTGTTTACGGAAAAACTGTTGATGTTTCCTGTGCTTCACATGGGCTTTTTGAAGGCCTGAGATTCTTGGATGTTCAGGAAGTAGATGTAATCCTTGCACAAGGATTTGATGGTGAAGGATTATCTGTCGCATATATGAACAGGTTAACCAAAGCTTCCGGCAAGAAGGAAGAGCTTGCTCCAGGCATGCCCAAGCCTGAACGTCCTTCCAGAACAGCACTCTCTATTGATGCGTTCAAGGATACCTATACGGCTTCAGTATTGTTCGTTGATGACAATAACACGTCTTTGTCAGCTTGTCTTGAATCGTTAATGAGGAAGATGCTCGCAAAGAATGAACCTTATATTTCCAACCAGGAAAGCAATGCCGGATTTGAGATTTACTGCGAATCAGCCGGCCTCACTGCCATGAGCGGTCTTGAGCCGGATTCCATGATGGAAAAAGCGGTTAAGGAACTCACCGGATGGGGTTTGGGCGCAATAGAGTCAAGAAGAGCAGATCCTGCTATTTACGATGACAATGACCTCATAATTACTGTCAGAGATGAGCAGGCTTTTGCGATAACCAAGGCTTTCCCTGAAATTAAGGATAAAGTATTCTCGTTGTCGACATTTGCAGCCGCCAATGGTCTTGTTATGAAAGATTCCAGCGGAAGAGTTATGTCTATATCTGTTCCTGATCCTACAGGTGAGAACTATGAGACATATCTTCATACCGCAAAGGCTTTGAATGCCTGGCTCGAAATATTGTTCCCTTACATCCTGAAAGAAGTCGGTGCCTGCAGAATCTGATTCTGTTATTAGGACAGTATTTTCTGATACCGGTCTCAAATGACATCTGAAAGTCTCATTCTGCTTTCAAAAGGTGGAATTTTGATTTTTGGGTTGATATGATTTTCTCAGTAAGAATTTAGGCAGGATGCGAACGAAGAGAAACGCCTGTATACCACGGTAAATGCTTGACTTTGGCTCTATTGCTGTGTTATTCTTCTCGGTGCCGCTTAAATGGGCGGCATCCTTGTTCGGCATATTGATGCCGGACCGTAAAGTCCAGAAGGAGGTGAATGACATGGCAAACCAATATCGTTTGATCGTAATCCTTTCCACTGCTAAGGGTGAAGAGGGTATTGCTTCTCTTACTGACACAATCAAGGCTAAGATCGAATCCGCTGCAACGATTGATACATTCGATGCAATCGGTACACGCGAGCTCGCTTATGAGATTGAAGGTCAGAAGAACGGCTACTATGTTCAGACAGTATTTACTGCCGATAGCGTTTTCCCTAAGGAACTTGAGCGTGTTCTCAAGATCACTGATGGTGTAATCCGTTATCTCATTGTTCGTGTCGGTGAGTAATCACTTTTGACAGGAAGGTAACAGTAAATGAACAAAGTAGAATTAGTCGGAAGACTTACCAAGGACCCGGAAGTTAAGCTTACTTCAAACCAGACACAGTTCTGCAACTTCACTGTAGCAGTTGACAGACGTTTCAAAGATGCCAATGGTCAAAGACAGGCTGATTTCATCAACTGCGTTGCATGGCGTCAGACAGCAGTCTTTATTCAGAAATTTTTCCGTAAAGGCAACCGTATCGGTTTGGTAGGAAGCATTCAGACAAGAAGCTACGATGATCCGAATGGACAGAAGCGCTTCATTACAGAAGTCGTTGTCGATGAGGCAGAGTTCGTAGAATCATCTGGTGCCGCTTCCGGTGAGACGACATATCGTCCGGAGCATCAGGCTCCTGCACAGTCCTTCAGTGCACCTGCACCTATGGCAGAATCAGTCGCAGCAAGTGCACCTACTGCTCCTAACATGCAGATTGATGCACCTATGGGCGGTTTTGATGAAGGTCAGTCCGGTGAACTTCCGTTTGAGATTTAATTAAAGGAGATCGCTCAAAATGGCAGAGAACAGAGCACCCAGAGCCGGTGGTAGAGAGTTTGCCGGCGGCATGAGACAGAGAAGAACACGCAGAAAGGTTTGCAACTTCTGTGCAAATAAGGTTGAGGCTATCGATTTCATGGATGAGCCTACTCTCAAGAAGTACATTTCCGAGAACGGAAAGATTCTTCCTAAGAGAATGACCGGCACATGTGCTAAGCACCAGCGTGAGCTCACTACAGCAATCAAGTGCGCACGTCAGGTTGCAATTTTGCCCTTCACGGTTCAGTAATCCGTTTTTAGGACAATAGTTTTCCTTATTTGTTACAAATAAGGCATAATTTAGTAAATGTAATACAATCGGGCGCTCCCGGAGCATATAATATGTTCTTAGGAGAAGCCCGATTGTTTTATAAAACAACTATTCGGGTAATAGGCGGAGGTTTTATATGAAGGTAATACTGCTTTCTGATGTTAAAAGTGTTGGTAAGTCTAACGAAGTCGTTGAAGTAAGTGACGGTTATGCAAGAAATTTCCTTATCAAGAAGGGTTTGGCTAAGGAAGTTACTTCTGCAAATCTTAACGAAGTTAAGCTTCAGACAGGTGCAAAGGCTGAGCACGAGCGTAGAGCTTTAGTTGCTGCGCAGGAAGCCAAGAAGATTCTTGATGGTAAGGTTTTCAAGGTTACTGCAAGAGGCGGTGCTGACGGAAGACTTTATGGTGCTGTTACAGCTCAGGATATTTCCGAGAGCCTCAAGAAGGAAGGCTTTGATGTCGACAAGAAGAAGGTTGTTATCTCCAACACAATCAAGAATGTCGGAACTTTCAAGGTAAGAATCAAGCTTCACCCTAAGGTTTCTGCTGATATCAACGTTGAAGTTGAGACTGGTGCTTGATATCAGGATTTGATATATGGCTGAGAATTTGGATTATCTGGATAATCTTATAGATCAGGGTAACGATACAGTTGCTGAAGTTGAAGTCGAGATGGCTTTGCTTGCTCTTTGCATGCGAAGAGATAATGCAGTCATCAAAGCGGTTGAGAATAAACTCATCGATCAGGATTTCAGCGATGTGCGTAACAGCACTATATTCAGTGTCATTATCGATATGTTCCTTGAGAATAAGCAGATTGACAGAATCACTGTATTTTCCGAGCTTGAAAGGCGTGGACTTGCTGATAAAGCAGGTGGCCAGCGATACATTTACCATGTTGGTGATGTACCGGCAGTTCAGTCTGCTCTCCCAAGTTATATCGAAGCCATAAGAGAGCGTAGTGACAGTGCTAAGCTCTTTAGAACAATTGACAAGATTAAGAATAAAGCTTCTAAGGGTGATTTACACGCTTCTGAAGCTATTGACTATGCAATTGATGAGATTTCACGTTTAAAGAACACTGGTGATACCAAGGGCTTTGAAGGTATGCCTGAGATCCTGAAGGCGACCATGAGTGAGATTACATCCGAACTTAAGGATGATAACTCCGGTGGTAAGATCAAGCTCGGTTTCCCCAGGCTTGATTCGATGCTTGGCGGATTAAGGCCGGGATCTCTTAATATTCTTGCTGCACGTCCTGCTATGGGTAAATCAGCCCTTGCAATTAATATGGCGGCTAATGTTGCAGCTAATCAGAATCCTGTAGCTATTTTCTCTCTTGAGATGAGCAAGCAGGAAATCGCATCAAGACTTATGTCTTCTGCGATGAGTAAGCCCGTAAGTGAGATTGTTTATTCTCATAAGATGACGGATAGCGATAAGCAGCAACTCACAAGAGCACTTTCGCTTTTGTCGGAATATCCGATTTACATTGACGATAATTCGGATAGCAACCCTATATCGATGAAGTCCAAGTTAACCCAGCTTTTCGCTGATCCAAAGAAAAGACCAAGGCTTGTAATCATCGATTATTTGCAGCTTATGACAATGCCTGGTGGCGGTAAATCCCGTAATGAGGAAGTTACTGCAATCTCAAGGCATTTAAAGGTTCTCGCAAGGGATTTTAACATCCCGATCATTGCTCTTTCACAGCTCTCGAGAGGTGCTGCTCAGCGTGATGACCATACACCTCAGCTTTCAGACTTGAGAGATTCAGGTGCTATCGAGCAGGATGCTGATACAGTTATGTTTGTTGACAGACCTGACTACTATAAGAGCAAAGATGCTGAGGGCGCAGCTCCTGAGGATGCTCCTCAGACAGTTAATTTTAAGGATGGCAATGATGCCAAGCCTGCATTTATTTATCTTTCCAAGAACCGCCACGGTAAGACAGGAAGGGATTCTGTCTGGTGGGTTCCCAGAAAGACTATGTTTATCGAATACAATGAGAAAGATCCGGAAGACAACTCCGGAAGTGCATTTACAAGAACTGTAGATGGCGATACAGCTTCTCAGAATTATAATTTTGACAGTGTAACAACAGACGAGGCTCCGATTCCGGAACCACCCATGCCTGACAATGCCGATATTCCCCCTGAAGGTGACGATTTCTTTGCTCAGGCAAATAATGATTTCCCTGATGGATTCTAAGTTTTGAAAGATAAGAAGACTAATACCAACAAAGAATTAATCCCTGATAAGGTCCTTGAGTTTTCCAAGGATAAAGGGCTCTTTGACTGTGGAATTATTGTTGTTGGACTTTCAGGTGGTCCTGATTCAGTTGCTTTGCTGACTATCCTTAAGTCGCTTTCTGATCGCAATGACATCAATTGTGATATCAAAGCATTTCATTGCAACCATCACTTAAGACCTGTTGTTTGTGATGAAGAAGCAGAGGCAGTAAAGACGCTTTGTGCAAATCTCGGAGTAGATCTTAAAGTCCTTGATTTTGATTGCAAGGGATTTTCGGAGATGAATCACATTTCTGAAGAGACTGCCGGAAGAATCCTCAGATATGAAGCTTTTGAGCAATATGCCCAGGTATTAGAAACATCGACCGGAAAGAATGTCAGAATCGCAATCGCTCATCACAAAGACGATATTGCAGAGACAATGATGATGAACCTTTTCAGAGGGGCAGGTCTTGAAGGCCTTGTTAATCCGAAGAGTCGTACAGGAAGAATAATCAGACCGTTACTTTGTCTTAAAAAGAGCGAACTTGTTGCTTTCCTGGAAGAATCAGGCATCGGCTACTCAACGGATCTTACCAACTTTGAAGCCATTGGAACAAGAAATGTCTGGCGTAATAGGATGTTGCCTGAAATTGGTGAATTCTATGGAGAGGATCCTGCGGTTCCTTTGACAAGAACATATAATTTGCTGAGTAATGACCTGGATTTTGTTACTTCCAAGGCAGTCGAAGCATATAAGGATAACCTGGAGATTTTATCCGGAAAGCGTTTTCTTAAAGCTTCCGGCACAGATGCACTTCACATAGCTCTAAAATCACGCGCAATCAGGTTCCTTTGGCAGGAGACGTTTGGTGAACTCATTGATTTTGAAGAGAACAATCTCAAGGATTGTCTTGAGCTTCTGGCAAATGAACAGCAGGGAGAAGTGCTTCTTGATATGCCTTTCGGTAGAAAGGCGTACAGGCATGGAGATTATTTTGGCTTTGCAGCTTCTACTGAGGTAAAGGCTCTTGCCGGAGCGATTGCATCACAGATGGGATTTCTTGTTGCTTCTGATCCGGTTTGTGTTGATATAACTCTCGGAGATACAGATATAGGGACAAAAACAATAAAAATCCCCAATTCTGCCTATTTATTAAAAACAAGAATAATTGAGAATAGGTGCGATTTAGAGTATAATTATTCATCGTGGTTTTGTCCTATTGAGGCGCTGAATGAAGGCAAAATTTCATTTGGCAATCAGGGTGGAATAACTTCACCGCTTAGGATGAAGAGAGCCGGCGCCAAGGGCGGTAAAGAGTTAAAGCGACTAATGACCGACCTTAAGATTCCTGAATCTGCAAGAGATCAGATTCTTTTTGCAGAGATGAATGGTGACATCTTATGGCTTCCCGGATTCGGTCACGGCATAGGTTTTACGGATGCTGTAAGCCACGATAGATATATTGCACAAAGGCAATCCGATGCGGAAGCACTTGTCATTTTTGCGATAGAAAGGCAGTAAAGTAGGATGAGTTTAAATACAGATAAGGTGTTGATTTCTCATAGTGAGATCGAGCAGATGCTTGATCGCGTCAGCAACGAACTTAACCGCGATTACAAGGGCGAACCTCTTGTTGTCGTAGGAATCCTTACTGGAGCATTTATCTTTACTGCAGACCTCGTAAGACGTCTTGAGATGCCTGTAATTGTCGATTTTATGCAGGTGTCTTCTTATGTAGGTGAGTTCTCCACAGGTGAACTTAAGATCAAGAAAGATATGTCATACGATATTAAGGACATGAATGTCGTTATCGTTGAGGACATTATCGACACAGGCAGAACGCTTGCACTTCTTAAGGATTTACTCCTTGAGAGACAACCCAAGTCCCTTAAGATCTGTACGGCATTCGATAAGCCGAGCAGAAGAGTTAACGACCTGGTACCTGATTACAATGGAATCACAGTACCTGATGAGTTCATTGTCGGATATGGTCTTGACCTTGACGGCAAATACAGGGATTTTGACGATGTCAGAATCGTCAGAAAGGAATAAGAGAAAGTGGCAGATAAGAAAGAGAAAAATTCAAAGCCGATAGGCGGCGGACTGTTCTTCTACATCATCATGATAGTCGTGCTGATCGCATTTTCGACTATCGTATTCGGAGGCAACTACGGACAGAAGGAGAAAGCTACTCTGTCTGATGTAATGGCTATCCTCGATGATGAGAAGAATGAAGAGATTCAGGTCGAGATCAAGGGTACAGCAGTACTCGTATCTTACAAGAATGAGAGTGGAGTTGCTTCACAGGTTACACAGGATATTCCTTACGAGTTCATTGATGATCTCGTATTAAAGCTTGAAGCATATAAGGCTGATGGCAAGATTGCCGGTTATAACTACACAGAGCCTTTTGACTGGTCGATCATAATCAATGTTGTGCTCTTCGTAGTATCTCTTATCATTGTGGTTGTTCTGTTTATGAATATCACAAGACAGGGCAGAGACGGCAACAGCGTATTCAGCTTCGGTAATAACCGTGCAAGAGTTTCCGATCCTAGCAAGGATAAGGTTAAGTTCTCTGATGTCGCAGGTTCTATCGAAGAGAAGGAAGAGCTCCAGGAGATCGTTGACTTCCTTAAGAATCCGAAGAAGTATCAGCAGCTCGGAGCAAAGATTCCTAAGGGTGTTCTCCTTTATGGCGCTCCTGGTACAGGTAAGACATTGCTTGCAAGAGCCGTAGCTGGTGAGGCAGGCGTTAAATTCTTCTACATCTCAGGTTCCGACTTCGTCGAAATGCTCGTAGGTGTAGGTGCTTCCCGTGTAAGATCACTTTTCGCTGATGCAAAGAAGGAATCCCCTTCAGTAGTATTTATCGATGAAATCGATGCTGTCGGCCGTAAGAGAGGCGCAGGCCTTGGCGGTGGACAGGATGAGCGTGAGCAGACATTGAACCAGATCCTCGTTGAAATGGACGGTTTCGATGTTACTTCCAACGTAATTGTTATGGCAGCTACTAACCGTGTTGATGTCCTTGACCCCGCACTTCTTCGTCCGGGTCGTTTTGACAGACGTATCATGGTCAATATGCCTGACGCAGATGAGCGTGAAGCTATTCTTCACATTCATGCACGCAAGAAGCCTCTCGCAAGTGATGTAGATCTTCACGAGGTTGCTCTTTCCACAGTTGGTTTTACTGGAGCTGATCTTGAAAATCTCCTTAACGAAGCTGCTCTTATGACAGCTCGTCACAACAAGAAGGAGATTACTATGAAGGAGATCACTGATGCTACATTCAGAGTTCAGATGGGTCCCCAGAAGAATTCCAAGAAGCTCAGTGACAAGGTTAAGCGCCTTACCGCTTATCACGAAGCAGGTCACGCTGTTGTTCTCCGTGCTACATCTGAGTTTGAGAAGGTAGACAGAGTAACTATTATTCCGGTAGGCAGAGCAGGCGGTTTCACTGCTTATAAGCCTGTCGAGGATACAGATTTCTACACAGAGAAGATGCTCCTCGATACGATCAAGATGTCCTTGGGTGGACGTGCTGCTGAGGAAGTATTCCTTGGTGAAGTATCAACCGGTGCTTCTTCCGATTTGCAGCAGTGCAATAACATCGCAAAGAACATGATCAAGCGTTATGGTTTCTCTAAGAAATTCCGTAATATGGTCTTCGGTGATGAGAATGAGGAAGTATTCCTTGGTTATTCAATGGGTCAGGTTCAGAGCTATTCTGATAAGACTGCTGCTGAGATCGATGAAGAGATCAAGGGCATCATTGACACCTGCTATGAGGATACCAAGAGAATCCTTATCGAGAAGCGTGATATTGTTGAAGGTCTTGTCAGAAGACTTTACGACAAGCTTACTGTTGATGGTCCTGACTTCGAGAAACTCTATCTCGCTAATGGTGATTTGAGTTCTGTTTTCCCGCAGGATTATTCCGGTATTGATTTTACTCCCGTATCTGAGATTACAAACACAGATACAGAAGCAGCAACTGTCGCTCCGTCTGATCCACTTCAGAATATTCACATCAAGCCTGCTTCAACAGTTGCAGATAACGACGATTATAATGATCCCGGTCCGTCAGACTGATTGAATCAAAATGAGTAATCAAAAAGGGTTATCGATTTGATAACCCTTTTTTGTTGGTAAATTTTCGTATGTCTATTACTTTGAGTTGATATTCTCGAATGAGAGCTTGTACTTCTCGTTGTGATCAATAGCCCAGTCAACAGCCCACTCAGACTCGAAAAGAACTACCGGTGCTTCGTCTCTGTCGACAACAAGGAGTGATGTGGAAGTAAGAGTCATATCCTTAGGATCGAAGCCTTCAACTTCAGACTTTACCCAGCGAGCAAGACGATAGGGAAGAGGTGTTCTTACGATATCAACGTTGTACTCAGACTTCAATCTGTATTCAAGAACGTCAAACTGGAGAATACCGACAACGCCCATTACATAGGTCTCAGTACCGATGTTCGGCTGCTTATAAAGCTGAACGGCACCTTCCTGTGAAAGCTGTTCAATACCTTTAAGGAACTGCTTACGCTTCATTGAGTCCTTAGGCTCTACACGTGCAAAGTTCTCAGGTGCGAATACCGGGATAGGATCGAACTCGAACTTTCTGTTTGTAGAAATGATCGTATCGCCGATTCTGAAGTTACCCGGATCGAAAATACCGATGATGTCACCTGCATAAGCCTCTTCTGTTATAGCTCTGTCCTGAGCCATAAACTGCTGGGGCTGTGCGAGTGTGATCTTCTTGCCTGTACGCATAAGGTTGACAGTCATATTCTTCTCGTACTGACCGGAGCAGATACGGATAAATGCCATACGGTCGCGGTGAGAAGGATCCATGTTAGCCTGGATCTTGAATACAAAGCCTGAGAACATCGGATCTTCCGGTTCAACGATGTTGTCGGAAGTGTGATGTGCTGCAGGGCCGGGGCTCATCTTGAGGAAGTGCTGCAAGAAGGGCTCGACACCAAAGTTCGTGATAGCAGAACCGAAGAATACAGGAGTGAGTTCACCCTTGAGCACCTTATCCATGTCAAGCTCGTCGCCTGCCATATCAAGAAGTTCAATATCGTTTCTGAGTGTTTCAAGGTGTCCTGTCATAAGCATTTCATCGAGCTTGGGATCGTCGATACCTGAAACGTTCTGTGTAACCATTGAAGCACCGTGATCGTTGTTCTCACGGTCGAAAAGAAGGACATTACGTGAAGAACGCTCGTAAACGCCTTCGAAGTCACCATCTGTACCAATAGGCCAGTTGATAGGAACTGATCTTATGCCCAATACCTTTTCGAGCTCATCCATGAGATCAAAGGGATTCTTAGCTGCACGGTCCATCTTGTTGATGAATGTGAAGATCGGAATTCCTCTTCTTCTACATACCTGGAAGAGCTTTATTGTCTGTGTCTCGACACCCTTCGCACCGTCAAGGACCATTACCGCAGAGTCAGCAGCGCAGAGTGTTCTGTATGTGTCCTCTGAGAAGTCCTGGTGGCCAGGAGTATCAAGAATGTTAATGTGACATCCATCGTATTCAAACTGCATTACGGAAGAAGTAACTGAAATACCACGCTTTTTCTCGATTTCCATCCAGTCGGATGTGGCATGGCGCTGAGCTTTACGTGCTTTGACGGAGCCAGCCTGGTGAATAGCACCACCGTAAAGGAGGAGCTTTTCCGTAATTGTGGTCTTACCGGCGTCAGGGTGCGAGATTATCGCAAATGTACGACGTCTTTTAATTTCATCAACTGAATTCATTTTACCCTCAATAAATGTATAATATCCTGATAGACAAGTAATTATATAAAAGAAGGAAAGGAATTACAAACAATGAGACGTGGAGGTGGCGTTCTTATGCACATTAGCTCCCTGCCGGGCCCTTTCGGGACGGGCGTTATCGGGCAGGAAGCAATCGATTTTGCGAAGCAGTTGGCTTCACAGGGAATGAAATACTGGCAGGTATTGCCTTTTTCGTACCCTGGTATGGGTAATTCACCCTATCAGAGCTTTTCAGCTTTTGCAGGTAACTGGCTTTTTATCGATCCGAGAAGACTCGAAAAGAGAGGACTTCTTACATCTGCTGAAGTTCAGCAGGCTGAATATACCCAGAACAAGTGGCGTATTGACTACGATTTCTTGAGAACCAACAGAGATGAACTTTTGAGAAAGGCCTTTGACCGTGCGGATAAGGATTTGCTCGCAAAAGCTGATAAGTTCATTGAAAAGAATAAGTGGGTTCAGGATGTTGCAGCTTACCAGACTGTCAAGGATGCTGATTTCGGCAAGCCGTGGTGGGAATGGTCTGATACAAGCCTTAAAAATTACGATAAGGATGCTGTAGACGGACTTAAGAATAATCCGAACTACAGATATCACGGATTCGTTCAGTATCTGTTCTTTGATGAATGGTCTACTATCAAGAAAGAGATCAACGATCTCGGCATCTCCATTATCGGTGATATTCCGTTCTACGTTTCCGGAGATTCCGCTGACGTTTGGGCAAGCAGAGATTTCTTCAAGATGGCTTCCGCAACCAAGGTTAATAAGATTCGCAAAGAATACGAGAAGGCGATGGATAAGTACAAGAAGGCCATCGAAAAAGGTGAGGTTGATGAGAAGGGCGAACCTTTTAAGGAACCCAGAAAACCTAAGCCGGAAGCTCTCGTTTTCGATTCTGTTGCAGGCGTACCTCCGGATTACTTCTGTGAAGACGGACAGCTCTGGGGTAACCCTATCTACGACTGGAAGAAGATGAAAGAAGATGGCTATTCATGGTGGATGTCAAGACTTGAGGACAACTTCAAGCTTTTCGACTATCTGAGAATTGACCATTTCCGCGCTTTCTCTTCTTACTGCGAGATTGATGCGAATGCTGAGAATGCAAGAGATGGTAAGTGGATTCCTGGTCCTGGCCATGACTTCTTTGCGGCTTACGATAAGAAATTCAATGACAGATCAAGACTTATCGCTGAAGACCTTGGTGAAGTTACACCTGATCTTGCGGACTTTATGAGCAAAGTCGGAATTCCCGGAATGCGCGTAATGCAGTTTACATTCTATCCCGGTGACGACAGTTCATTCCTGCCTCATAACTACAACAAGAATTGTGTAGCTTATACAGGCACACACGATAACAACACAATTCTCGGATGGCTTTGGGACAGCAGAGAAGATGTTCGTAAGACTTGCCTTGAATATTGTGGATTTACAGGCGATAACTGGGGCGATGGCGGTTCACACAGCGGTTCATGCAGATCGATTATCAAGACACTCTGGATGAGCCACGCTGATGTTACGATCATTCCTATCCAGGATATGTTAGGTTATGGTGCTGATACGAGAATGAATATTCCCGGAACACCTACCGGCAACTGGGTTGTAAGGTTTACAAAAGAGGACTTGGATTCCATCGATAACAAATGGTACCAGGATCTTAACCGAATCTATTTCAGATAAGGAGAATGCTAATGAGATATATTCTTTGCATCGATCAGGGAACGACTTCCACAAAGGCTTTTCTCCTCGATGAGGACGGTAATCTTTCTAATGGTACGCATGTGCCATTTAAGCAGTACTATCCTCAGCCGGGATGGGTAAGTCACGATGCAGAGGAAATATATCTCTCTGTTCTCAAAGCTATTTCAATGCTTTTAATGGAGCATCCTGAAGCAAAGGGCAATATCGCTTGCATGGGTATAACTAACCAGCGTGAGACGACTGTTGCCTTTTCGCTGACAGGTAAGCCTTTGGATAAGGCAATAGTCTGGCAGTGCAGAAGAACTTCAGATATCTGCAGACGCCCTGAGATAAGAGAGCAGAGCAGAAGAATTACGGAGATTACAGGTCTTAAGATCGACCCTTATTTTTCTGCTACCAAAATGCGTTGGCTTATCGAAAATAACAGGGATCTGAAAGAGCGCTGTGAAGCCGGAGAAGTTCTGCTTTCGACGATTGACGGATTCCTGGTATACAGGCTTACAGGCGGTAAGTCTTATGCTTCAGACTATTCGAATTGCTCACGAACAATGCTTTTCGACATAGCAAAGAAAGAATACGACAAGGTATTTCTGGATCTTTTCGGAATTCCCGAAAAGGCGCTCGCAAAGCCACTGGAGTCCTGTGCTGATTACGGCAAGATCGATCTCAACGAATTTACCTTGAAAGATTCCGGATTTACGGATGAAGAGATAGAAGTTCTCATGTCCATAAACGGAGTTAAGATAACCGGTGTGTTAGGCGATCAGCCGGCCGCTTTGTTGGGCCAGAACGCAATAAATAAAGGTGATTCCAAAACCACATACGGAACAGGAAGTTTCACACTTATGAATCTCGGTACAGAGCCGGTATTCTCCAAGAACGGACTTCTTACTTCCTGTGCATGGTCAGTTAACGGTGTAACAAGTTACGCTCTCGAAGGAAGTATTTTCCAGGCAGGTTCTGTTATAAGCTGGCTTAAAGATGAGCTTTGCTTCATTAGTACACCATCTGACTGTGATCCTATTTGTAATTCAATAGAAGATGCGGGTGGAGTATATCTTGTTCCAGCATTTACCGGACTTGGCGCACCTTACTGGAAGCCTGATGCAAGAGGAATCTTAACAGGTCTTACAAGAGGTACGGGCAGAGCTCAGATAGTCAGAGCAGGCGTCGAATCGATTGCTTACCAGGTAACAGAATTAGTTAACCTCATGACTGATGACACCGGCATTAAAGCAGGTCAGATGAAAGTAGACGGCGGTGTATGTGCAAGCACATTCCTTATGCAGCTTCAGTCAGACCTTTTGGGCGTTACAGTCACAAGAGCATTAAGTGATGAGATGACTGCCATGGGTGTAGGCCTTTGTGCCGGAATAAGTGCCGGTATATTTGATTCCGTCGATCAGACAAGTCAGTTCTATAAAGCTGGTGCTTCGTATAGCCCTAAAATGTCAGCATATGAAGTATCCGAGAAAATGGAGGGTTATCGTTCAGCCGTAAGAGCAACGCTTCTTTCAGGCAACGATTGATTTAATGGTTCAGGTTTATTTGGTCTTCGCGAAAATATTGATATTCCTTGCTTTGGGCTTTGTTCTGAATAAGACCAAAGTTATTGATCACGTAGCGGAAAAGGCTTTGTCAAAGGTCCTTCTTACAGCCGTTTTGCCGTTCATGATCCTGAATTCCAGTCAGCATGAGTATTCTTTGGATGCCGTAAACGGCATGATTATCTGTGCTTCTATCGCTATCGTATATTATGCGACATCACTTATTGTATTGAGGCTTTCATTACGAAAAGCAAAGATGCCTGAAGATGAACGAAGGATCATGGTTACATGCACGGTTTTTGCGAATACCGGATTTGTAGGATTCCCTCTGATGGAGTCATTATTTGGAAAATACGGACTTCTTCTCGCAGCTGTATTTAATCTTTGCTATAACCTGTTTTTCTATACATATGCGATATATCTCTTTTCGCGAAAAGCAAAATTCAGAGTTTTCGAGATATTCAAGAATCCCGTGTCACTTTCATCGGTTCTTGCGATCGTGCTTTTCGTATTGCCATGGAGAATGCCTGCATTTTTAGGAGAAACATTCAAGCTTATCGGCGATATGACTGTACCTATGTCTATGATGATTATGGGTTCCATGCTGGCTCAGGTTAAGCTCAAAAAGCTCCTTACAGACAAGAAAGCATATATCGTTTCAGCACTGAGACTTATTGTGATGCCGGCTTTTATAATGGGCATGGTCCTTTTGGCATCACTTTTCTTCCCGATGTCTTCTGAGACAAAGAGCGTTATTGTTCTTATGGGAGCTTTGCCTTGTGGCAGTATGAACGTTATGTATTCGGAAAATCACGATGTCGCACCACATTTTGCGGCTAGAACAGTGTCACTTTCAATGGTGTTCATGCTCGTAACCCTTGTTTTCTGGGTATGGGCAGTCAAATTTGTATTTTAATAGTGAGGTAAGGAAATGAGCGATAACAGCGGAAAAATCGAGAAGATCGAGAACGAGAAATTAGTAGAACTTCTCGGTTCTATAAGAAATAACAGTTCAGAAGAGAACATGATTGCCGTTTTGAAAGAGGCAGCTGTATCTAAATTCCTTGTCCCTGTTGACGGTTCCGAAGGTGATTACAGATTCCATGCCGTAAGCGATTCCAAAGGCCTTAAATATATGGTCGTTTACTGCGATTCTGATAGTTTTGAAGTTGCTTTCGAAAAGAATAAAGAGCCGCAGAATGGCGTAGTCGCAGGCTTTGCAGATCTTATTGATGTTGTAATGGCACCCCAGATGGGACTCTCCGGATTTGTTATTAATCCCGGTTCAGAAGAAGTTCTGTTCGGTTATGACATGCTCAAGATGATCGCTGCCCAGATGGGTATCGGAGGAGATGGCACAGCAAAAGTCGGTGAGCCCGACAAATATCCGCCGGAATTGAAGAAAGCGTTATCAGGTTATCTCCTGATCGAGCCTACAGTATCCGAAATCTGGGTAAGACTTATGCGCGAAAATGGCACAGATCGCCTCATCTGGCTCATTGTTGCCAATTGCGAAGGCGAGGGTGAACCTTTGAACTACACTCTCGAAAACCTCAAGAAGTACAGCCTTCCTTATCTCGATAACATGGATGCTATGGTTGTTTCGAGTCGTGAAGATTTTGCTCAGAAAGTAATCGAAGGTGTTAAGCCTTTTGTTGCAAGGGATGACAACTGAAAATGAGCAGAGGTAAGACAGGATTTGTTGTTCTTACTTTTTTCGCTGCGATGTTCTTATTGTTCATCGCAATCCTTTTTGGTTCTACTTCAAAAAGACAGGAAGTAATTGACCGTAAACAGGCGCTTGATGCAAGACTTGATGAGATTTCAGGTCAGGACATCACTATATTCTGGATTGGTGAGATGCCTTCGGAATATGAGCATATCGCGTCTGTTACACAGGTTATTTCTCCTGAAACCGTCTCTTTTGATAATCTTCCGGTTAAAGGACACTCTTTCCACATTGTCAGTCGTGACGAGAATGAGAAAGTCACAAACGAAGTTTTTCCGGATGACTACTCAAGATATCTTTTTATCGTGATTTACGGAGACGTGGAGCTGTCTGATACTGCAAAAGAAGCTCTTCTTGATTGTATTTCACAAAATGCCGTGCCGGTTATAGCTATTGGCGATGGATCTTCTGAAATCATAGGTAATATTCTGATGCACAGGAGATCTCATACCGGTGAGGGAAGTTCACTTTACTATTGTCTGGGAAGCGGTTATGAGGAGAATCTTATTCCGAAAGAGAAAGTAATCGCAGGTGGTATGGACCTTGCAGAAGAGATGCCGGCAGTATTTGCAAAAGGCATCAGTGATTACATTCCACAGAGCTGATTTAGGGACTTTTTTATTTGCGAAAACACATAGTCTAATCTTTGGCCTTTATTTCACTTAATAATTGGTCATGAGTACTGTTTTTTGTGTTTGACACACTTTTGTAATAATAATAATATTAAAGATGTTTTTTATTCCGTATGCAAATCCGTTAAGGAGGTGGTTCTTATCTTAGCGTTAGAACAAAAGATCCTCACTGAAGGTCAGGTTCTGCCGGGTGAAGTTCTCAAAGTAGGCAGTTTTCTGAATCAGCAGATTGATACAACTCTCCTCAAGGAAATGGGCGAAGAAATTGCCCGTCTTTTCGCTGATAACAATGTTACAAAGGTCTTAACCATCGAATCTTCAGGCATCGCTATGGCTTATGCCGCTGCAGTTGCTATTGGAGTTCCTTTGGTATTTGCCAAGAAGCATAAGAGCAGCAATCTTGCAGGTAATATCCTGACATCCAAGGTTTTCTCTTATACTCACCAGCAGACCTACGACATCATGGTATCAGGAGATTACATCAAGAGTGATGATAATATCCTCATTGTTGATGATTTCCTTGCTATGGGAAATGCTCTTAACGGCTTGATTGATATCACAGGCCAGGCAGGTGCAAAGCTTGCAGGTTGTGCTATTGCGATTGAGAAGGGTTACCAGGGGGGTGGTGACGCTTTGAGAGCAAAAGGAATAAAGGTAGAGTCTTTGGCGATTATCGACAAAATGACCGATGACTCTGTGGTATTCAGACCTCAATAATCTGAATTCAATTACTTACGATATGCAATTCTTTGGCATATAACATTTTTGAACGGAGGCAGTTTATGAAAAAACTCATTTCGATGTTGGTTACTGCTGCACTTGCAGTTACATCAGTCTTCGCACTCGCAGGCTGTAATTCTGCAAAGCAGGAGAAGTCCAGCTTCAAGGTAGGTGCAATCTACATCAACAGCCAGAATGATACATCTGGTTATACCTATGCTCATCACAAGGGTATCACAGAGGGTATGAAGAAGGTTGGTCTTGATCCCGCTAAGGATCTCTTTATCGTTGACAACGTTGCTGAGGATGACGAGAAGGTTAAGCAGGCAATCGACCAGCTCGCTGGTAATGGTTGCAACATCATTTTCGGTATCAGCTTCGGCTATATCACAGCTATGGATGAGAAGGCTAAGGAATATCCGGACATCATCTTCTCACACGCTACTGGATATCTTTCCAATGACAAGAACTTCAACAACTATTTCGGCAGAATTTATCAGGCTCGTTACCTCGCTGGTATCGCTGCAGGATACAAGTCACTCGAAGTAGGAAACAACAATATCGGTTATGTTTCTGCTTGGGGTACAGAGTATGCTGAAACATGTTCAGGTATTAACGGTTTCACTCTCGGTGCTTTGTCTGTTAACCCTGAAGCTAAGGTTAATGTATATGAGATCTCCACATGGGGTGATCAGCAGCTCGAGAGACAGGCAGCTGAGACACTTATCGACACATATGGTTGCTGCGTAATCGCTCAGCACTGTGACTCTGCTCAGCCTCAGATCGTTGCAAACGAAAAGGGTGTTTTCGGTTGCGGATACAACTCTGATATGACTGCTGAAGCTCCTGCAGCTCACCTCACAGCTCCTATCTGGAACTGGGATGCTTACTATGCAACAGCTATGAAGGCTGCTATGGAAGATCCTGCAAACTTCATGACAAAGGTTGGCAACTACTACGAAGGTCTTAACTCCGGCTTGGTTGACGTTTCTGCTATTTCTGCAAACTGCACAGCTGAGACAAAGGAAGCTATCGACATCGCTAAGAAGATGATGACTTCCGGTGAGTGGGATGTATTCTCCGGCGTTAAGCTTTCATTCTCCGGTGCTGCAGGTTCTGTTGCAGTAGCTAAGACTGATGCAGCTCTTGTTACAAATGACGGTACAGAGATCGTAGCAGCTGGTGGCCCTTCTGTTGAAGATGGCGTTATCACTGGTTCTATGAACTACTATGTAGAAGGTGTTACTCAGGTTAACTGATAACTAGAAAAATAGTTTTATTGTGAGGTGTTTTATGGAATATGCCATAGAGCTAAAGGGAATATCTAAAAGCTTCGGCCCCGTGGCGGCCAATAAAAACATCAATTTAGGTCTTGCCAAAGGAGAGATATTGGCTCTCCTGGGCGAGAACGGATCAGGAAAAACTACACTTATGAACATGCTGTCGGGTATTTATATGCCCGACAGCGGTTCTATTTTTATCGACGGCAAGAAAGTCGAGATTAATTCACCTGAAGATTCAGGTAAATTGGGAATAGGAATGGTTCACCAGCACTTCAAGCTGGTCGAGCGTTTTACGGCGCTTGAGAATATCCGTATCGGAATGAGGGGAGCAGGACGTTTTATTCATGGTGCTGACGTCCGCAAAAAAATTGAAAATACAGCCGCAAAGTTCGGCTTTGATATAGATTTAGATAAGGTTGTTGCCAACATGTCTGTCTCTGAAAAGCAGACATTGGAAATACTTAAAGTCCTTTGCTATGGAGCAAAGATCATCATCCTGGATGAGCCTACTGCGGTTCTTACAGTTCAGGAGATTGACACTCTTTTCGCTGTCCTTCGTAAAATGAAGGAGGATGGTCATTCAGTAATCATCATCACTCATAAACTCAATGAAGTAATGGCAATTTCTGACAGAGTTGCTGTTTTGAGACACGGTGAATATATTGATACCGTCGTTACTAAAGATACCAATGAGAAGGCACTCACCGAGCTTATGGTAGGACATAAGGTCGATTTGAATATCGATCGTCCTATTATGGAAAAGACACAGCCTCTCCTCGAGATCAGAGATCTCACAGTAAAGAATGATGAAGGTGCAATTGCAGTTGACCACATCAATTTCTACATAAGAGGCGGAGAGATGTTAGGTGTTGCTGGAATTGCAGGTTCCGGCCAGAAGGAACTTTGCGAAGCAATTGCAGGTCTTCGTAAAATTGAAGAAGGCCAGATGATTCACGAAGGTGAGAGTATCGTAGGAATGTCTCCTAAGAAGATTCTCGATCACGGTATTTCGATGAGCTTCATTCCTGAGGACCGTCTCGGCATGGGTCTTGCTCCGTCACTTTCCATCACAGACAACATGATCCTCAAGAATTACAACGATTCAAAGGGCATTTTTGTTGACCGTAAGTCCGGTCGTGAAGAGGCTCAGAAAGTAATAGACCAGCTTGAAGTAGTTACACCTTCTACAGAGACTCCGGTTAGACGCCTTTCCGGTGGTAATGTCCAGAAGGTCTTGCTTGGACGTGAGATAAAGGCTGGTCCGAATGTTCTTGTAACAGCTTATCCGGTAAGAGGTCTGGATATCAATTCATCCTATACGATTTATAACATCCTCAATGAGCAGAAGAAAAAGGGCGTTGGTATCTTATTCGTCGGCGAGGACCTTGATGTTATGCTTGAACTCTGTGACAAGATAATGGTTATCTGCCATGGCAAGCTTCAGGGCGTAGTTAACAGTGATCACACAACAAAAGAAGAATTGGGTCTTATGATGACGGGCGCAAAGAATATTGTAAATAAAGACGGTAAGACTGCCGGTATCGCTAAAGATTCAGCTTTTACAGATGAGGAGGTCAAGGCCTGATGAAGAAGTATCATCTGATCAGAAGAACTGATGTACAGCTTAAAAGAACACTTCTCTTTTATGCGATCGGAATACTGGTATCACTTATTATCGGTGCCATCATCCTTGCAATCCTGGGAATCAATCCTTTGGATTACTACGGAAAGATGTTCACGATTGGTCTTGTAGGTAACAGATACGGCTATAAGAGTGTTGAAGGTTTCCTCAAGATTTTCGTTCCGCTCCTTATAACTTCACTCGCATTGAGCCTTTCGTTCAAGATGCGTTTCTGGAATATCGGAGGTGAGGGTGAGTTCCTGATCGGTGCCATCGTCGCTTCAATAATCGCTTTTAACAGTGACGGAATGCCGAATTTCGTAACAGTATTGCTTATGTGCCTTGCTGCTATGATTTCAAGCGGAATAATCGGTGTTGCGATTGCTGCATTGAAGGTTAAGTTCAATACAAACGAGACACTTATGACATTGATGATCAACTACATTATGCTATATGTCATCAGATATATCGGTGAGACAAAGGGTGACTGGAACTTTTTCCTTAGAGCTGACTCCGAGAGACCCAAATTCGGTACATTCCCTGAATCAGCTGTAATGACAGGAATTCCTTTCGGACAGTTCAAGCTTCTCTGGTCTGTAATCATCTCTTTGGTTATTGCTGTAATTGTTTATATTTACCTTAAGTATACTAAGCATGGTTATGAGATTTCCGTAGTAGGTGACAGCAGTGCCACCGCTAAATATGCCGGCATGAGCGTTGGAAAGATCGTATTAAGAACGATGTTTATCTCATCTGCTCTTATCGGTCTTGCTGCAGCTCTTACAGTATCTGCTGCAGGTACTATCTCCGATACAATTACAAACAATGTAGGTTGGACGGGCATCATCGTTGCATGGCTCAGTAAATTGAGTGTTCCGGCAGTTCTTGTAACATCAATCCTTATCTCTGTTCTTCAGTATGGATGTCAGGCTGCAGCTACACAGTATCCGGCAATTGACAGTAACTTCGCTGATCTCTTACAGGGAATAATCCTTTTCTCTGTCCTTGTTGCTGACTTTGCTGCAAACTTCAAAATCGTAAAGAAGGAGGAAGCTAAGAATGCTTGACGTAATCACCTTATTCCTCTTCAACATAATCGTATATAACATCCCGCTCCTTTATGGCACAACCGGTGAGATCATGACAGAAAAGTCAGGCTCCCTGAACTTGGGTGTTGAAGGCATCATGGCCATAGGTGCGGTAGCAGGTTATCTTGCCGGAGCAAAGGCTGACAATCTTTTTGTTGCTGTTCTTGTAAGCTTCCTGGCTTCCGGACTTGTAGGACTTCTGTTCTCATTCCTTACAGTAACCCTGCAGGCGAATCAGAACGTTACCGGTCTTACAATTACAACATTCGGTGTAGCTTTCTATTACTTTATCGGTAACGCTGTATCAAACAGTGCCGGTGGCTGGCCTAGACTTTCCGGAACAAATCTGGATTTGCAGTCACAGCCTATTGCTATTCCCGGTCTTTCAAAGATTCCTTTCATCGGAACTGCTTTGTTCTCTCATGGTATCCTGGTATACCTTGGTATAGTAATCGCAATTCTCATGTGGCTTTACTTTAATAAGACAGTACCCGGCTTGAAGCTCAGAGCAATTGGTGAGAATCCTGGCGCTGCCGATTCTCTCGGTGTAAATATTACTCTCTATAAGTATGCTCACATCATTGTAGGTTCTGGAATCATGGGAATCGGTGGACTTTACATGGGACTTAACCTTGGTGGTTCTTTTGAAGGCTCCAACTGCTGGATCAACGGCTACGGATGGATTTCAATTGCACTCGTTATTTTTGCTAACTGGAGTCCTGCAAAGGCGCTTTTGGGAACACTCGTCTTCGGTTTCTTCAACACACTTCGTGTTCAGAATGCCGCACTCGCATATACATTCCCTAATGCCCTTGGTTGGCTCAACAAGATCCCTTCACATTTCTTCTCGGCATTGCCGTTCATCATTACGCTTATAGTTCTCATTACCAGCTCGCTCTCTTCAAAGAAAAAGAGCGGAGAACCTCAGGCTATCGGACGCAATTACTATCGAGAAGACAGATAACTTAAGTCAATACACTATAAGGATTAAATAGGAAACTTTAGAAAAGAGGTAAAGAAATGCATTGTCCTAATTGTGGAAAAGAACTGAATGACAATCAGAAATTCTGCGGCGGTTGCGGAAACGATGTATCTGCAATCTGGCAGAAGGCCGTTCAGGAAGCAGCACCGGTAGCACCTGCACCCGCACCTGCTCCTGTAAGTGTAGCTCCCGTAGCACCTGCACCCGCACCTGCTCCTGTAAGTGCAGCTCCCGTAGCACCTGCACCTGCGCCTGCTCCTGTAAGTGCAGCACCTGTTGCACCTGCACCTGCTCCCGCACCTGTAAGTGCCCCTGTAGCACCCGCACCTGCACCGGCAACTACTGATTCTGCCTTTGGTCCGATTGGCACACCTATGCCTACACCTGCACCGGTTACACAGGCAGCTCCCGAGCAGCCTAAGAAAAAGAAGGGTGGCAAGATTGGCCTCATCATTGGCCTTTCTGCTGCTGGTCTCGCTGTACTTGTTGGTTTGATGATCGGTATTGCAGCTATCGTAAAGAGCATTACACCAAAAGAAACAAAGCCTACAAAGAAGACTACAGTAACTGAGACAACTGATGAAACTGAGATTATTCCTGATACAGCTACAAGAACTGTTATGGTTTATGCTATTGGCACAGACCTTGAATCAAATGGTTCTTGCCTTTCCGCTGATGTAAAGGAAATGCTTGCAGCTCAGCCCGGAAGCGATGTTAATGTCGTTCTCCAGACAGGTGGTTGTAAGAACTTCAAGAACACATTTATGCAGGACGGTGCTTGCCAGCGTTTTGTTATCAAGAACGGTAATATCACTGAACTTGAAAACCTTGGCGACGTAAGCATGGTTGAGCAGGACACACTTAGAGATTTCGTTAAGTTTGCAAAGGATAATTTCCCGGCTGAGAGCTATATCCTTGTTTTGTGGGATCACGGCGGCGGAGTTCCGTTGGGCTTTGGTCAGGATGAGCTCCACGATGGTAAGCTTACAGAAATCGAGATGGCTGATGCCATCAGACAGGCTGATATTAAATTTGAATCAGTTATTTTCAATGCATGCCTCATGGGTTCTTTGGAAGTAGCAAAGGCTTTGTCTCCTTATGCAGATTACATCGTTGCAGCTGAGAGCCCTACATGGGGAAGCGCTTACTACGATGTAGGAATCAACTATACAAACTTCTTTAACTACATTGGTTCTGACTTCGATGGTTCCACAAAGGACTATTGTGAATTCCTCGTAAGAGATTACATGGATACGATTGAAGCTACACAGAATGCTACAGGAAACTACTCTATCGATACATGTATGTCAGCAATCGAGACTAAAAAGATTGATGAAGTTCTTGAAGCATATGAGAAGTTCATCGCTGCTTTGGATTCCAGAGTTTTCCAGGGCAATGGTTATGCTGAATATGTACAGTTGAGAGAAGCATGCGGCAACTTTAAGTCTACTGACTCTGTAGACCTTACAACACTCGCAAGTAAGTACCTTACCTGCGGCGATAAGAATATCGAAAGTGCAGCAAGTAAGCTAGTCAACGAAGTAAGTAACTGCGTATTTACTGAGAGCAACAACTCTTATACATATGCGCATGGTATGACAACATATTCACCTTATCAGTATCCTCAGCTCTACGATGAAGCCAGACTTACATTCAAGACTTTGGGATATCACGATACAACAGTTTCTTTCTACGATAAGTTCGTAAGTAAGGAGCTTTATATCCTTAAGATGACAGACAAGGCTGGCTCATGGTACGTTAAGCCTGATGATGCTGGCTCGATTCAGGCTGGTAATGTTTACGACATCTCCACTAAGGTTGTAAACATGGGCAACTATGAAGCTATCAAGTTGTCTGCAGATGAGTGGAAGACTATCCGTGAAGTTAAAGTAACACTTGCTTATGTATTCCCTGACGATAAGAGCAAGATTTACTACATGGGTTCTGATAACCAGTATGCAGTAGACTCCAATAACTACATCATTCTCCAGAATCCTACAAACTGGGTATATTTCAATAACTTTGGTTTCGTAACATGCGAGTGCCTCAAGTATGAAGTAACTGAAGACGGTAAGTGGAAGAAGTTCCTCGGTGCAGAATGCTTGATTAACGGACAGACCTCTTATATCGTAATTGCTTCAAGTTCTGACAACCCGTCAGGCGAAATCATCGGATATTACTATGCTGATATCCTTGAGGATAAGTTCGATGCAAACCAGGGCAGACAGTTTACTGATACTGATAAGATTGCATTCGTTCGTGAGTACTATGAAGCATCCTCCAAAAAGTTGAACTATGAGACTCTTGGTAAGGGTCAGACAGTTACAATCACTGAAGCAAAGAGTCTTTATAAGTATTCAAATGTAGATTACCGTAATGTTATCGGCTATATCGGATTTGATATTTACGACGTATACAACAATAACTACAAGCTTCAGTTGAGAGAAGGTAAGCCTGCATCAGAGATCGGTACTTCAGCCGGTGGAAACAGTGACTACGATAAGGGTGTTACTGATGCAACTTCAATGGTAGGTGCAGTAGCTATTTATGATTCTTCTTCTATCTTGAAGACATCAGCTTCCAAGTGGTTCTCTCCTAACGGAAAGAGCACCGGTGCAGGTACTTATAGTACTGATACAAGCAGCATCACTTTGAAGTACATACTTACTGATTCCACTGATGAGGAATTCTCATATGCTTATTACTACAGTGAAGACAACATGTTCTCACAGAGAGAACTTGCTACTACAGTGTCTTCCGGTAAGGTAAAGGCTACTCCTGCAGACAGTGGATACGAACTCAACTTTGATTACACAGGTACTATCAAGCCGGGTTATTATCTTATTGTCATTTATAACAGCAATGGCAATAAGGTCGCTGTATCAGGTTGTAAGGTAGGTTAATTCTTAGTTATCTGAAAACCTGTCAGTGTGCAAAGAATAATCACACAAAATTATCTAAAATTTCAAATTTATCGCTCCCTTATTCGTTTATAATGGAATCAAAGGTACAAAGCCTTTGAAACTTCAAACGGAAGGGAGCGATTTTATGAAAATCACTACACAGGGCAACGGAATTCGTATCGGTTCTAGACTCGAGGACAAAATTGCATCCAAGATGTCAAAGTTTGACAAGTACTTCGGTGATGAAGGAACACTCAATGTTCGTATCAGACCTGAAGGCGCCGATATGGTAGTTGAGATTACCATGAAGTTTGATGGAAAGATTTTAAGAGCTGAAGCAGTTGATGAGGATATCCTTACTGCAGTTGACAGAACAGTCGATAAGCTTGAATCTCAGATCAGAAGACAGAAGACAAAGTTCCTTAAGAGAAAGAAGGACTTCCCCGGCATTGTAAATTACCTTGAAGATGACGGTGGAGCAGACTTTGATATCGTCGATGAAGCTGATGAGAAGATTACAAAGCGTAAGCAGTTTGCTTTAAGACCGATGACTTCAGAAGACGCAATCTTGCAGCTTGAGATGTTGGGACACGACTTCTTCGTATATCTCGATAGCGATACAAATTCTGTATGCGTAGTTTACAAGCGATATGATGGTGGCTACGGATTGCTTGAACCTGAATATTAATTATTAGTTTAATTGAAATTAATGGGGGTTGTCTCGAGCAGGGACACCCCCTGTTTTATGGAACGAGTTGAAGTATATAGGCTTTTTGAACTGCCTTTGTGCTTTTCAGACAGTGTAAAAAGTGAGAAGATTAGTCGAAAATAAAAGAGGTTATATGGATATGGAATACAGGTTTTTAGGCCATGAGATGGCTTCTGAAATTAAGCCTTTGAAAGATTGCGGATACAGGCTTGATTCACTTTTAGATCTTTTTGATGTTTTGTCAGATGGAATCTGGAGAGTAGAGACCTGTGCGCCAAGAATGCAGTCTGACTGGAGTGTCGAAAACAAGACTTTAGGCCAGTGCTCGATCACCGCTTTTCTTATACAAGACATTTTCGGCGGTGAAGTGTATGGAATACTAAGACCGGGTGGCAATTATCACTGCTATAACGTAATTGACGGGAAGCAGTTCGACCTTACGATTGAGCAGTTTGGTGATGAGGCAGATAGACTGGTTTTCGATAATTCAAATCCACAGTCGCGAGAGGTTCATTTTCGAAAAGAAGAAAAATACCAGAGATATCTTAATTTGAGGAGCCTTTTGAAGAGCGTCCTAGGCATCTGAGCTGATTCTGTAATACAAATGTTAATCACTGTTTATTCCAGCGTGATAAACTGATTCGGGGAAAATTTGAATAGGAAAGAAGGAGTCTTTTTTATGGGAAAGCAGTTATTTACTGTCTTTGTTTTGGGAGTCATTACGGCCGCATTAAGCTTTGTTGCGTCGTTTTGTGAAGTGAGGTCTGGTGCCAATCGTGGCTACGTTCAGACTGGAGATGCCACATATTATTACGATGATTTCGGCGAAGAATATGTTGGCTTTAATGTAATGCCTGAAGACGGAACTACCAAGTATTTCGACGAAGAGACACACATCATGGCAAAGGGTGAGACGGAGATTTCCGGCAACAAGTACCTTTTCGACAGTGAAGGTGTTATGCAGACAGGTTTCCAGGAAGTCGGTGGCCAGAAGAGATATTACAGTCCTGACACAGGCGTCATGAAGACCGGCTGGTTAAAGGATAATAACGAAGATTACTATCTTGATGAATCAACAGGTGATTTGCTTTTGGGTTGGCAGACAATTAAGGGCAATAAGTACTATTTCTCTGAAGAGGATGGAAAAGTAGTAAAGGGCCTGTTCGAGTTGAATGATAACAAGTACTATGCCGATGCAGAGACAGGCGTTGTTGCCGGTGGCCTTCAGGTAATCGATGGCAAGCAGTACTTCTTTGATACAGATACCGGCATGATGGCTAAGGGCTGGGTTGAATACGAAGACGAAAAGTATTTCTTCAACGAAGTAACCGGAGAAGGACTTGACGGAATCGTCGAAAAAGAAGACGGCAAGTATGGCTTTATCGGTGGCATGATGATCCGCAACAAGAGAGCTATGGCTGATAATCACCTTTACTATTTCGGTGAAGACGGTAAGGTTACACGTGAGATCGATGGTAACAAACCGATGGTCGCACTCACATACGACGACGGCCCGTCCATTTATACCAACTCTATTATCGACACATTCGAAAAGTACAACAGCAAGGCAACGTTCTTCATCGTAGGCGACAGAATCTCCTGGAATGAGGATCCTGCAAAGCGTGAAGGTGAGTTGGGTTATCAGCTCGGCAATCACACATACAATCACAACAGACTTACAAGTCTTAATGCCGATAAGAAGAAGGAAAAGCTCAAGGGTACGGACGATGAACTCATGCGTGTCTGCGGAAGAAAGACAACATGTCTGAGACCTCCGGAAGGCAGATGGGATAATGAACTTAAGCAGGTATGTGAATGCCCTATTATCCTTTGGAGCGTAGATTCACGTGACTGGGAAAGCAGAAATGCAAACAAGATCTACAATGCTATCGTAGGTAAGGTAAAAGATGGTGACATCGTCCTCATGCACGATCTTTATGAATCTACGGCAGACGCAACAAAGAGAATCGTACCTGCGTTGATCGATGCAGGCTTCCAGCTTGTAACAGTCGAGGAGATGGGACTCCTTAAGCAGGGCGGACTTCAAAACGGAGTTGTTTACTATTCAATTGTAAAGAAATAAGCATTAACCGCTTCGGTGCTTAATATTTGTGCTTATGCTATAATCACTTTATCGAGAATAAGGAGGTGCTTTCATATGGCAGAAGATTTGGAAAAGAAGATGGAACCTGAAATCAGCGAAGCTGTTGATAAGGCTCAGGAAATCATTGAAGAAAAGGCAGCAGAAGAAGCTGAAGAATTAGCTAAAGAAACAGCAGAAGCTGTTAAGGATGCCGCAGAGACAGTAGCAGAAGCAACTGCAGTCGCAGCAATCTCCTCCAAGGAAGCAGAAGCTGCCGCTAAAGCAGCAAAGAAAGCTGAAGCACAGGCTGCAAAGGATGCAGCAAAGGCAGAGGCTAAGGCACAGAAGGATGCAGAGAAGTTAAAGGCTGCTCAGGCAAAGGCTGATGCCAAGATCGAGAAGAAAAAGCAGAAGATTGCAGCTCAGCAGGCTCTTCTTGATGCATGCCCTCCGCAGTACAGACCGGTGTCCACATCAAAGTATTTCTGGCTTGCATTCCTGAGTGCTATTCCTGTAATCGGTTTTATTGCAACATTGATTCTTTCAGTTGCAGGACGCAATAGAAATATCAAGAATTTTGAAAGAGCAATTCTTGCTTATTACATCATTGCATTTGTAATTTGTCTTATCGCAATTATCGTAATCGGAATCTGTCTCCCGGCAGGTACAAGGGATTCACTTTTGCTCGGTTTTTCGACAATTATTAATTCCATAAGCTTTGGTTGATTGCTTTAATTTCTAATCTGATTTTGTAATGTATGCCCCGGAGATTTCTTCGGGGCATTTTTTTGTTTTCTTCTTTTTATCCTGATGTCTCATGTCTGTAACATTGTTATTTTACAATCTTGGTATAAAAGACAAGAAAGAGGTACAGGCAGCTATGGACGACAAACTTATTTCCAAAAAAGATTTGCTTAGCAAGGAAGGAATTTCTTACGGAACACTTTATCGCTGGAAGCGTCAGGGCTTGATTCCGGAGAGCTGGTTTATTCATAAGGCAACTGAGATTGGCCAGGCTACATTCTTCCCTGAAGAAAAGATTACAGCTAGAATCGCTCGCATTAAGGATCTTAAGAGTGAGCTTTCAGTAGATCAGATGCAGGAACTTTTCTCAGCAAATGTTGAGAGCTTTAAGATTCCTTTGAAGGATTTCAAGGAACTCGAGATTGTCGGAAGAATGTCTGTTACCGCTTTTACTTCTGTTTTCCCGACAAAGGATCTTCTCGATTTTAATGATGTTTTCGGAATGTATGTCGTAGATCACCTTATGAAGCTTTCAGGAATTTATCTTGAAGATGCAAAGCAGGTATTGAGACTTCTTTGCAAGTATCTCTCTGCAGAGGCTTCAAAGGAATATCAGCTTATCCTTTTGCGTAAGATGGGTGTTCCGATGACTGTTCTTGTCAGAGGTGAAGATGAGATCCTTCTCGAAGATAATGCTGAGATTATCGCATGTGCAAATCTTGGTGAGTTCGAAGAAGCTCTCAAGGATCAGCTCATTGCCTGATAGGAAAACATAATGGCAGATAACGAAGAGCAGCTTATTGAGATTTTAGGCGTTCTCGCAGAAGGCGTCAGATTCAAAATTCTGTCCCTTATCGCATCGAAGGGCGAACTTGCTGCAAAAGATATTCTTGCCGAGTTTGATTTTACACAACCTACATTGTCACATCACATGTCTGTGTTATGTGCAGCAGGACTTGTAAATTCAAGACACAAGGGAAGATACACTTACTATTCTGTCAACAAAGAGACTACTGATCTTATCGCTTCATTCATAAAATCTCTTGGCACCGGCCCGAAAAAGGCATCTAAGACTAAGCCTGTTAAAACAGTTAAATCCGTTAAGGCAGATAAACCTGCTGTTACAGATGAGGCCGAGAAACTCAAGAAGAGCAAGAAAAAGAAGAAAAAAGATAAGAGCAAGAAAAAGAAGAAAGAATAAAAATCAGGGGTTATCGTTAGTGATAACCCCTGATTTTTACTTAACGTTTTTGTAATAGACTTCGATAAGGCCTTTAAGAAGCAGATCTTTATCGTAATGTATCTTGTGTCTGCATAGCGGTATGACAATTGAAGCATACCTGCCGGTTGCAGTGATAACACATTTACTTCCGTATTCTTCTTCAATTCGGTCGATCATGCCATCGATAAGAGCAGCATTCTGATAAATAAGTCCACTCTTGATGCTGTCGACGGTATTGGTTCCGATTACCTGCTTGGGTGTCTCAAATGCAACATTCGGAAGCTGGGCAGTGCTTCTGCTCAAAGCTTCTGCTTCAATGCCCATTCCTGCACCAATTGATGTTCCGACATAGTTTTTGTCTTTATCAATAAGAGAAAATGTCGTTGCGGTACCCATATAAATGCTTATCTGCGGAACGCCATATTCCTTGATGCTTGCAACAGAAGAGACAACAAGGTCGCTGCCTAACTGGGCAGGATTATCGATCCTTATCTTAAGACCGGTCTTGATTCCCGGACCTACAATCAGAGGCTTTACGGGAGAAAGTCTTTCTACCGCTTTTCTGATTGTATCGGTAATCTGTGGAACTACAGAAGAAATAATAGTTCCGTCGATATTTTCGAAGCTTATTCCGTTGAATTCTGCAGCTGACTTAAGAAACGCCGCATATTCAAGATCGGTGGAGTTCTTGCTCGTTGATAACTGCTCAGTGAAGAGTAGTGTGCGGTTTTCAAAACACCCAAGAACAATCTGAGTATTTCCGATATCAATTGCAAGAACCATGGCCGATGCCTCCTGATTAATCCTGGATTAACTTTGCCTTGTAAAGAGCTGTTCCGATTGCGCCTGTGAGGATGAAGGCAGCAATTGCTTCGAAGATTGCATTAACACCTACGATTGCTGCGAAAAGAGCAACGATGCTGAGCTGAGGATCAAGTCCTGTAGCTTCGCCGACAGTTGTCTTACCGAACAAGAGGATAAGTGCACCAACGAAAAGAATTGTATTGAAAAGAGCTGCACAAAGGCCTGTAACAGAAGTTCTGACAGGTACCTTCTTTGTAAGCTTTGTGATTCCCTTGAAAACGAGACCTGCAAGGAATCCTGCAAGCGCTCTGCATACTACACACATAATGAATGTGAAGATGATATTAATGCTTGCGAGATAAGTTCCGAATGCATCCATACCAAAACACTGAGCGAAGCTTGTAATTCCGAAAACGGTTCCGATAAGAGCGCCAGCCCAGGGACCTTTGGAGATTCCACCCAATGCAACGGGGATCATGAGGAATGAGATTGAGACGACACCTACTCTGAGGTAACCAACGGGAGTAAATGCCATAAGGACTGTAAGTCCGATGAGAATTGCCAAGACCGCAATGGTCTTTGTTTTTTGATTTTGCTGCTTTGCCATACAAAATCCTCCTTTGTTATTATTCCCCCCAACGGGGATACAATTACTTGGCAGATTTTGGTTTTCTGGCCCTTCGTCAGATTCAGATGATATCTGCGGTGTTAAGGCACCAATGCGAAAAGTTCTATCTGCCTGATTGCATTATACAGTACCCAAAAAATAAATACAGACTGTCAATTAGACAGTACTTAAATCTGGCAAAAGAAAAGGGACTGTCAGTTTGACAGTCCCTTGAAAGAATTCATATTGAACAGAAGTTATTTGGAGTTCTGTGTCTTGAGAATATCCTTGATTTCTGTGAGGAGCTTAACTTCATCAGACGGCTCCGGTGCAGGTGCGGGTTCTTCCTTAACATCCTTCTTTTTCTTGAGCTTGCTTGTACCATTCTTAAGTGCGTTGATTCCCTTAAGCATAAAGAAGAGGATCAAAGCCATGATGAAGAAGTTGATAACCGCAGTGATGAATGCACCATAGTTGAGTGAAAGAGCTGCAATCTGCTCAGGCTCAAGACCTGTGTAATCAACCCAGGGAAGTCTGATTGCGCCTGCGATATCAGCACCACCAACGGATGCGATCAAAGGCTTAATGAAATTGTCTGTAAGAGAAGTAACGATGTCCTTGAAAGCAGCACCGATGATGACACCGATAGCCATATCAACCACATTACCCTTAAGTGCGAATTCTTTGAATTCTTGAATCAAACCCATTCTTAGTTCCCTCCTGATGGAATTGAAATAAAAACACCCGGACTTGATTAAGTCCGGGAATGTTTACTGTATTTAATTGTATTAAGCGAACTTTCTTACTTCTTCGGGAAGCGTATCGATATCGCCGCTGTAGAGGATAGTAGCAACTACAGGTGTGTCATTCAAGAAAGCATCAAGCTTTGTAAGGAATGAAGCAAGAGCAGCTGTATCGCTCTCATTTGCAACCTTGCAGATTGCGTCAACATAGATGTGAGTAAGGTCGTAATCCTTGGAGCAGATACCGCAGATAAATGCGAGAACCTGATCAAAGCCTTCGATAGGGTATTCCTTCATATTTACGAGACGGACTGTGGGCTTGAGAAGCTGGTCTAATCTGTTACCTCTTTCAAGGCATACAACGTTGCTATCAGAAGCTGCAACTGCATTAATGTCATCAACGAGCTTTGCTGTCTTTCCTGTGCCCTTAGGTCCTGCAATAAGTTTAATCATAGAATGTCTCCTTTAAGGATCGTATTTCCATGTGTATCTGGATGGTCTTATTTTACTGTATTTCTTGTCCAAAATGAATATAAAAGTGTAAATTTTGCGGAACATTTTTTGGTTTGCATTAATCTTTTAAATATGATATTATCACTCAGTTCATAAAAGAGTTTTTACGAACGGGCAGCGTTTTCGCATGTCCGTTTTTTGTTGTAAAAGGAGATTGTTTTGGCTAAAAGATCCAAGTTAGCACAGGAAGCATTTGAACTTGCTGAGCCTATTGTAACCGATTTGGGATTTGATCTTGTCGACGCATCTTATGTTAAAGAATCCAGAGGTATGGTTCTGACTCTTTATATCGACAAGAAGGGCGGCATCGGAATTGACGATTGCGAGACAGTAAGCCGCGCTGTAGATCCTGTAGTAGACGAATCAGATATTGATCCTGATTATTTCGAAGTATCTTCTCCCGGTCTTACAAGACCTCTGGAGGCAGAGAGTGATTACAACAGATACGAAGGTGAGAAGATCGACGTATCACTTTACAAGCCTTTGGAAGGCAAGAAGAGCTTTACAGCAGTAATTAAAGGGGCAGAAAGCGGAAGCGCAACATTCGTATTTGATAACGGTGAAGAGATAGCCATCGCACTTGAGGATATCGCAAAAGCTGTTCGTCATATAGATTTCTAAAGTTTATTAATGTTAGGAGGAAATAAAAATGCCTAGAAAGAAGAACGAAGAGGAACCCAAGGATACAATAGTTAGTCTTGTTAAGCTCCTCGCAGAAGAAAGAGACATCAATGAGGAAGAAGTATTCCAGGCGATTGAGAGCGGTCTTGTTGCAGCATACAGACGTGAGTTCGGCGGAAGCAAGCAGGACATTAAGTATGTAAGTGCTGAAATCGACAGAGAGACAGGCGAGATCTATGTTTATAAGCTCGCTGAGGTTGTTGAAGATGTCATCGATGAGGCTAACGAAATTTCCATTGAAGATGCAAAAGAACTCGGTTACGAGGATGTTGAAGTCGGAGACGAGATCGAGATCGGTATCGACGTTGAAGACTTGGGCCGTCTTGCTGCAAGCGCTGCAAAGAATGCTATTAATCAGAAGCTCAGAGATGCAGAGAGCTACAAGATCGAGAAGGAATTCTCCGGTAAGATCGGTGAGATTACATCCGGTACAATCGTTCGTAAGGATGCAAGAAATGTGTATGTAAATATCGGCCGTGCAGAAGCTATCGTTAAGCACGAAGGTCAGATCAGAAATAACAGAAATGAACATTACGATCAGGACAGAATCATGAAGTTCCTCGTAATGGGCGTTGAGGAAGCTAACGGCAGACCTTCAGTTGTTCTTTCAAGAACAGATGCAAGACTCGTAACAAAGCTTTTCGAGCTTGAAGTACCTGAGATCAAGGCTGGCGACGTTATTATTAAGTCCGTTGCAAGAGAAGCTGGTTCCAGAACAAAGATCGCTGTTTTCTCCAAGGATCCTGATATCGATGCAAAGGGTTCATGCGTTGGTCAGAGAGGTCAGAGAGTTCAGCAGATCATGAACGAGCTTGCTGAAGAGAAGATCGACATCGTTGACTGGAAGGAAGATCCGGCTCTCTTCATCAGCGAAGCTTTGCAGCCTGCAAAGGTTTCCAGAGTTGATACTGAGATCACAACAAATGAGAGCGGTGAAGTTGAGAGATATGCAAAGGTTATCGTACCTGATCAGCAGTTCTCTCTCGCAATCGGCAAGAGCGGTCAGAATGTACGTCTTGCTGCAAGACTCACTGGTTTCAGAATTGATATCAAGAAAGAGTCTGATGAGAGCGTAGAAGCTTCCAAGGCACTTATCGATGACTTTAAGGTCGTTGATGATGAAGCAGGCAAGAACGAGTAAGAAGCAGAGTGATTTGAAGTTATGAAGAAAAAGCCGCAAAGAAGTTGTGTATCCTGCAGAACAGTAAGAGAGAAGAATGAGCTCTTGCGTGTTGTTCTGACTCCTGAAGGAGAGGTCGCGTATGATCCTACCGGTAAGCTTTCCGGAAGAGGAGCATATCTTTGCCGCAATGAAGAATGCATAACTATGGAACTTAAAAAAGCAGCGAAGCTTTCCAAGGGACTTAAAAAGCCTTTGACCGAAGAAGAAATCAAAGCACTTGCACAATCACTTTTGGGGAGCATCAAAGAAGAGCAATGAATGAAAAGCAAAGAGCGTACGGAATGATCGGTCTTGCTGCCCGTGCCGGAAAAGCAGTATCGGGAAGTGATGCCGTTACAGGAGCGATCCGTTCAGGCAATGTAAAACTCCTGGTTATAACGAAGGACATTTCGAACAATTCTTTGGATAAGATTCTGAAGAGTGTTTCAGGAAATTCTGAGATTCCCTGTTACAGCTTTGGAACATCAGGCGAACTGGGAGATGCTCTGGGCAAACCTGATAGAACAGTTGCGGCTATTACTGATAAGAACTTTGCGGATGGCATATCCGCCATACTCGAGAATATCAACGAGGAGGAAGATACTTGATGAGTGAAGATAATGATAATAAAAAGAAAGACCTTACTGTAGGTGGTGTATCCGGCAGCAAGAAAATGAGACTTGGACGTGTTCATAAGAAGAAGTCCGAAGATGCAACTGATGTAGCAGCTCCTGTTACTGAGGCTGCAGTTGAAGCGCCTGTTGCTGCACCTGCTCCCGTAGAGGAAGTAAAGCCTGTTAAGAAGGCACCTGAGCAGAAGGTTGAAGAGAAGGCTGAAGTTAAGACTGAAGCAAAGCCTGTAGAAGAGAAGAAGCCTGCAAAGAAGGCTGCTCCCAAGGCAGAGAAGACTGAGAAGGTTGACAAGCCCGAGAAGGCAGAAAAGCCTGAGAAGTCTGAAGTTACAGAAAAGACTGAAGAGCCTACAAAGAAACCTGCAAAGAAGCCGGTTGAAAAGAAGCCTGTAGAGGAAAAGCCGGTTCAGGTTCCTGCAGAAGATAAGAAGCCTGCTAAAAAGCCTGTCAACAAGCCTGTTGAAGCACCTAAGGCAAAAGAGCCTGAGGTAAAGGCACCTGTTGTAAAGAATCCTGTAGTAAAGGCTCCTGAGACAAAGCCGGTTGCAAAGAATGAGCCGGTTAAGAAAGAAGAGAATAAGCCTGAAGTTAAGCCTACAACAAGACCTAAGCTTTCTTCTGCTGTTATCTCTCTTCCTGATGTTCCCGCAAGAGGCGAGACAATCAGAAGCTCTACTGTAATTACATATTCCGGCAGAGATAAGAAGAATCCTCAGAGATCCGGTGGCCAGGGTGGCTACAATAACAACAGAAACGGTGGCTTCCAGAAGCAGGGTAACAGCTTTGATAAGGATAAGGACGATGATAATCAGCGTCCTCAGTTTAAGCGTTCTCCCAAGCCGAGAGCAGAAGCTCCGATTGAAGATGCAAAGAAGAGCAGATCTTCCTATGCAGAGAAGAGCGCTTTTGATAAGAAGCACAACAATGTTGACAGAAGAGAAGGCGAGAAGAATTCAAATCTCGACAAGAGAAAGCAGTCACGTTCTTCTCAGTTCTCCGGTCGTGTAAACAGCGATGGTGATTATGATGATTTTTCTTTCAAGAGAAAGAAGAAGAAGCAGGAGTCACAGCAGACTGTTGTTGAGCAGGTAATTACAGAAATCAAGATCCCTGCATTCATCACTGTTAAGGAATTCGCTGAAGGTATCGGCAAGAAGAGCTCTGACATCATCATGGCTTTGATGAAGTTGGGCGTTATGGCAACAATCAACCAGGAATTGGATTTTGATACAGCTTGCCTCGTTGCTGACAGCTTCGGAATCAATGCTCAGCTTTTGGAAGAAAAGACAGAAGAAGATATCCTTTTCGATGATTTCGATAATCCGGAGAACCTCGAATTGAGACCTCCTGTCGTAGTAGTAATGGGTCACGTTGACCATGGTAAAACATCACTCCTCGACAAGATCCGTTCCGCTAACGTTACAGAAGGCGAAGCAGGTGGTATTACTCAGAAAATCGGTGCTTACACAGTAAGACTTAAGGGTCGTCAGATTACATTCCTCGACACCCCTGGTCACGAAGCGTTTACAACAATGAGAGCAAGAGGTGCTCAGTTCACGGATATCGCTATCCTTGTTGTTGCTGCAGACGACGGTGTAATGCCTCAGACAATCGAAGCTATCAACCACGCGAAGGCTGCTAATACTGAGATCATCGTTGCTATCAACAAGATCGATAAGCCGGGCGCAAATCCTGACAGAGTTAAGCAGGAGCTCACTACTTACGGACTTATCTGTGAAGAGTGGGGTGGTCAGACGATCATGGTACCTATCTCTGCAAAGATGGGTACAGGTATCGACGACTTGCTCGAAAACGTATTGCTCACAGCAGATATCATGGAACTCAAGGCTGATCCTAAGGGTCAGGCAAAGGGTGCCGTTATCGAAGCAAAGCTCGACAAGAACAGAGGTCCTGTTGCATCAGTTCTTGTTCAGAGAGGTACTTTGAGACAGGGCGATACAGTTGTATGCGGACCTATCCTTGGTAACGTAAGAGCTATGTACGATGACAAGGGCGTTGCTATCAAGAAGGCCGGTCCTTCAATCCCTGTTGAGATTCTCGGTTTGCCTGAAGTTCCTCAGGCAGGTGAAATCCTCTTTGCAGTATCTGACGATAAGACAGCAAGACAGCTCGTTGAAAAGCGTAGAATCAAGCAGAGAGAAGAGCAGCTCCACAGATCATCCAAGATGAGCCTCGATACACTCGCTGCACAGATGGCAGCAGGTGACGTTAAGGATCTTAACATCATCATCAAGGCTGACGTTCAGGGTTCTGTCGAAGCCGTTCAGCAGTCACTCGAAAAGCTTACAAACGAAGAAGTAAAGGTCAACGTAATCCATGGCGCAGTTGGTGCTATCAACGAGTCAGATATCGTTCTCGCTGACGTATCCAACGCTATCATCATTGGCTTCAACGTAAGACCTTCACAGATGATTATCGATAAGGCAAAAGAGACAGGCGTAGACATCAGACTTTACAGCGTCATCTATAACGCTATCGAAGATGTTGAGAACGCTATGAAGGGTATGCTTGCACCTAAGATTGAAGAAGTCATCTGGGGTCATGCAGAGATCAGACAGCTCTTCAAGGTATCCGGTATCGGTACTATCGGCGGAAGCTATGTTACTGACGGTAAGATCCTCAGAGCTTCCAATGTCAGAGTCATCAGAGACGATGTCGTTGTTTATACAGGTGTGTTGGGCTCATTGCAGCACGAAAAGGATTCCGTAAAGGAAGTTCTTTCCGGACACGAGTGCGGTCTTACAGTCGAGAAGTATAACGACATAAAGCTCGGCGATGTTATCGAATCATTCGGCAACGTCGAAGTTAAGAGGAGCTGATATGAAAAACAGAAGACCTGAGATTGTCGGAGATGAGATCCAGAAGATCATCTCCACCATCATCTCTACAAAGTTAAAGGATCCCAGAGTTCCTTTGCTTACATCTGTTACATCTGTAAAGATGAGCCGTGACTTGTCGCATGCGACTGTGTTTATCTCCGTTTATGGTGATGAGAAGACACAGAAGGATGCTATGGATGCAATCGAGCATGCAAAAGGATTTATCCGCTATGAGACAGTTCAGGAGATCAACTTGAGAGTTGCTCCTGAATTGAGCTTCAAGCTCGATAACACTCTTAATAATGCACTTAGAATGGAAGCCCTGATTGATAAGACAATCAAGGAAGACGAAGCAAGAAGACTTGCAAGAGAAGGCAAGTCTGATGACAGTGCTACAGAAGAGTAATCTTTATCACTGGTTCAGAACGGAGTTAATATGAGAGAACGCTATAAGGAAGGTAGTAAGAGATCTGCCGAAAACATCTTAAGCGTTATTGAGAAAGCAAGGAAGGCCAATGAAGTCATCCTTGTCTTTCTTCATAGAAGCGTTGACGGAGACTGCATTGGTTCAGCTTCCGGTGTCGCAAGTATGATCAGGTCTTTGGGAGTGGATGCTTATGTCGCTATTCCCGAAGAGTTGCCTGGTAACATGAAGTTTTTGGGAATTGAAGATCTTCTTTTCAAGCCTGACAGCGATACCGATATTGCAAATGAATACAGAACAAGCGGTACCATAGGCGGTAAGCTTGTAGGTGCTGCCATTGCGACTGATATAACCGCAAGCTCAAGAATGGGCATCTGCGGAGAGATTTTCGATAAGATCGATGACACGATCGTAATTGATCATCACGCTTCCGTATCGGAAAGAGCAGATAACCTCTGGATCGATCCGGACAGTTCTTCTGCAAGTGAGATGGTTTTCTATGTTGCACAGCAGATGTCGGAAATCACAGGAAAAGATATTAAGGATCTTCTTGGAACAAATGCTTCCAAGGCAGTTCTTGCAGGCATCGTAACAGATACAGGAAGATTCACTTTCAAGAATACACACCCTGAGACTTTGGAAGCTGCCGGTGCGCTTATTGAGCTTGGCGGCGATATTTCGGAGGTTTGTTATAACCTTTTCGACCGTAAGGCAAAAGAGAAGTTCCTCATTTCTGCCAAGGCAAGATCTGAAGTGAAGTTCTACTGTGACGGTAAGTTTGCTATGACAGTTGTTCCGTATGAGCAGTTCAAAGAATTCGGTGCAGGTCCCGATGGCGTTGATGATGTCGTATCTGCGATGAGAGATATCGATGGCGTTGAACTTGCAATCGTTCTCAGAGGAACTGAGTCAGGTGAGATTCGCGGTAATGTAAGATCTCAGGATTATTTTGACTGCAGTGCATTCGCAGCCGGTTTTGGCGGTGGCGGACATATCAGAGCTGCCGGTTTTACCGTTAAGGATATCGACATCAGTGTTCTTGCTGATGAAGTCGTTAAGAGGGTTCAGGACACTTTATGATTCAGGACGGATTCATCCTTGTAGACAAGCCTGAAGGATGGACATCCTTTAAGACTGACCGTTTCGTAGGAAAACTTCTAGGAACGCGTAAGGTCGGGCATCTTGGAACATTAGACCCGTTTGCTACAGGCCTTTTGCCCGTATTTGTCGGAAAGGGACTGAAGTTTTTGCGTTTCTGCGAAGGCTTTGATAAGGGTTATTCCTGCAAATGCATTTTCGGTGCTACAACTGACACAATGGATAAGACGGGTGAATTTACATCTGAGAATTATCCTTCTGAAGATGTCCTGGCTGAACTTGCTGATACAGACTATGCTGCGATCCGTGAAGCAATTCTCAAAGTGAAGAATACTAAAGAGCAGCTTCCGCCGGCATATTCTGCCAAGAAGATCGATGGCGTTAAGGCATATGAACTTGCCAGAAAAGGCGAGATGCCTGATTTAAAGCCCGCTTCTGTCACGATTTATAAGCTTGATATAACAGATATCTCACGTCCTGAAAAAGGTCTTGCGATTGATTTTGACTGCGAGTGCTCCAAAGGAACTTATATCAGAACTATCTGTTCTGACTTGGGCGATATTACCGGCTTTGGCGCATATGCAGATTCACTCAGAAGAACCATTAACGGCCAGTTCAGTGTAAAGGATGCCTATACTCCCGAGCAGCTCGAAAAGATGGTCTCAGAAGGCGATTTCTCTTTTGTAAGAGATGCATCCGAGACAATTAGTTTCCTTCCAGAGATAAAACTTGACCCCAAACAGGCGAAGGATATTAAGTTCGGAAGAAAGATCGCATTCCCATTCGAAGTCGAAATCGAAGGGGATGAACGTATATATTACAGAGCAACCTTTGAAGACAGCCTGATTGCTGTTGTTTTCCCTTCTGTCGAAAACGGGGAGCTGATAATGAGAATCGAAAGGCTTTACGCACATGATTAAAGTATGTACCTCATACACAATAGATGATCTCCCTTTGGAAACAAGGGGCCGCGTAATGGCGCTGGGCCTTTTCGACGGGCTTCATATAGGCCATATGGACATTATCAAGAAGGCTGTCGTAACAGCTGAAAGAGATGGACTCACTTCCACGGTGATGACCTTTTCGAACCTTTTCAAGACTGAGAATAAGCCTCTTTATACACCTGAAGAGAGACTTAATATCGTTGGAAACGCAGGTGCTGATGAATTGCTTATCCTGGACTTTGAAAAAGTTAAGGATATGGAGCCTGAGGATTTCTTAAGAGATATTCTTATGAATCGTTGTATTGCCGATACTCTCATAATGGGAGAGGATTACAGATTCGGCAAGAATGCCAGAGGCGATGTTGCCATGATCAAGGAATTTGCAAAAGCAAATGGTCTTCGTGCAATTGTTGTAAAAGACAGATTCTTTGAAGAAAGTGACAGAAAGATATCGACGACATGGCTTCGTGACGTTCTGGCTGAAGGTGATGTCGACCTCGCGCGCAAACTCTGCGGAGGAAGAGATTATTCTTATTCCGGCTATTGCGTAAAAGGCAAGCAGCTCGGAAGAACGATGGGTTTCCCAACTGCAAATCTCATCGTTCCTGATAACAAATTCACTGTCAAAAGAGGCGTATATGTAGCGCGCATTCTTTTAGGGCAGAGAGTTCTTTACGGTGTTTCCAATATCGGCAGAAGACCGACTTTGGAAGAAGCGGTTAATGACGTAGTGGAGACTTTTATTTTCGACTTTGACGAGGATATATATGGCGCGAAACTAATTGTCGAGCTCCTGCATTTCCTCAGAGCCGAAGTAAAAATGACTTCAAAAGAGGAACTGATCGAAGCCGTTAACTGCAATAAGGAGCAGGCATTGGATTATATAAAAAACCTCATATAAACCGCGAATCGCTTACTTTAAAGTTATATAATGCATTTTGTGGTAATATATCAGGGATTTATCTGACCCCATGTGGGGCAGGGAGGATAAGGACACATGATGAATTTAGTAGAAGTCAAATTTCCGGGACTCGGAATTAATATTGACGTTAACCCGGTTGCTTTTTCAATCGGTAGCCTTGAGGTCTACTGGTACGGACTTCTTATTGCAGCAGCAATTGTTTTGGCTGTTATTCTTGCAGTTAAGCAGGCGAAGAGCCTGAATTTCCCGGAAGGACTTGTTTACGATACGATCCTCCTGATTATTCCCTGTGCAATCATTGGTGCCAGAATTTATTTTGTTGCCTGCAACTGGGATTACTACGGAAAGGATCTTAAGAGAATCTTCGATTTCAGATCCGGCGGACTTGCTATCTATGGCGGTATCCTCCTCGTATTTATCGGTGCATGTGTAATGTGCTATATAAGAAAGATTCCTTTCAGAGAACTTGCTGATTACTGTGTTGTTTACCTCCCTTTGGGTCAGGCAATCGGCAGATGGGGCAACTTCTTCAATCAGGAATGCTTCGGTACAAATACAAGCCTTCCTTGGGGCATGACAAGCTCTACAGTACAGAGCTATCTTAGCCTCAATTGCCCTACACTTGTTTCTGATATGCCGGTTCATCCGACATTCCTTTATGAGTCAATCGCAGATCTTATCATTTTCTTCATTCTCCTTCAGATCAGAAAGAAGTCTAAGGTTCCTTTTGAAACATCCTGCGCATATTTCGCACTTTATGGTTCAGTAAGATTTTTCATTGAAGGTATGAGAACTGATTCCCTCTATATCGGAGGCACAGGCATCAGAACTTCACAGCTTTTGTCACTTATCCTGGTTGTTGCAGCTCTTATCTATATTGCTGTTGCAAGATATAAGGGATTTACAAAGAAGAGCTTTCCTGAAAAGCTTTACGTTGAAATGACTGAGGAAAAGAAGTAATAATGGGTAAAGTTGATTCCGGCGTTGTCAGACTTCGCGGGAAAGACGGTCTTAAGGCCGTTGACTATTATCTTGTCGTTCCGGTTTTGACGATGACGGTAATAGGACTTTATGTTCTCCAGAAAGTTCTATCAAAAGGTTATGCTGCTTATCCGGGCAACTACTACAGACAGATCGTTGCGACAGTAGGCGGTATCATTGCTGCCCTGATTATCAGTGTGCTTGATGAGCACCTGCTTAAGGTCTTAGGCCGAATCATTTATGTGGCGGCTCTTTTCCTTTTGATCCTCGTCCCAATTGACGGCTATTCACTTGCAGATACATGGGGTGCTGACTCCTGGCTGAAGCTTCCCGTTATCGGTAATTTCCAGCCTTCAGAGCTTGCCAAAATCGGACTCATCATGATGGCGGCTGATATCTTTGAAGCCATGCACAATAAAGAAGTTTCGCTTCTCAAGGGATTCGGAAGAATGGCAGCTGTATATGCTCCTCCGATGCTCCTTATCCTCGCTCAGCCGGACTTTGGTACTGCGATGGTTATCATTTTCACCTTTGTCTGCATGCTGTTTGCGTGGGGAGTACGTTACAGATACTTCCTCCTTGCTTCTTCATCACTCGTCGTTGTCATCGTTCCTCTTGTCTGGGCATTCTATTTGAAGCCTTATCAGAAAGCGAGAATCTTATCACTTCTGTTCCAGGGTTCGTCACCGAGATCAGAGTACAATCTTCAGCAGTCAAAGCTTGCCATAGCTTCAGGCGGACTTTCCGGTAACCACACGGGAATTCTCACACCGGTTCCGGTTAAGGAGAGTGACTTCATTTTCTCTGCGATATCGGAGCATATGGGCTTTATCGGCACGACGGCCGTTATCCTGCTCGCATTTTTCTTCTTGTGCAGATGCCTTTATGTTGCTGCCAAGATCCCTTCGAAAACATATTCATACATGCTTACCGGTTTTACTGGATATTTCGCATTCCACTACATTGAGAATCTTGGAATGTCAGTAGGCCTTTTGCCGATTACGGGTATCCCGCTTCCTTTCATAAGTCTTGGTGGTACGGCGATGCTCATCAATTACATTGCGTTCGGAGTTATATTAAACATTTCAATTAACCGAAATATGTAACACAGGAGCTTTTTTATGAAGGGCAAGTGGAAGCAGAATCTTCATATCGAACCACCGGAAGGTTGGATGAACGACCCTAACGGATTATGCTATTTTGGTGGCTTTTACCATGTTTATTTCCAGTATTCGCCCGGTACACCTGATGGCAGCAGTGTTAGACGCTGGGGTCATTATGTAAGTAAGGATCTTCTTTCGTGGAAATACAAAGGCGTCGTTCTTGATGCCGATATTCCTGAAGACAGGGACGGCGTTTATTCTGGTAGTGCCGTAACTTTTGACGATCACGTCGAGTTCTTCTACACAGGTAACGTATTGGAAGAAGGCGACTACGATTATGTGCTTGAAGGTCGTGGAGCGAATGTTATTTTCGTAAAGTCTTCTGACGGATCTTCAATGTCGCCCAAGAAAGTCCTTCTTAGAAATTCAGATTATCCGGATTTCTGTTCTTGTCATGTAAGAGATCCGAAGGTCTCTTTCGAAAATGGAATCTATAAGATGGTTCTTGGAGCACGCACAAAGGATGACAAAGGACTTGTCCTTCTTTACGAAGGCGCGACACCGGAAACTCTTGAATACAAGGGTTCATTAACTGCTCCTGAAATGGGATATATGTGGGAATGTCCTGATATGTTTACCATTGACGGAAATAAATATCTCGCGTTCTGTCCGCAGGGAACGGAGCGTGGCGAATTCAAATTCCAGAATATCTTCCATAGCGGATATTTCCATGTAGATGGAGATGTCTTATCAGATTTCGAAGAATTCGATTACGGTTTTGATTACTATGCACCACAGACTTTTGCTTTGCCGGACGGAAGAAGACTTATTATTGGATGGATGGGAATAGGCGATGATGCATATACCAACCCGACTACTGAAATTGGCTGGCAGCATTGTCTCACAATTCCTCGCGAGATGACCGTTGATTCTGACGGCAACATTTTGCAAAAGCCTATAAGGGAATTAGATGGCATCAAATCTTCTGCGAAAGCAGTTGATGGTGAATCCTGGGTAGAACTGCCTTTCGAACTGAATGTTTCTGATTTTGAAGATGACGCGAAAATATCTGTATCCGGTGCGGAAGTTACATGGAATAAGTCGACTGGAATTTTGAGTCTGCATTTTACAAATGGCGAAGGTTACGGAAGAACTGAACGTAAGGTAAAAGTAGATAGTATTAATAATATAAAGATAGTTGCAGATGTATCTTCTTTGGAAATCTATATTAATGATGGCCGCTATGTCATGAGCACACGCTTTTATCCGGAATATCGTCAGGTAAGAGTAGCTGCCGATGGTGCCAAAGCGGATGTATCTTTGCTCAGGCTCAAGGATACTCTTGTTGCAATCGGCGAAGCTCTTATTGATTTCATTCCTAATAAGACCGGCTGTGAATTTTATGAGGTAGGTAATTTTGCTCCTGCAACAGGCGGTGCACCTGCAAATGTTTGCGGTGCTTTTTCCAAACTCGGCGGCAAATCCCGCATGATCACAAAGCTTGGTAAAGATCCTTTCGGCGATGTAATTACAAGAACGCTTAATGAGGCAGGCGTTGATACTTCATATATCAGTTATACGACTGAAGCTAATACAGCTCTTGCTTTTGTAAGCCTTGCAAAAGATGGCAACAGAGTATTCTCGTTCTACAGAAATCCTTCAGCAGATATGCTTTTCGATGCTTCGGAAGTGACGAAAGAGATGCTCACAGATTGCTACGCACTTCATTTCTGCAGTGTGTCATTAGGCGACTTCCCGATGAAGGATGCTCACCGTACGGCGATTACCATTGCAAGAAGACAGGGCGCAATCGTAAGTTTCGATCCAAATCTTCGCTTCATGCTCTGGGACGACAAGGAAGCGTTAAAGAATGTTATCTGGGAGTTTTTGCCCAACACGGACATACTGAAGATTTCCGATGAGGAGCTTGAATTCATAACAGGCACTTCAGATATTGATGAGGCCATTCCTTCGCTCTTTACAGGCAGCGTCAAGCTTGTGATCCTGACAAAGGGTAAGGACGGCGCATCTGCTTATAATCTTAATGGTGTAGTAGATTCTGTCGGACCTGTCGTTAAGGCTACAGACACAACCGGTGCAGGAGATGCCTTTATCGGATCGTTCCTTTGGAAACTGAAGTCGCTTAACATCGGAACGGAAGACCTGGCTTCCTGCCCGTTAGATGTAATTAAAGAATGTCTGGACTTCTCAAATAAGTATTGTTCGATAAGCGTTCAGAGATCAGGAGCGATACCTTCTTATCCGGAGTTTGAAGAACTGTAATATCAGACTAATGAATAGTAATAAAAGGGCTGTGAAAACCTATAGTGTTTTTGCAGCCTTTTTGCTTGGCAGATGATGAGGCTATCTGCCCGACCTGGCAGCTGATGCCTGCTCGAAAACACTTCCCCTCGCGAAAAAACGCTTCCCACCACCTCGACCAACCAGTCCATCATGGCGCACTCATCCAAAACGCATGATTTCTTCAGTTTTGGATAACAAGAACGCACCGCACCACAAAGGTCACCACATGTTCGAAAAGAATGACCAAAACAGAGGTGTGCAATTTTTGCGCAAAAACACCCTCAACAATTGCATAAAAACGCGATTTTGTGGTTCTTCACGGAAAGCTTGGGAATTAGATAATTGAAAAAGGAGCATAAGATCC
>JAKSRC010000005.1 GCA_024403855.1 Saccharofermentans sp. | reverse complement strand
GGAAACGTCATGCCGCTGTTAGCGGAATCAGCGTGCCGTCGGAGCGGAATTTGCATATGAAAAAAGGAGAACTCGAAAATCATGTGCAGATAACCGAAGGAAACGAAAGATAATCCAAACTTCTCTGCATTGGAGTCTGTGAATAAAAGTCTGTAAAAGTTTATAAGGCCTTCTATTGAAAACATAGAAGGCCTTTTTGATTCTAGAAGAATATATCACTCTCCACTTGGTCAATTTATATCAATCTGACAGCGTTGGAAAGCTGATATCTGCTTATAATTAATCGTCTTCGTGTGGTTCATCACCCGGCTGATTGCCCCAGATATACTGTTCAAGTTCAGATACAGTATCCTCTTCAAGAAGTGCTTTTGAGAACTGAGTCTCATAAAGTTCCCTGTAAACGCCTTCCTTTGAAAGAAGTTCCTTGTGCGTGCCTCTTTCGGCGATTGAACCGTCCTTAACGACAAGGATTTCATCAGCTGCAAGAATCGTCGAAAGTCTGTGTGCGATAAGAATGCTCGTCTTGCTCTTTATGATCGGATCAATCGCGTCCTGGATCTTCTTTTCGGAGATTGAATCAAGTGCTGATGTGGCCTCGTCGAAAATAAAAATCGTAGGATCTTTCAAGATGATACGTGCAATCGATATACGCTGCTTCTCGCCACCTGAAAGCTTAAGACCTCTGTTGCCAACTTCGGTATCAAGGCCCTTTTCCTGTGCCTCAATGAAATCCCAGATATTCGCCTTCTTCAACGCAGCAATCATGTCTTCCTCGGTCGCATCAGGCTTGGCATACAAAAGGTTATCCCTGATCGTTCCGTTGAAAAGATATGTCTCCTGTGAGACAACGCCAACCTGGTTTCTAAGGAATGCCAGATCGAGCTGTCTTACATCGATACCATCAAAAGTAACGCTACCTGCATCAACATCGTAAAGTCGCGGTATAAGATTTACGATCGTACTTTTGCCTGAACCGGAAGGTCCTACGATTGCGATGCTCTTTCCCGCATTCAAAGTAAAACTGATATCCTTCAGGATCTTCTTGGACTTGTCGTAAGAGAATTCGACATTCTCGAAAACCACATCTCCCGTAACGCTTTCAGGTACCACTGCGTTGTCGGCATTTTTGATATCAACAGGGATGTCAAAGTAATCGAAAATACGCTTGAACAACGCCATCGATCTTATCCATTCAACCTGAATATTGAGGAGGCTGTTGACCGGCATATACATACGTCCAAGGAGCGATACAAGAACAGAGATATCACCTATCGTAAGATCAGGGTCATACTTCATCATGAGAAGACCGCCGACAAGATATATAAGCATAGGTCCAACGGTCGTAAACGTCTTGAGAATCATCATGAACCATCTGCCTGCCATGCTCTCTTTGATGTTAAGGCTTATCATCTTACGATTAGCCTTTTCGTATCTTTCGAATTCATGCTTTTCTTTGCCGAAAAGTTTTACCAGAAGCTGGCCGCTTACTGACAAGGTCTCGTTAAGTATTCCGTTTACCTCATCATTTACCTGCTGGGATTCATTAGTAAGCTTCCATCTCTGTTTGCCGGCTTTTCTAGTCGGCAATGTGAATAACGGTACAACGACGATACCGACCAGCGCCAGGATCCAGTTCTTCTGGAACATGGCAATCATGGCGATAATGAGAGTAATAGAGTTCGACAAAATGCTACTGAAAGTATTAGTGATAACTGTCTTAACACCGTCAATATCACTTGTCATTCTGGTAATGATGTCACCCTGGTTATTAGATGTGAAAAATTTCTGACTCATCTTCTGAAGATGGGAATACATCTGGTTTCTCATATCGAAAGTAATATGCTGGGCAATCCAGGTGTTTATGTAACTTTCACCGACACCGATAAGGCTTCCTGCAAGAGTAACTACAAGGGACAGAACTATGTAATAAACAAGCGCTTTGAAATCCTGTTTCAGAAGTCCGTCATCCAAGATTTTTCCAGTCAGGATCGAAGGCAAAAGCGAAAAGAACGACGATACGATAATGCACAAAAGAACAAGCAGAAGCTGCTTGGCATAAGGTCTTAAATAAGAGAAAACTCGCTTTAATAATTCCGGCGTTATCTTAGGCTGATTTTTCTTCTCTTCCTCGGTCAGATACTGACCGCCCATTCTTCCTCCGGGTGGCATATTCGTCGCTCCTTATGCAAATAAGATATATTCTGCTTTTACCATAAAATGGTCAGTTGTCAAAGTGAAATATCCTGAAAAATGAGAAGGCCGTCTCGCTTTGAGACGGCCCGATTGAGAAACAAAAAACATTTAATCTCTTTTTAAATGCTAAAGGGTTCCTATTGAGTTCCCTATGTAATCATTATATTCAACTTTGTCCATTTGCCACTATGTCAAAATGCCCTTATCTTTTTGGCAAACATGAGGCGAAAATATGCAAATGGAACAATTCGATTTTCAAAGCATTTACGGCCTAAAACAGCCGCAAATATGCGGAAAATCAACCTTGCAGCTTCATGTAACCAGGTCTGATCCAGCCAAGCTTTCTCATGACCTCACTGAACACGAGTGAGAGCACTGCAGGAGCTACAAGACAGATAACTACCATACCGATCCATGCCATAGGAGAAAGCGTTCCGGATTCACTCATAGCTGAGAAACATCCGATAGGACCGACAAGTCCACATGTACCCATACCTGCAGCAACACCATTGCACTCAAGCTTGAATATCATTGTGGACATAGGTCCTGTGATTGCAGAAGCAAGTGTAGCAGGAATCCATATCTGCGGATGAGTTACGATATTAGGCATCTGAAGCATTGATGTACCAAGGCCCTGTGAGACGATTCCGCCCCACTTATTTTCTCTGTAAGAAGCAACCGCAAAACCAACCATCTGCGCACAGCATCCGGCAAGAGCGGCACCGCCTGCAATACCTGCGATACCAATCGAAGCGCAGATTGCCGCAGAAGAAATAGGCAGTGTGAGAATGATTCCGACAACAACAGAAATTACGATACCCATTGCAAACGGATGGAGCTTCGTAGCTTCATTAATAAATGTTCCAAGCCAGTTCATGGCAACTGCGATTGCAGGACATGTGAGGTATCCTGTAAGGAAACCAATGCCCAAAGTAACGATAGGTGTAACAAGGATATCTACCTTGGTCTCTTTTGAAACAGCCTTACCAAACTCAACGGCAATGATTACTGCAATGAATACACCCAACGGACCTGCAGCATATGGCTTTCCGGGATAAGCATTAGCAAACTGTCCAACAACTGCCGCACATGCCATAACAAGTATAGGAGCTTTAAGAGCTGCTGCGATTCCAACGCCGATCGCCGCACCTGTTACAGCTGATGCAAGCGAACCTGCCTTGCTGATAAAGTGTGCAAATCTCTGAATAAAATCAACATCGATCATTCCGATATACTTACCGAGAGTTGAAAGGATTGTACCTATCAGAAGTGAAGCGAAAAGTCCCTGTGCCATTCCACCCATAGCATCAACAAAATAAGTTCTTGCTGACACATTAATGCTCTTAGATTCAAGGAATTTCTTGAATGTTCTCTTTTCAGTCTTTGACTTCGACTTTCCCATGTTCTGCACCCTCCAGCGCGAAAAGGATATTTGAAAGAATAATATCACCGCACTTATTTGAATCAAAATAATATATTTGACGTTTTAGAATCAAAATATCCTACAAACGAGGTGTAAGTTGCACAAAATAAGGAGGCATTAACATGACTTATCGAATCATCTTATTACATCAGAATTCTCACTGGAACGTCCGCCCTGATAAATACAGACATTTAATCACCGAAACCACTAAGGGGAGTAACAACGATATGACAGTTCTTGAACTTGTCCTGAAATACATAGCGACAAAGACTAATGTACGCCCTACAACAAAAATGGGGTATCAGACCGTGGTCAACATCCTGAAACAAGACAGTTTTGGAAAAACTAAGATTCGTAATGTCAGAATATCTGAAGCAAAACTCTGGTTTATCAAACTTCAGAACGGCGGGAAAAGATACAGTTCTATCCGAGCAATAAAAAGCGTTCTTAAGCCTGCATTTCAACTCGCAGTAGATGATGACTGTATTCAAAAGAATCCTTTCTCATTCGATTTGTCATCTGTAATAGCCAATGACAGCAAAACCAGAGAGGGACTTAACAGTAATGACGAGAAGCGTTTCCTGGAATTTATAAAAGCAGATCCTCATTTCTGCCGGTATTACGAAGGAATATATATTTTATTTAAAACCGGTTTAAGAATATCTGAGTTTTGCGGACTGACATTCCGTGATATCGACTTCAAGAAACACTGCATAAGAATCGACCACCAAATAAACAAGCGAGGAAAATCCGGCTATTATATTGATTCCCCGAAAACAGAGAATGGCATCAGGGTCATTCCTATGACATCGGATGTAGAAACCTGTTTCAAGACCATCATTTCCAGAAGGGCAGCTCCGAACAAGGAACCTCAGGTTGACGGCAAGAAAGGCTTTCTGTTTCTGGATAAAAGCGGAAATATTACCTACTCCCTACACTGGGAACATTATTTCAAAAGCATATTAAAGAAATACAATTCAACACACAGAAAGAAGCTACCGGCAATTACCCCTCATATATGCAGACATACTTACTGTTCTAACATGGCTAAAAGTGGAATGAATCCCAAAACTTTACAGTATCTAATGGGACATTCAGATATAAGCGTTACATTAAACACCTATACTCACATCAATTATGAAGACGCCGTAGCAGAATACAAAAGGCTTAAGCTTTTAACAAGAAAAACGCAGTAAAAACACCAAATAGCGGCAACTCTCATAGAGACATACGAATACGATTATCTTGATAACAGAACAGCCAAAACTTCCAATAACATAAGGACTGAGTACACTACAGACCTGTCCACGGGTTACTCTCAGGTTCTAAAGTCAACGACTGGTTCGGATTCAGTTTTCTACACTCGTGGCTTTGAGCTGATTTCAAGACAGAAAGGCTCTTCTGCATCCTACTATATCTACGATGGTAGTCTTTCTGTGCGTGCCTTAACGAATGAGACAGGAACTATAACAGATACCTTAGTCTTTGATGCCTTCGGTAATGAAACAGCAAAGACAGGGTCAACAGATAACTCCTATGGATTCCAGGGCGAAGAACAGGATAGTACAGGTCTCTACTACTTGAGAGCAAGATACATGGATCCTTCGACAGGAACTTTTACTTCTATGGACACCTATGGCGGGTCCCTGTCTGATCCTATGAGCTTGCATAAGTATCTGTTTGCTAATGCAAATCCAATTATATACTGTGATCCAAGTGGACATATGTCTTCTACTTTTGATGAAACTCTTGCTGTAGTAGCTATAATTTCTATTCTTGCAGTTCCATTATTATATTCAGTTGCGATGAATAACAGTAAAAGCACCTCATCGACAAATTCATTTGTGAATTCGAAGTATTATCGTGATATATATAATCTTTCAGATATTAAAACATTCAATGATGCTCGAATTGGTTTGCTTTTAATTGCGTTCACTGCAATTAGCAAAAATCTCAGCGACTCAATATCTAGTGATGTCGAGTGGCAGAGCATTAATAATTTAAGCAGTTCGGGTGGAATTCTAAAACCGAATAATAAGAGAAAGAAAGATAATTACAAAAAGCTTGACGAGGATTATATAAGGAAAAAGACAGATATGGAACCGCATGATATCAAGAAAGAAGTTTTAGGGGAAAAATCAAAAGACATTTCAAAATATGATATATATGTAAATAAAGCTGACAATCAACTGTATCTCATTCGCAAGGGTGGAGGAGCTATAAAATCAACTGGATACTATATTACTTAAGAGGAGTTGAAATATGGAGAATATCAATATGCCAAGAATTAAAATAGGCATATCTTTGTTTACAGACAAAGAAGCAACCAAAATGATGGAAGAAATAACGCGTTTGCTGGAAATCTCCCCTACATCTTGTAATTTAAAGGGAGAGCCTCGTTTAAATGCAAAAAACGCGTATCACACTTGTTCAACATGGTCTTATACAACTGATTATGTTTATAGTTTTCATTTAGAAGATGTTGTAAACATGTTTTTGAATATATTTGAAGATAAGGTAAATAGCATAAACTTTTTAAAAGAAAAATATCAGATGGATGCTTTTATTGATGTTTGCATTGTTTTCGCTGATGAGGAAATACCATCAATGCTACTAGATAGAAGTTTTATTAATTTTGCTAACAAAATAGACGCATCAATTGATATAGACTGCTACAAAAAATAGAAATCTTTATAGCACCAAATGTATATATGAGATTTACCGGAGGAAAAGAGAAGCCTCAGAAGGGTTATAATAAATAGTGCCACCCATGTCAAATCAGCATGGGTGGCATTATTCATTTGCCCCAACTGGCACTTCACTTACCCTTCGGCAAATCTTATAGAGACATACAAATACGACTATCTGGGCAACAGAACAGCCAAAATATCAGGCGGTATAAGGACTGAATACACCACTGATTTATCTTCAGGTTACTCTCAGCTTCTCAAGGCTACAATAGGCTCAGACTCAGTTTACTACACCCGTGGCTTTGAGCTGATCTCAAGGCAGGAAGGCTCTGCTGCCTCCTACTACATTTACGATGGAGGCCTCTCTGTCCGTGTCTTAACTAATGAAACAGGAACAGTGACGGATACATTAGTCTTTGACGCCTTCGGTAATGAGACAGCCAAGACAGGTTCTACAGATAACTCCTATGGCTTCCAGGGTGAAGAAAAGGATGAGACAGGTCTCTACTACTTAAGAGCAAGATACATGGATCCTTCAACAGGAACATTTACTTCCATGGATACATATGGCGGTTCCTTGTCTGATCCGATGAGCCTGCATAAGTATCTGTTTGCTAATGCAAATCCGGTAAAGTATTCGGATCCAAGTGGGCATTTCTTTAAGGAAGAATTAATAGCAAACACGGGATGTCAAGCAATTATTGCCGGAGCCTTATACGAGATTGAATTTAGCGTAATGTGTATCGTTGATAATATGTTCGGCACAAACTATTCGTCAAATTATTCTTTTGAAGGGATGATATGCCAAATGGCAATAGCCTCATTCCTAGGCGCGATAGGCTATCTCATAAGCGGATTATCATTTGTTCAATTAATCATCACTCATTTTGATAAATTGCCCTTCGCCAAACGTTTGGGTTTCTATATAATCGGGATTTCTATTTCATTAGATTTGTATATATTGAGCGTTATTATTCGCTCTGAATACGGTGACAATCCTTTAGGTGAATTGGCAGCAGATATTATTGTTGGTTTAGGAGGCAATGTTGGTGGCAGTTCTGTCAAAGGAATGATAGGCATATTACCTGGCGATGTCCCGGAAATGGCCGAATTAGCACCTGGTATTGGGTATGATATATCAGATGTCATTCAGGATTCTGATGACAAATCAAATGCGATTGTAAAGGACAGTAATGGAATTCCATTTACAGGAACAATTAACGGCAAACAATACTATAATGGAAATGCTTTGTCTGAAGAATTCGCTTTAGGATACGGAACAAATGGTAAACTGATTCCGGGGCCGACACATAGGGAGGAAAGCAATTATTATGACTAAGTGGCTGAAGGAGAGCAGAGATTATAAACTGGCTTATGCATTAATTTGTTTGGCCTTAGGTGCAGTAATATCATTTTTAGCTGGTTACGATTACAGATCAACTCTTATAACTCAATCCCCAGCGATCGTAGCATCCTATGGTGAGTTCATGATTTGGGGTGTCTTAACTTTAAGCGGATTAGTTGCCCTTATACTTTGTGATAGACGCATTAACATGTTAATAGTTGTGCTAATGGCAATTTGCCAATTAGGTGGAGCACTCTTTTGTAAAGATTATTGCCTGAAAATAGTTACAACGGTGCGCTTAGAATATTTACACTGGTTGTTGATTTTCTTGCCGTTGTTTACTTTTTTCCTTTATGATTCGCCAAAGAAATATATCAACAAGTCTGTTCCGTTAAGGAATCAAAATGCAATAAAAGCAATTGTTTTTGTGTTCAGAACGATTATTGGTTTTTTGTTGATACTTTATGGAGTTGTAGCTTTATTTCAATGTGGCTGTGCCTATGCCGACCCTTTCTTTGTTGCGTGTGAAACGATTAATCCTCTCGTTGTATTTTTGGCTATTGGATTAGTTATGATAGCCAATGGTTCGCTGATTATTTGCACTAGACAGAAAAAAGTTAATCGCATTATCAGATGTTTTATTATAATTACTTCACTTGTATCAGTTGCGATTGTTTTTATTCAGAGGGTTGAGATGATATCTTGGCTCGTGTTCTATATCGTGCTATTAGTTGTTACATCTGTATCAGAGTTCGTCTTCTCAATTTTGGAAGAGAAAGAAGAGGTGTAATATGATGTTGTCTTCAGCACTTAAAGTTGCAGCAATACTGTTAGCAGTTCTAATCATCAGAGCAATTGTAACAGAGTTTAGAAACAGAAAATAGAAGTGTTGTGATTGCGCGTTATCTCAATAAATAATTGCGTAATGTGAGAATGAATCTGTAATGTGCCTCGAGAATAAATAATACCCCCTAAAATGCTTACAAGATGTCATAGAGCACAGTCAACAAACATTTTCTTACTTCTGACCTTTCTTTTAAATCCATGCTGTGTAAAATATGTCTATCGATTCACTGTTCTTAATTTGTTCATCCGTCAACCCCGTTCTATTGATTCATTCAATATAATCTATTCCTGTAAATAATTTATAATCATATTTGCTATAAGCTATAAGAGAAAGAAAGAAATCATCAAAATCATTGTATCGTTCTATTTCTTCTCCCGCTGCCCAAATGACATTTCCGTAAAACGAGCTGCTTTTATCTAAAACTAACAGATATAAATCATTTGCGTATTCTGCAGCACCAATAGGCAGTATATATTTTATATCTCCGGTACTATCAAGATTGTCCACACAATAATCAAGGCGCTTAACATACTTTGAATCGCTCGCCAGAGAAAGATCGTTCAACCCCAATAATGATTTATCCTGAGACACATTTTTCCAACCGTCAGCAGCCAAGAGAAAATTTTTATACTGCTTAGGAAGAGATACCATCTGTGAATCCTCCCACTCAGCGATCGCATTTTCAGAAGCTGCAACTTTAGGGTAACAATACTCATACAGGCCAGCTAGATCAACAGCTCGAATTCGTTCTCTAATTTGAAACAAATAACCTATTGCTGCTTTATAATCCAACATGTTAACCTCCTGCGTATACAAAATAAGTCGGTTTGTATCCTATAGGATATTTGGGTGCTTGTCCACCCATACTACTATTTACAGTTAATGACTGGTCTGCCCACTCAAACGGCTCAGGTTTACCTGTCCACGTTGTATCGGGCACATGACCAACTACCCCTCTATAAGGTGTTCCAGCAGCGAGCGCTCGTGCTCTTTCTAAGGCAGCCGCTTGACTAGCTTGTCTTCTTAATAATCCCTTAGTAGATACTCGACCTGTAGACGAAAGCTGTCCGTTAAAAGCAGCACGGTTGCAACCATTAACATATTCTTTTATTTGTGCTATTTCTTCTGGTGTAGCACCTTTTGGTGGTGTAAATTCTACTGGTCCGGATTTCTCTCCAAACCAATCATCAATTTCTTTATTATTATCGCCCCAATCACCATCTCCTTCTACATTCGGATCTCCTTCAAGGTGTATTAATTTGCCTCCTTTACCAAATTTGCTTAAAATTTCAGATCCGGATTTCGAGAGTCCATAAGTAGAGACTCCAATTAGCATCAGTCCGGTCAGAAAGTTGTATAGTCCGCGATTAGCATTTCCACCTGATGATTCCAGTTCATCAAGACCTGCAGAGGCTCTCTGAATTCCTATGCTTAATCCTACTGCTGAGAGAACTAATCGTACCAACAGAATAGAACAAAGAGCATATCCGATAATTCCTAAGATAAATCCGTTAAGGAAACCGTTCATTGCTGCCGTAGCAACATTCCAGCCATATACTGATTTGCCATATTTCTCTATATCAGAATCTCTGTTCTGCAAACTATATAGAATTCCACTATCAACAGCAGACAATATTCCTGATATAGCCATAGCAGCAACCATACCCTGCAGGGATGCTTCATGTCCACCCGGATCACAGTAAGTAACAGGATTACTATTTGCAAACATATACTTATGCAAGCTCATAGGATCAGACAAAGAACCGCCATATGTATCCATGGAAGTAAATGTTCCTGTTGAAGGATCCATGTATCTTGCTCTTAAGTAGTAGAGACCTGTCTCATCCTTTTCTTCGCCTTGGAAGCCATAGGCGTTATCTGTAGAACCTGTCTTGGCTGTCTCATTACCGAAGGCATCGAAGACTAATGAATCTGTAACAGTTCCTTCCTCATCTGTAAGTACTCTTACAGAAAGACCACCATCGTAAATGTAGTAGGAAGCATCAGAGCCTTCCTGTCTTGAGATCAGTTCAAAACCACGAGTGTAGTAAACAGAGTCTGAAGCATTCGTTGCCTTAAGAACCTGAGAGTAACCCGTGGACAGGTCTGTAGTGTACTCAGTCCTTACGTTATTGGAAGTTTTGGCTGTTCTGTTATCAAGATAATCGTATTCGTATGTCTCTATGAGAGTTGCCGGAGCGAGGGATACAAAACTAGCACTGAATGAATAAATCCTCCTTTGCTGATTAGGCAAGGGAGGATTTCATATAAAAAGTAGTATCCAAACAATATTTAGTAGTTTACTCAGTCAATCTCATTCTGTACCATTCTAGGCGCGTTAATGGAAAGTATTTCGAATACATTTTCTACATCATCAAAAATAATATAATCCTTGAGATTCGATGTGGGTCTAGTTCCCGAAACTTGATTCATAAAGTATTGAATATATTGAGAATCAACAACTTCATATATGCTGCTTTTCTCTTCTTCACAGTGCAGCATTTTGGAACTTCTATCTATTACTCCATTCTCAATGGTATATCGACAATCCCAAACGTCATCAAAAAGTATTTTGATGGCTCCAAAATCAACAGCGTCAGCATAAATCACGCATCTTTCATCACTTATTTTGATGCTCTTTATATAATTGATGTGAATCACAAGATTTGTGTTTATTAGTTTCTCCATAAATACCTCGCATTAACTTTCTTGTTCTCTTACTCAGTCATCCAATGAACCGACAGTTTATGGAAAGAAAGACTTACTGCTATTTCTACAAAGATGGTAGTATCATATGCTTCTCGCGCTGGGTGTCCTTCATTGAGTGTGGGTTAATAGAGTATTGAATCTAATCTCGATTCCCACTCTATTACTATTCATCGTCTGCCGTCATACAATTCATAATTACCCAGTTTTTTTATAATACCTTAAAGGCTTAATCCTTTCGATATTTATGGGAGCGTTATTTTGCGGATTGGGCTGAGAATTTAGTGTGGTTTTCTAGGCATTGCATTTGATATTTATGCAATATGTTGGATTGAGTGTATTCTGCATATTAATTGGATTAGATTTAAAAGTATGGTCTTACTTTGCAAGAAAGTCCGGAGATGTAATCTGGAGTGCTATACTAGGAACATTAGGAGATACCGCTTATGTTGCTGGTGGTGCGGCTGGTGGTGCTGCTGTTAACGCTAGAAACAATCCGTTAGGACTGCATGATTATTCATCTGGAAGTAGTCCAAGCAATTCGGAAAATAGCTCTCCAATATTAGATGATTTAATGAATCGGGATTCATATCGGAAATATCCTATAGATTGCTCAGAAATTGCTGAAGATTTGTATAATGCAGCTGGAGGTAAAGGACAAATCTTACATATAGAAGCACAAAAAGGTTGGCTGAATGTTGAAACATACGGTATTAGCGAAGCATATAGTTATCATGAAGTATATTCTATTAATGGATTGATATATGATCCAAGATATTCAAGTACCCCAGTCACCAAAGCTGAATATTTTAATATGATAAACAATTTGATTAAAGGCGGTTTTGCTGTATGGACAATATAAAAGTTGAATTGAGCAAAAAACTAGGGGATTTAATTAGTAATCAATTCGGTATTGATTGGATGAAAGTATCAATGATTAGCAGCGAGCAGGAATTTGAACATTTTCCTGCATTATATTTACGATTCAACAAAAATGACGATAAAGACGCAATGAGCCTTAACGCGATGTTATCTGACTTTAAAGGAAAATTCAAATGGGCTTTAGAAAAATACCCATTATCTCGAAAGGATTTATATTCTATAACAATCGAAGAATTTCACAATTACAACAGGCATCTTGCTGAAGATAAAAATATCTACACTTCCCCTTCAGTGTTTTTCGGAATGGAAAAATATAAGATGCTGTGTGATGAAATGATGAGTGACATCGAACCATTATGCGCTTGGATTGAAGAGTGTCTTTTGAGATTCAAAGAATAGTCAGTATGTTATTAGCAAAGTCAAACATATAAAGAGATAAATAAATGCGAATACAAATATAGCTGCCTAATCAGCATTGGAGGCATTAATTGATAACTATCATATAACGCAAAACATTTAAGATCTGACACGCGACGAGAATGATTTACTCGCTAATTCTAATCCACAAGATTATGACGCATATACAAACTTCCATTATTCAAATCAATTTTTTCATATTCCTGAAGAACACTTGGCTTTACATCATAATCATTTTTTCTGCATTCATTCGAAATATATGCCAGTTCCAACAAGGCATCTGATAGATATTCAACTTTCCTCTTTCCAACGGCATATCGGTCATCTTGCAGATTTTTTTCAAACCCGTAAGATTCCAGCCCCATATTTCCACAATAGAAATCAAACGCCTGAAATTCAAACAAGATTAAGTTGAAAAAATTATCAGAGATAGAATAGTTAAGGTCATTTTCGGTAGGTTCCAGCTTGGTAGGGCGAGTAGTCAATTGATATTCGTCATAATCCTCATACTGCGTATACAACTCAACAAGCAAGTCTTCACGGTTTCCATTTCGATCAAGTTTATAATATTCAAGAGAGTTAACGGGACCACAGGGCCACCCGGTTTCATTGCTTTTTGCAAGATGCCATCCGGCTTTGCTTATAACATCAATAAACCCATCAAAGATGTTGCCATTTTTCTTTAACATACAAAAACACATTTCAGCATTAGTACTCATAACTATTTGCTAGCCTCGCTTCTTTATACCTTGGGTAATCTGTTAATATAATTAATTGTGCCCGGTTCATTAACTGGAAATGTTGTAACCCAATTACCATCTTCTGTTACAATCGTAACATTACCACCCTTTAAGTAGAAATAGCAATTTCCTTGATTCTTATACCCTCCAACTCGAATCTCCGATGGATTATTAACTGAATCAGTGATAATGTCATAATATGTTTTAGTTCCTCCTTTGCCAGATAAACCATAATCTCCAACACCATGCTTACCATATTTTTTCCCAAACTGATTCTCTGTTATAGAGATATTATCTGATTTAGGCGTGGGCGTTTTTTTATCCCTGATAGTATTATCAGGATTATATGTCTCTCCGCGGCTGGTGTTACCATACCCACGTTTATTAGGATTCCATTTTTCAGAAAGTATCTCCTTAACAGATTGTGCTTCTTCAGCTATACCTTCGAGCACTTCTCCAAATCCATAGGCATATAAAAGAACACTTGCAAATTCAAACATATCAGCATAAGAGTCATATCCTTTTGCACTTGCAGTAATAGTAATGTCTCCGCATACCTTTGCTGTAAGCAAGGCTAATATGCCTATGGCTATCTTGCCCAAACCATATATTGCTACACCTGCAACAAGAGCACCTGCTACCCAATAAGCTAATATTGCAGCTACTATCATTGCCACAAACATCCCAACCCAATATGAGGGACGGGTCTTTTCTGCTCCGGTAATATCTCCAAGCATGTTATAAACAACACCGGTGCTTACTTCCGCAAAAATAGTGATTATTGCTGTAACAGCATTTGTTTCAGTCAACGATGTTGCATGCCCACTCGGATCCGAATACTTCACCGGATTTGCATTTGCAAACAGATACTTATGCAGGCCCATTGGATCAGATAGGGAACCACCATACGTATCCATCGATGTGAAAGTTCCTGTCGAAGGATCCATATATCTGGCTCTTAAGTAGTAGAGGCCTGTGCTATCTTGTTCTTCGCCCTGGAATCCATAGGAGTTATCTGTTGACCCTGTCCTGGCTATTTCATTACCGAAGGCATCAAAGACTAAGGTATCTGTTATAGTTCCTGTCTCATTCGTTAAGGCACGCACAGAAAGGCTACCATCGTAGATATAGTAGGATGCAGAAGAGCCTTCCTGTCTAGATATCAACTCAAAGCCACTGGTGTAGTAGACTGAGTCTGAGCCATTCGTTGCCTTAAGAACCTGAGAGTACCCTGTGGACAGGTCTGTAGTGTACTCAGTCCTTACGTTATTGGAAGTTTTGGCTGTTCTGTTGCCCAGATAGTCGTATTCGTATGTCTCTATGAGAGTTGAACCGCTTGTATTAACGGTTGCCGAGATCATTCTATTCTGACTATCGTATGTATAAGAAGCAACTAATACACCTGTTGTCGTAGTCTGGCTTACAAGATTGCCTGCATCATCCCATGTATAGTTAATATCACCGGCTCTGGTTATCTGATTAAGTGCGTTATAAGCATATGCAGTTACCTTACCGTCCTTTTTCATGGAAAGACGGTTGGAGTTAGCATCATATGTATAAGTCGTTTCAGAAACATCTGTGCCCCTTGTAACTTTCTCCTTGACCAGTCTGTTAAGAGCATCGTATTCATACTCAACAGTTCTACCGAGTTCAGTTACCTTCGTGCGCTCGCCGTTCTTACCTATCTCATATTCAAAGCTTGCAATTACAGTTCCGCTCTTATTCTTAGTAACCTGCTTTACAAGTGCATTGATCTCATTGTACTCGTAGGTTGTTACTATACCATTAGGATAACTTGTACTCTTTCTGTTTCCGTTGCCATCGTAGGTATAACTTGTTGTGCCTTCGCTGTCTGTTACGGAAGTAAGTCTACCCTGCTTATCATAAGCGTAACTTATATCCTTGTTATCAATAGATATCTTGGAGAGCTGATATCCATCATTGTACTCATAGGATATCTTATTACCTTTGGCATTAGTTACAGCAGATAAGAAACCATTTCCGTAATAGTCATACTTAATTGTTCCGGAAGGATCAACAACCTTAGTGATATTGCCTTTGCCGTCGTATGAATATTCAGTTGCTTCACCATTTACTGTTACTTTCTTGACTCTGTCGTAACTGTCATATTCATAATCAGTCTGTGTTCCGCCAAAATCAATAGAGTAAGCTACTCGGCCATGCAAGTCATACTTAGTTGTTGCTTTTTGACTCAAAGCATTTGTTACAGTAACAACAAGTCCAGTGTCTGTAAATTCGTAGTTATACCATGTTGTGTTGCCCTTTGCATCAGTCACCTTTGTGACATTGCCAAGTGAATCATAAGCATATTTCCAAGTGCCGTTTAAAGCATCCTTTACAGAAACCAGTCTGTCTAATCCATCGTAGCTGTAGGCTGTTACATTTCCATAAGCATCCTTCTCAGATGTCAGACGACCTCTGGAATCATAAGCGGATTCAAATATGCTTCCGTTAGGATATTTTGCCTTAGTCTGATTGCCGTTGTAATCGTATTCGAACTCATACTTGTTATTCTTAGCATCTGTTATGGAAACAACATTACCCTTGTCATCATACTCATATGTGACAGCATTGTTATTCGGATCAGTTATCTTCGTACATCTGCCAAGATAATCGTACTCATACTTAGTTGCAGCACCATAAACATTGGTAGCTTTTACCAATCGGTTGCATGCATCGTATTCGTATTCCTCAGTCGTATTATTCGGATATGTCTTCTGAATAACATTACCGACTTTATCATATAAGAAACTAACTTTTCTTCCGAGTCTGTCTGTAGCAGATGTATTCCAGCCTTCTGCGTTGTATTCAAATGTCTCAGTAGTATTGTCAGGATATGTTATCTTTGTCAGATTTCCAAAGAAATCATAATTATATGTTGTAACTCTTCCCTGACTGTCAGTAGCACTTGTAACGTCACCAGCCTGGTTATACTGATATTTTACGGATGTACCGTCAGCATAATGTATTTCTGTAACACGGTTCGAATTATCATATACGTAAGAATCTGTTCTTTGCTTGTTGTTATACGTATACGTTCTTGTCTTCAGCCTATCTAAACTATCATAAGTAAAAGTTGTCTTCTGATTCTCGGCATTGACTATTGATGTTACTTTTCCGTTCTGATAGGTCATAGTCATGACCATGCCGATTTTATCTGTTACACCAGTCAGATTGCCTTTTGCATCATAAGAATAATTCTGAGTATTACCTTCAGCATCTGTAACTTTAGTCGGATTTCCATGACTGTCATAGGCAAGCGTTAATTCATCTTTGCCCATGACGCTAACTTTGGTAACTGCACCCTTATCGTTATATGCAGTTTCAATCTCTCTGCCCTTATTGTCTTTGGCTGAAATCAAGTTGCCCTTAGCATCATATTCATATCGCAATACTGATTTCTTGTCAGCCGAAGTCTCAGAGATCTTATTGTTATTGCTATCGTATTCATACTCGGTTTTATTTCCACGAGCATCTGTAACAGAAGTTACATTTCCTCTTTCATCATAAGTATAGGTTGTTTTGTTGTTCAGACGATCAAATACAACTTCTTTGCGGTTGGTAAGATCATGTTCAAATTCGATCTTATTTCCCTTGGCATCAGTTGTTGATTTCAGACGTCCGTCCTCATACTCATTTAATGCGACCTCATTACCATCATTATCGAGAACCTTTACAACATAGTGGTTATCATACTTAAATGTCGTCTTATAGCCACCGATATTAGTAACTTTAACGAGATCCCCCTTATCGTCATAAGTATATTCAACCTTCATGCTGTCGTAGGAGATTGAAGTAATCTTGCCTTCAGCATCCTTATCAAAGAGTGCAATCTTCTGAATTGAGCCATCGTTGTAGATGATTCCGTTTTCACCAAGAGTTATTGTTCTCTTGTAGTTGTCCTCGATCTTATAAAGACCCTTGCCGAGAGTAAAGTAATACTTTGTTCCGTCAGGTCTTGTAAGCATGAAATTCTTCGGAGCAAACGGCTCAAGATTTCCATCCAAGATAGAGCCTGTCACAGGATCATATGTCATGCTTGTATGGTCATCAAGGATAGTAAGAACGTTACCGTTGCCGGTCTTATTCTCAAAATATGCCTCAATTGAATATACAGGCGGATCCATCCATTCCTTAGGTGTAAGCTTCAGCTCAAACTTATCTGTAGAGCCATTACCCCAATCAATATAGATTTCATGGGAATAATCAGGTGCCCAATAAGCTTTACCCGGGAGTGCCTGCTGTCTTAAGAAGCTCCAGCCCTTACCCAAATCCGCACTAACATGGATAGTAGGACCACCGAAAGACATAGTCCAGCCATAGCCGAAGTCACCTAACTGATCCTTCTGTCTGCTGTCGTATGTTCTGTAGATATTTACAGGAAGTCCGGCAACTGGAAGCGTCATGTCATTGAAGGTCATTGACACGTTTCCGATTTTTGCCTGACCAGTAACAAGAACGATTGCCTCATCAGATACAGAACCTTCTTCTGCATATGCAGTAAGAACAAGCTTATAGTATCCGTTCATGAGAAGTGTCGGATCTAATTTGCCTATTATTCCCTTCTGCTCAGCAGTTCCTTCTACAGCCTCTGTGCCTGTCTGTGTGTAGACTACAGTTCCTGTATCTACATAGATTGCTTCAAGCTTATAACTCTTAAGTTCTGTTCCCTTTACAGTTCCGTAGATATCCCTGATGAATGTGATCTCAGTGCCGTTAATATAGTTATCAATATCAGCATAGAGTTCGCTTGGAGCATACTCCTTTTCAGGAGCAACATAGTCTATCTCTGTGATCTTCTCACAGACATATCCTGACTCACTGGTAACAACAAGTCTTATCTTATAAGAACCAGTCGCCAGATTTTCTCCGGGAAGGATACCTAAGACTTCCTTAGTCTTATTGCCATTGCCTGTTGCAAATGCTTTCCACTCTTCTGTCTCATCCTCGTTAACAGTAAGAACTTGGAGTTCATATGAAGAATCTTCCGTACAATCAATGCTGCCGCTGAAAGCAACTCCGGTATCTACCAGCGCAACACCTTCAAGTACAGCTGAGAGCTCCACATGTTTCTTAAGTTTTATATCGATTTCCTTGACGAAATCATTGCCATCTTTGTCTGTTACCGTAAGAATGATTTTGTATTCTCCGGGATCCATCTGATCAGTTGGGATCCTGTCAATGTATCCGAATTTATCTGATACATCTCCGTCTTTCTTATAGACTTCATTTCCTTTGGAATCCTCAACAACAACAGATACATCAGTATCAGGATCAGCCATAGACCCGATTCTTCCTGAAATATCAATTGTGTCACCGATAATGTATTCTCGCTTATCCTGAGGTGCCAAGACCTGAAGAGTGCCGTTAAAGTCATTATGAACATCAGGGCGAGGATCGAATTCGATTCCGTAAAGGTAGAATGTACCGTTAACCCACATACCGTTATTACCATATGTACCTAAATAGACGGTATGTGAACCATGTAATACTTCTCCGAGATCTATAGGACATACAAGCAAAGGTGTATCCGGCTTGGTTACATTTCCTTCTTCATCATATGTGGCTACGTAAACATAGAACTTCTTTTCGGAGCCATCATAATTAAACCAGATCTCGTGAACGGCACCGCTCTGAAGGAAGTCAGGGTATTCTCCGCATGCAAAGAAACGCCTGTCATTACCATTCGTATCAATTGCAACCTTAGAATCAAAAGGTTCATCTCCGTAATTAAAGCCGCTTTCTGTACCTTCTACAGGATCACCGAACTCATTACGCCAATAGCAGTCTCCTGTTTTCGTCAAATCCAAAACAATTGCAACTGACTGTTCACGATGTCCATACTCAGACATAATGACGAAATCCATGTAATGGCCAAAGTCCATTCCCATGTAATAACTCATCGTCATTCTTCCTGAGAATGAATAGTCGTCAGGAAGTTCACAAGCATACCCATAGAATTTCTCAGATTCCTCGAATACACCAGAGACTACAGTCAGACTGTCAGGCGTAACTCCGCCGCCAGACCATTCCTTTTCCTTAAACCTAGTCTTATAACCATACTTGGCATCACCCATAGAGATGATCTGTGCACCATCCTGTTCTTCTACAGGAAGATCCTGAGGAAGCGGTGTTTTAAATGGTGTTTTTGCAATCTCAAAACCGTTGATCTCAACACCAGAAGCTTTATTACCATCTGCTGCAACAAAGCCGAATCTGAGATTTGTATCTCCGTCGAAGTGTTCTTTGAGATCAAAATCAAGCGTGAGGATTGGTTCTTCATACTTATAAAGATGTCCGAATTTATTGATCGTACAAATATATACAGACAAAGTATGACCGTTATAGTCGACCCAGCAGTCAGTGCGCAATCCAAAATCACGCATTGCTTTATAATCAGCAACTGCGTAATGGCGCTTCTCAACACCGTCAACGATAACACTAACATGAGCATTGCTCTCATCATAGTTCTCGAATTTCTTGTTGTTGAACTTGGACATGCCGGTCTGCGGATCAAAGTCGAGCTCAATGATCACGCTCTTGGTATGTCTTTCATATCCGTTTCTGCCGGCAAATCCCTTAAACTTGCCGTCTTCATAAGGTTCAATAACCAAAGATACGCTGTTTGCATACTCATTATTCTGTGTAAATGAGAACCTTGTGTAGAACTTGTAATCAGATCCGACATTAATAGGAGATGAGATAAAAGCGTCTCCGTTATGATCTGCATAATTGCTGTCAAGAATCTTCAGTTTATCTCTTGAAAAGTCGCCATCACCACGATATGCCCAATCAGCACTTGCAAATGGCTTCTTGTATCCATACTCAGTATTACCTTCTGAAAATGGCATAATTATAGTTGGAACAGGCGTTGGAGTAGTCTGGTGCAGTTCAGGATAAGGATCGATCTCGATACCATAAATATATTCAGCTGTTAAAGTAGAGCCACTAAAGCTAAATGATTCAAACTTGACTAAATGGTCGCCTTTAAACACTTCTGACAAATTGATATTACATGTCAAAGTCGGAATAGAAGGCTTTATTACCTGGCCAAATTCATTATACGGAGATGCGTAAAGGTTTAATATTCCTGTCTTACCATCATATTCGACCCATACATCTAATTTAGTGTTAGGGTTGCCAAGAGGATCAAAAGGTTCGGTAATAATACCATTATTCCTGTTACCGTTGGTATTGATACCAATAGCAGGTGTGTTTTTTGTGAAATTAATGTCAAGAGATGCTCCGTTGTCTGTCATCAAACGGAATCGGTACAAATTACTTGGAATGTGGACATTAGCATAAGTAAATCTCATATTGAATGAATAATCTGGAGACAATTCAATATATGATTTTGAATCCACACATCCAAAATCATACCACCAATGGTTTGAAGTAAGTAAATAATGTGCGTTTACACCATTTCCACCTGAACCGATCCACTGTTCAGTCTTAAACGGCTCCTTGTAATTGTATACAGGATCGCCCTGAGAATAGATCTTATATTTTTCATCTAAAGGCGCTGTTGTAGGCGTTGCTGAAGGAATATTTGTAGGCGTACTCGTAGGTGTAGATGTTACCGTAGGAGTATTAGTAGGTGTTGATGAAGGTATGCTCGTAGGGACAGCTGTCGCCGTGGGTGTGTTTGTGAGTGTTGGTGTGGGTGTGCTCGTAGGAGTAGCTGTCGCCGTAGGTGTGTTTGTAGGTATTGGTGTGGGCGTGCTCGTAGGAGTAGCTGTCGCCGCAGGTGTGTTTGTAGGTATTGGTGTGGGCGTGCTCGTAGGAGTAGCTGTCGCCGTAGGTGTGTTTGTGGGTGTTGGTGTGAGCGTGCTTGTAGGGGTAGCTGTCGCTATAGGAGTATTTGTCGGCAGCGGACTTACTACAATCTTGTCGCTGTCTAAAACAAACTCACCATAAGGCAGAACAACATATGCCTCTAATACGTATGTGCCGGCAACACTGGTATCAAGATTGTATCTGATAGGATCTTTTTCATCTGTAGGTAAATCTACCGTTACGTCTGTTACGTTAAGTCTGTAGAGTATCTCAAATACATTGTTCTTAGAGATCTCAATAGTGTAATATGCCGTATCACCGATACTTGCGTTCTTTTTTGATGCAGTTACTTTTACATCGGGAAGTTCTGCGAATAACTGAAGATCCGAAGGATCTGCAGTTACGTTTAAGATGGATCCGCTGTAGCTGAACTTATCTGCTACGATACGTCCGTTAAGTGTTACTTCATTTGCATTGATCGACACCTTGCCTTTAGGCGCGTAGATTATACCGTTAATACCAATCTTTGTTCCGTTGATGGTGATATTGCCATTTTCTGAATAGAGTAATACTCTTCCTGATTCAGCATTTAAGCTGTCAACGTTATACGTAATATTGCCTTTTGCGACAATAACTGCGTCACCTGTAAAATCGGTGCCGTTAATATCGAGATCGCCATTGGTATAGTAATAGCCGTTTGCAACCACTTTATCTTTTGATGTAAGTGTTGTCTTGGAGATTGCAGGCAGTACCTTTTCTTTTGCCATAATCTCTTTTGACCAGTCAGGACTCTCAATCGGATCGATGTGCTTTTCAGATCCTGTCATGTTAATCTTCCATCCGGAAGTCTTTATTGTTCCGGCAGTTCTTACATAACCGTCCATATACAGTTCGGAACCTTGATAAACAAAGTCCTTGCCTGTATAGATATCTCCTACAATCGTTGATTTCCAACCGTTGAATGTATAGTCAGAAGTTCTGCTCGAAGCAAATATTGCGTAAGGGAAAACCTCACCGGTTTCTATATCCTGTGCAGGAGTCGGTGTGGGAGTAGATGTTGAAGTAGCATTCGGAGTTGTAGTCGGAGTATTTGTGGCCGTAACTTCAGTCTCGGTAGTTTCTGCAGGTGTGGAAGTAGGTGTAACCTGCGGCTCATCTGATACATAATTAAATACTTTTACACTCTTGGGAGCTACAGGAGCTTCATCTGTACCATCAGCAATAAGACCGAAAGTATATGTCTGTCCGACTTCGATTCTCGAATCACCTGAGACGATTATCTTCCCATCAGAACCATAGTCAGTGATGTCTTTTGCATTCCAAATATTACTTATTCTGACTTCGCCCTGATAATCAATCTCTATAGCCCAGGATTTCACATCATATTCAGATATATTCTTTATCTGATACTGACCCTGCGTACTATTTCCCCAGGTAGAATTCTGTTCGTATGTAATCTCAAATGGGTAATCTTTATAATTACCACGAGTCATGGCATCAGCACTAAGTTCTTGCCAGGGAATAAATCCGACAACAAAAGTAGCAACAAGAATACAACTAATAAGCCTAAGTGCATGCTTAACTGAAAAATGCATAAACTATTATCCCCCGATAACAAATTCATGGTAAAAATATCAAATTGGCGTCAGTGTAAATTTTAAAGACGCTTTATGTCACTTTCAATGTATGGATGCACTAAATATCTGTTTCAAAACGCTTCAGATTGCATAATTTTCGAAGGGATACTATATAAAAACGCCCTGGATATCCAGGGTGCTTAATCTAATACGGTGCTACGTATATATGGACTCTACTCACTTATAACGCTTTAATTCTCACTTCTGTAAATCACTGAAACGTGAGTAATCTCATTTGCTTCATCAGGGTATTCTTTATCGAACTTCATGCCGCACGAAGAAATAGACGTTTTGTTTCTATTACTTTATTCATTGGGTGCCCCTTTTCGCTTACTTAGTCTTGTTTTCGAAGATTATAACAGACATAAAAAACTTACCGACCGGATCGATTGATCAGGCCGGTAAGAAACTTTACAGGATATGAATAACTTACTTAGTTATTACTTCTCTTCTTTATTGCTTGAAAGAGCCTTGTAAACTACTGCAGCGATTGCAGCGCCTGCCAAAGGAGCAACGATGAAGATCCAGAGGTTGGAAAGAGCAGCGCCGCCAGCGAAGAGAGCAGGTCCGATTGAACGTGCAGGGTTAACTGATGTGCCTGTGAATCCAATGCCGAGGATGTGAACAAGAACGAGTGCAAGACCGATTACGAGTCCGCCGAATGAACCGTGCTTGAACTTATCATCTGTAACGCCGAGGATTGCAAGAACGAAGATGAATGTAAGAACAACTTCGATGATGATGCCTGCAGCAATGCTGCCGTTAACGCCGGCAAGACCGTTAGCACCAAGACCCCATGTAGCCATCTTCTGCTTTTCTGCGTCATAAACACCAGTCAAATCGATCTTACCTGATGTCTTGAACAAATACTGGAGAAGGCCTGCACCTGAAATAGCACCCAATGTCTGGAATACAACATAGCCCCAGAATTCCTTAACTGTCATCTTCTTGTTGATGAGCATAGCGAGGGAAACTGCAGGGTTGATGTGGCATCCTGAGATGTTGCCGATTGAGTAAGCCATAGCAACGATTACGAGACCGAAAGCAAATGCTGTGAGGATGTATCCGCCACCGTTTACAGAATCGCAACCAACTGTCATAGCTGTGCCGCAACCAACAAGAACGAGTACGAATGTACCGATGAATTCAGCTGTGAACTTCTTAACATAGTTGATAGATGTATCCTCTGTCTTGGAAGGGATAACCATGTAGAGAACAACAAGTACTACAGCGAGGATTGCAAGGTCAGCCAAGAGGAATGCGCCGTTGTATACCATGGAGTAAACAAGAGCACTGTCGTAACCTGCATCTGCCGCATATTCAGCATAGAAGATAACGCCGGAAGCAACAGAGCCTAACCATCTAACGAGGTAAGCAACAACAGAGCAGATAAGGATCTTCAAGATTGATGTGCTTCTGTATCTGTTAAGAGCACCGGGAATCTTGATTCTCTTGTCAGCCTTAAGTGCTGCAAAGCCTGCGAAGCCCAAAGCAGTGTATCCGAGAGTGTAATCAAGGAATACCTGGAAAGGAGTTACAAGCCAGCCACCGATGAGCTGCAAAAGGCTGAAGATGAATGCTACTACAAAGCCCCATACAGGTCCGAAAGCAACACCATAGATGATGATCGGCAATGTGGAAGCAGGTGTAACAGATCCGCCCATAGGCATCTCAAAGAGCTTGAGTTGTGAAAGTACGAATGCCAATGCAAGGCATACGCCACCCGTGGAGAGTCTTAAGATGTTCTCACGGTTGGAATTAAGTGATTGTTTTGACATAAAAACACCTCCGTCAAATGATGCTCGGGAAACCCTAAAAACAGCGCCATGACAAGAGGTAGATATTTATATATGGTCCCTACGCCGGCATTATCCGTCAGGTTCAGCGGGTCGGATATATAATCCCTCTCAGCTTTTTACAGCTCCCCGATACACTTTTCGCGAAAAATATACTATATAAAAAATAGTTAGACAAGGTGAAAAATGCCCAAAAAGTCAGGACTTAAGACTCAGTTTTTTTGCAGGTCTCTTAATAAGGAGCAAGACAGTAATCGCAAGGGCGTTTATAGCAAGGCTCAAAGGATATACAGCCATGATGCAAACGAAAGTCCTATACTGCTCGAAAATAGTGTAGATCCAGAAAATCCTGATGCCGCAGATGACGACCATTGTAACAAGAGCCGGCGACAAAGAAATGCCATAGCCTCTCATATAACCGCACATAACCTCATAGAAGAGCGAGAAGAGATGTGCAATCGTAATGAACATAACTCTGGTAAATCCAACCTCAACAAGTGCAGGATCGTTATGACAGAAAAGGCCGATCATTTCCCTACCAAACAACTGAAGGAACAACACCATAAGTCCTTCTACAACGATTCCTTCAAGGATGCAGAGTCTTAAAGATCTCTTGCATCTGTCGAACTTCTTTGCACCAAAGTTCTGACCTGTGAAAGTCGTGCATGCCTGACCGAAGCTGCTGATTACATAATAAGAGAAAATCTCAAGGTTAAATGCCGCAGAAGAAGCTGCTGTAACAAGAGTTCCAAGGCTGTTAATAGCAGACTGGATAATGACATTTGCAGCAGAGAAAACGCATGACTGAATGCTTGCCGGAATACCGATCTTGAGAATATTTACCAATACAGTTTTATCTATTCTGAGTTTCTTCTCATCAAACTTGGCTGCTGATTTCTCCTTTTTCAGGAACAGCAAAAGAATAATGCTGCTTATCATGTTTGAAATAACCGTAGCTGCAGCAACACCGTCAACTGTCCTGTGAAGGCAAAGAACGAAGAACAGGTTCATTCCAACGTTAATAACACCGGATAAAACGAGCGCAATAAATGGCATTCTCGTATTGCCTATACCTCTAAATATCGCAGCTTCAAAGTTATAAAGGAGAATTACCGGAACACCTCCGATATAGATACGGAAATAGAGAATCGCCATTTCAATCGTATCTTCTGAAATGTTCTGAGCTCTTAAAAGCGGCTCTGCGATCAACTCGCCGATAATGGCTGTAAGAATACCGCCAATGACAGCTACGATAAGAGATGTATGTACGGCTTTTTGAACGGTATCGTCGTCCTTACTGCCGACTGCGTTTGCAATGACGACATTAGAACCCAGTGATATTCCAAGAAATCCGTTGATGATGAAATTGATAATAGGAGTATTCGCGCCAACTGCCGCCATACAGGCCTGGCCGGCTTCACCTGTAAAGTTACCTACTACAGCGACATCGGCAGCACTGAACATCTGCTGCAAGATTCCCGTCAATGCCAAAGGAAAAGCAAACCCAAGGATCTTATTCCAAAGGCTTCCTTCAAGCATTGATTTTTTGTCAGTGTATTTTGCGCTCATAACTTGTAATTCCGAAGTGTATTTTACAAGTTATTTAACTATTTACAATCGGCCAATTTTCACAAGTCTTACGACACAGGACTCGATGAACTTTTGCACTTCGCGCTCATACATAGCCTGAGACTTTTCATAGCACTCTGTGTGCTTTGCATTATTGACGATAACCATCCTCTTACGTGACCTAAGATTATCGTAAATTTCCTTCGCACCTGACGGTGGTGTGATGTCATCTTCCCCACCCTGGAAAATCAGAACGGGCACTTTAATTGAGTTTGCATGAACGGCACAATCGCAGCGATTAATATCGAAGCCGAACTTGTTCTGAGCAAGTCTTCTGACCTGGGCGATAATCCAGTCGGGATTGATTTTCGTGCTCTGAGGCAAAGTAGCCTTCAAAAAGTCTGTAAGTGAAGCCATCGGAGAATCTGCGATAATTCCGCAAACACAATCGTCAAAGCTCTGCTGCTGTGCTGCAAGAAGGCACGCTGTAGCTCCGGCTCCTCTTGCGACAAGATAGATTCTGCAATTCTCGCCAAGGCGTCTTTTTGTAAATGTAAACCATGTATCAAGGTCAACGCTCTCCATGAGACCCCAGGTATAATTCTTACCATCGCTCATGCCGTGACCACGCATATGGGTAATAATGCAGTGACACTGAACTTTGCGCATCATGAGACGCGCATAAGCAGCCATCTCAGCCGGTGATTCATCGTAATCGTGCACAAGGATCACCATATTTCTGCAAGTCCTGTCAGATGAAGGTCTGTAGTAACCTGATAACTGGCATCCGTCAAATGATGTTGTTCTTACTCCAAGCCATTCGTTATGGAATGTATAGAACCAGTTCTTACCACGGCCGACGATAGTGCTTCTGTCGATTCTCTTTGGCGATCTGTCAACCTGTGGAAGCGGCTTGGGCCTTTTGAAAAGCTTTTTGAATACCTTTTCGGAGAAGGACATGAAGAGCATAAAAAGAGCTCCTCCGACGAGGATCAGAACAAGTAATATAAGTACCGCGACAAGAACAGCGGTTAAAACTGAACTGTTATCCGACAATTATGCCCTCCGGGCTGTCACACCCGGAACTCAGGAGCTGACAACCATTTTCTGTAATAAGAAGGTCGTCCTCAATCCTGAAGCCGATATTCCATTCAGGAATATAAACGCCAGGCTCGACTGCAAGACAGTTACCCTCTTCAAATTCTTTGTCTCTCGGACCAACGTCATGAACGTCAAGTCCCAGATAGTGTGATGTATTGTGCCAGTAGTAGCATTTTACATCGTCCACCGTAAAATTATCGGGTATTAATCCTTGTCCTGCAAGCCATTTGCCTGCGATGTCATACATTTGTGAATTAAGCCCGGCAAAGGTTTTACCGGGAGCGATATAGTCAAAAGCACCTTTACGAAGGTCCCTGATAAGGCCCAAAAGCTTCATTCTCCTGTCGTCATCACCTTCAGGCTTTCCAACGAAGAATACTCTGGAGATATCAGCACAGTAGCCGTTATATCTGGCACCGAGATCGAGCTGAATAATCGAACCTTCCTTAGCGATTCCATCACCATCCGTTTCAGGATCGGAGTGATGCAGATAAAAAGCATTCGTGCCACAGGAGACAATCGTCTCGAACGCAAAATTCATAGAACTTCTCTTGGCCATTTCATATTCAAGTTTCAGATAAAGTTCATACTCAGATACGCCTGGCTTGATCAGAGTCTTCATTTCTTCGATAGCCTCTTCTGTGATCCTTGCAGCTTCCCTGATCGAATCTGCTTCATGCTGACTCTTAATCATGCGAAGCGGAGTGGTTATCTCAGACAGGTCGAAAGTCTTGCGGCCATCCTTTTCGATGATCTTTCTGAGCTCATCAGGCTTGGCCATTACTGTCGAACTATCAAGATAGATATTGATATCGGCGTTTTTAATCAGTTCGTATTCTTTCTCTTCATAAGTCTCAAGGTCAAGAATATCGTCAGGATCAACTCCGGATATTGCTGCAATATCTGCAAAATCCATACGCTTGCCATGCCAGCGCTCCTTCATGGAATCGTGGCTTGGAGCATAAATCTTAGTCGATACTTTGCCGTCGAACTTTTCGATGAGCAGGATAAGCCCATCTCTTTCAAGACCTGTGAGATAAAAGAAATTACGGTCGGACATGAACCTATAGTCCGTGTCAGCAGACATATGCTTCTGTTCGCCGGAGAAAAGCAACGCCGCGGAGCGATCCTGCAACGCGGCGGCAAAACGTTCTCTGTTGTTTCTGTAAATAGCAGGATTTACCACTGTCTGACTCCGTCGGAACGAACATTATATTCGTCGAAAAGAATCGTATTGTTGATATAGTTGAGCGTAGCTCCGGGTGATCTTCTGATAAGACCGGGGTTGCCGATTACGATAGAACCATCCGGTACATCGAAGTTAACATAAGCGCCGGGTGCGATAAGGACGTTGTTACCAATCCTGATATTACCGACAATTACGGCATTAGCACCAATCCAGACATAATTACCGATATGAGGAGAGCCCTTTCTCTTACCTCTGAACTGAGTACCGATAACAACACCTGTAGATACGTTAACATTGTGACCGATAACGCTCTTCGGATGGATGATTACACGGCCGAAATGTGCAAGATAGAAACCCTTGCCGATCTCAGTGTCATAAGGAATCTGGAAATGATATTTGCGGCTCAGTCTGTCTAATCTGTAGTTGCTGACAGCGAACTTGAGCTGATAAAGCTTCTTCCTGATGCCGTCATACTTACTAATCTGATCGTAATAGTAACGAGTACGACGCATAACGCTTATATAGCTGAACTCAGGGGAAGATCTGCGCTCTTCAAGATAGCACGCATAGATATTCTTATAGCGACGTGCATTACCGGTGTATCTGAACAAATCGGCATATATTATGTCTTTAAGTTCATCATTCATAGTTAATGCACACCCTCCACTTGTACTACATTGAAAATTCTATTACTTTTCACAGAATAACTCAATAAGATTTTATCTTGAAAATAAATACTGCTCTTATCAGCATTTATATTACCCCTATTCGGTCAAATCGCTTTACACAAATAGAAAAGAAATATACAATTTTTGTAAAATATTAGACAAGTTTTTACTATTTTGTTCGAGGTGGTTTATGAACGTAGAAAAAGAACTCGCCAAGCGATTAATGGATGAGGGTGATTCCGGCAATCGTCAGGCAGGTTATAACAATGAAATCAGCTTTTACGAGCTTGTTGCAAGCGGAAATATGTGCCGTCTCGAAGAAGCCCTTAAGACAATTGGTTCTTCACAGATCTTGGGTGTTTTAAGCCAAAACAAACTCCGTAATTTTAAATATCACACAATAATTCTCACTGCTCTTGTAAGCAGATTCTGCATCGAAGCAGGCCTTGAGATTTCAGTAGCATACAACTTGAGCGATATTTACATTGAACTCATCGACGTTGCTAACACTACTGAAGAAGTCTACGCTATTCAGAATGATATGCTCCGTGGATATTGCAGAAAGATGAGTGATCTTTCCAAGAATCGCGTTGTTTCACGTCACATCGTAGTAGCTATCGACTACATCAGATCTCACATTCAGGAGAATCTGACAGTAGAGTCTATCGCTGATTCCCTCTCTCTTAATTCAAGCTATCTTTCCAAGCTGTTTAAGCAGGAAATGGGCATTACATTAAGCCGTTATATCAGAGATCAGAAGATCAATGTCGCTTGCAATATGTTGAGACACTTGGATGAGTCTTCCCTCACCATTGCAAACTACCTTGGTTTCTCATCACAGTCACACTTCATTCAGGTATTCAAGAAGACTACAGGCATGACACCTGAAGAATACAGAAGAAGAAATTATCACCAGAGCTGGATGAACGGCGAGACTGAAGAGTAATTACATATACAGTTATTTATTAAGAAGGCTGTCTCTTTTACGAGGCAGCCTTTTGCTTATATACGGTATGTGATGCTTCATCGAAAAAGCGACAATTTCTTACTCAGCACTCTTCAATGATTCTGCCATGTCGATCTTTTCGATCTTGGCACGCATAATGAAGTTTACAACCGTCGAGAATGCGAGAACAAACAGGAGCGAATAGATGTAGCTTATGAAGTCAATTCTTATCTGGTAAGTAACCATATCCATTGCAATCTGTGCCATTACGAATCTGTGGAGCAGGAAGCCCAGCGGGATTCCGACTACGAAGCCGAGAAGAACAAGAATGACGTTCTCACGCGTAACGTATTGACCGGTCTCTCTCTTGTTAAAGCCCATAACTTTGAGTGTAGCGATCTCGCGGATACGCTCTGTGATGTTAATGTTATTAAGATTGAAGAGAACGATGAAAGCAAGCGCAGCAGCGCAGACAACGACAAGAACGATTACATAATTCAGTCGCTCAATAGTGTTTGCGAAGCTCTCTCTGCTATCAGCTGTTGAAGCCCATGTCTTGATGCTGTAGTTTTCTGTCAGATAAGAAGCAATCTTGTATGTATCATCAGGGTTCTTCGTAGAAGTCGTGATAAGAAGCGTCTCAGGTGTATAGGGTTTACCGAAAGCTTCCTTATAAGTCTCTGATGTCATTACAGCATAGTGGAAGGTGTAGTTCGTGAATATAGCACCAACCTTAAGTGAAATTTCGCGCTCGTCGTCGCCATAAAGGAGCGTAATATTGTCGCCGACCTTGACGTTATTCTTTTCGGCAAGCTTACCGGAAATTGCAACCTCGCCATCAGAAGGCCACGGCAATTCAGCGCCTGTTTTAAGGTCTGTCAGACCGAAAATGCTGGATGTATCTGTTGCGTCGCTTACAAAGATCTCAAGGTCTCTTACATAAGCGGAGCCATTATTCTTGGCTGAATCACCCTTTGCAACCATATACTCGAAAGTTACGCCGGAATTCTCAAGCGCATCCTTTGTTGCTGCTTCAATCTCGTACTGTCTGTACTTATCGTCGAAAACAACCAGCAGGTCGTATTTCATGATGTTGTCGTACTGAATATTTACTACGTTGCAGATGGAGTCGTAAAGACCGAACGCCGTAATAAGAAGCGCAGTGCAGCCGGCGATACCGACGATCATCATCCACATTCTCTTTTTGAAGCGGAAAACATTTCGAGCTGATACCTTGTGAAGGAACTTAAGTCTTGTCCAGATAAAGCTGATACGCTCCAAAAGGATACGCTTGCCGGGTAGAGGTGCCTTTGGTCTTATGAGCTCAGCAGGCATTCCCTGTAATGAGGACATGCAGGTTATTACCGTAACGCCGACTGTGCAAAGGAGAGAGACTCCCAGAGCGAGAATAAATAAAGGAATGCTCGTTGTAAATTTAATTGGCGCAAAGCCATACATCATCTTGTATACTTCCCAAATGACCGCCGGGAAAAGCTTGGTGCCTCCCATAAATCCGAGGACGGCGCCAAGTATTGATGCAGAACCCGCATAGATCGCATATTTCATTACAATCGACAGATCGGTATAGCCCATGGCTCTCATGGTTCCGATGACGCCTCTCTCATCGCTGACCATTCGGCTCATGGTCGTGGAGCAGACAAGTGCTGCAATCGCGAAAAAGAAAATCGGGAAAACCGATGCAACACCATCTACAATCTTTGCATCGTTGTCAAAGCAGACATAACCAGTGTTCTTGTCACGTCCAAGAGTGTATGTATCAGGAGCATCAACAGATGCGATTATGGAGAAACCATATACAATGTCAGAATTGAAGACATTGGAAGCCGTAGATGAGAATTCAGAATAACCTCTCCAAAGCTCGTAAACGCCGTCGTTATATTCTTTCCAACCGTCGTCTACTTCCTTCTGAGCGTCATTTAATTTCTTCTCACCATCTTTGTACTTCTTAAGTCCGTCGTTATATTTTGCAAGACCGGCTTCATACTCGGCCTTGCCTTTCTTATACTGCTCTTCAGCAATATCGAACTTGATTTTTTCTTCAAGGAACTTCTGGTAGCTTTCTTCGTAAGCAGCAAGCTTTGTCTCATAGTCAGCCTGAGATGCATTTATCTGTGCTTCCTGAGCGTCAAAACCGGCTTCAGTCTGCTCGAGTACCGGAAGTGTTGCTTCTGCTTCAGCAAGCTTGCCTTCATACTCTGCTTTTTTCGCCTGCTGCTGAGTAATCTGAGCTTCAATCTGAGCTTTCTCTTCTTCTGTTTCTGCTGCTGAAAGGCTTTCATTAAGATTTGCAATTCCCGCACTAAGTTCAGCAATAGCGGACTTATAAGACGGAATCGCTACCTTAAGACCTGCTATCGCATTAGCGGTCTGAACTCTTGCATCTGCTAACTGGTTTCTGGCGTCAGTTATGCCTGCAGCATAAAGATCGAGCTGTGACTTAGCTGAATCCAACTGCTTTTGGCCGTCTTCGATCTGCTTCCTGCCGGCATTAATCAATACCGTGGCAGAAGTGACTTGCTTGCTGGCATCTTTGATCTGCTTGGCGGAAGAATCCAGTAATTTCTTGGCCTTTTCGAGTTCTTTTCTGTTGTCGTCAATTTCCTTCTGGGCGTCTTCTAATTTCTTCTTACCGTCGTCTAATTCTTTCTGACCGTCGGTAATCTCGTCCCATGCATCGCCGATTTCTTCGTCGAACTCATCGATACCATCGTAGAGCTTGTCGTATTCTTCCTTGATGAGTCTGTCGAATCTTTCACGGATGACTTCATCGACGATATCTCCATACTGCTTCTCTGCAGAAGAAGCCCAAGTCTTGTATTCGTCAGAATAGAGATATAATCCCGTATTCGCGAAAAGATAGGCTTCAGTAAAATATTCCGAATCAAATGCTCCCGGAAGAGCGCAAACGTAAAATGAAATGGAGCCTGAACCCTCGTTGGATGTACCTCTCTGGAAATTCAGATAAAGAGGAGTTCTGGCTGTGCCGACAATCGTGTATTCCCTGTATTTGAACATTTCGAGGGCTTTCTCGCTTGTGTCATTTGTCACGAGAAGCTTTGTACCGGGCTCGATTGTAGGAAATCTGAATGCATCAATAACAATCTCGTCGTCCTTTTCGGGAAGGCGGCCTGATTCAAGACTTAACGCATTTACATTCTCGGTTATGGAAAGGAACTTCACCGTATAGTTGCCGGGATGTGAACCTAAATTTGCTGAACAGTCAGCAGAATAAGCGCCTTCAACAACGCAGTTCGTGCGCTCACTGATTTTCTCGATATCTTCGTCATCAAAACCGATCGTCGAAAGGAGCTTGAAGTCGAACATCTTCTGTTCTTTGACGTAACTATCTCCCGTATATACGAAGGCAGGTGTTGTTACTTTGAGTCCGGCAAAAAATCCCACACCCAAAGCGATTATCGCAAAAATTGCGATAAATCTTGGAAGTGTCATCTTAATAGATCTTAAAATTGTCTTTACGTAAGGACTCATTACCACTCGATCTCTTCTACATTAACGGGATTTTCATTAATCATGTTGCTTGTTATCTTGCCGTTCTTAACCTTGATGACTCTGTCAGCCATCGCAGTAAGAGCGGAGTTGTGTGTGATTATTACTACTGTCATACCCTTTTCGATACTGAGGTTCTGCAAAAGCTTCAGAATCGCTTTACCTGTCTGGTAATCCAGCGCGCCTGTCGGCTCATCACACAAAAGGAGCTTAGGGTTCTTGGCAATCGCTCTGGCAATTGAGACTCTCTGCTGCTCACCACCGGAAAGCTGAGCCGGGAAATTGTTCTTACGGTCAGCCAGACCGACTTCTTCCATGAGAAGATCGCAGCTGATAGGATCTTTTACGAGCTGAGCTGCCATCTCGACATTCTCGTAAGCCGTAAGATTCGGAATAAGGTTATAGAACTGGAAAACAAAACCGACGTTCTGTCTTCTGAAAAGTGCAAGTTCATTGGCATTGAGCTTGGATATCTCGTTGCCGTCAAGGAAAACCTCACCTGAAGTAAGTCTGTCCATGCCACCTAAGATGTTAAGAAGTGTAGTCTTTCCGGCACCGGACTGACCAAGAATTACGCAAAGCTCGCCTTTTTCGATAAAGAATTCAGCACCATCGAGCGCAGTAACATTTACCGCACCGGTCTTGTATGTCTTTCTGACATCACGAAATTCTATATATGACATGTTCTTCCCTTACCTTCCTTCTATGAATGCCTCTCTTTATCTGTAATCGATAAACATCGGCGGTGTATCGTAACCTGATAACATATCCTTATGTTCTTCTGAGATGCTTAAGTAAAGCCTGGGGCATCCGTCAAATGCCTTCTCTCCGACTACTTTGCACTTGTCAGGCACCCTGACATAACTTAATTCGTCGCACCCGCGAAAAGCCTTCTTACCAATAACCACCAAGCCTTCCGGCAGGTAAACATACTGAAGATCCTCGCAAGTCGCAAATGCGTATTCGTCAATTGTTGTTACGCTGTCCGGCAGCACTATCGTAGTAAGCAGATCGCAATCTCTGAAGCAGTCGCTCAAAAGCTCCGTAATATTGCTTCCCTCTTCGAAAACCACCTTGCTGAAGCCATTTACGCCATAAGGCATCTTGAGTGCGCCGTTTCCCGTAATATGGCAGACACCGTCTCTTGTAATCTCAAACTTCGCGCCTGACCTGTCAGTGCCGCAATAACCTGCCGTCGGTATACCGTGTCTTGTATCCGCATCCATGATCATGTGATCGTTAGATATCGCCTCCAATGGCAGGAGGTAGTATTTCGTTGTCTCTTCATAGGTCCTTATATCATTGGGACCATGGTAATATCTCGACATATCGAAGGTGGGATCTACGAAATGCCACTTGCCTCCGAGGAAGACCGCCGCCCATGCGTGATCGGCATAATCCTGCGATGTCGGCTTCCTGTTCGTTATCTCTTCGTATGAGGTAAATCCAATGCCGAATTCAACTACAGCAGGTATTCCCTGCGCTCTGCAAAGTGCCACAAAGCAGTTTGCAAATCCCTCACAGATCGATCTTCCGCTCCTGATAACATCTACGGCGCTATCCTGATATCCGGCAGATGTAGTTTCAGCTTCCTTTTTGTCGTAGGCCATCTCGCTTGAGATGAATTTATAAATGCGGAAAACCTTTTCCCAATCGTCCTTCGCACCTTCAACGATTCTGTTCGAATAACCGATCAGAACAGGATCGTCGCACTCAATATCGTTTTGCGGTTCAAGGCACTCTTTAAGGGACTGCTCGTCAGCCCAAAGTTCCTGGCACGTTACGACATTGTAATCGTAGTTATCAGATTTCCAGAAATAGATATTGCTACCCTGCCTGAAAATCAGATTGTCACCGCAGTTAACCGTCGTACCGTAAGCTTCATAATGGATGGTGACACAGTAAAGCTCGCCCTCATCCATGTGCTTTGAAACATCCAGACTGAACTTTTTGCCGGAGGCGTTAAAGCTTTTGACCACGCGTTTATTTTTCGACCTCGAAAGAGTAATCTTCAAAGGTCTGTCGCAGTCTTCAGCTTTTCCCGTCTCGAAAAATATACTTCCGCCGAGAAGCTTCAGACTCAAAGTACCACCATCAACGTACGTGAGGTCGTATGAGTCATATGAAGCCGGCATAGGAGTAACCTTACCCTGCACTACAGGCATTGCTCCGAGCGTAAAAGACGCGCACAGAACAAGGGATAAGATTACCCTCAAAATCATTCTCAGATCTCCTTAGAGAGGCTGATAGCTTCGTCAACAGTAAGCTCAGTTGCGTCCTTTGAATCTCTTCTCTTGACTTCAACGATGCCTTCGCCGGCTCTTCTGCCGACTGTGACTCTGAGCGGAATACCCAAGAGGTCAGCATCCTTAAACTTAACGCCAGGACGCTCATTACGGTCGTCGATAAGAACTTCAACGCCGGCACTCTTAAGATCTGCATAAATCTTTTCAGCTACGCCCATAATCTCTTCGTCGTTAGCCTTTGTAGGAACAACGATTACCTTATAAGGAGCAACGATTGAAGGCCAGATAATGCCATCATCATCGTGATTCTGCTCAATGATAGCTGCAAGAACTCTGGATACACCGATTCCGTAGCAGCCCATTACCATGCTGTGCTCTTTGCCGTTGTTATCAAGATATACACAGCCGAGCGCATCAGAATACTTTGTGCCGAGCTTGAAAATATGTCCAACCTCAACGCCACGAGCCATACCGAGCTTACCCTTACCGCACTTAGGGCAGATATCGCCCACCTTGGCATTTGTAATGTCAGCAACAGTATCAGCTTCGAAATCTCTGCCGATATTAATATTCTTGAAGTGATAGTCTGTCTCGCAAGCGCCGACAACGAAATTCTTCATTCCGGCAACTTCTGAATCTACAACGATATCAACCTTCTGCTTAAGTCCAACAGGGCCTGCAAATCCAACCTTAGCGCCTGTGATCATCTCAACATCAACGAAAGCAGCGAGTTCCATCTCAGTAGCATCGTAAAGGTTGCCAAGCTTTGTCTCGTTGATATCACGGTCGCCTCTGCACATAGCAGCAACGAACTTACCGTCAATGTTGTAAAGGATTGTCTTAACGAAAGCGTCAGCGCCACAGTTAAGATATCCGCAAAGCTCTTCGATTGTCTTAACGTCAGGAGTGTGAATCTTCTCAACAGCGAGTTCAGCAGCTGTATCAGCAGCGCCTCTTGTCCAGCCTGCCTTCTCTTCGTTAGCAGCATATCCGCACTCATCGCAGTAGCAGATACCGTCTTCACCGACTTCACTCTTTACCATGAATTCCTGTGAACCGGAACCACCCATTGCGCCAGAGTCAGCGTCAACGATTGTGTAATCCAATCCGAGTCTGTCGAAAATTGCACGGTAAGCGTCGTACATCTTCTTGTAAGAAATATCAAGGCCAGCCTCGTCAACGTCGAAAGAATAAGCATCCTTCATGACGAACTCTCTAGCTCTGATAACGCCGAATCTCGGACGCTTCTCATCTCTGTACTTGTGCTGGATCTGATAAAGCGTTACAGGGAGCTGCTTGTAAGATCTGATTGAATCTCTGACAGCTTCAGTAAAAGGCTCTTCGTGCGTAGGGCCCAAGCAGAAAGATCTTCCGCCTCTGTCGGAAAGTCTGAACATCTCAGGACCGAACTTCTCCCATCTGCCGGAACCCTGGTATGCTTCAGCAGGAAGAAGTGCCGGCATGATGAGCTCCTGTGCTCCTGCCTTATCCATCTCTTCTCTGATGACCGCCTCAACCTTTCTGTATGTGCGGTAACCCATCGGCATAAAAGAATAAACGCCAGATGCCATCTTGCGGATCAAGCCCGCTCTAAGCATCAATCTGTGTGAAGGAATCTCTGCATCTGCAGGTATCTCTCTCTGTGTAGCCAAAAACATTTCGGAAACTCTCATATTCTGCTCCCTTATTAATAAAAATATTACGGGTGTAAGTATATACGAGAGGGGTGTTTTTTGCAATTTATAACAACAGTGGTCTGAGCCTAATTTAATAGCCGAAAATTGTCTTTTTTCAGTAAAAATTGTCGGAGAAATATCTGATTCTCTATATCTGTTGTCCCTTTTGTCACTTTTTGTCGGACAACTTGTCGCAAATTCCTTTCAGATTTTTCCGAAATTGTCGTATCTGGTAATTTCCAACAGCACAACGAATTGCTGAAAAAATCCGGGGTGTTTTAAGACAAGGTTTCCGACAAAATATGCGCACAAAAGTTGTTTTCCAACAAATCAGTGCATTTTTCCGACAGACAATCCGACATAATACGACAAAAACAGTGCACTGAAATATGGTTCCGAAGAAAGTTTTTTCGAGCAGGAAACAGGCGACTTTCAAGGCGCTCTTCTACTTGCGGCGCCAGCAATATTCCACAAGTATCCGGCCAATAGAAAAGCTGCCCGAAGGCAGCTCGTATAAATCACAAATCAAGTATTCCGACGAGGAAAATTACATCCAGGATGCCGCAAAGAATGAGTATCAGGGCACAGATCAGGAGGATTTTGGTGCGCTTCTTTTCGACATCGTGTTCTGTTGTTCCGAATCGCGCTCTTTTCGACGGCTTGCGGACACGTCCGTATGACATTGCACTTCCCCCTTCTTTGTACTCCCTTGATGGTGTCTAGATTATAGACGCTTAGAATATTTCATGCTTTTCATAGTTGTTACAATCAATTGACAAATTTCGAAAAACGCTTTACTCAAAATCACTTTTGAGGTAAAGGAAAAACCCGGGCAGGAAATAACAAACTTACAAAAATGCCCTTTTTTCGGCTCAGAATGGCCAAAATCATTAGTATGATATAATAAGTTTGTAATTGTGCCTTCAATTTGGGTGGTAGCGGAACTTTAGGAACACACAATTCGCCAAGTTCAGACGACTCCTAAATGCTGGCAAAATAAAGGAGAATAAAACTCTTGAAGTTTGTTGGAATAAAGGAATTCTATAACATCACACGTGCCAAGATCGTCTCGGCCGTTAACTGTTGCATCGTTGTCTCGCTCTGCGCGACGGCGACTTTTGCTGTGGATTCCGCTCTCGACCGTTCCAATATGCCTGCTCAGCCGATTGAGACAGGTGAGATTACCATCACGGTCGTCTCTTATCCTGAAGGCTTCGATCCTACAGGCAGTAGCGTTGATGCTTCATCTGACGAGACAACCAATACAACTGAGACCACAGAAGCACCGGAGACTTCTGAGACCTCAGCAACTTCAGAGACCTCCGAGAGCACTGAAGCCTCCACTTCCGAAGCTTCTACTTCAGAGACTTTCGCAACAACTTCAGCAACTACTTCTGAGACTACAAAATCCACAGAAGCTACTACTACGACTACAAAAGAAACAAAACCTCAGATTACTGAATCCGAGCTTAAGATCCTCGTTTACGCTACAACTACAGTAAACGTAAGAAAAGGCCCTGGCACAGAATACGACGTTGTTAAGAGCGTCCACGCAGGTGATAAGATCGATGTAGTCGCAGTTACTTCAAACGGCTGGTACAAGACTTATAACGGCAATTATATTAAGAAGTCTTATACCACCGAGACAAAGCCTACTAATACTCCGACACCTAAGCCTAAGGCAACGGCAACACCCAAGCCCAAGGCAACTAATACTCCGGCACCGAAGGCTACCAATACTCCTACTCCGAAGCCTAAGGCAACTAATACTCCGGCACCTAAGCCGTCCGGCCAGGCTGTTAACTGCAAGATTACATTCTATGGTCCTCAGCTTATGAAGGATGGTACATACAGTAAGAGCACCGCATCCGGCACAACATGTAAGGAAGGCCGCACGGTTGCAGCTGACTGGTCAATCTTCCCTAAGGGCACCGTTATCTACATTGAGAATGATCCGTTGGGCGGAGATGGTTATTATACGGTTGAAGACAAGGGTGGCGCCGTTAAGGGCTACATCATAGATATCTACGCTGAAGACGGTGAATCAGGCAAGTACAAGACCTGCTACCGCAACGTCTACGTAAAGTAAAATAAGAATCAGGCAATCTCCAAATACTTCGCGCATATCCACGTGAAGTATTTGACATTTATAGAAGGAACAATTATGAGCAGTAATTCTAAAAGACACAGCTTTAACGACCCTAAATATAAGAATCTGAATCCCGTAAAGATCATCCCGTTGGGTGGTATCGGTGAAATCGGAAAGAACATGACCGCATTCGAATATAACAACGATATCATCATCGTTGACTGCGGTATGAGTTTTCCTGAAGAAAACATGCCCGGCGTTGACTGTGTTATTCCTGATTTCACATACATCAGACGCAATCAGGCCAAACTCCGCGGTATTCTCATCACTCACGGCCACGAGGATCACATCGGCTCTCTTCCCTATTTCTTAAGAGAGTTCAAGTGTCCTGTTTACGGCGGTACGATGGCAATAGAGCTCATCAAGTTGAAGCTTCAGGACAAGAATGTTCCTTTGGAAGGCATCAAGCTTACAACCTGCAAGAATGGTGACATCATAAGCCTTGGCAAATCTTTTTCTGTTGAATTCATCAGAGTCAACCACTCTATCGCAGATTCATATGCGCTCTGCATCAACACTCCTCAGGGAAGAATAGTTCATTCCGGAGACTTCAAGATCGATTACACACCTATCAACGGCAAAATGATCAATCTTCAGCGCTTGGGCGAGCTTGGTAAAGAAGGCGTACTGATGTTGATGTGCGAATCTACAAACGTTGAGATCGACGGCTTTTCGCCCTCCGAAAAGCATGTCGGCGAAGCTTTTTCGCACTATTTCAGAATGGCAGAAGGCCGCATAATCGTTGCCACCTTCTCATCACACGTTCACCGCATGCAGCAGATCATCACTGCAGCAGAGAAATATGGCCGCCACGTCGCTCTTTCGGGCCGTTCAATGGTTCAGGTATTCAATATCGCAAACACTCTCGGTTACATTGAGATTCAGCCGGATACCCTGATCGATATCGATGCAATTGACAACTATCCGGATAACCAGATCGTTATCCTCACGACCGGTTCACAGGCTGAGCCGATGAGCGCCCTGACACGTATGGCATATTCTTCGCATCGTTCCGTAGATATCACCAAGGGCGATACGGTAATCATCTCTGCTGACCCGATTCCGGGCAACGAGAAGCCTATTTACAGAGTAATAAACGAACTTTACAAGAAAGGCGCTCACGTTATTTACCAGTCACTTGCAGATGTTCATGTCTCAGGCCACGCTTACAGGAACGAACTCATGATGTTCCACGCTCTGGTAAAGCCGAAATTCTTCATTCCCGTTCACGGTGAATACCGCATGCTCTGCCTCCACAAAGAAATGGCTGAAAGCCTCGGTATGCCTGAAGATAACGTTTGCATCCTCGAAAATGGTTCAGTTCTTGAACTCACTAATGAAGATGCCAGAATTGCTGACCACGTTCCGGCAGCTCCCGTCCTCATCGACGGCACCGGCACAGTCGATGCTGACGATAAAGTTCTTACCGACAGAATTCACTTGAGTGAGGATGGATGCCTTGCAATCGCTATTACAGTTGATGAGAGAACGGGCGATCTTGCCTGCTCCCCTGCCATCAATTCACTCGGTTGCTTTGATGAAGATGAGAATCAGGATGTCATTTACGAACTGACTTCTAAGAAGGTCGACGATCTTCTTAGCCAGGCAAGCACAAAAGCAGGCAGCATTGAAGCCTTCGTCCAAAAGCGCAATTTCAGAGAGCAGATTAAAAACTTCGTATACTCCAAGTCAGGTAAAAAGCCCATGATAATCTTCAATATCAGCTATGTTGGCGGATACGATGACGACACTTACTACGGCGATACTTAATCAAAAAGGAAATTCTTAGTTCCTGATTACATCAACAACATCCTTGACTCGCAGAATCCTTTCACAGGTGCGGTCAAGCTGTTCCCTGCCTGATACATTAACAGTCGCGAAAATCCTTGCTTCAGGACCGTCTACTACGGTATTAAGCTTAACGATATTGATCTTCTCTTCATTGATCTTGTCGAGCACGTCGATAAGAAGGCCATTTCTGTCCATAGCAACGACCACAAGCTGTACATCGTAATTTGAGAACTTCGCCTTTGAAAGCCACTTAACAGCAACAAGTCGCTGATACTTCTCTTCGTCCTTCTGAGAATTCTGGCGATTCTTGATAATGTTCATGATGTTCTTGCAGTTCACCTTGTGAATGCCTACGCCCTTTTCCTGTGTGACATAACCGATGATCTCATCGCCAAATACAGGATGGCAGCACTTAGAAATGTGCGTTGCAATCGTATCAAGGCCATTAACGACAACTGCGTCATTGTTGTGAACTCTTCTTGCTGAATTCGACTTAGTGCCCTTTGACTGCTTGGAGGAAGCTGCATTATTAAGCGCTTCCACACCCTTGGGTGTTCCCGGAACGGTTGTCTGGTGAGGATCTAATGCAAGTGCATTTATTTTCGCTACATCGTAATCGATAACCTGCTTATTAGTCTCAGGTGTCTTCGCCTTTGTATTCTTGGAATTACGAGTCTGGTCAGCCTTACCGAGTTCGATAGGAAGCTCATTAGGGCTATATGCAACGTTACCGTCAGCTGTTACGCGGTATCCTAAAGCTCTGCGCTCTTCTTCAGGAATATTCCTTATATAGTCGTCACGGAGCCTTGAGAAGACCTTGCTGACGCTAATAGAACCGTAACCTAAAGCAGCAAACATATCCTCCAATGAAGTGAAATTATTGCGCTTCAAAATAACTTCGATAGCCTTATGCATAAGAAGCTTGGAAGGATCAAAGCCGTTACGTGTAATCTCATTTGTAAGCATTTCTCGGCCGGTAGCGATGTTATCGGCACGTGCTTCACGCTTGAACCAGTTATTGATCTTAGACTTCGCATTTGCCGTGCGTGCAATAGCTACCCAGTCACGTGAAGGTCCCTTTACGAGCTTATCAGAAGACTGAATCTCAACAATATCACTGTTCTTAAGTTCATAAGACAAAGGAACGATACGGCCGTTAACCTTGGCGCCATGCATATGGTTACCGATGCCGGAGTGGATCGCATAAGCAAAGTCGATAGGACATGAACCCTTCGGAAGTTTTACTACTTCGTGCTTAGGTGTATATACGAAAATCTCGTCAGGCGCGATACTCATCTTGAAAGATTCCAGGAACTCGCCGGAATCAGCAAGCTCATTATGAGAATCGATGATCTGTCTCATCTCATTGATCTTCGTATCGTATTTATCAGCCTTGAATTCCTGAGAATTACCGGCTTCCTTATAATGCCAATGAGCAGCGATACCGAACTCTGCAATCTGATGCATCGCAAAAGTTCTTATCTGCACTTCAAAGGATGTACCTGTATGACTTACGACAGTCGTATGGATGGACTGGTACTTGTTCTCCTTAGGCATAGCAATATAGTCTTTGAATCTTCCGGGTACGTGCTGGTACATTTCATGGATAATACCCAATACCTGATAGCACTCAATGACTTCATCTACAATGATTCTGCACGCAAAAAGGTCGTAGATCTCATCAATAGTCTTACCCTTCTCATGCATCTTCTTATATATGCTGTAGAAGTGCTTCGGACGGCCTTCGATGTCGTAATGGACAATGCCGTTTTCCTCAAGCTTTGCACGAATCTCAGAGACGACATCAGCCATGAAGTCTTCTCTCTGAGCTCTGTTACCGCTGACGAGCTTTACAAGTTCGTAGTAGTCAGTCGGGTGAAGATATCTGAGACAGAGATCTTCTAATTCCCATTTAATCTTGTAAATACCGAAGCGTCCTGCGAAAGGAACATAGATATCAAGTGTCTCCTGAGCCTTTTCAATCTGCTTTTCAGGGCTCATGGACTTTAACGTTCTCATATTGTGCAAGCGGTCAGCAAGCTTAATGAAAATGACTCTGATGTCATCTGTAAGAGCAATAAACATCTTGCGGACATTAGATGCCTGGATGTCAATTTTGGAATTATATACGACATTATCAAGGCTGAGATTAAGCTTTGTTACGCCATCTACGAGGCTCCTTACGGCAGAACCGAATTTCTCGGTAACCATATCGTCGTCTACAATAGTGTCCTCAATAGTATCGTGAAGTAGAGCTGCCTGTATCGTAGCAGAATCAACCTTCAAATCAGCAAGAATTAAAGCAACAGCAACAGGATGCGTGATGTAAGGCTCGCCCGTCTTTCTCTTCTGATGACGGTGCGCTTTATAAGCGAAAATGAATGCCTTCTCTAAGTCGGCATTATCTTTTTCAATATCCTTCTCTTCGAGATTTGCAGCTCTGGCATATTCGTCATAGAGCTTTACGATCTCCTGGAATTTTTCTTCAAGTTCCTGAGGGATCTCGGGCTTTAAGCTGTCGTCCTGTAGATAAGCGCGTTCGGCTTCTGCCTGCACTTCTTCTTCGGTAACTGCATTAAATTCCAGATCGTTCTTACCTCTAGTCACCTTGTATTCTCCTGTACACCTCAGAATCACTGAGTTTTACTTTGTCTCCCGTTCTGAGAATGTTAAAACATACTCTCATGGGCTTCATAGTCCTTAACCTTATCAGTTTGCAATCAGCGAAAACCTCAAGGCAGCGCTTTAACTGGAACGGGGTTACCGCTACATCATAATTGTTAGTAACCAATCTTGCAAGAAGGTCTAAGTCCGCAGTTGACATAGCAGTACCTCCGAAACGCTCGATTGCTTTGTAGCATGCGCCGTACTGCTCTGCCGTGGGCTTCATCTGATCTCTTATATCTTCGCCTGGTGCCATCTTGGCAATCTGGTTCATCGCAAGTCCACTCGTATAGAGTTTTTCAGCGATATCTGCCTTCTGCCACATGAATCCTATAGGCTTTTCAAGTCTGATATCTTCAAGGTGAAGACTTAATGACGTCTCGCCTCTGAAGCAGTATTCATTCATCGTATAGGCAATATCGACTTTGTCGCCTGCTTTAAGAACACTGAAGTAATCGCCCATTCCAAAACCTACTGCTGAAAGACTGTATCGGCCTTCCTTATCAGTCAGATCAAGTCTTATGTGAGCGCCCTGGCTCATCTGTGCGATGCCGGAAATCACAAGACCCTTTGTAACGAATATCGGCTTAGGATTACCGATTCCGAAAGGTCTTAATTTGCTGACCTTGTTATATGCATCAAAATCCAAGCATTCCGGTGCGATCTCGCACTCTGCAACAATCGCATCCTCTTCGGATTCTTCTCCGGAAAGGCCCTTCTCTTCATAGATCTTAGCGGCTTCAGCTTCCAAAGTCTCCATGAAAATGCCCATCTCGCTCTTTCTTACAAGAAGTCCTGCAGCCTTCTTATGGCCACCGAAATTTACGAGCTTATCAGAGATTCTTTCAAGGCATTCATAAAGATCAAAGTCGCCATATGCTCTTCCTGAACCCTTTGCACAACCGGGCTCAGTTGAATCATCAGTAAATACCAATGCAGATCTTCCATAGAACTGGGAAAGCTTTCCTGCAACGATTCCAAGCACGCCCTGATGCCAGTCTTTGTTGTAAACGACAATAGGACCACATGTATTAGTCAAAGACCATCTGTCAGGCCTGTTAGGGCTTTCCAGCTGCGCTCTTGCCTCATCGAAAACCTTGGCTTCAATCTCTTTACGCTCATCATTCTGTCTTGTCAGATCCTGAGCAGCACTCTTTGCCTCTGTAGGATTGTTCTCAAGGAAGAGCTTCAAAGCATCTGCTGAATCATATAATCTGCCTGCAGCATTAATTCTGGGGACAAAATTAAAAGAAATGAATGTCTCATCCAAAGTCTTTCCAGGCGCAAGAAGCATATCATTCATGATTCCAACACCGACATTGGAAGGATTCTGCATGCTCTTAAATGCTCGCTTGATTATTGTTCTGTTCTCATTTGTGACAGATACAAGGTCGCCTATAGTCGCAAGACCTGCAAGCTCTATTGCCTGACGCCAGATATTGCCTGTAACCTTATGCCTTCCATCCTTACCCAAAGCTTCAACAAGCTTTAACGCGACACCGGCGCCACAAAGATCAATGAAAGGATATGTATTGTCTGCTCTCTTTGCACAGATAACACAGTCAGCAAGAGGCAATTCTTCCTTAACGTTATGGTGATCAGTGATGATGACCTTGATACCACGATTCTTAAGCTCAAGTACGGTATCGACATTTGTAACGCCGCAGTCAACAGTTATTACAAGATCAGGATGGGATTCGATAACCTTGTCCATGATCTTCTCAGTAAGGCCGTATCCATGCTCAGCTCTGTGCGGAACAATATACTCGACATCAACCGAATGACTTCTGAAATATCTTACGAGAATTGAAGTAGCAGTAACGCCATCGCAATCGTAGTCACCATAGACGAGGATCTTGCCATTGCTATCCATCGTGTCATTGATAATGTCGACCGCCTTATGCATGTCGTTATAAAGGAATGGATCGTGCCAAATTCCGTCATCTTCAGCCAAAAACTGCTCTACGGATTGGCCTTCGGTTATTCCACGATTCTTTAGCAATACATCAAGAAGCGCAGCAGCATCCTCAACTTTCCGGGATGCCGATAAGCGCCAGTTCTTACCGGTCAATAACATACAAATATTCTCAACTTTATCTTTATTGAGTTTATTATATCCGAACTGACTTCAATTTACAAAAGAATAGAGGCCCTCGATACGGCCAAATTTACCGATAAAAAAAGAGGTTACCCGTTAGGATAACCTCTCTTAAAGTCTTATCAATGCTTTCTCTTTCTAGCAGCTTCAGACTTCTTCTTTCTCTTTACAGAAGGCTTCTCGTAATGTTCTCTCTTACGTACTTCTGCAAGAACGCCTGACTTTGCGCAAGAACGCTTAAATCTGCGAAGTGCACTGTCAAGGGACTCGCCATCCTTAACTTTAATCTCTGACATCTTTATCCCCCCTCTCTTCGCGTGGATTTCAAACTCGGATATTATATAAGACGAGTGTGAATAAGTCAAACGCCTTATAAATTATGAGAAAAACGGTACTAAGTCTTTAACAAAGAATGCTGCAACAAAAGCAATCGAGATCGCCGGAGCAATAGACATCTTTCTCTTTTTCGCCTTGCAAATGAGCGCGAAAACAATTCCCAATAAAAGTCCTAGTGCTACAGCGACAACAGATCCCTTAAATCCAAGGAAAAGCAACAAGCACATAGCAAGCTTTGTAGGTCCATAGCTTACCTTTGACTTGAAGAGTTTTCCGATAACTGCCGTAACGATTGCCATAAGGATTCCTGCCGCCAGAGAAGCGATAAGTCCTTCAAAAGCAAAACGCTGAGTATCAGGTCTGAAACCAACGGACATTATCCATACAACGAGGATTGCTGCAAGAAATCCGTTAGGAATAACGCCTGAATCCCAGTCAGCAAGGGATAAGCCCAAAAGCAGCATCTCAAGTGCCAAAACTGCAATAACTGCAGCATCAACTACTCCATGAAGCCATAAAGTCGCTGCAAATAATACACCAAGTATGATCTCGAAAATGAGATCTCTCGGAGGCACTTTCGAACCGCAATATCTGCACTTTCCCTTAAGCGCAATATAGGAAACTATCGGGAAAAGATCTGCTGTAGATAATTCGTGACCGCAAGTATCGCAATGGCTGTGACCATAAATCCAGTCTTCATTACGGACAACACGCCACGCGGTACATGTAATAAAGCTTGCGAAGACCGCTCCGAACAAGAATGCCAGAACGATAAGATAGACACCTACAAACGGAATCTGAAATAAAGGGTATGAAAAATCCAAGATTATCTGTCCTCCATGTAAAATGTTATGCACTTCGCAAAGCTATATTCAATAGTTCTTTAATCAAACAGTAAATGTGAGAGCCTTCTTACCTGTAAGAGTCTCAGTAAGGCTGTCAGGCTGGCCGAGACCTACATATACAGTTACAGGTCCTTCAGGATCAACCTTTTCGCCCTTTTCGTTTACAACCTTGAATCTTTCAGCAGGGATTGTCAGCTCTACGCTGCCGTTTGCACCAGCTTCAAGAGTAATTCTTGTAAATGCAACGAGTCTTGTGTTCTTAACTTCGTTAGGATCTTCAGCCTTCATGTAAACCTGGACAACTTCAGAAGTCTTGACGTCACCTGTATTAGCGATTTCGGCCTTAACAGTTATGCCATTTGCCTTATCGCCTGTATTTGCAACAGAAGTGATGTCCATCTTTCCGTATGTAAGACCATATCCGAAAGGATAGAGAGGTTCTGTCTCAATGTAACGATATGTTCTGCCCTTCATTGAGTAGTCTTCAAAGTCAGGAAGATCGTTAGTATCCTTGTAGAAAGTAACAGGGAGCTTACCGGAAGGATTTACCTTACCGAAAAGGATGTCACCAATTGCCTGACCACCTCTTGCACCCGGATACCATGCCTGGAGGATAGCAGAAGACTTATCGTTAAGTGCGCTAAGATCCATAGCAGAACCTGCCATAACAACTGTGATGAAAGGCTTACCTTCAGCAATTACAAGGTCAATCAACTTCTGCTGTGTCTTAGGGAATTTAAGATCAGGCTTATCACCGGACCTGTACATGTTACCCTCGTCGCCCTCTTCGCCTTCGAGAGTCTCATTAAGACCGATAACGAGTACAACAAGATCGGATCTCTTGATTACAGCCTTTGCTTCAGCAAGTCTGTGATACTCACGTGAAAGAACGTCCGGCTTAGGTGTATTAATGTTGCAGCCTTCAGAATAGAGGATTCTTGTGTTGTCACTTGAAGCGTTTCTGATGCCCTCAAGAGCAGTAATATACTCTGAAGATGTTCCGTAGTAGTTACCAACAAGGCAAGCTCTGTCATCGGCGTTAGGACCGATAACAGCGATAACCTGCTTCTCATTCTTATCGAGAGGAAGGATACCGTCATTCTTAAGAAGAACGATACTTTCTTCAGATGCTCTTCTTGCTACATCAAGATTTTCCTTTGTCTCGACATCAAGATAGTTAAGACCATCAAATTCAGTCTCATCAAACATACCGAGAATATATCTGGTAGTGAAAAGTCTGATTGCTGCAGTTCTGATATCCTGCTCAGAAACAAGACCCTGCTTGTATGCACTCATGAGTGAAATATAAGTACAACCGCAGTTGAGATCGCAACCCTTCTTCAATGCCAAAGCAGCGCTCTCTTCACTGGTATTAGTTACCTTGTGATGCTCATGAAAATCTCTGATTGCCCAGCAGTCAGAAACGATATGACCTTCAAATCCCCACTTATCACGAATGATATCCTGAAGATATGAGTGGCCGCAGCAAGGCTCTCCGTTTGTACGGTTATAAGCGCCCATTACTGACTCTACATTAGCTTCCTTAACGCAAGCTTCGAATGCAGGCAAATATGTCTCGTTAAGATCCTTATCATTGCATGTAGCGTTGAACTGGTGTCTTACAGCTTCCGGACCTGAATGAACAACGAAGTGCTTTGCACAAGCTGCTGTCTTCATGTATTCACCGTCACCCTGAAGTCCCTCAATGAAAGGAATAGCAAGCTTTGAAATAAGAACAGGGTCCTCACCGTATGTTTCCTGTCCTCTTCCCCACCTTGGATCTCTGAAGAGGTTGACGTTAGGAGACCAGAATGTAAGTCCCTTATAGATATCACGGTCGCCATTTGCCTTGTATTCGTTATACTTGGCACGACCTTCATTAGCACAAACAACACCAACTTCGCCAAGGAGTTCCTGATCGAAAGTAGCACCAAGACCGATAGCCTGAGGGAAGCTTGTAGCAGTACCTGCTCTTGCAACGCCATGCAGCGTCTCATTCCACCAGTTGTACTCAGGTACACCCAGTCTATCAATAGCGGGAGAATCGTAACGAAGCTGAGAAGCAGCTTCTTCAAGTGTCATCTTGCCGACTAATTCTTCGGCTCTCTTTATGGCTTTTGCACGGTCCATAATTATGCTCTCCTATTCATAAGAATTTTAGGTAGTTATAACAATTATATGCTAATTTAAGCCATATTAGATATCCCACTTCTTGTCATTTGTTTTACAGATTTTGCTATTTTCTGGGGTAAACAGGCTTGAAAATGACTAAATATGTATATAAAATCTACACATATTTTTTGATATGGGGTTAGCATGCAATTTAACGATAATTCAGTACCAGGAAAATACCAGCAACCGATTGGTAGTTTTGCCGGCCGTATCGTCAGCAACGACGTTGAGGAAGTAGATTTTATTCCTGGCGCAAATATGCGTATATGGTATAACAACCGTTCTGAGGACTATCCTGTCCATAAGCACGGATGTCTTGAGATCTCTATTCCAATCGAGAAGTCATACACTTACATCTTTGATGACAGAACGATAATTCTTAAAGAGAAAGAGATTCTGTTCGTTCCACCGAATTCACTTCACAAGATTGCCGGAACAAGATCAGGTATCAGATTTATCTACCTTTTCAGTCTGGACTTTCTTAGAGGACTATTCGATTTCGATGAATTTGCGAAATTAATAAACGAACCTCTTCTCATTACTCCTGAAACTCACCCAGAAGTTTATAACCTTATTTTTGAAAGGTTCATGGAGATTAACGACCTCTACTTCTTTTACTCTACAACAGTAAAAGAAATATCAATATTCAGTAAGCTCATGGATGTTTTTGGAATGCTCATGAAGAAAGACTATTCTGATAGTCTCGTGGTCATTCAGAACGACAAGCAAAGAGAAGTTTATATCAAATTCAAGTCGCTTGCTGAATGGCTCGCAATGCACAGTTCAGAAAACGTCTCAATGGACGAAGCAGCTACACATGTAGGCTATTCAAAATTCCACTTCGCCAGACTCTTCAAAGAATATACTGGTATGACCTTTAACGAATATCAGACGACTTTGAAGCTTAAAGAAGTTGAACGAAAGCTTTCTGATACAGATCTGCAAATCAGTGATATTGCTATGTCGTGCGGATTTAACAATCTCACATCCTTAAGTAGATGCTTTAAGAAGCAATATGGTTGCTCCCCCTCCCAATTCAGGAACAGAATGAAGCGACTTAAAAATAAGTAAATCTAAGATCAATAAAGACCGGCCACCGTGCCGGTCTTTTTATGTGAATATTTTCAGACATAAAAAAACTGCGTCTTTGAGGAGGCAAAATTCAAAGACGCAGTATAAACTATTCGTTTTTAATCAGCTTAAAAGCTGAATCTCATTGCATGAGAGATAAGTCTTATTAGGACTTTACACCACCCAATGCAACACCTTCTACGATGTACTTAGAAAGGAAAGCGTAAACGACGATAAGAGGAAGAACTGTAACAAGGAGTCCTAAGTAAATAGCGCCGTATTCTTTCTTATAAATATCACCGTTGAGCAAGGATACCATGACAGGGAGAGTCTTCTTATTCTTATCAGTAAGAAGAATCATAGGTGAGAAGAGGTTATTCCAGCTTCCTACATAAGCGAAGATAGCCTGAGTAGCGATAGCGGGCTTCATGAGAGGGAGAACGATCTGGTTAAAGATTCTGAACTCGCCTGCACCGTCGATTCTAGCAGACTGTACGATTTCCATTGAGAGGGAAGCCTGCAAGTACTGACGCATGAAGAATACTACAGTAGGAGCAGCGATTGAAGGGATAATGAGAGCTGAAAGCTTATTAACCAAACCAATCTTATATGCCATCTGGAAGAAACCGATCATAGTAACCGTACCAGGAATCATCATTACTGCCATGATCATAGCGTTGAATGAATCTCTGAGCTTCCACTCATATGCTGTAATTGCATAAGCTGTGAGGGCTGAGAAGTAAACATTGAGGATTGTGCTGAGAGTAGCAACAATAAATGAGTTTCTGAAACCTACACCAGGGTGGAAAGCGTCCTTGCTGGTAATCTGATGCCAGTTATTCTTAAGGTTCTTAAGAGGAGCCTTAGAAATGAGTGACAAAGTGTTACCCTGAACTTCGTAAGTATCCTTATAAGAGTTAGCGATCAACATAACGAAGGGGAACAACGTCATGATTGAGAAGATAATTGATACAACGTAGATAACTACCTTCAAAATTAATTCGTTTCTTTTAATAGAAGATAACTTAGTTTCATTAGCCATAACAGTTCACCTTACATACCTTTCCTTGCAGCCTTAAGCTCTGCCTTCTTAAGCTTCTTGAGCTTAGCTTCATCCTTATCTCTGAGGAGGAAGAATACGATAGCAGAAAGAACTACAATAATGATGAATAAGATGACTGAAGCAGCTGCAGCTCTGTTATAGAGGTAACTACCGTCAAATGCCTGGTTTCTGATATACATATTAGTTGTAAGAGCGGCACCGTTTGCATTCTTAGGACCGACCAACAACTGCGGAATATCGAACATGTTGAGACCGCCGATGAGTGATGTTACGAGAACGAACAACATAATCTGACGGATACAAGGGATTGTAACCTTGAAGAATGTCTGAACTCTGTTAGCACCGTCAATTTCAGCAGCCTCGAAGATTTCAGGGCTAATACCGATAACACCGGCGATAAGGTTAACCATTGTATGACCATACCACTGGAAGAACTGAACGAATGCAATAATGAACTTAACAGGCCAGTTATTAATCAAGAAGTTGTAAGGCTTTGCTGCGTTGAAAAGCTGGTTGACAGCACCTACAGGGAAACCAAAGAGCTTCTGGAACAAAATAGCCATTGTAGCTGCAGTGATGATGTTAGGCATATAGAAGAGGACCTTAAATAAGCCTGTACCCTTAACCTTTGATCTTCTGTCAGTGAACCATGCAGTGAACAAAAGAGCAAATCCCATCTGAGGGAAGAAGTTCAAGAACCAGATAATCCAAGTATTGGAAAAAGCCTTGTGGAATGTCTTAGAAGTAAGAACATCCTTGAAGTTGTTAAAGATGTAGAACGGAGAACCGTCCTTGGGAGAAATGAAAGGCAAAACATGGATTTCAGTATTACCAGCACCCTTCAAATCTGTGAAACCGATAACAAAAGTATAGATTACCGGATAAAGTGTAAAAATACAGAACGTAAGTATGAATGGAAGAGAGAATAAATATCCATACTTAGCGTAATCGACTAGTTTTTTGTTTCTCATACAGCCTCCTATAGTTTTAAAAAGACGGCAGGGTAAATGTAATTCTACCCTGCCGTCACAGCATCTAGAAATTAGATCCTATTAGAAGGAGAGGTTGTCTGTAACTGCTGTCTTGAAAGCGTCAACAGCACCAGCTCTATCCAAGTTACCCTCTGCATACTGAGCAGCAGCATCTGTGAAATAACCATTGATTGTTTCATCATACTGTGTCATAGCCTTAGCAGAAGCATAAGAGTTACCAGCGATAAATGCAGGGAATACATTCTGGCCGCCGCAGAAGTCAAGCTCACCATTGGACTTAGCCATAACTGTTGCAGAAGCAACTGTATCCTTAGCTGTTGCTGTCTCAGGATCGTTGTCCCAGTCTACAGCGCCGTTAGCCCAGAGATACTGGAGACCTGTATCAGAAGAGTCAAGAGTGATCCACTCGATGAGCTCAGCAACGCCTTCCTTGTTCTTAGCGTCCTTGTTACCGAGAACCCATGTGCCGCCCCAGAAGAAGCCTACCGGAGGAGCGCAAACTCTCCACTGACCGAATGTACCTTCGCCAGCCTTGTTTCCGCCAGAGTTACCGATCATTACGTAGTTGATGAGCCAAGCAGGTCCCATGAAGCAGAATACCTTCTGAGCGCCCTCGCCCTTCATATCAGCATACCAAGCCTCAGACCAACCAGCAGCCTCATTTGACCAACCGTTGTCCTTGAGTGTCTTAGCGATGTCGATGAACTGATCTCTCTTAGGGTCGATGTTGAGTTCGCCGTTTACGATCCATGCTGTATCAGCAGACTTCTCGCAAGCGTTCCAGATATCACCAGAACCAGAAACTACAGCGTAGTTCTTCTCCTTGAGCTTTGCAGCTGCTTCAAAGAACTTATCCCAGTTACCAGAACCAGCGCCAACGATCTTCTCGATCTCAGCCGGATCATCTGTACCGAAAGCATCCTTAGCTACTTCAGCATTGTAGATCAATGCACAACCTGTAGCCTGATAACCAAGAGCTACGAGCTCACCATCACGTGAACCAACTTCGATTGTGTACTGAGCGATGTCAGCTTCCTTGATCTTAGCATCTACATCGATACCAAGTTCCTTGTATGTAGCTGCGAACTTAGCCATATCGCCCTTAGCATACTTAAGAACGAAAGCTGCCTCAGCTGCATAGAAGTCAGGAGCCATGTCGCCACCTGCTACGAGTGCGTTGTCGAGAGCTGTCTGATAAGCACCACCGTCTGTAGCGATGATTGTACAATCAACTGTGTACTTCTCACCGTAAGCAGGGTTCTGCTTAACATACTGACCTACCATCTTCGGGATCTCATCTGTGAATGACCAGAGATTGATCTTCTCAGAACCTGTACCGAATGTCATGGTCTGCTTCTCAGTAGTTGTAGCCTCTGTCTCGCCACCTTCACCGCTCTCCTCTGTGGATGCGGTTTCACCACCGTTACCTGTTGTCTCAGTAGGCTTTGTATCCTGGCAACCAGCTGCGAGAGCGGCAACCATAGCTACTGAAAGAACACCGGCAATAACCTTTTTCATAAAGTTTCCTCCTTAATGAAATTGTTCCGGGCCTCTTGGCCCTTCTACATTGTAAATATTAGTCAAAAACGGATTATGTTTCTCCACATTTCTTGCTACAATTCGCCTATAATTATACAAATATTGCGTTTGTTTAGTAAATTGTACAATTTTTGCTTTTGCAAAGGTTAAATTGCATAAAAGAAATACCAAATTGTCGCTTATGCTATTCTCCTAACCGGTTTGTTTGTGCGGATAGCACAAACAAACTGATATTAGACCAATTAACTCTTAGTGTGTTATTATTTCTTTATCTATTATATATGGAAAATGGGGAATTGATATGGCTTCTTCTTTTTTTAATCCCAAAGGCGCTGCGACCAAGTTTCTTACCGGCCTTTGCAACTTAATCATAGTCAATTTGTTGTTTATTTTGACATGTATACCTGTTTTTACAATCGGCGCTTCAATCACTGCTTTATATAGAATCACTATTTCTATACTTGCTGGTGATAATCCGTCTGTCTTTAGAGAATACTTTAGATCATTTAAAGAAAACTTCGCCAAAGCAACGATCTTGGAACTCATATACGCAGCTGCATCTGCTTTTTTCATTTTAGAGCTTGTCATGGTTAACACTATGATGTCACCTGAGTATTCATGGGTTCAGTACATTCCGTCGTTCTTCCTCTTGGTAATTCTTGCTCACACATTCTATTCATTTCCTCTCCTTGCCTGGTTCGAAGAATCAATCAAGCAGATCATCAAGAATGCATTTCTTCTTACACTTACCAATATGCCTGTAACGATCATGTATGTAGTAATAACAGCCGGTCTTGCTTACGCACTCTGGCAGTTACCTTCTCTTACAATGAGCCTTATCATTTTCCTTGGAATTTCAATCATCACCATGTTCTACTCCATCTTCCTTAAGAGAATCTTCGAGAGGCTTGGTGCTAAGATTTCTTTCAAGGACAGAGAGGGCAATGATACAGATAAGAATTAATATTCTTTTCTTATATATTATTATTACTATATAAAAGAGGTTGCCTCATATGAGACAACCTCTTATTTTGTTTAATCTTATTTTTTAAAATCAGAGCTTAGCCTTAATCTGGTTGTAGATACCTTCAGCATCAAGCTGGAACTCATGCATAAGTGCAGAAGCCGGACCACTCTTACCAAATCTGTCATAAACACCGATCTTTGTAACCTTAACAGGATACTCTTCAGCGAGAACATCACATACTGCGCTGCCCAAACCGCCGATTACTGAATGCTCTTCAACTGTGAATACACGGTTTGTCTTCTTAGCGAACTCAAGTACTGTCTCCTTGTCGATAGGCTTAACTGTGTGTACGTTAACAACAGCAGCACTGATTCCATCAGCAGCGAGCTTATCAGCTGCGCCCATAGCTTCAGCTACGCATACGCCGTTAGCGAAGATGACGATGTCTGTACCATCCTTGATAACAACTGCCTTACCTACTTCAAACTTATAATCAGGATTATCGTTGATTACCGGTACAGCAGCTCTACCAAATCTCATGTAGAAAGGACCTTCTGTCTCAGCAGCAGCCATAACTGCAGCCTTTGATTCAATATCATCAGAAGGGATGATTACTGTCATGCCAGGGATTGTACGCATAAGAGCTACATCCTCGAGGCACTGGTGTGAAGCACCGTCCTCGCCTACTGTGATACCGGCATGTGTAGCGCCGATCTTAACATTGAGGTGAGGATAACCGATGGAGTTTCTAACCTGCTCGAAGTTTCTGCCTGCAGCGAACATAGCGAAAGAAGAAACGAAAGGAATCTTTCCGCAAGTAGCAAGACCTGCAGCGATGCCTGTCATGTTTGCTTCTGCGATTCCGCAGTCGATATGACGATCAGGGAATGCCTTCTTGAATGTGCTTGTCTTTGTTGCACCTGCGAGGTCAGCATCAAGAACTATAACGTCGGGATTCTTCTGACCCAACTCTACGAGAGCGTTACCGTAGCTCTCACGTGTAGCAATTTTAATTACATCTCCCATGTTCATACCTCTGCTTCCAATTTTGCTAACTTCTCATCAAGCTCGCTCATAGCCTGTGCATACTCGTCATCGCTAGGAGCTTTTCCGTGCCAGCCAGCCTGATTCTCCATGTAAGAAACGCCCTTACCCTTTGTTGTCTTCATGATAATTGCTGTAGGCATACCCTTGCATTCCTTAGCCTTTGCAAATGCGTCTCTGATCTGGTCGAAATCGTGACCATCAATGCAGATTACATTGAAGTTGAATGCTTCGAGCTTCTTGTCGATCGGATAAGGTGAGCAAACGTCTTCAACCTTACCATCGATCTGGAGACCGTTATTGTCGATAACAACTGTAAGGTTGTCGATCTTCTTAGCGCCTGCGAACATGAATGCTTCCCAGATCTGACCTTCCTGAATCTCACCGTCGCCTGTAAGAGCGTAAACTCTGTAAGAATCACCGGAAAGCTTTGCTGCGAGAGCCATACCAACTGCAGCAGATACACCCTGGCCCAAAGAGCCTGTGCTCATGTCAACGCCGGGAGTTTCTGTCATGCAAGGGTGACCCTGCAAGTAGGAACCAAGTTTTCTTAATGTCTTAAGGTCTTCAACGGGGAAGAAGCCTCTGTTTGCGAGTGTAGAATAAAGACCAGGAGCTGTATGACCCTTAGAGAGAACGAATCTGTCTCTGTTAGGATCCTTAGGGTTCTTGGGATCAATGTTCATCTCTTCGAAATAGAGATAAGTGAACATATCAGCAGCAGACAAAGATCCACCCGGATGGCCGGACTTTGCGCTGTGAACTGCTTCAACTATTCCCTTGCGAACTTTTGTCGCTGTGATTTGAAGTTCTTTGTTGTTCATTTTAGGTTTTCCCTTTTCTAATTAATTTTTGTCAATCTTGAGACAGTAGGAAGGGCTTGACCTTAAGATCAAGCCCCGCCAAAGTATCCAAACTATATCAGTTGAACGGATTTTCCTTCGGATATCTGTCACCTGCGGGCTTGTTGTAGCCGATGTCGCAAGGGCAAATTCCAAGATATGTGAAGAGGTTGTAGATAGCCTTTCCATAGTGACCGAATGCAACTGCACCGTGGTGAGGGAAGTTCTTCTCGATAAGGAAGTATCTGTAGAATCTGCCCATCTCCTTGATAGCGAATACACCGATAGCACCGAAGGACTTTGTAGCAACAGGGAGAACTTCACCCTCTGCAACATAAGCTCTGATCTGTCCGTCAGATGTAGACTGTAATCTGTAGAATGTGATGTCACCAGGTGCGATATCGCCCTCGAGTGTACCATTTGTAACCTCAACAGGGAGAGCTCTAGCCATGATCATCTGGTTCTTCATCTCACAGAAAGCAAGCTTCTTGGAGCATGTGTTACCACAGTGGAAGCCCATGAATGTATCTGTGAACTTGTAATCGAACTTACCAGCGATTGACTCGTCATACATGTCGTGAGGTACAGAGTTGTTGATGTCGAGGAGTGTAACTGCATCTTCAGAGATTACATATCCTAAGTACTCAGAGAGAGCGCCATAGATATCAACTTCGCAAGATACCGGGATACCCATACCTGTGAGACGGCTGTTTACATAGCAAGGAACGAACTTGAACTGTGTCTGGAATGCAGGCCAGCACTTACCAGCGATTGCAACATACTTCTTTGAACCCTTGTGTGCCTCAACCCAGTCAAGGAGAGTGAGCTCATACTGAGCGAGCTTCTCAAGAATCTCAGGCTTCTTATTGCCTGCACCAAGCTCTTCTTCCATTTCCTTAACCTTAGCAGGGATTCTCTCATCACCAGCGTGATTATTGAAAGCCTCGAAAAGGTCGAGCTCAGAGTTCTCTTCAATTTCAACACCAAGTCTGTACAAAGGCTCGATAGGAGCGTTGCATGCGAAGAAGTTCTGCGGACGAGGTCCGAAAGAAATGATCTTGAGGTTCTTCATAGCGTCGAGAGCTCTAGCTACAGGGATGAACTCCTTGATCATATCAGCGCACTCTTCTGCGTTTCCAACAGGATACTCAGGGATGTAAGCGTTAACGCCACGGATCTTCAAGTTGTAGCTTGCGTTGAGCATACCGCAGTAAGCGTCGCCTCTGCCGCCAACCAAGTTGTCCTGTGTCTCTTCTGCAGCTGCGCAGAACATAACAGGGCCACCCCACTGCTGAGCGAGCATTGTCTCGGAGATTTCAGGTCCGAAGTTACCAAGGTATACGCAAAGAGCATTACAGCCAGCAGCCTTAATGTCTGCAAGAGCCTGCTGCATGTGAATCTCAGACTCTACGATGCAGATAGGGCACTCATAGATGTCATCAGCACCATACTTTTCTGTATAAGCCTTAACAAGAGCCTTTCTTCTGTTAACGGAAAGTGATTCCGGGAAACAGTCACGTGATACTGCTACGATAGCAAGCTTTACGTCGGGAGCATTAAATAATTTCTTTGACATTTTAGATTTCCTCCATCTGTTTTTTAGTTACATTAACTTCAATATTAGCGCCAATGAGGCCAGGGAAATGTCCCTTCTCACCGGGAGCGTCGGGATGAGCGATAAGCCACTTATTCTGAGCTGTAAGGAGCTTATCTTCGTCGTCTGAATCTGCCAGACAATCAATGTGATCTTCTTCCAATGCGAAGTTTGTTCCATAAGGAAGAACGATACCTACCATGAAGCCATCGTTTTCGATGCCACAAGGTGCATAGTGAAGTGTTGTAGCATAAAGCTCAACTGCTGTGCCCTTACGAATGTGGAATGCTTCAATCTTGGATGTGTCATACTTGAAATCGTCTGTTACATCCTGCAAAGAACCTAAGAGAAGAATAGCGTCTGTAGCAGCTACATTGATCTCTGATGCTCTGTGATACTCTACAGCGTTAAGAAGAGTATTGTGACCAGCGCAATAGCCTGTCTCCAACTTCATCTCACCACCGAAAAGTCTTGTAAGATCAACCTTTGCAGAAGCCTCTTCGAGAGAATCAACTGTCGGCTCATAAGCTACGCCATCCTCAGGAATAGCGATCTTGCCGAGAGCTTCGATTACAGGTGCAAAATCGATGTTCTTAACAATTCTTCCGTACTTTTTAAAATTGGAAGATGTTGCCTCGTAAATTACCATAAACCTGCCTCCTTCATTGCGGGATAGATTTTTGAAAACTCTTTATATCTCTCGTCGTACTTAGCAACGAGCTCAGGTGTAGGAACAACAGAAACATGCTTTGCAACTGTCTTAGCGCAAGCATCCTCTACTGATGCATACTCACCGCAAGCAACAGCTGCGAGGAGAGCACCACCCATTGCAGGGCCTTCGTCGTTCTCTGTCTGAGTAAGTTCGATGCCTAAAACGTTGGAAACGATTGTGCACCAAAGCTTAGATTTAGCACCACCGCCGCAGATAGAAGAACTCTTGATCTCAAGGCCCATCTTCTTAGCGCACTCGAAAGAATCTCTCAAAGCGAAAGCAACGCCTTCCATAACTGCAAGAGTAAGATCTTTACGAGTTGTATCCATGGACATGCCTACGAACATTGCACGGCAGTCAGGGTTGTTAAGAGGTGATCTCTCACCCATAAGATAAGGAAGGAAGAATACTTTATTAGTACCCAAAGCCTCAAGGCCTTCCTGTTCCTTAGCATAATCTGTTGTGCCGATGATCTCTTCCATCCACCACTTATTGCAGGAAGCAGCTGAGAGCATACAACCCATAAGGTGGAATCCGCCGTCAGCGTGATCGAAAGCGTGGAGTGAGTTAGCTTCATCGTTCTTGAACTCGCTTGAAGCGATGAAGAGTGTACCGGAAGTACCAAGGGAAATATTGCATCCGCCATTGCCGATGATTCCCATACCAACTGCTGCAGCAGCATTATCACCAGCACCAGCTGCGATAACGCAATCCTTGCTGATTCCGAGCTTGTCAGCAATCTCAGGTAAAATCTTACCGATTGCTTCATAACTCTCGAATACTTCAGGAAGCCACTCAGCCTTCATGTCGAGAATCTTGAGCATGTCTTCTGACCACTTTCTGTTCTCGCAGTCAAAATAGAGCGTGCCTGATGCATCAGAAACATCTGTAGCGAAAACGCCAGATAGTCTGTATGCGAGATAATCCTTAGGGAGCAAGATCTTAGCGATCTTAGCGAAATTCTCGGGTTCATTCTTGTGTACCCACATTACCTTAGGTGCAGTAAAGCCTGCGAAAGCAATGTTGCCGGTATACTTAGAAAGATTTGCCTTGCCGATCTCATTATTGAGATAATCTGTTTCAACCTGTGATCTACCGTCATTCCAAAGGATAGCAGGTCTGATAACCTGACCTTCGCTATCGAGAAGAGTAAGTCCGTGCATCTGGCCACCGAAGCTGATACCAGCTACTTCATTACCATCGATGCCTTCAAGAAGTCTTGAAAGACCCTTGATTGTTCCGTCGAACCAATCTTCAGGATTCTGTTCGGACCAGCCAGTCTGAGGGAAGTTAACGGGATAACTTTCAGAAACTGTTCTGACAATCTCTCCCCCGCTCTTCATAAGAAGCAGCTTAACTGCTGATGTTCCGAGATCAATACCAATGTAATACATAAGAACCTCCCGATTCACTTAATAGTACAAGTACCATATTAAAGGAACGGGGCGAAAAATGTATTTACCAAAGTGCAATATTCTTTCAAATAATATTATACGCTTTGAACAAATTTAACCATTCTTGCGATTTGCAATCTCAACCGTTCCAATGGAGTTTTTCGACAAACACCCATTATTTAATGGAGTTTACGAGTTTTATCCTTGCAATTTCTTCAGTATTTTCCGAATTTCGCTATACAAATCTTGCTCTCCAACATAGCAAGATTGGTAAAATCAAAACGAGGCAATAATGAGGCATCAGAGCACTATAGCGTATTTTAGGGGCTTTGAGGACTGTAGCCCACTTTTTACAGCACAGAAAAATTAGCAAGATTTAAGCAATAGCCCACAAAATCAAACATTTTTATAAAGATTTCCCACGAGAAAACAATAGAAAAGGGCTACTCAGATGAGTAGCCCCCAATGAATTTGATTTAAGAGATATATTACTTAATCTCTGCGTGATAGTCCTGAAGTGCCTTAACTTCGAAAGCGGAAGCCTTAGCAGCCTTGATACCTTCTGCACAAGCCTTGGCAGCTGCCATTGTTGTGATGTAAGGAAGGTGCTGACGGATAGCATCCTTACGGATGTAGGAGTCGTCGTGAGCTGAAGCCTTGCCTGCAGGTGTATTGATTACCAAGTCTACCTGGTGGTTGAGGATCATGTCGCCGATGTTAGGTCTGCCCTCATAAAGCTTCTTAGCCTTCTCAGCTTCAATGCCAGCCTTAACGATCATGTCGTATGTACCGCCTGTTGCGAAAATCTTGAATCCAAGATCTGCAAACATCTGAGCTACTTCAACGAGGTCAACCTTATCGTAGTCAGAAACTGAAAGAAGAACACTACCCTCCAAAGGAAGTTCTGTCTTTGTTGCTTCCTGAGCCTTGAAGCTTGCTTCACCGAAGTTTGTAGCAAGTCCCAAAACCTCACCGGTAGATCTCATTTCAGGTCCAAGGATAGGGTCAACTTCCTGGAACATATTGAACGGGAAGACAGCTTCCTTGACACCATAGTGATTGAACTTCTTATCGTGGAGTTCAGGTACAGGTGACGGTCTGCCTGTAAGGCTTCCTGTCATGATATCTGTAGCAATCTTTACCATGTTTGTACCGGTAACCTTTGATACGAGCGGTACTGTTCTTGAAGCACGAGGGTTAGCCTCGAGTACAAATACAACACCATCCTCAATAGCGTACTGCATGTTCATAAGACCTACGACGTGCATCTCAACAGCAATCTTTCTTGTGTACTCCTTGATTGTCTCAACGAGTTCAGGTGAAAGATTCTTTGAAGGCAGGATGCATGCGGAGTCACCGGAGTGAATGCCGGCTAGCTCAATGTGCTCCATAACTGCAGGAACATAGCAGTTTGTACCATCAGAGATAGCATCTGCTTCGCACTCTGTAGCGTGGTGGAGGAAACGGTCGATGAGGATAGGTCTGTCAGGTGTAACGCCTACTGCGGCATTCATGTAGACTCTCATCATCTCGTCATCGTGAACGATTTCCATTCCTCTTCCGCCCAAGACGTAAGAAGGACGAACCATTACAGGGTAGCCAATCTTATTTGCGATGGAGATAGCTTCATCAGCATTAACTGCCATACCAGCCTCAGGCATCGGGATGCCCAAACGATCCATCATTGCACGGAAGTGATCTCTGTCTTCTGCGAGGTCGATTGTCTCAGGTGTTGTACCGAGAATATTTACGCCGTTAGCCTTAAGGGATGCTGCAAGATTCAAAGGTGTCTGACCGCCGAACTGAGCGATAACGCCGATAGGCTTTTCCTTTTCGTGAATTGCAAGAACATCTTCCAATGTCAAAGGCTCGAAATAGAGCTTGTCGGATGTATCGTAGTCTGTTGAAACTGTCTCAGGGTTGCAGTTTACGATGATTGACTCGAAGCCAAGCTTCTTCAAAGCAAGAGCAGCGTGTACGCAGCAATAGTCGAATTCGATACCCTGACCGATTCTGTTAGGACCACCGCCGAGAATCATGATCTTCTTGTTGTTGGAAGAAGGTGACTTGTCTTCAATGTGGTAAGAAGAATAGTAATAAGCTGCATCCTGTGTTCCGGATACGTGAACGCCTTCCCATCCTTCCTTGATTCCGTATTCATAACGAGCACGGCGGATAAGATCTTCGGATACACCGAGGAGCTGTGAGAGGTACTTATCAGAGAAACCATCAAGCTTAGCCTGACGCATTGTCTTCTCGTCAGGGATTCTGCCTGCATTCTTGAGAAGCTCTTCCTCTTCTTCAACGAGTTCCTTCATCTGCTCGATGAACCAGTGCTTGATCTTTGTAAGCTCGAAAAGTTCATCAACTGTAGCGCCCTTACGGAGTGCCTCATACATGATGAACTGACGCTCTGATGAAGGCTGAGCAAGCTTCAACATAAGCTCGTCCTTTGAAAGCTTGTTGAAATCCTTAGCAAAGCCCAAACCATATCTATCCTTCTCCAAAGATCTGATAGCCTTCTGGAAAGCTTCCTTATATGTCTTACCAATGCTCATGACTTCGCCAACGGCTCTCATCTGTGTGCCGAGCTTGTCCTGTGCGCCATGGAACTTTTCGAATGCCCATCTAGCGAACTTGATTACGACATAGTCGCCATCCGGATAGTACTTATCGAGTGTGCCGTACTTACCGCAAGGAATCTCATCCAATGTGAGTCCGCATGCGAGCATAGCAGATACGAGAGCAATCGGGAAACCTGTTGCCTTGGAAGCCAAAGCGGAAGATCTTGATGTTCTGGGGTTGATCTCGATTACAACGATTCTTCCAGTCTTAGGATCGTGAGCGAACTGGCAGTTACAACCACCGATAACTTCGATTGCCTTAACAATGCTGTATGAATATTCCTGAAGTTTCTTCTGAACATCTTCAGAAATTGTAAGCATCGGAGCAGAGCAGAAAGAGTCACCTGTATGTACGCCGATAGGATCGATATTCTCGATGAAACAAACTGTGATAACGTTGTTGTTTGCGTCTCTAACTACTTCGAGCTCAAGCTCTTCCCAACCACTGATTGACTCTTCAACGAGTACCTGGTGAATCATGGAAGCAGCAAGACCTCTTTCAACGACAGTCTTAAGCTCGTCAATGTTATAAACGAGACCGCCGCCTGCGCCACCCATTGTGTAAGCAGGTCTGATTACTACAGGGTAGTTAAGTTCTTCTGCAATCTTGATTGCTTCATCAACAGAGTAAGCTTCGCGTGATCTGGGCATCTCGATACCCAAAGAAGACATTGTCTCCTTGAACTCGATTCTGTCCTCGCCTCTTTCGATTGCGTCAACCTGAACGCCGATTACCTGAACGTTGTACTTCTCGAGGATACCTGCTTCAGCAAGTTCTGAGCAGAGGTTCAATCCGGACTGACCACCGAGGTTAGGGAGAAGTGCATCGGGGCGCTCCTTGGCAATAATCTGCTCAAGCCTCTTAACGTTGAGCGGTTCGATGTAAGTTCTGTCTGCTACATCAGGGTCGGTCATGATAGTTGCAGGATTGGAGTTTACAAGAACGATCTGGTAGCCAAGCTTTCTCAAAGCTTTGCATGCCTGGGTTCCTGAATAGTCGAACTCGCAAGCCTGACCGATGATGATAGGACCTGAACCGATAATGAGAATCTTATTGATGTCGTCTCTCTTTGGCATAATGAAGCCCCCTTTATATATATGCTAAAAATTTACTGGATAGAATTCTATCATAATTAACCCGACTTTGCAGAGGATAAATTAAGGATTAAAATACTTTCATGAAAAATGTAATAAAGTCTGATATCCCTCGTTCGTTTTCGAATTCGAAAACTTTTTTCGTAAGATTTTTCGAGCGCCCGATACCGTCATCACTGGTGGTATTGGTGCTTTCTTTGGGCTTTCTCACCGGATGTTTTTTCGATAAACCACAACAGCCAATCTACGTTGAGACCAGCAATACCGCTGCTTCAGTCTATTCCGAGAATGATTTCGGCGGCGATGAGTTACCCTTCGGCGTAAAGCTCCAGGTAAACCCGTCCGTTCTTATTCCCGTTGAACTTGAGCGTGTAGTTGATGGCGACACCATAATCATTCACGATGCCAACGGCAAACAAGTCAGAGTCAGACTTACCGGTATTGACGCTCCTGAATCCGTTCATGAAGATGAAAGCAAAAACACCGACGAAGGCCGAGAAGCCTCAAAATTTTTGCAGGAACTTCTGGCCAATGTTGACACGGTTTATCTCGAAATGGACGTCGAAGAAAAGGATCAGTACGACAGAACTCTTGCCTATGTCTGGATTGACACAGGATCCACCTACATCATGGTCAACGAGATCATGCTTGCAACAGGCCACGCAAAACCGGTTTATATCAAACCCAACCTCAAATACGCAGACGACTTCAGAAAATACGAGAGTTGATTTATGACTATCCCCAAATCATCACCTTCCTCAGAGATAACAATAGAAAAGACTGAACATCTTAAAGGCATCGCCCTTCTTTTACTGATGTTCCACCACTTATTCGGAGTTGAATATCTTGAAGGCTGGAGAGCAATAGTACCGGGCACAGAAGGAATGGATTATGTAATCGGAGCATCAGGCAAAATCTGTATTGCCATGTTCCTTTTCTGTTCAGGATACGGCATATACAAGTCATATATCAGCAAGGAAACGCCAAGAAAGCATTACGTTCTTCAGCGACTGATCAAGACTCTTATTCCCTACTGGATCGTGATGGTCATCGCGATAATTTATCTTGTATGTGCAGGAAGATTTGAGCCCAAAAATCTTGTTTTCAACCTTTTCGCGCTGATTCATTCAGATGACCTTCTCTATGTCAGTTTCAGCTGGTTCATAAAACTTTATGTGTTGCTCATTTTATTGCTGCCACTCATAAGATTAATCGAGCGCAGATTCAAAAAGAACGCCCTGATCGATATTCTGATTTATGTTGTCATTCCCTATGCGATCACTTTTATTTGCAGAGGAATTATTCACGAGGAAAGCTTCGAAAACATTTTCTCATTCGTTGGAAGCTCCGTGCTTTTCGTGTTAGGCTGGTTCCCGCTTTTCGCTGTCGGAATGCTATTTGCAAAGTACAATACGTATAAAAAGGTCTTCGATTTCGCCAGTAAATTCCCTTCAGCCCTTGTGATTGCTTTGTCTGTACTGTTAATCGGAAACATGCTTTATCTGCGATTCATCTTCAACACTTTTGTCGGTGATTCGGTTATTTACCATTTCTGCATGGGAGATATAGTTTTTGAACCGATCTTTATCTGCGGCTTCCTTCTCATCATGGACAATATAAAAAGGAAAAGCAGATATGTGCTTACTTTCATCGGTAAAAACTCTGTGTTCTACTGGCTTTTGAGCGGCATGTTTTTCCTCAACACAAAAGAACTGGCATTCCTGATTACCTGGCCCAAGATTACACTGCTTATCTATCTTTGGACAATGGTTTTGCTGACACCGGTTGTTTTCCTCACAAGCTTTGCTTCAGATAGATTTTCAAAGCTTTTGTGTAAGAGACTTTAAGTTTTCCGCTCATGTATATCCAATAAAAAAGTCGTCCGGTAAGACGACTTTTGTTATTTACTGAACTGTTACTGCAGCGTAGAAGATCAAATCCTTCGTACCGTTATTGATCAGCGAATGTGAATGTCCTTCAGGACAATAATGGCAGTAACCGGGCTTAACTTCCTCTTCGCCATCGTCGTAAATCACTTTGCCTTCACCTTCAACAAAGAACATAACCTCACAGTTACCTTCATGCTTGTGGAAACCAATCGATGAACCCGGTTCCAATTTGCCCAGCATCATCTTATTAACACCATCAGTGAAAGTCTTGTTGAAATAAACTCCGTCACCGCCCTTAAAAGCGGGATTTGCGGTCCAATCCATCTGGTTGTAATCTGCAATCATAAAAGCCTCCAAATACTTGTATTTTGTGAGTGTAACATTGTTACACCGGTCATTTTACCCTTTAGGCGAACGTATCAAGCGCCTCTTCAATATTAATATCTGAATACTCAACCTCGCAAGAGAAAACTCTGGCAATTTCCTTCAATCCGCATCCTATATAAACCAGATCTGCAAGTAGATAAGTCGACTCAGCAGTAAATCTGCCAACTCCTACATAGCGGTAAAGAAGATATGCTGCAAAATTTCTGAACTCGCGTTCGTGCTCAGTGATGACTCTGTCTTCATCCTCATTAGAAACAGGATTCTCAATCAACTTGCTTAAGAGCGTACTCCACTCCTGATCCAGCACTTCCATCTGATCGAAAATCTCCGCTCTAAGCTTGGAGGGCGCTCTTTTGCCGCCGCTAATACTCATGAGAATCTCGGTAAGCGGCTTCGATTCATCGAAAACTACACTTACATATTCGGGAAGTTCCATTTTCGAGCCATCGTCCGCGCAAAGTTCAAAAGGCTTATCAGCATCTAACACCAGCCTGCAAGCCTCTTCACAGACAAGTCCGATACCGGCTTCGATATGGTCATCAACAGTGTTGTAAAACCTTGGATGTTCTTTGCAAATCTCGCAAAGGTAATCTTCGCCATACTTAATGATCATCGAACAAAGATTATCGTCTCTAAGGAATGGACATCTTCCATCTTCTTTCAGCACAAAGCATCCATCCGAGATTTTGGAACATATTTCCTCATTCTTCGAAAATCTCTCGAGAGAGTCATCGTCAATTCCAATAACCCAGTCAGTACAACAGGTATGCTGGCACTTATCAGCCAGACAGTGGAAGTTCTTATAATAACTTGGCCAATAAGTAGTCATGGTTGGTATACGCCTTTCTCTCGAATCAAAGGAATGTCATTCGCGTTTATTATACCGAAAACCAGACATTGCGAAAGAGACAACTGCTAAGACTGAGAGTATAATAACCCCTGGCAGAAAGAGAACGCTTAGCGCCTGTGGCGGGTCCGGCACGTTTCTTATCAGGCTTCGCAGGCAGCCGATTCGTGTACGATCTTGTACATCCAAGAAATTCTTGGATTTAATGATTTCTCTTTCTGCTTTTGCATTTAATGTTGTAACAACAAAAAGGGCCACCCGAAGGCAGCCCTTTGCATTTAAACTCAATTCAAACTTACTCGTGATCGTAAGGATAAATCTTCTCGATTGTACCGTCTTCAGCGATGTTGAGGTGTGTGAACTTAACGCTTCTCTTGTGTGAGCAGCCGCCTGCACGCTTAGCATCGTGATAGAAGAGATACCACTCGCCGTCGATCTCTACGATGGAGTGATGTGTTGTCCAACCGATAACAGGCTCCATGATTCTTCCCTTGTATGTGAAAGGACCTTCAGGTGAAGTACCTTCAGCATAGCAGAGATAGTGTGTTGTGCCTGTTGAATATGAGAAATAGTACTTGCCATTGAACTTGTGCATCCAAGGGTCTTCGAAATAACGACGATCCTCGTCACCAGCCTTGATAGGGTCACCATTCTCATCGAGGATTGTGATCATCTTAGGAGCAGCCTTGAAAGCTGTCATATCAGGTGTGAACTCTGAGAACAAGGGTCCCAATGCGTTCTCATCGCCTTCAGGACGATGCTCATCAGGATTGAATGTACCGGACTGCCACATTTCGAGCTGACCGCCCCAGAGACCACCATTGTAGCAGTAGATTCTGCCGTCATCATCCAAGAGGACTGCAGGGTCGATACTGTAGCTTCCCTGAATGTAGTTCTCCTGAGGCTTGAAAGGACCAACAGGTGAATCGGATTCAGCTACACCGATTCTGAAAATATCGTCCTTATCCTTTGCAGGGAATACGAGATAATACTTACCATTTGTGCAAATAGCATCAGGTGCCCAAAGCTGTCTTGAAACCCACGGGATGTCATCCTCGTGAATAGCAACACCGTTATCAACACAATCGCTGTCCAATGAATCCATAGAAAGGATGTGGTAATCCTTCATGATATACTGTTCGCCGTCGTCATCTTCAGGAACATCAAGACCTTCATCGTGTGAAGGATAAATATAAATCTTACCGTCAAATACATGTGCAGAAGGGTCTGCTGTGTAAATGTTAGTTACGAGGTCTTTGCGTTCATTCTTTTTCATAATGCGCCTCCCGTTAATACTCTAATACATGTAGATAGTAGCTTTTTTTACAGTCTTTGTAAATAAACGTTTCTTGTTATTAGCGACCGATTTTGCTATGTTTCGTCGGTACCCATATAAAGAAGCGTTATAATGTTTGGCAAAACGCCTTAAGGAGCAGGAATGTCTTTAATCGATAATCTTTTCGAAAAAAGTTACTGGGAGAGATTCTACGAATACAAATCCGGTCTCAAATGCTCAAAACGCTTCAAGAAAGAACTTCGTGAGTTTATCGACAGTGAGGCTTATCTTGAATATGAGCAATCCGTCAAAACCCTGACAGATCTCCCTCTGCCCTCCAAATCCATAATCAGCAAGATGAGCAGTCAGAAGAAGCGCACTGTTTACAAGTATCCATATAACTTCAACATGTTACTTAAGCTTCTCACCTATCTGACTCTTCGAAAATATAATCACATCTACACAAGTAACCTATATTCTTTTCGTCCGGGCGTATGTGCGAAAGATGCGATCATGGCGATATGCCGAACAAAAGACATCAGGAAAATGTATTCATATAAGATCGATGTCAGCGATTATTTCAACTCGATTCCTGTCGATAAAATATGCCTGGAACTCGAAAAGAACATCACTGACGATGACAGACTTCTATCGTTCATGAAGACACTTCTTCGCGAAGAAAGAGTCGTATCCGAAGGCAAGATTATAGAAGAGCAAAAAGGCATTATGGCGGGCACACCGATTGCCTCATTCTATGCGAATCTTTACCTGAAAGATCTGGACAAGTATTTCAAGGATAAACGCGTTCTTTATGCGAGATATTCTGACGACATAATTGTTTTCGCAAAGAGCGAAAGTGAAATAAGAGAATACCAGGAAACAATCCTTGAATTCCTGAAAAACAGAGGTCTTACAGTCAACCCATCCAAGGAAGTATTTGCAAGTCCGGAAGACGGCTTCACGTTCCTTGGCGTGCAGGTAAAAGACGGTAACATAGACATCGCACCGGCGTCGGTTACTAAGCTCAAGCAGAAGATGCGAAGAAAAGCCAGAGCACTCGACAGATGGAGTCGCAGAGAAGGCATCGATAGCACTAAAGCGGCGGCTGCATTTATCAGGATCTTCAATCACAAGCTGCTTGAAGTTAATGAAGATTCGGACCTTACCTGGAGCCTTTGGTTCTTCCCTGTAATCACCACTTCGAAAAGTCTTCACGAGATTGATTTATACGCACAGGAGCTTTTGCGTTTCCTCATTAGCGGAACGCACACAAAATCACGTTTCAATGTCAGATATGAAGATCTGAAATCACTTGGTTACAGAAGTCTCGTCAACGAATACTACAAAGACAATCAAGAATAAGGGGCTGTGAAAAACTATATGTTTTTCATGGCCTCTTTTTTTGTGCGCGTGGGGAGCTGGTGGTGAGAGTGAAGAGGTGCAATTATCCATAATCTTTATTTTCGAGCGATCTGGATAAGAAATTGTCAATCGCAATTCTCTTTGCACTTGCTTTTCCACATTCACGTAGGATTCACGAAAATTGCGATTTTCGTGAACGTAGCGTGAAAATCAACCCAAAGTGTACGATTTATTCACGAAATCAGCGTTTTTCGTGAATATTCCGTATCGGGAGTGGTAGCGCAAAAGCAGACACAACAAAAAAGGAGCTGTGAAACCCACTTGTTAGTTAGGTTATTTCACAGCCCCTTATCGACTTAATCTATCCTGCCAGTAAATTACTCTGCCACAAGAAGGTTATATGCTTCGATCTTCTTAATTCTTCTTGTCTGAACAAGTGCTACGACGAAAGAAGCTATAGCAAGGCCTATTCCAACGATTGCAGCACCTGCAGCGGGTATATCGAAATTACACTTCATTATTCCAAACATTCTCATAAACATTGACATATAAGGGTTTGCGACGAAGTAAGATACAACCGTGAAAACAATTACCGACAAAACTACTGATGGCATAAAGCTTAATGCCGTCTGGAGCATAAGGCTTCCTGATGTGTAACCCAAAGCCTTGTAGATACCATAATCCTTGCGCTTGTGGTAAATCAAAGACTTGATAAGAAGGAAAAGGATAAGTGCGATGACGATTACAGAGACGGAGATCATTACGACAAGCATCAACGCAGATATACTCTTGAAGGTCGTCATGCTTCCTCCGATAATTTCATAGAAATTCATCGTGTTGATAATGTGTGAATCATACTTTTCCTTGGCCTCTTCTAAGATTCCATCAACAGCGACCTTGTTCGCATTTGTATCTTTGGATTCATCCGTAATATCGAACCAGAACCAGGTGGGAATCGAATCAGTATCAACTACATGGCTAGCAGCTTTATATGTAAGCAAAGCTTCACGTCCACCATTATTAGTAGTCTGAACAAAACCTGTAACAAGATACTTGAATGAATTGTCGCCATAATCAAGTTTGATCTCATCACCGATTTCAAAACCGTATGCCTTTGCAAAAGCTCCGCTTACTACGACCTCATTATCGTTTACCGGAAGTCTTCCCTTGTAGCAGATAGAGGTATTGTTCATTTTCGTCGGATCATTAACGATATAAGTGAACAGTTTCTCCTCATCGTTATAGTAGAAATCCATATAGATGATTTCTCTGATGTTGGTTACATCTTTTCTTGAATCAAGATATTCATAAACATCATCCTTACTATCAAGATCTGATGCGATAACACCGGCACACAACTCAGTTGTGAGAATCTCGATCTTAGGATTTCTGCTGAAATTCTCGAACATGAGGAGTGCAATGATGCAAGCAAAAACCATCAATCCGACAACGAAAAATGTAATCACATTCTGCTTCATATTGGTGAAGAAAGTCTTTAATGCAAGGCTCATTGTAGGATTGAAAGAAGTCTTATCAAGCGCTACATAATTCTTCTTGAAGTTATGTGATTCCAGGCCTTCACGGAGTGCCATAATGGGCTGGATTTTCGCGGTCTTACCGGAGCAGATAACTGTCACGATCAATGTGAAAAGAATAACAAACGCAATCGGGATAATGGTTGCCAGAGCGTTGAAGGAAACACTATATGAAAGTCCCATCTGACCAATCATGATCTGTGCAAATATTGGCATCGCAAGATAAGAGATAGCTATACCGATAATACTTGCCACAACTGCGATAACCATAAACCAGCTGATAAGCGACATCTTTATATCTTTGCCGGTATATCCAATCGCCTTAAGAGCACCGAGAGTCTTCATGTTTTCTTTGATGTAGTTCGCAATACAATTAGCAAGCATGAGAGCAACTACAATTACGATAAGCGATGTAAGAACCAACATGGAAACTGCAAGAATAAGTCCGATGAATGTTCTGTTTTCGATGACCGCATCAATATCAAGTCCGTCTGCTATGGCATTAGGATTGATCTTGATAAACTCGTTGCTGACTCTGATTCTGAAAGCACCGGATTTTACACCGTCTTTGAGATCGTAGATTATAAAGATCGTCTCGCCTTCATCACGCTCGTTATCCCAAATTTTCTGATAACTTGCATCATCGACAACGAATTCGTAACGGCCTGTATTATTGCAGCCGCCATATGCGACATCCGTAAAGCCCTTTACTTTATAGCTGTACTTGTTTCCGGAATTCTCATATTCATATGTATCACCAATATCAAATCCGCCGGATGTGTTGAACTGATAAGGAAGATAAACGTAATTCTCAGTGATTGAAGGATCTTCTTTTACCACCTCGAAAAAGTTCATCTTGCGCGAAAACGCGTGCGAATCAGAAAGATTCAGGCTGAGAGCGACATTGCCATCGCCAAAGGGCAAAGATAAAGTCGAATATGTCAGGGCTCTGTAAACATAGTAATCATCTGTGTCAGGTCCTAAAACCTCTTCAATCTTCTCATCTGTAAAACCGTCCAGATCGCCTCTGATTGTGATGAATCCGTCACCGGCCTTAAGTCTTTCGGAAGTTTTTCTTGCAGTTGGATAGCAGTCGAAAAAGAGGAGAAGCGAAATACCAACAAGAGCTGTCGCAATAAGCATAAGAAGGAAAAGTCCAACCGACGTACCCCTGTTCTTCCTGAGGTTCGATTTTGAGAGCAATAAAATCTTGTTCATGATTACCACCCCATAGAAGTAAGGAAATCATTCAGTTTCTGCTGACGTTCCTTATCACCTGTCACATACTTGCCGAGAATACATTCGCCTGCAATCTCACCGTCCTTGACGTAGAGAATTCTGTTACCTCTTCTCGCGCTTGTGATGTCGTGTGTAACCATTACGATAGACTGACCCTTCTCATTGAACTTTGTAAGTGTATCAAGAACAGCCTTACCTGTCTGGGAATTCAAAGCACCCGTCGGCTCATCAGCGAAAACCAGCTTTGGCTCATTAATAAGAGCTCTTGCGATACCCACTCTCTGAGCCTCGCCGCCTGAAATCTGTGTAGGAAACTTACCCCACAAAGACTCATCGATATTAACGGATTTCAAGAGATCGCCGGCCTTCTTTGCGAGCACTTTTCTATCTCTATACACAAGAAGTCCTGCTGCCATAATGTTGTCCAAAACGCTCATGGAATCAACAAGATAAATCTGCTGGAAAACGAATCCGCAATTGCTTCTTCTGAACAACGCGAGCTCATCAGTGTCCATCTTTGTAATTTCAGTGCCGTCGAAGATTACTGAACCTAAAGTCGGCTTATCCATTCCGGATAATGAATAAAGTAATGTTGATTTTCCGGCACCGGATGCACCCATTATTACAGTGAAATCACCTTCGTAGATTTCAAGATCAACGTTCTTTAGAACATGCTGCTGAATACCGCCATTTGAGAATGTCTTGCAAAGTTTTTTTGTTTCAATAATGTTTTTCATGTCTTACGACCTCCTTATAGCGTAGAGCATATTCTTATAACTCTTAAATGCCTTTAAGGAATTCTTAAATACTTCTTAAATACGACAATTCCCAAGTATTAAACGCTATTAATTCATTCTCAGATATACAGAAACTTCAAAGCCCTTTTCCAGATTTTTAAGTCCTAATTTGCCGTCCATCTTTTCGACGAAATAGTCCGCAAGATAAAGGCCTAAGCCGGCTCCGTCCTTGTCGGAAGCATTGGAACCACGTCTGTATTTATCTTTGAGAAGCGGCAGTTCTTCTTCCTTAACGCCCGGCCCCTCATCAGCTATTCTTACTACCAGATAATCGCCCTGGATAAAAATAGTAACTTTTATATCCGTGTTTGCATACTTATAAGAATTCATGAATATGTTATCGAATACCTGCTGAAGTCTTAATTTGTCGAAATATACGTAACATTCCGGCATATCAAAAGAATCGGCACGGCCAAGATAATCAGCATTTTTAATTATTTCGGAGATTACCTCTGAAGTCTGCATTCCGGGATTTACTTCAATCTCTGTTGCATCCTGTACGCTTGAATTGAAGAGATTATCAACAAGAGCCTTTATCTGGTCAGTCTTACCGTTAATTACGTTGAACATTTCCTTCGTGCGTTCTTCTTTTGTCAGTTCGTATCCAACTTCGGAAGTGGACTTGATCGAAGCTACAGGTGTCTTAATGTCGTGGGATAATTTAGCGACCATTTCCTTTTTCTCGTCGTTGGCCTTTTTCTCAGCTGCACGAGCCTTCTTAAGTTCGGCGCGCATAAGGTCAAACGCTTCCGTAAACTCTCCGAAAACATGTCCTCTATCCATTGTAAGCGGCACATCAAGATTACCTTCCGCAACTCTCGATGCAAACGAATTCAGTCTTTTAAAAGGGCGAACGATATTATGGTTAACGTAAACGTACCACATAAGAATAATCACAAGCTGAAGTACGCCAATCACGGCAAAGATAACAACTATGTTTATCTTTATTTCCTTAAGCTGATCATTCATATTGTAGTCGAAAATGACTTTGCCGACATTTACTCCATCAACTACAAGATCCAGAATAAGGCCTCTTGTTTTTATAGCTTCGTTGACAGATTCACTTAAGCCTTCAGAAGTCTTATACACAAGTTCGCCATCGTTATCGATGATGACATACTCAAGAGATGTGTCGTATTTTGAAGTGTCACCGTAATTATCGGTAATCGAATACATGCAGTCGTTGACTTTAACCGGATCTGTCTTCAAATCCTTTACATCCCTGACCATGAAATAACAGATCAAGGCTTCAACAACAAATGTCAGCAATATAATTACTACGAACGGCGATTTTCTCATCACTTTTCAGGTGCTACGAACTTGTAGCCTTCCTTCCATACAGTTACTATGTACTTAGGGTCCTGGGCATCTTTTTCGATGGCTTCCCTGATTTTTCTGATATGAACATTCAAAGTTCCGTCTGTCGTGAACCTGTCATTCCATACATTATCGAAAATCTCATTTTTGGTAACCAGTCTGTTACGATTGCTAATAAGGTAGTCCAAAAGCTTCCACTCGATTGAAGTTACTTTTTTCTCTTTGCCTTCAACATAGATAGTTCTATTAATTGAATCGAGTTTCAGATAACCATCATCAAAATCAGTCTTCTCGGAACTGTTCATGTCAGCACTTGCAAAGCGCTTTAATACGACCTTCACCTTTGCAAGCAAAACTCCCAGAGAATAAGGCTTTTCGATATAATCGTCACCACCGATGTTAAGCGCGATTATCTTGTCGTCATCGGTATTTCTGGCTGAAATAAACAAGATAGGAATATTAAGTGTCTGACGAATTTTTTTGCAAAGTTCAAAGCCACTTCCGTCAGAAAGATTTATGTCCAAAAGAACCAATGAGACCTCATTATTCTTCAGGAATTCTTCAGCGTCACTACTCGAATATACTGCAGAAGTTTTAACATCGAACATGTTGAAATATTCGGCGGTATTATCGGCAAGCTCTTTCTCATCATCAATTATCAGACAATCTAATCTCATATTCTCTCCGAAAACTCACATCGTAATGACAAAGACTTTTTTGTACTCGTCACCCAAATTATAACGCTTGATTTCAGGAGCCTGTACAAGCTTTAATCCAAAGCCATGCATATCGCAGATTTTGACGGACAGAGGAAGTCCAAGTCCCGTACCGCCTGAAGTCGAACGCGAGGCATCACTTGTAACAAAAGGCTCGAAAATCGAATCTTTAAGTTCATCCGGAATCTTCTCTCCAGTGTCAGCTACAAGAACTCTTACATCTTCGCCGATTGATGGATTCTCACACTTAATAAATATGCCGATTTTGGTACCCTTTTCGTTATGTCGTATTGCATTAGTTATAAGATTAGTGATAACTCTTGATAACTGAACACTGTCTGCTTTGATGTACAAGGACTTTTCGGGCACATCGATATCTATCTCGTCTTCTGAAGATTCGATATCCGTGTAGCAGAAAGCGCAGCAGGAACGCACCAATTCACACACATCAATTCTGGCTCTGTTGATCTTAAAACCTTCACTGTCGAGCTTAACGTAATCCAGCAAAAGAGAGATTACTTCATTAGTTCTTTCAGTTTTGGCCATGATGGCATCAAGATATTCTGCTTGCTTGTTTGAAGGAACGATTCCGTCATTTAATGCTTTTGCGTAACCATAGACGGTCGTCATGGGAGTCTTGAGGTCGTGCACAATATCGGAAATCATGAGGTAACGGCGCCTCTCTTCATTCTTGCGCTGCGTCTCCTTTTCGCGTTCTATGCGACGGATATGCTTCGCAACAGATACGGCGAAAATGACACCTCCGATAATGTATGGAAGAAAGAGTACTAACGCGATGATGGCCATCGATGCGATGAACGGCAAAAGTCCCTTCGGATCCTCACTCAGTGCATGAAACATTCGAGCTGCTTCTTCAGCATCCGTACCGTAAAAGCCACGATTTATGAGAATATTCTCGAAAAACTGGTTAACTTCAACCGGCGACACTTTCAGGATCGGAGAAATCTTGTTCACGACCGATGTAACGACCAGGACAAATATGATAATGAAAAGACCTTCTGCACCATTTATCTTAATAACATTATTGTATTGTGATAATGAGAACAGAATCGGGAGCAGATAGGTATTCGCTATATTTGCAACGATAATCTCAACAATGCTCACGATGGCAAGCACCAAGAAAAATCTTGATAGTATGTAGCGTCTTAAGCTACCACCCGGTTTCTTTGATTTTGCCATCTTCTAACCCCTTTGTAACAATGTTACACTCACGTTTTTGCCAGTAATTCAGGCCTCTAACCTGTATCCCAAACCTCTTAAGGTCTTAATATATTTTGAAGCATCTTCATCGAGTTTTGTTCTCAATTTGCTGATTGCGACCATGATGTTATTGTCTGCAACAAAGTAATCTTCGCCCCAGGCATACTCATAAATCTGCTGCTTAGTATATACCTTGCCAGGATGCTTCATGAAAAGTTCCATGATCTTGAACTCAACAGAAGTAAGTTCCATAGGAACACCATTTTTGAAAAGCTGACACTTTTCGGTATCAAGTTCCAGATCGCCAAGTGTAATAAGTTCCTTTTTGCCTTCGCTGCTTCCTAAAGCATAGAATCTTCTAAGGCTGGATTTGACTCTTGCAACAACCTCCAACGGATTAAATGGCTTGCAGATATAATCGTCTGCACCAACATTAAGTCCGAGAATTCTTTCAGCATCAGCTGTACGTGCCGAAATGATCATGACAGGAATATTGCTTACCGCTCTGATATCCTTGAGGACATGAATGCCGTCTTTTCCGGGCATCATGACATCAAGCAGGATTACGTCCGGCTTAAAAGAATCCATAGCGGGTGTCACTTCTTCACCTGATGCAACATCGCAAACTTCAAAGCCGTCATTTTCGAGGTAGAGCCTCAGAAGGTTACGGATCTCTTTCTCGTCATCTGCGATCAGAACTTTATATTTCATAGTAATTCTCCATTTTCAAAACGAACCGGAGGAGACTTCCATCTCCTCCGGCAACTATTATATCCTATTCCTATTCCCTTTGTTATTTGACATCGATGTCGTGCCCTTATTCCACTAATTACTTGACATCGATACCGTACTTAATTGCCTCGTAGAGTGCTGCATCTGTTGAAGCCTTGTAAGGATCAACATAGAACAAACCTACGATACCAAATGTAACTGCTGAAAGCATGTCCCAACCGATGAATGAAAGATCAAGTACGAATGCCTTCCACTTATTGCCATTCATGAGTCTTGCGCTCTCTGCTAATGCATCCTTGTAGCTGATCTGAGGATTCTCACTTACGATGTAAGGTACAAGTCTGTAAGAATATGACTTGATGATTCCCGGAATCACGAAAAGGAGGCTCCAGAGGAATATGAAGAGATCAGTCATGAATGCTGTCTTTACAACGTTCTTATAATGCGAATCGAAAACATATACGATGTTTGAAAGCTTTGCCGGTTCATCAAGATTCTTTCTGAAGAATTTTCTGCATCCATACTCAAACGGTGATAACAACAGATACTTGAAAAGCAAACTTATTGCTGTAGCTATAAGTGAGATAATGAGTACTACAAGGAACAATGCAACTCCTGCGCCGATAGCGAATGAAACCGTATCATGATCAGCACTTGCAGGATCATTATTCATGTTATCCAAATCAACAGGTGATGTGAAATCCTCATTGATGGATGTGCTTATTGAATTATTGCTGTTATTGATGTTCTGGAAATATGTTCCGCCACCACCGGCTCCCGAGCCGCCTGCAGTTCCTAAAACGATTCCAAGAATAATTGCTACAAGAACGCACTTCCAAAAATTTCCCAAAAAGGCTACTTTTCCCTTGCCTTTTACACTTTTCCTAGTCCACATATTTGCGACCTCTTTCCCATATAAATTATACTTATCAACATGAACCGGCCGGCTCTATCCCTGACAGTTATCATTCTATATATCGAACCTTAACGAAAAAATCTCTTAACCTTAACGATTCCTTAACGGTGCATGCATCGCGTAGTGTTTATACGCAGGTCGTTTTCGAGCTTTATATTTGTATATATTCCCCTACCGCAGCTTATATATATGGTATTTGTGAAATGTTAGAATGCGGCTAGAAGAGCAAACTTTGAAGTAAGGTTTTCGATTACTTGCAAAACCTTCTTCTGGTAATAAATTATGGAGGTAACAGAAATGAAAGTACTATTCTACGCTGCAAAGCAGTACGACCGCGATTCTTTTGATTCTGTCATCAAAAACTACACTGACGTCGAGATCGATTATATCGATTCTGAGCTTGACCCTCTCACCGCTTCACTTGCAAAAGGTTACGATGCCGTTTGCGCATTCGTCAGTGCTGATGTAGGCGCGAAAACCCTTACAACTCTTGATGAACTTGGCGTAAAGACAGTCCTTATGAGATGTGCAGGCTACAACAATGTAGATGTCGAAAAGACAAAGGAACTCGGCATCACTGTCAAAATCGTTCCCGGTTATTCACCTGAATCAGTTGCTGAACACGCTATGGCTTTGGCACTTGCTGTAAACAGAAGAATCTACAAAGCCTATAACAAAGTACGTGAGAATGACTATTCATTAAGAGGTCTTCGTGGAATGCAGCTCTACGGCAAAACTGCCGGTATCGTAGGCACAGGAAAGATCGGTGCCGCAATGTGCAGAATCTGCCACGGCTTTGGCATGAAAGTAATCGCAAGCGACGTTTATGAGAATGAGTCACTCAAGTCTTTCGTTGAGTATGTAAGCATGGATGAACTTTTGAGAAGAAGTGATCTTATTTCCCTTCACTGCCCTCTCATGTATTCCACATACCACATGATCAATCTTGAAAGCATCAAGATGATGAAGAAGGACGTAATACTTGTAAACACATCAAGAGGCGCTCTCATTGATACTGACGAACTCATTGAAGGTATCAGAATGAATAAGTTCTTAGGTGTAGGCCTTGACGTTTACGAAGAGGAAACAGGCAACGTATTTGAAGACCGTTCAGATGAGATCATGCCTCATTCAGTAACCGCAAGACTTATGTCATTCCCTAATGTCATGATCACTTCACACCAGGGTTTCTTCACAACAGAAGCTCTCCAGTCGATTGCTGACACTACTTTGCAGAACCTTATGGATGCTAAAAACGGCATCGTTACTCACAATGATGTAGGCTTTGTAGTTAATAAAGAATAAGTCACCAAAAGAGGTTTACTATGACAAAGGCAATCATCTACTATTCACTCTCAGGAAATACAGAAAAAGCTGCAAAGGATCTGGCATCATTAATCGGAGCAGATCTTATTAAAGTCGATTTCGTTAAGCCGATGCCCAAATCAATGGGCGCACAGATGCTTAAAGGCGGTATGCAGACTACTTTCGGAATGAAGCCTGCCATTACAGGTCTTACAGATACATCCAAATACGATGAATTGATTTTGGGTGCTCCTATCTGGGCAGGCAAGTGTGCTTCCCCTATTAACACCATCCTCGCTACAAATGGAATTGCGGACAAGATTACTTCCGTCTTCACTTTCAGTGGCGGTGGCGATAACGATAAGTGCATTGCAAATCTTAACAAGAGACTTCCTAACCTTAAGCACAATGTAGCTTTAGCTGATAAGAGCAATGAACTCTCAAAGGATAACGACAGCAAAATCAAGGCTTTCGCAAGTCAGATAAAAAACGGCTAAAGTCTGAAACGTCCATAAAGACTACTATCTCAAGTGGAGCAAAGAAGCTTATTCACTGCTTAATGAGGTCGCATAATTCTTTTCGAGCAAAATAAAAACAAAAGAGGTTGCCCCAAAAGGACAACCTCTTCTTATTTGCTAATCAGTTGGAATCAGTTTTCCCACTTCCAGTTTGCAACCTCAGGGAGATCCAAACCTACTTCGTGAATGTACTGCTTGTGCTCAACCAACTTGTCGCTCATCTTCTGATAGAGGTAAGCGCCACGGTTGCCGAGCTGAGGAAGGAACTTGATAGCTTCCATAACGAGGTGGAAACGGTCAACATCGTTCTGTACACGTACATCGAACGGTGTAGTGATTGTACCTTCTTCTCTATAGCCTCTTACGTGCATCCAACGGTTGTTGTGACGTCTGTATGTAAGCTCGTGAATGAGTGAAGCATAGCCGTGGAAATTGAAGATAACCGGCTTATCCTTTGTGAAAAGGATATCGTACTCAGCATCTGTAAGTCCGTGAGGGTGCTCAGATGCAGGCTGGAGCTTAAAGAGGTCAACAACGTTGATGAAACGGATCTTAACTTCAGGAAGCTCTTTTCTAAGGATAGAAACAGCAGCAAGTGCTTCGAGTGTAGGTGTCTCACCTGCACAAGCGAAAACGATATCAGGCTCCTTGCCCTGGTCGTTACTTGCCCATTCCCAGATACCAATACCCTGTGTGCAGTGCTTAACTGCTTCAGGCATTGTGAGCCACTGCGGACGGGGATGCTTACTTGCAACGATAACGTTAACGTAGTTCTTTGACTTGATGCAGTGATCGAAAACTGAGAGCAAGCAGTTAGAATCCGGCGGCAGGTAAAGTCTTACAACGTCTGCCTTCTTGTTTGCGATATGATCCATGAAACCAGGATCCTGGTGTGTGAATCCGTTGTGGTCCTGCTGCCATACAGTAGAAGCCATGATGAGGTTCAAAGAAGCAATCTCTTCTCTCCAAGGGAGCTGGTTGCAAACCTTGAGCCACTTAGCATGCTGAGCAGCCATTGAGTCGATGATTCTTGCAAATGACTCGTATGTTGCGAAGAAACCGTGACGACCTGTAAGGAGGTAACCTTCAAGCCAGCCTTCGCACATATGCTCAGAAAGCATGGAGTCCATTACACGACCGTCGATTGCAAGGTGGTCATCCTTGTCATAGAACTCTGCGTTCCAGTCTCTGTTCTCAACTTCGAAAACAGCATTCAAACGGTTTGAATTTGTCTCGTCAGGTCCGAAAATTCTGAAGTTCTTGCTATCAGCATTGAGCTTGAAGATATCTCTTACGAACTTACCGAGCTCAGTCATGTCCTGACCATCTTTTGCACCGTGAGCTTCAACTTCAACAGCATAGTTACGGAAGTCAGGCAAACGGAGATCTCTTAAGAGCTTACCGCCGTTACCATGAGGGTTAGCGCCAATTCTGCTGTCACCTTCAGGTGCCAGAGCCTTGAGTTCAGGAATGAGTTTTCCGTTCTCATCGAAAAGCTCTTCTGCGTGATAGCTTCTAAGCCACTGCTCCAAAATCTTGAGGTGCTCTTCGCCCTTCTCCATGCTGATCGGAACCTGGTGAGCAAGATAGTTATCCTCAATCTTCTTTCCGTCAACTTCCTTAGGACCAGTCCAGCCCTTAGGTGTGCGGAGAATGATCATAGGCCATACAGGTCTTGTGCCATCACCTGTTGTTCTTGCATGCTGCTGAATTGCACGAATCTCTTCGATTACTGTATCCATTGTCTCAGCCATGAGCTTATGCATTGTCATAGGATCTGAGCCTTCAACGAAATAAGGCTTCCAGCCGCAACCTGTAAAGAATGCTACGATTTCCTCGTGGCTCATTCTTGCGAAAAGTGTAGGGTTAGCAATCTTATATCCGTTGAGGTGGAGAATAGGAAGAACCGCACCGTCACCTACAGGATTCAAGAACTTGTTGCACTGCCATGAAGTAGCAAGAGGTCCTGTCTCTGCTTCACCGTCACCTACAGTAACTGTAGCGATAAGATCAGGGTTATCGAAAACTGCACCGAAAGCGTGTGCGATTCCGTAACCTAACTCACCACCCTCATTTATTGAGCCGGGAGTCTCAGGTGCGCAGTGGCTGGGGATTCCGCCAGGGAATGAGAACTGCTTGAAGAGCTTTGCCATTCCGGCCTCATCCTCACTGATGTTCGGATAGATTTCAGAATAAGTTCCTTCAAGATATGTATTAGCTACATAGAAGTTTCCTCCGTGACCAGGACCGGACAAGAGGATCATGTCGAGATCGTACTTCTTGATGACACGGTTCAAATGAACATAAACAAAGTTCTGTCCAGGAACTGTACCCCAGTGTCCAACGATCTTCTTCTTGACACTATCAAGTGTCAAAGGCTTCTTCAAAAGTGGGTTATCAAGCAGATAAAGCTGTCCTGCTGAAAGATAATTTGCTGCACGCCAATAAGCGTCCATTTTGCGTAAATACTCTTCGGTCATGGGACCCTTCTCTACGCATAAAGAATTGTTTTCTTGCATAAAATTCTCTCCTTTCTGTAATCCAAATGAATTAAAAGAATTCAAGCAGTATTGGCAATTACCAATCTGCCCACATTATAAAGGAAGGTAGAAATTAGAGTGATTCTTAAAGCACCAAAAATAATGCGTGGTTTTTCCTTCTTCATATAGAAAAAGGCAATTCTTTGTTATTCCTTTGTTTCCTCAGAAGGTATTGAGTCTTCCTCATCATTTTTCGGAAGTTTCTTGAAAAAACTGATTGCGAAAGGAATTGTCACAGGAAGTGCAAGGACCAAAGACAGCGGCTGAGCTTCCTGAATTCCCGGAAGTCCTCTGAAAACTGCAAGAATAATAAGAACCGGAATAAAGATAAGACCATTTCGAATCGCAGAAATAATCGAAGCTGCAAGTCTCTTTCCTGTTGTTTGTAAAAGCATTTCCGTCGCAACACAAGGAGGCATAAATAGTGAAGCTATAGCCTGAAGTATTAGCGCTCTTGTTCCGATTGCAATTACTTCCGGATCATCTCTGAAAATACCAATTAACTGACCAGAGAAAACGCAGAGAAGTACGCATCCCACAGTGATAATGAACTGGCCTGCAAGCGTAGTAAATCTAAAACTCTCTCTGACTCTGGCGTATTTCTTGGCTCCATAATTAAAAGCTGACACCGGCTGAAAGCCCTGACCAATTCCAAGAGCAATTGAAAAAGCGAAAAAGAATATTCTTGATACGATGCTCATGGCAGCTACAGCTGCGTCACCGTAAATAGCACATCTTGAGTTCAAAAGAACCGTTGTAACACTGTTAAGTCCTTGTCTTATAAGGCTTGGAAGGCCTGTAGCCATTATGTTGAATACAACAGAAGGTGCAGCTTTAAAAGCCAGTTTTAGGCTCAAACTAGATACTGTCTTCTTGGTTAAGAACATAAGCAACAGAATTATCCAGCTCACAACCTGGCTTATAGCAGTGGAAAGACCGGCACCAGCTATGCCCATTCCAAGTGCAAACATAAATATCGGATCCAAAGCCATGTTAAGAACTACACCACTCATCATGCCAATCATTCCTAGAGCTGCCTTTCCTTCGTAACGAAGGAGATTATTCATAGTAAGTGAAGAACTCATAAAAGGAGCAGCAATAAGAATATAGAAAATATATGTCTTGGCATAAGGGAAGATAGTATCTGTGCTTCCGAGAGCATAAACAATATCATCCAGAAACAGAAAACCAATTATAGTAATCAATAAACCAAAGATAGTAGAGAACAGAACACCGGCTGAAGCGAAAACAGATGCAGTATCATTATCCCCTTTACCTAAAGATCTGGAAAGAATACTTCCGGACCCCTGTCCGAACATGAACCCAAAGGCCTGAATTATCGCCATAAAGCCGAAAACGATTCCGACAGCACCACTAGCTGAAGTACCAAGTCTTCCAACAAAAGCAGTATCAACGAGGTTATAAACGTTATTAACGAGCATTGTAATAACGCTCGGAATAGAAAGAGTCAGAATAAGCTTAGGCACAGGCGTCTGCGCCATCTTGATATACTGCTTAGTCTGAACATTACCCTGACTCAAAATAGATCTCCTAAAAGCAAAAAGACCTAAGGAAAAACCTTAGGTCTTGTTGGCTCCCCGAACAGGACTTGAACCTGTGACATTTCGGTTAACAGCCGAACGCTCTACCGACTGAGCTATCGAGGAATTTAATCCGGCAGCAATCTATCTTCCCGGGCCGTTGCCAGCCAAGTATTGTCGACGA
>JAKSRC010000042.1 GCA_024403855.1 Saccharofermentans sp. | reverse complement strand
GGTTTTGATTTACTTTTTTCAACGCATGTTAAAGTGCGTTGAGGTTTTGATTTACTTTTTTCAACGCATGTTAAAGTGCGTTGAGGTTTTGATTTACCTTTTTCAACGCATGTTAAAGTGCGTTGAGGTTTTGATTTGTTTTTCTCAACGCATGTTAAAGTGCGTTGAAAAAATGACTCAAAAACAAGGTTTAAGAGAAATTATCTACGATGTTTTGATAAAAAGTGAAATAAATCGTTACAATTTTTGTTTCGTTCGGATATTATGCGTATCTTTGCCGCATGAAAAAGTGCTATTTTGCCATGCAAAACACACCAATCTGAGAATTATTATCGCCATCTGAATATCAGAATGACTAGTAAAAACACAACAAAATCCTTTATCAATGTTGTACATCATGTTGGATAACCATCCACAGAAGAAAGGTATAGCTGGCAAGCAGCCATACCGCACCGGTATCACTCTCGAAGACGTAATCGCCTATCGTCCAGACGATCCTGCTACCCACACCAAGTCGAACCTTGTCAATGCCGTCGCCGACGTCCTCTTCACGACCAAGCTCCTCGAATGCAAAGACATTGCCAGCTACATGTCTTTGCAGAAACATGAACTTGCCGCTGCCATCAAGGTCGAACTGAAGATGACCTTCAGCCACCTCGTCCAGCAGTATCGTCTGGTGCAGGTCCGTCAGTTCCTCGCCGAGCATCCCGACCGCAAATACAATTCCGACGACCTCGCCGCCGCCATCGGCTACTCATCCTCTGGCTCCATCGCCCGTTTCCTCACTAAGCAGCTCGGAATCACCCCGAAAGGCAGGTCCAGCGTCGCTGAGGACCGTTGGACGAAGAGGCGCACAGAGTGTGATGCCAAGTGGAAGGGAAAAAATAGCATGCCAGCGGTCGTTCTCCCTGTCGAAAAAGCAGAATGAACTCATCCTAAATAGTAACATTTGGGGATTCCATACCATTTTTGCAAAATAAAATTGGGGATTCCGTATTGTTTTTGCTGAAAAAATTTGGGGATTTGATAAAATAGTCGTATTTTTGCAGCGGAAAATAAGATATGACAGATGAAAAAAGAGAGAATTTTCAAGCGTAAGATCTATGAGCGTATGCTCGAGTGGAAACGGGCAAAGGACGGTACGACCGCCTTGCTTATTAAAGGAGCAAGGCGTGTCGGTAAATCGACCGTTGCTGAAGATTTTGCGAAACGGGAATACGAAAGTTATATCCTGGTGGATTTTGCTGACGCTCCTGCTGCCTTGTGGGAAGCCGTGAGCAATATTTCTGACAGGAATAACTTCTTCATGCAACTTCAGTTCATCTATGGTGTAAAATTGCATGAGCGGAAGTCGGTCATTATCTTCGACGAGATACAGAAGTGCCCTGAAGCCCGACAGGCGATAAAGTATCTGGTCAAGGATCACCGCTACGATTATATCGAGACAGGATCTCTGCTGTCTATCAAGAAGAACACGCAGGGTATCGTCATCCCAAGCGAAGAGACGCGACTGACGATGTACCCCATGGATTACGAGGAGTTCCGTTGGGCATTAGGTGACGAGGTGACTATCCCTCTGATGCGTCAATCATTCCTCGATAGCAAGCCGATGGGCGATGCGACAACGCGTCAGCTGCTTCGTGACTTCCGTCTCTATATGCTCGTTGGAGGTATGCCACAGGCTATTAACACTTATCTTGATACTAACAATCTGAGTGACGTAGATGCCACCAAGCGCGAGATCATTGATCTTTACCTTGATGATTTTATCAAGATTGACCCTTCAGGCAAGGCTTCAAAGCTTTTCAGCGCCATACCAGCTCAGCTCACCAGGAATGCATCACGCTATCAGGTCACGAGTGTTCTCGGCAAATCTGAGAACTCAGATACGATGGATGAACTGCTGCGCAATCTTGAAGACAGCCTCACCGTCAATTTTGCACACCATTCCGACAATCCATCTGTAGGACTTCCTTTGCACACAGATTACGATCAGTACAAGTTGTATATAGGTGATACTGGACTTTTCATCACCCTTGCTTTCTGGGACAAGGAAGTAACGGAAAATCTCATCTGCCAAAAGCTTTTGTCTGACAAACTCGCCACCGATATGGGTTATGTTTATGAGAATGTCGTGGCACAGATGCTCACTGCTGCTGGCAATAAGCTCTTTTATCACACTTGGCCATCTGAGACATCCAACCACAACTATGAGATTGACTTCCTTCTTTCGCGCGGCAGCAAACTCTGTCCTATTGAAGTCAAATCGTCTGGTTACAAGACCCACACCTCGCTCGACAAGTTCTGCCAGAAGTTCTCTTCTTGGGTCGGCAAGCGCTATTTGGTCTATACCAAAGATCTACATAAGGACGAACAGACACTTCTGCTGCCGGTGATGATGACGATGTTCCTGTAATTTAACAGCCCCTCCTTTCTCCTGAAGTCTATATTATCGTCAGAAAGAACGAAAAGCAAGACCAGGAGTGTCGGCTTTACTTCAATAAGCCTACGAGCCGAGAGCAGCACCGCATCCCAGAACGTACATGTGTCGGAATTGCACTTGCATGCTAGAAACAAAATCCGCTTCTGTCCGCTTTCTAACGGAAAGTCAGGACAAAAATGCGAAAAGAGTGGGAGAGGAGTGTGTTTTTCGGAGAAAAATTTGGAGATACAGATAATTTGTCGTATCTTTGCAGCGGAAAATAAGACGTGAAGCACGGATGCATTCAGTAAAACGGCGCAAGACCCCGACATGTCGCCGATGAGCATCACTCAAATAGAGTAAACCGAGGCCATGCATTTCTGGGGCATACGGCACTTCATCTTTTACGATGAGGTGCTTTTCTTTTTCTCTTCTCAGGTTCTTGCTTCATTATGGGTTCGTTCTCGCCAAGAGTCCGAGGGTCACCTTAATCGTACCCAGTTCTTCTATTTTATATATCATAATTAGCATAAAGAGAAACCCCTTCTGGTTGGCACATAGCCCCTCCTTTCCCCTGAAGTCTATATTATCGTCAGAAAAACGAAAAGCAAGATCAGGAGTGTCGGCTTTACTTCAACAAGCCTACGAGCCGTGAGCAGCACCGCATCCCAGAACGTACATGTGTCGGAATTGCACCTATCTCAGTGAGACTTCAGTCGCCTGTTGCTGGAGGGTGGAGAGCAGAGCAGGACTTTTTCACATGTAACCGCTACGACCAATGACGCTTGTTCGGAGAATGAAGCTCCGCATGCCGAGTGCCGCGTCAAGAAACTCATCAGGAGCAGCATGTCTGTGCTGCTCCTTTCTTGTGCTTGTCACAGAAAAAACGCAGCATCTCCTGTCGGGCGCAAAGGTAAGAAAAGCGTAGAAACAAAATCCGCTTTTGTCCGTTTCCGTCCGCTTACTAACGGATTGTCAGGACAAAATACGAAAAAAGAAAGGGTGAAGTCTGTGTTTTTCAAGAAAAGATTTGGAGAAAAGGAATAAATCATTTATATTTGCAGCGTCTTTGTAGAAACAAAGCGTAACGTAACTTTGTTGCGATACGGATACATATTATTTCAGCATCAAACTATCATTGTGGTCGTCAAGAAATGAAGCGTTGGAAACTTGTATTTCTCTGATAACAACCACAGCAATGATGTTTCCCATTTGTACACATCGGGACACACCTGCCACCATTGTCCCATTTGAAAACTCAATACTCATCGACAGAATCATCTATACATATGAATAATATCCATTACGATTACGATTCCTCTTGGACTCCTGAAAGTTCTTTCATTGAATTTGAATTAATAAAATGCGAGCGATACGAACTGGCAGACAATGAGTACGATGTACAGCTCGACAAAGAAACTAATTCGTTCCTGATACGTTCAAGATATCCTTCAGTCTGCAATGATATATTAGATACGGTCGTTTCTCACATTGTCAGCAATCTTCCTGACCACATGAGTCACAATGTTAAGTCTTATTGTATATGTATTGTTAATAGATTGAACCGGTCTGTTGTTAAATCAAACGTTTTGAATGCCCCTTGCTTCTCTCCTGAGCAAACAGATTCGGATAGCAATATGGCAATATTCGCATCTCCAAGTGAAGAGTCAGCCAAGAGGCAACTCACCAGGGAACGAGCTGCGACAAACGCCGCGAGCTATAACGAAAAACCTAGTTCCCTACGCGCCATTCTCACCCCTATGATTAACTGATAGGAGAGGGGGATGCTTTGTGCCATTTTAGATTAAAATAACCTATTTATATATATGTTATGGGTAGTGTTTCAATTAAATTCAACAAGTATCGTACTTTTGATATTGAAACTTGTGAAGAAATAGAAAATATCTCATGGAGCTTATTACGCTTCATGGATAACCTGGGTGATACAAGTAGTGTCAAATTAAAAATTCGGGAAGAGAGCAATTCTTACCTG
>JAKSRC010000041.1 GCA_024403855.1 Saccharofermentans sp. | reverse complement strand
TGCTCCTTTTTCAATTATCTAATTCCCAAGCTTTCCGTGAAGAACCCATTTTCGAACTAAAAATTGCACAACTGGCAGTCGGCACGCGAAAAAGTTACGTGCCCGCTAGAAAAAATCCTTCGCCCGAAAAAATCACTCCCACGCCATATTTCACCAGGATTTCAAAAATCGTGTCATATTTGGCAATAATTCTGAAATTTCTCGAAAATTTCAGAAAAAGTGCACTTTTGGGGGTCAATTTAGGTAATTTTTCTGAAATTGCAATGATCACCTGAATGCTTCCCGTTTGCCCTACCGGAAGGCGACACACCACCTCAAAACGTTAACGATTCTCGACAAAAATACACCTTAATAAGACAGCATCAAGCAAAATGCCTTTGTTATAATCAAGAAGAATTACCCCAACAAATCAGGAGGTTTTGCTATGAGCATTGATGTAAACAAGATGCCGAAGATTGGTTTTGGCCTTATGAGACTGCCTGAAGCAGACGGACAGATTGAACTTGGCAGAGTTTGCGACATGGTCGATGAGTATATGAAGGCCGGATTTAACTATTTCGATACGGCTTATGTTTATCACGGTGGTAACTCCGAGAAGATCGTTAAGGAAGCAATCGTTAAGCGCTATCCTCGTGAGTCTTTCACAGTAGCTACAAAGCTTCCTGCTTGGTGCCTTAATTCCATGGAAGACAGAGATAAGATCTTCAACGAGCAGCTCGAAAGATGCGGCGTTGACTACTTCGATTACTATCTCCTCCACAGCATTGAAGACGGCAACAACTACGATACATATGTAAAGTATGACTGCTTCAACTGGGGAGTTCAGAAGAAAGAAGAAGGCAAGATCAAGCACCTTGGTTTCTCATATCACGGTTCACCTGAATTGCTCGAAAAGATTGTCGACAGCCATCCTGAGATTGAATTCGTTCAGATTCAGTTGAACTATATCGACTGGAACGACAGTATCATCCACTCCGGCGAACTATACAGAATCCTTTCAGAGAGAAATATTCCGATCATTGTTATGGAGCCTGTTAAGGGCGGTAAGCTCGCAAATCTCGACGACGAGTGCAGTGCAATCCTTAAGGGTATTCACCCTGATAAGTCAGCAGCTTCATGGGCACTCCGTTTTGTTGCAAGCCTTCCCGGCGTAGGAACAATCTTGAGCGGTATGTCCACAGAAGAGCAGCTTTCTGATAACATGGCTACTTTCACAAACTTCGAACCTCTTAACGACGAAGAGAAGGAAGCAATCGAGAAAGTTAAGGCAGTTATGCTTCGTGTTGAGCTCATCGGCTGTACAGCATGCAAGTATTGCGTAGACGGCTGCCCAATGAGCATCTCAATTCCTGATGTTATCAGCGCGATCAACAATAAGAGAAAGTTCCCAGGCGACATGAGACCGCAGTTCTTCTATAACGGTCTTGCTGATAGAACTGCTCCGGCTTCTGCCTGCATCGCTTGCGGTCAGTGCGAAGGCGTTTGCCCTCAGCACCTCCCGATTATCACGATTATGCAGGAAGCAGTTGAAAAGTTCGAGAACAAGTAATCCGACCGTTCATTTCGATTTTATAAGGAGTTATCTCACACGGGATAACTCCTTTTTTATGGCATTTCAAATGGTATTCAAAGCGGCTCCACTAATGGCTTTCCAAAAAATGCGAAAAATCTTTGAAACACTTGATTTACGGGGTTAACAAATGACTTTTACCGTGCTAAAATTTCGAGCGGGGGAGGCTTTCCCCAATTCCATTTAAAAGAGAGGTGAATACGGTGGACGCTGGCGACAGTTGCGACAAACGAGGGAAACGTATGCGAGATATCCTTTGCTCCTTAAAGTGCCATGTGGTCATTACCGTATCGGACCTTAAGGCATAAATGATGTATCGTGGACCTTCGTAAGCCGCAAAATACAGGCTTTTCGGAGGTTTTTGTTTTCGGCGTTTGTCTACTTTTAGGAGGAGACAAATGGCAGAGAAGGAAATAAGAAGAGATTATCAGGACGAGATAATCTCGTTAATGAGGGGTAATGATTCCCCAAGGGTAATTCACTACAAACTAGACGATTATCACGCAAGTGACATTGCTCAGATTTTGGAAGAGCTCACCGATCAGGAGAGAAAGAAGCTTTTCAGAGTCTGCGGTAAGACTTTGCTTGCTGAAGCTTTCGAGTGTCTGGAAGAAGAACAGGTTGGTGCATACATCGTTGAGATGGATGTAAGACGTGCTGCAGCAGTTATCTCAGAACTTGAGACGGATACCGCTGCGAATGTTCTTCGCGAACTCGAAAAAGAGAGAAGAGGCCTTATTATCGACGCTCTCGATACTGAGGTCAGACAGGAGATCAGCATCATCGCATCCTACGATGAGGACGAGATTGGTTCAAAGATGACCGCAAATTTCATCCACGTAGGTTTGGATCTTTCGGTCAAGCAGACGATGAGCGAGCTTGTTAATCAGGCTGAAGAGAACGACAATATCTCGACAATTTTCGTTGAGGATGAAGAAGGTCTTTTCTACGGCGCTCTTTCACTTAAGGACCTCATCAGAGCGAGGAGCACGACAGACCTCAACACATTGATAGTTACGTCGTTCCCTTACGTTTATGCTAATGAGCAGATCGATGAGTGTATCGAAAAGCTCAAGGACTATTCAGAGGATTTGATCCCTGTCCTGAATGAAGACAATAAGATCTTGGGCGTTATCACGTCACAGAGTATCGTTGAAGTTGTCGATGACGAGTTGAGTGAAGACTACGTTAAGTTCGCCGGACTTACTGCAGAAGAAGACCTTAAGGAGCCTTTGGGTCAGAGTATCCGTAAGAGAATGCCCTGGCTTTTGATTCTCTTGTGCCTCGGCATGGTCGTATCGACTCTGGTAGGTGCTTTCGAGAGAGTTATCGCACATCTTACGATAATCATGGCATTCCAGTCCTTGATCCTGGACATGGCAGGTAACGTTGGTACTCAGTCACTCGCTGTCACGATCAGAGTTTTAACTGACGAGAACCTCACAGTGGGTCAGAAGTTCAAGCTGGTTTTCAAGGAATCGAGGGTCGGCTTGTCGGTAGGTCTCATTTTGGGCGTAGCTTCGGTTGTTCTTATCGGACTTTATCTTATGTTTATCAAGCAGAAGGAACCGCTTTTCGCGTTTGCCGTAAGCGGCTGCATCGGTGTATCACTCCTGGTATCGATGATCTTCTCATCTGTTATCGGTACGTTGATCCCGTTGTTCTTCAAAAAGATTAAGGTCGACCCGGCCGTAGCTTCCGGTCCGCTCATCACAACAATCAACGACTTGATCGCCGTTGGCTGCTACTACGGAATGAGCTGGATTTTGCTCATTAATGTAATGGGATTCTAAAAGCTGGTGTAACACTGTTAAACAAGGAGAAAACTATGGAACATGTAAGATTCAGCCCTTCGGGCGTATGCGCAGTACAGATTGAATTCGATGTCGAAGACGGCAAGCTTTACAACGTAAAGTTCCTTGGTGGATGCAATGGCAACCTCAAGGCAATCGGCAGACTCGTTGAGGGCAAGGATGCTAAGGAAGTCGCAGATGTATTAAGAGGCAATACCTGTGGCATGAAGGGTACATCCTGCGCTGACCAGTTCGCTCGTGCAATCGACCAGTACGTTTCCTGATCTTCAGGCAATTAACTGCTAATTTAACCCGCCGGTGAATTTGCGCCGACGGGTTTATTTTTTCGCGAACTTCTCGAAAAGAAACACCCGGGCATTCGATTGACGAAGGCACCGGGCGTTTTAATTCTTGTGTTTTTCGTGAGGCCAGGCCTCAATGGTTTATTCCTTGTAAGCTGTGTAAGTCTTAACGTTCAGGACTGTCTCGCCATCGATCTGGAGAGCGACAGGGCGGTCGAATGTGACCGTAATCTTGTGGCCAGTCTTAACCTCAACAACCTTAGTGTGATTGATGTGCTTGCCCTTGAAGATTGAAGGGAAGATTGCGAGAGTTCTGATCTTGCCACTGCCGTGGAAAACGAGGAGGGACAAGAGTCTGTCCTTGCCAAGTCTGTCCTGATTAGGTGTTGCGATCATGCCGCCGCCGTAATAACGGCCGTTCATTGAAGGAGCGAGCCAGACCTTCTCGTAAGAATAGTGCTGACCATCGACATCAATCTCAGCGTTTGTAGGCTTGTAGTGGAAAAGAAGGCCCTTGATAGCGATGCCTGTGTAGTCGATCTTGGAGTCGCCTGCAGCTCTCATCTGGTCGCCAACCTCGCAGCAATATCCATCGATACCGTAACCGATACCGTTGAGGAAACGCTTCTTCATGCCGTTAACTTCGACGATAGGAAGGTTCTTCAGATACTCTTCAATGCGGACCGGATTGTCGCCGGGTTTCTTGCCAAGGTCATTCCAGAAATCGTTGCCGCTGCCTGTAGCATAGTAGTAGATCGGCACTTTGAAATTAATGCCGACTGTGTCATTTGCGAAGTGGTTCAGCGTGCCGTCACCACCGCAGACGATAACCTCGTCTTCACGGGGGCTCATGCCTTCGAACAATTCCGCATAATCAGTAATCTTAACGATGTCTCTGTAGACGGGTGTTTTTCCTCTCAGAAACACGCCAAGGTCATTGACCTTTTCTCTGCCGGAGCCATTGCCTGAACGCATGTTGAACAATACGTAAGTTGCCATTATCTATTTTCCTCCTTGTTGCTTTCGACATATGAAAGTATTAAGTCTCTTGCATAAGTTCCAACTTCGGTGCAGTGCACAGCCTTCACCTTTTCGGGAGGGAGCACCTCAAGCACCTCGAAATAAACATCGCTTCTGTGGAGCGGGAAATTGTCCTTGATCGTTTCGGTACCTTTGATTCCGCAAATCAAAACCGGAATGTTTGCTTTCTGTGCGATCTTGAAAACGCCGTTATGGAAAGGGAGCAGACCGGGTTCAAAATTTCTGGTTCCTTCCGGATAAACGCCCATCGACACCTGATCGTTCTTGATGAGTGATGTCGCATTCATGATTGTCTCCATGGCCTTTCTGGGATTCTCTCTGTTTATGGAGAGGAAGCAGCAACGTCTGATGATTCTGCCCCAGAACGGTATATGGAAATTGGCTTCTTTCGAAATGAACGCCAGATCATACTTCTTCAGGATGTACCAGGTTGTAATAGGATCGAACTTCGATCTGTGATTCGATACGAGAAGGAATCTTGTGCCCTGCGGAATCTTTTCGAGACCTTTTGTATGAAGATGCACGCGACAGGTGAAAAGTGCGATGGCAGTCGAACTGTTTAACAGCCAGCGGAAATATCTGCTGTGCTTATCGTATATACGATTGGTGTCGACGAAAAGGGTACTCGTCATCAGCACAAGCATGTAAATAATAAAGGCGCCAAGAACAGCACCAATAGCACCAGCTACTATAAGTAAAAATCCGATAATATACTTCATCCGCCAAACCTCACCTATAAATAATAACAGAAATGACTATTTTTTTAATGAACAAATGTAGGGGTGGATGTGTGGTGGTGGAGTGTGCGATGTGGCCGGTTTGAGGGAGCGCGGTGGGATTAGATTAAGATCGCGATGGTTAACTTGAAGGAATGCGGTTCTCACTTTTTGTCTCACTTTTACACCAAAAGTGGGAAGAAAAGTGGGACGTCTCCAAAATCGTCTCACTTTCACCCCAAAAGTGGGAAGAAAAGTGGGAATTTTAATGAGAGCTGTAATCTTGCCTGTTTTCTTGAGTCAAGTCCAAAGTTGTGTGTAAATTTCATTAAGTAGAATTAGTTTGTTTC
>JAKSRC010000040.1 GCA_024403855.1 Saccharofermentans sp. | reverse complement strand
TTACAGGTAAATCCACGAATCTACAATTTGGGGGTCACTTCATATTGTCTCAAAAGAGGCAAGAAAACAGGCAAGATTACTGCTCTCATTAAAATTCCCACTTTTCTTCCCACTTTTGGTGTAAAAGTGAGACGATTTTGGAGACGTCCCACTTTTCTTCCCACTTTTGGTTCAAACAGGGACGAAAAGTGGGATGGGTCGTGAGCCGATTCATACACGAAAAGATGGATGCGAGGTCATGCCACGAACCACGCACAAAAAGAGGGACGTCTCGAAAAACGTCCCTCTATTAACTTGAAATGAATACTAAAAGTGAGAAGCGAGTTGCACTAGCTCGAAAACACGTCCTTAGAGTCCGTATTTTCTCTTGGTGTAATCGTCGATCTCATGACCATTCAGGTAAGTCTTAGCCTTTTCAATCAGGTCATTTAATGAGTAATGCTTGAAGTATCCTATGGTGCATTCACTCTGGCTCTTGTATGAGAATACATAGAAACGGTCGGTGTTCTTGTCATAGCAATAGACATTGGAGAGGGAGGCAATCTCGTTCCAGGAATTAGTGTCGAAAATGCTGAGCTGGTCTTCTGTCTTGATGAAGAGCTGGTGATTCTTATCATCAAATTCGAAGGTTGCAACATTTGCTCTGCTGTCATCCATATCGTATTTACCGAGAAGCTCGCCTGTCTCACTGTTGTAGAGTGCGAGACAGTTATTTGCTGCGACATAGAGAACCTTATCCTTGAAAATCGCACCACGTCTTCTGTCGCATTCGCAGGTGAAACTGTAGAGTTCCTTGAACGAAGAATCGGTAACCATTACGGTTCTGCCGTCAGAAAAGAGGATTTTGCTGCCGTCAGGTGATGCGGCCACATAAAAGACTTGTGAATGAGAAATGAATGTTTCGGGAAGAGACATTTCTGTTAACTCAGAATTTTTGAGATCAGCAATGAAGACTCTGTCGCTCATGTAAAGGAAGATTTTATTGATACTTTCGATGTAGACTGGCTCACCATAAACAGTCTGGTAATCAGTGACACCGGAAAGGCTTAAAGTCTGTTCCTCGTCGGTAAACATATCACGGATTGTTACTGTGAATTCTTCATCGTCTGTATCGTAAGTGATAATTTTTCCGTCTACTACTTTTACGCCATAGCTGTCAATCTCAAAGTCGATTTTTTCTGTTTTGCCGCCTTTGATGTCAATGTGGAAGCAAGCTTCTCCAAGGTAGAGGTAGAACTCGCCATTGTGATTTTCGAGTTTGAAAATAGATGGAATAAAACCTTCTTCAGGAGTTACTTCCTCATTGAAAATAAGCTTGGCAGATTTCATATCTACTACACTTATGCGCACCTTTGTTGTGTCATTACAAGAAGAAGCAACAACAAGGTTCTTGTCATCATGGCATTCAACAAAGTAGTTTGAACCTGCATAGTAGTTGCCGGGCGCTGCAACGGGCTGCCATTCGTTGTCCTTTACATATCTGTCAAGGCATACGATGTCATTTGTCCCGTATTTAACGACAAAGAGAGTTTCAGAAATATGGCCCAGGAAGAGGTTATTACAGCTTAACGGAACTGAAGCAATTGAATTATTCTTATCACTGAGCTGGAGAACATACTGGCCACCGGTGCAAAGGAATTCCGGCAGGCCGTTGGAGTTGTAATCCTGTACGTCGAGGATTGGAGTAGGTGTTCTGATCTCGTTGAGAACGTTACCGGAATTAGCCTCGATAACCATTGCAACATCGCCTGCGCTGAAAAGAATTGCATTTCTTTGCGGGATGCTCATGATTTCCGGATTACTTACGATGTTGCTGAATTTAAGCTCGTTCTGCCATAATTTATTCAATTGGCTATCGTAGCAGAACAGCACCATTGTGGTTGTATTGATATAAACGAATTCGCCGTAATCTACTGCATTTGTCTGGAATAAGTCAGTGTTAGCAATGAGGCAGAGGTGATTTTCGTCAGAAAATTTCATGGAGACAAGACCTTCTCCGGTAAACGGAGAGGTATATTGCTTTCCACTTTCAATGTCTAAGACATGAATAAGTGCGTCATCAGAGACATAAGTATCGTCTAAAAATGCGATTTTCGTTCCGTCAGGTGAAATCGTGAGATTATTAATGCTTTTTCCGTCAAAGGCTTTTAAAGGCTCAAAGGTGCGCTTGATGGAGCCATCTCTCATTGAAAGCTGACCGATTGTTTTATCGTCAAGAACTATATAGAGGGAGCCGTTGGAACAGACTACTCTATCTACATACATTGAAGAGTATTTTTTAAAATCATCGAAATTCCAAATGTTTTTGCCAGTCGGGATGTTGTACGCCGATATCTGCTTGTCGAAGATTAAAACAAGTGTTTCATTATCTACGAAGAGCACTTTAATCGGAATAATACCAAGATCCATTTTCACAATCTGAGCGTGTGTGGTTGTATCCCAGCAGTATACATTTCCGAGCTTGTCGAAAGCTGCAATATAACGCTCATTTTCAGATAATGTCATCTCCTTGATGTCGAAGTCCGCCTTATAGTTCCATGTAGCGGTAAGGCTCATTCCGGATCCTGTGCTGTATGCGTTTGTCGCATTTGTAATTGCACGCATACCCTGAGCTGTTACAGGCATCTGATCCCACTTATCCTGGGGGAGTGATGCCAGAGCCAGATGAATAGCGTCAGTCCTTTTGTTGTTATCGATGAGCTGACCTGATTCATATGCGAGGTTGATGGATCTGCCTCTAAGTGATTCCACGTAGTTTGCCTTTATTTGCTGTCTGCTGATTGCAGCATAAATACCGAAAGCGGCAAGTCCTGCAAATGCGACACCGATAACGGCAGCGGCTCTTCTCATCTTGTACTGTCTGTTTCTTCTCTGAAGCTCGTCATATGAGCAACCGAGGAGAGCTGCCGCAAGTCTGGGCAATTCTTCTTTGTCGGCTCTTTTCATAGGGAGTCTGTAATCGCATGACAATGGCTCGATCGGAATCTTAACTGTGTGCGGGAAACCGGTTGCAGTGTCGTAGTACTCCTTTTCGACGGAAGTAAGTTCTTCCGGGATTACATCCTGCGGTTCGCCGTCGCAAAGAACGGTGAGGATCTTATCTCTTGTGTGGGTTGTAAGGAACATCTGAATCTCTCGCTTAACCCACATTGACTGCTTAGTGTTGGTAGAGCAGATAACGATGAGATATTCGGACTTCTTGAGCGCGTCTACGATTGTCTCAGTGAGGTCGCTTGTAATCGGAAGCTCGTCCTTATCTCTGAAAATTCTTGAAATCTTCTGGTGCTTTGCCTTGCCCTTCATTTTGTGAGGGACATGGAAATGCTCCAGGCTTCTCTGAACGTGCTCAGCAATCTTCATGTCGAGCGGTGCATGTTTGTATGAAATAAACGCATTATAAAAATCGATCATTTTGCGCAATCTCCCTATTTGTCCATATTATGTAGTCTGCTAAATAGTATCAGAATATCTTTATTATTTATATAAATAACAATTGCATTATTGTAAACGCATTGTGAACGCACAGGCGAATGCCCATGTGAACGCTCGAAAAAGTAGACTTTACAGCCAGAAATTCAAAGCCAGCATGATTATTATCGCGATTGCAACGATGCTGAAGAAAGACGAAATGAAGTATTGGAACTTAAGAGTGTTTTCTTTTTTGCGCTTCAAAAGACAGAATATCCACAAGACCAGGAATATCGGTGCTGTCAGAATGGAAACCAGGCACACAAAATCCGGCTTGAAGCAGACGATCGTATAAACTGTGGAGACTATAGCCAGGATCGGAAGGCCTGAGATGAAGTTGTTCATGCTGATGGAGTCGATCTCATCTGCTGCAGGTGAATTGGATGAGAACCACAGATAACAGTAGGCTGCGAGCACCATTACGATATAGGCAGGTGTGATTACAGCGGCATCGCTTCCATAGAAAAACTTGTAAGACAGATATGTGTAGATCAATGCTCCGCCCAAAGAAATAGATATGGACAGATAGATCAGGTTAAGGAAAGCGTGCGCCCTTGTGAGGATGAAATCGTCAGCGCATCTTGTGGGGCTCTTTGTCGTCTGCAGGCTGTAGTTATTGAACATGGCTACAAGGCAGCCGACAAGCATGGTGAATACGAAGGCGTAAACGTGATTAGTGGAAGAAAGATAATCCGTGATGCCGGGAATGCTTTTCGCGTAGAGAAGAACGGAAGATGCGGTAAATCCGCCGGTCAGGTTGCATATGAGGAAGAACATGACATTCTCTTTGGAGTTATCAAAGCGAGGCACGAGATTCATTGCGACATTGTGTTTTGAAGCCGCATCAAGGTCAGATTCTTTGATTTTGGCTTTCTTTACGTACTCTTTTACGGCAAGAGGCACATCGATGAGGATTCCGCCGAGTATAGGCAGGACGGAAAGAAGACACATCAGAAGGAATGTGTAACCAAAAGGCAGATTAATAATCTTAACGAGAAGTAACTGGACAGTGATTCCCATTGAGTCGAGGCCCAGAACGGCGCCAAGGATGAGGAATACATAGATGAAAAGGACAAGCCAGTTGTTCTTCAGATAACGCTTCATTCCGAGCGGAAGGTCATTGTCGTCCTGCTCTTTTATCGGAGTCAGGTCAGGCTGTGAAGTCTCGCTCGTAACCTCGTCTAATACATCGGTCAGTTCTGTCCTTAATCGATAACCCGTGTTGCCATAAGTGCTTCGCTTTTCGAGAATCTGGTCCAGAAGGACACTGGGATCCTCAGTGGTATCTGCTGCCTTAAAGAGATTCTTTATTGCAGATTTGATTGCTGATATGTATTTCGAAAAATCTATCGAGAAAAGCTCTTTGTCATTCGCGGTATCGGAGGCGGTAATAAATCCGGCAGGGCTGGACAGCATAAAAAAGAGGAGTCTGGTCTGGAGCCTGTTGAGGCCCTTTTCCTGATCCGAAAATCCGATTTTCTGCGACTCAAAGTCGATGTAAAACCCTTTTGCGGGTCCGCTGACCCAGGTTATCCGCTTATCTTTTCCCATGGGAAATATTCTATCACACCCCTTTTTCGAAAAATGCAAAAAACCCTGAAAACCTTGCAAATAAAGGATTGGAATATCTTTGGAATATCTCAGGAAACAAAATAGAAGGTCCGTTTGCTATTCTCCGAGCATAGATTTTGACCGGACAGACCGGTTCGACAGATTTCCAACATCGAAAGGAGAAAAAACATGGAACTTAAAGCAGGTCTTACACCTTTTGGAGCAGTGATTATCCCAATCCTTGCAATTCTTTTTATTGCAGCACTCATCTACTCACGAAAGCGCAGAAACAAACTTATTGATGAAGGCAAAATGATTCAGAGAGAAAACAAATTCTGGGATAAGTCAGAGACATTTACTGTAAACGGTATCACTCTCGCAGAGATTTTCGAGAAGCTCCCGGCAACCGATCTCAAGCAGAACGTCGGCCAGTACGAACTTCAGAGCGACAGAAACAGAATCGTGTTCGTCCACAACGGCTACGAGGAAAGTTATACCGGAACACTTACTCTTATAGCAGCAAACGACGGCGCCAACACATACCGTCTGCTTATAAATCAGTATAAGACAAAGCACACAAACCCTAATGAGATGAGCCTCAACGTACTTTTTACGGCAGTCGAAAAGGTTTTCCTCGGCATCGATCCGAACATCCAGGTTAAGACGGATTATGTCGACCGCAAGGTAACGCACAGCCTGTTCTGAGGTAAAACCCATGAAAGGATTACTTATCGTAGGGTCGTTTGTGGCAGTAGTAATGTTCATCTGCGCCGTAGTCTACAAATTCGTGCTTGATGCGCATTCGAGAGCCGAGAACGCAAGGCGTAAAGCCACTGAGAAATCAACAACAGAAGATCTTAAAAACAGATACAAATAAAATTCGGAGGAGATTTAAAATGAGAAGAACTTACGCATTCAATGGAATTATTTTTGGTGTACTTTTTGGCATCCTTGTCTGGGCAAAGACAAACAGCAGCGTTGCCGGTATCGGTGTAGCAATCGCCGTATCAGTTGTCGCTTTCCTCATCATCAAAGGCATCGAAAATGCGATCAACGCCGGTGTCGACAAGGCAAGCGAAGCGATCACTCGCAAGATGGATGAATCCCACCGCAACAGCATGTCCAACTCTTCACGCAACGGTCAGCACTGATGTGATTTAGCGTATGCAGCGCATTCAGCGTATTTAGCGCATTCGGTGCGCGGGATTCAAAGGACGTAAATTCTAAAAGGACTGTCTCATTTGAGGCGGTCCTTTTCGTTGGGGTGCATTTGCGTGTTGGTGACTGCCGGTTGTGCAATTGTTTGCTCGAAAAATGGCCAACAATTGCACAAAATCGAGTTTTTATGCAATTGTTGAGGGAGTTTTTGGGTTCTTCACGATATCCTTGGGATTAGCATAAAGTTATTAGGCAAAGAA
>JAKSRC010000004.1 GCA_024403855.1 Saccharofermentans sp. | reverse complement strand
TGGTCCTATTTCGCGTTTGCGTTAGTTTGTGTTATTTAGGTCTAATGTTAGTTTTACATTCAACGGAAATTTCGCGGTCTTTTATGCTGTTTCTTAATTATATTTTGAAGTAGCAAATGATTTTGTCGCACAAATACCCGATTATTTACCCAAAATTTGCCCGGTCCGTGATAGAATGGTAAGCACTTTTATCGACAGAGGGTATATATAGTGAGAATTGTTAATAATCTCGGCTTTGCGGTGCCGGACATTCTTATTCCGCAAAAAGGAACAGACCTTAAGAAGTGGGCAGTAATCGCCTGCGACCAGTATACTTCGGAGCCCGAATACTGGGAGAATTGTGAGAAAGAAGCAGGAGATGCTCCTTCCACATTGAATCTTGTTCTCCCTGAGGTATATCTCAATACCGCAAAAGAGACAGAGAAACTTGAATCCATTGCTAAGACAGCAAGAAAATATCTTGGTGAAGGCATCCTTGAGAGTCTCGGTACAGGTTTCATCCTTACCGACAGAGCAACCGAGCTTCACCCTTCCAGAAAAGGCCTCATGACAGCAATCGATCTTGAAGGCTACAGCTTTGAACCTGGTAATAAAAATATCTGCAGAGCAACCGAAGGTACGGTACTTTCCAGAATTCCTCCAAGAGTTCGAATCAGAGCAAATTCACCTTTGGAACTTCCCCATATCATGATCCTCATCGACGATCCCAAGGGCATCACTATCGAGAAGGCATTCGATATGGCAAGCGCTGAAGGCCTTGAGCCTTTATATGACACTGACCTTATGCTTGGTTCAGGCCACATCAAGGGTACATTCATTCCTGAAGATTCATCTATCGCTGAATCAATTATCGAAGGACTTTCAACACTCAAAGCAAATAACTCCGACGGGCTTTTGTTCCTTGTAGGTGACGGTAACCATTCCCTCGCTTCAGCAAAAGCTCACTGGGAGAACATCAGAGAAACACTTTCTGAAGAAGAGAGAATTAATCACCCTGCAAGATATGCACTCGCAGAGATCGTAAATATTCACGACAAGGGGCTTGATTTCGAGCCTATCCACAGAGTTGTATTCAACATCAGCAGTGACGAATTCATTGCTAAAGCTATGGACTATTTCAAGGACTGTAACATTGTTACAAACGGTTCTGATGACTCACTTCAGTCTTTTGTAGTCGTTTCTGAGGGCAAAGAGGATGTGAAGATTTCTCTTGCCAATGCACCTCACACTCTTGCAGTCGGTTCTGTTCAGATGATGATAGACAGCCTTGGTCTTGAGTGCGATTACATTCACGGTGAAGACTCTGTAAGAAAGCTTGCTTCTGAAGGCAACACAGGAATCCTCGTTCCCGGCATCAGCAAGGATACATTCTTTGCCACGGTCGAGAAGGAAGGTGTTTTCCCCAGAAAGACTTTCTCGATGGGCGAAGCTTTTGAGAAGAGATTCTACCTTGAAGCAAAGAAGATTGAATGATGGACTCTGATAGCATTTTCGTTGATGAGCGCAAAACTGTCTGCATAATCGGATCCGGTCTTTCGGGTCTTACGTGCGGAATGAAGCTTGCCAAGGCAGGCTTTAAAGTAACTGTCGTAGAGGAGCTTGCTTCTCCCGGCGGTCTTCTTGCGTACACAAGAATCGGAAAAGAATACTTAGAGCTCCTCCCTCACCATCTGAGAAAGAGCGATAAGGCTCTTCTTGCCCTTTCCAAGGAAATGGGCGTCAACGACAAGATTGAATGGTTCGATTCCGCCTGGTCAGGAAAGGCTTCACACCGTAAAGTCGGATATTACGACGGTGGTTTTGCATGCCTTGTATCAAGCCTTATGCAGTCAATTACCGACTGTGGCGGACAGATTTACTTTTCAACCACTGTCGCTGAGATTGCAAGACTCAACAACGGCATGTACAGGACAAATTGCATCCTGACTAACTCCGCAAGATTCGTAATTGATACCACATATGTAGTATTCACCGGCTCCTGCAGAACATTCGTAAATGTAAGCCACGGTCTTCCTATCAAGATGGATGACAGAGATATCCTTATGAACATCACTTACAGTGCTAAGATTACCGCGATGATGGTATTAAAGCATGAACTGTCCCAGATGTTCTATCAGGTCCCTCCGAAGGATTCCGGACTTCCCTTTAATGCTATTACCAATCACACCGGAGCTTTCGGCGAGCGCAACTATGGCGGACATGTTGTTTATCTCGTTGGCTCATGCTCGATTACCGATCCTCTTTGGATTGATAGCGATGCTGAGATCATGCTCAAATATTTTGCCGGTCTTCGTAAGCTTTATCCTTCGCTTAGAAAGTCCGATGTAAAATCATGGCGTCTTACAAAGACCAGATATGCACTTACTTCAAGCTATCCGGAAATAGATCTTACAAATCCTTGCGAGAATCTCTATGTATGCTCAACAGGCCTTACTGAGTTTGCAACACGCAACACGCCTGAGAATCACATGGATTCCGTCGTAGCACTCGCAGTAAAGATCAGTTCACAGATAATCAGATCTTATGAGAACTCCCTGGCAAGAAGCGCGGAATCTACAACCGTTACAGACTTAAATATGCAGGATAATTTAATTAATTCATTTGAAGGAGCCTTGTCATGAGCAAGCTTTTTGATGATTCACGATTCGGATCGACTTCACCTTTAAGGTATTTGCTTTTATTGATTCCTTTTGCCATCGTTACGGTATTTGGAGTATTTACAATGAAGGGAGCTGACACCTCTCTTTGCCTTTGGTGGAGTTTCTGCCTTTTCCTCTTTGGCCTTGTCACATTGCCTCTAGCAGTTAAGCTTTGGGGAAACTTTTCGTCCGGTGGATTCATCCTGTCTCAGCCTCTTGGTCTGGTTCTTACCTGCCTTATCCTTTGGACGCTGACACATCTAAAAATATTCAGACTGAATCTGGCTTTTATCCTTTTGTCGGCAATTATCCTTGCTATCTTATGTTATGCACCAAAGTCATTAAGAACAAATCTTGTAAATAAGCTTAACAGCAAAGGATTCATTGAAGCCGTCGTTGTAGAAGAGACAGTTTTCCTCGTCATCTTCTTCGTAATGTGCTATTTCAAGGGTTTCCTTCCTGACATCAACGGCCAGGAGAAGTTCATGGATTATGGTTTCATAATGTCCATGTTAAGAGATGATACTCTTCCTGCCAACGACATGTGGCTTTCCGGCTATTCGATTAATTACTACTATTTCGGACAGTTCATCTGGACAGTAGTCATCAAGGCTACAGGTATCAGATCCGGCGCCGGATACAATCTCGCTATGTGCTCTGCAACAGCTTTGCCTTTTGCTATGAGTTTTGCATTGGGAAAGTTCCTTGTAGAAGCTTCATTTGCCAAGGGATTCAGAGAGAATGTTCTTGTTAAGTATATTGCAGGCCTTTTGACAGGATGTGCCGTTGCTTTATGGGGTAATTCACATTCATTCTTCTATGATGAGAAAAGTATCGGAAACAGCTTTTTGAACTTCTTCTCGAAAATGGGTATCGATGTCGGTAAGACTGACGGATTTTTCTATCCTGACAGTACAAGATATATCGGATGGAACCCTGAAGTAACCACCAACGGCGGTGATAAGACAATCGAGGAATTCCCTTTCTATTCTTACCTCGTTGGTGACCTTCATGCGCATGTTATCTCGATGATCATCGTCCTTCTCATTGCAGCTGTTATTTTGTCTCTTATCTGCACTGCAAAGCTTCCTTCGAAGAGTGAAGCTTCTCTCGTTCACGGACTTAAGAATATCAGCTCCGGAACATCAAGATTTGCACCTGAATTTGATGCAACGATCTCTTTGCAGCTTGTTTTATGCGCTGTTCTTTTGGGCTGTGCACAGATGACGAACTATTGGGACTTCCTCATTTATTTCATCTTCTGTTCCATGGGACTTTTGATCGTTAATATAATCAAGACACCAAAGTTTGCAAACGTCATTGGTGCAATCGTATTCGCAGTCAATGTGTTAGGTATTCTTATCATCTACCTTCAGATGGGTAGCAATCCTATCCTTCTTTATGCACTTGAATCAATACTGGCAGTTGCTTCATTCTGTTTCTGCGTAGCAAGCCCTACAGCTCTGCCCAGAACTTCTTTCCAGATGAGTTTCCTTTTCACTTTCGCAACTCTTACAGCTTTGCCTTTCAATGTTAACTTCGACATGATTTCGAATTCACTGGGAAAGGTAAAGAACACATCTTCCCTCTACCAGCTCTTCATTCTTTACGGAACACACGTGATCATAAGCGTATTCTTCATGGTACTGGTTTTCGCGACAAAGAACTACAAATACACTTCTCTTTCAAAGGCTAAAAAGAATAATGACGAAGTCGCAGAGATCGTCGGTGATGAGGGCGAATTCACAAATCCCATCCAGGCATTCTTTGCAAAGCGCAACCTCATCGATATCTTCTGTTGTGGCATGACAGTAGTTGGTCTTATGATGATCATCGCACCTGAGATTTTCTATGTAAGAGATATTTATACCGGCGGATATTTGCGTTCAAACACAATGTTCAAATTCTGCTTTGCAGCTTTCATCATTCTCTCAATCACAATGATCTACTCTGTAATCAGACTCTTGTGGTTCGTAAAGAAGGATGGCAGATACTCAACCGGTCTTTTCGCCGTTGCGATTCTTTTCTTCATTATGCTTACTGTTCCTGCCCACTACACTATGGTCTCACTGAAGCAGCGTTGTGGCGAAGATCTATCTCCTTCAAGATACAAAACTATCGATGGTACTGATTACATCTATTCCTATACAAGCTATCAGATGGGCGCTAACTATGCCGGCAACCTTGTGCCCTACAAGGCCTGCATCGACTGGTTTAATTCAAATGTTCAGGGAGCTCATGTTATCTGTGAAGCATATGGCGACAGCTACACTGATAACTGCATCGTGTCAGCTTACACAGGAAACCCGACAGTATTCGGATGGCTTACTCACCAGTGGCTCTGGCGTTATCACGGAATTGTTGATAAGGAAAACGATATCCTTGTTTCAGATCCTGAGCAGGATGTCTGGGAGCTTTATATTTCACCAAGACACAGTGATGTAGATTTGCTTTATTACAACGAATCTCCTGATGAAGTTCAGGCAATTATCGATAAGTATAAGATTGAATACATCATTATGGGTGACATGGAGCGCACTAAGTTCGGTTACGATAATTCATGGGTATTCCAGCAATTAGGCGAGAAGGTATTTGAATACGACTCTGTCAGTGTTTATAAGGTAACACCCAGAGGCTGATAGCAATCAGGATAAAGACAGTTCTTCTTCCGGATTAATTTTAATCTGGTTGGGTTTGGTTCCTTCACCTTCATCAAAGGTTATTTCTCCGCAGACAAGTGCTATCGGGCATTTAATTCTGCTGCCATATTTGCCATCACCTGCGAGTGGATGCTTTCTTGAGCTGAACTGCGTCCTGATCTGATGAGTACGTCCTGTATCCAAAGTAACTTCTACATAGGATAAGTCTCTTTCTTTATTAAAAGAAATTACTTTATAAGAGAGCCTCGCTTCCTTAACGCCCTTTCTCATGCGTTTAACGGGAAAAGTTCTGTTACTTCTGGAGTCGTGAAAAAGAAGATCCTCCATGGAACCTTCATTAGGGTCCAGATTTCCCTGACACACCAGATAGTATTTCTTATCAATTATGCGGATCCTTTTTCCGGAATCCGCTACAGCGATAACACCCGGGACAGGAACATCCAGTCTGGATAGAACAGACATACCGGAAGGCGCTATCTTTTCGCTGTCTTCCCCTCTTTCCTTATATAGGATCTTATATCCTTTTCCCTCAAACAGAATCTTTGACATAACTCAGCAAATGAACAATGTTATATTTTCCCTGCCTCCGTCTACAAACACTTCGACAGTTCCAACATCTTCCAAAACGCGTATTTCAGGGCATTCACGATATGCCTTATCAAACAACGTTCTTCCTTCGAAAATAACTCTTAATCTTCCCGCGCCATAACTTACGAATCTGCTTTCCTTGACTACCCCTCTTGCGAGTTCACCATATGGGAGAAGGCAGACTTCGCCATTTCTCGAAATGCAGATCTCACGCGGAATACTGATGGCTGAAGAATTCATCTTGGGAGAAAACATCCACGCCATAAGGATCTTTCTTCCTTCTTCATCTTCGCTCGTAATCGGATACAGGAAATCGTTGCCTATATCTACAGGTTTAAAAGGCTCCTTCTCATCGTCGAAAACGAAACGGTTGCCGTCATAATCGCCGACAGCGAACAGGACCTTTGTCGGGAGATGTCTTTCGCTTTGAATAATGAAAACCCATTTTCCGTCAATCTCGATAAGCTGAGGGGTTTCTATTACGCTTCCATATCTTCCGTCAGTGAGCAATTCACCCATATATTTCCAATTAATGAGGTCATTTGACTCATACTGAAGAACTCTTGCAATGCCGTCTAATCCGGCGCCAACAAGCATCCTGAAGCTATTCTCATATCTGAATACGAAGGGTTCTCCAAATCTTGATGTGCCATCATAAGGGCTCTTCGCGACTGGATTATCAGCAAGCTTTGTAAAACAGATACCGTCTTCTGAATATGCGCTGCATATCACGTCTTCTCCGGAAGAAGTTCTGGCATTGTAGAACAGCCAGATTTTCTCGTCGAAAACTATAGCTGAGCCGGAATTGCAACTATCCTCTTCTTCAGGACTGATAGCGACGGCAAGTTCTTCCCATGAAATCAGGTCTTCTGACACTGCATGACCCCAATGCATAAGGCCATATCTTGGAAGATATGGATTAAGCTGGAAGAATAAGTGATATCTTCCCTTGAAATAAACAAGACCGCAAGGGTTTCCAAGCCAACCTTCTTTTCGGGAATAATGGTATTTCAAGCTCTTCTACCTCTGCGGTCTTTAAATTCGTTTATTCAGTTATCTATCAGTTAAAATCCAAGAGCGATACCTTGAGAACGCCCTCAGCGCTGGAAAGCTCATCGATGATATCCTGTGAAACAGGCTGATCGATGGATACGAATGCCTGAGCATGTGTATTGTCCGAACCATCCTGGTTCTTTCTGCCCCAATGCATGGAAGCAATGTTGATGTCGTGCTTACCAAGGATTGTAGCGATTCTTCCGATAACACCGGGAACGTCGTTGTTCTTGAGTGCGAGAACGGTGTCAGAAAGAGGGCAGTTCATCTCGTAACCGAAGAAGGATACGATAACTTCTGTACCGGGTTCAAATACTGTACCGTTGATCTTAAGCTCTCTTCCATCCTCTGTGAAGAACTTAACATTGATGAGGTTGTTGTACTTCTGGACTGTTGATGTCTTTGTCTCAACAACTTCGATACCGCACTCAGTCATGCACTCCTGGGCATTTACGTAAGATACGTGATCGTTGCCCATACCCTTCAAGAGACCCATCATGAGTGAAAGTGTGATGATGCCTGTGCCTGTGCTTGAAGCGAGCTCACCGCGATATCTGACCTCAACCTTGTTAATAGGTGTAGCTTCAGCCTTGAAATACATACGGCCGATCTTTTCTGCGAGTGAGCAGTAAGGTCTGATTTCATCAATGCTGCCGGAGAACTGAGGCATATTGAGAGCTGCAACAATCTCACCCTTCAACGCGCCGTCGATAAGCTCTACGATGCCCTGACCTACCTTAGCTGTAGCCTCAACAGTAGAAGCACCAAGGTGAGGTGTGATGTAGCAGTTAGGAGCATGGAGAAGAACGTTATCGTAATCCTGCTCGCCGGGTGCTCTGTTGTAAGAAGGCTCCTTGTCGAATACGTCGATAGCAGCTGCTGCGACCTGGCCATCAGCCAAAGCATCTGCAAGATCCTGCTCATTTACGAGACCGCCTCTTGCAGCGTTAACGATTCTTACGCCTCTCTTGCACTTATAGAGCTGTTCCTTTGAAAGGATACCGTAAGTTTCCTTAGTCTTAGGTGTATGAAGTGTGATGAGATCTACCTGAACAAGGAGCTCATCAAGAGTCTTGCATCTTGTAACGCCCAACTTGTCGAACTTTTCCTGAGGTACATAAGGGTCATAAGCAACAACTGTCATACCTACGCCCTTGAGCTTTCTGGAAACGATGGAACCGATACGGCCGAGACCGATAACACCGGCTGTCTTGCCTTCGAGCTCGATACCTACCCAGTTACCACGTCTGAAGTCACCATGGTGAACGCCTTCGTTAGCAACACAAATGTTACGGAAGATTGAGAAAGCATGAGCTACTGCAAGTTCACCTGCTGCCATGTTGTTAGCTGTAGGTGTGTTCATTGCGATAACACCGTGATCTGTGCAAGCCTTAACATCAATATTGTCGATTCCTGTACCGGCTCTACCTACTGCCTTAAGACAATCTGCATTGTTCAAAAGTGCCTCGTTGATCTTTGTAGCAGATCTTACGATGATGGCATCAAAGCCCTTGATATGCTGCTCGATTTCTTCCTGAGTATGGCCCAAGTATTCTTCGACTTCGTATCCTCTGTCCAATAAATACTTTACGCTCTCTTCAGCAATGCTCTCAGTAATAAGAATCTTCATTTTTGTTTCCCCCGTGGTTAGTCTTCTATATTATGCTTTTAATTCATCAATAGTAGCTTTAAGATCACTCAAGTATGTCTTAAGTTCTTCTTCTGTAAGATCACCCATATGAGCAATTCTGAATGTCTTGTCCTTGAGCGGACCATAACCGTTACTCATGAGATAGCCCTTTTCACCCATAGCCTTGATAAGGTCAGGTGTAGGAATACCTGTTGTATTCTCAACGCATGTAACTGTAACTGAAAGATTTTCAGGGTTGGAATAGAGAGCGCAATTCTCTGTAGCCCAGTCCTGTGCAATCTTTGCAAGCTTGCAGTGCTTCTGATATCTGTTCTCGATACCCTCTTCGAGAATCTTATCGAGCTGGTAATCAAGTGCGAACATGTGTGATTCAGAAGGTGTTGAAGGATACTGATAAGGCTTTTCCTTAACGAACTTTACGAGTTCAAGATAATCGAAGTAGAGACCTCTGTTCTCGACTGTCTCTGCCTTCTTGATAGCCTTCTCAGATACAGAAGCGATTGCCATTCCGGGAGGAAGTCCCAAGCACTTCTGTGTTGATGTAATGCATACATCGATGCCGAGTTCATCTACAGGGATATAATCACCAGCCATGGATGATACTGCGTCAACGCATACGATTACTTCAGGATACTTCTTATATACTTCTGCGAGCTTATCCATAGGATTGTGGATACCTGTAGATGTCTCGTTCTGTGTAATTGTGATGAGATCGTACTTACCTGTTGAAAGAGCTGCCTCGATCATCTCAGGAGTTGTAGGCTGACCTAATTCAGACTCGAAAAGGTCTGCAGCGATGCCATTGGATGTACACATCTTATGCCATCTCTTTCCGAAAGCACCGATTGAGAAAACAGCTGCACGTGTCTTAGTGAAACTTCTAACTGCACCTTCCATAAGACCGCTACCGGATGACGTTGATAAAACAATAGTGTTGTTTGTCATCATTACCTTCTGGAGCTTTTCAGAAATACTCTGCTGAAGAGCTGAAGCGTCCTTGGTTCTGTGTCCGATCATTGGCATAGCCATCTTCTCGAGAACATCATCAGAAACCTCAATAGGACCAGGTATGAACAGTTTCTTATGCATGGTATATTACCTCTTTTCGCGCGTATATATTAAGACAGATAGCATTATATACTTGTGCGTTGCATTTTTGTTACAAAATCAGTTGACTAAATAGCCAAAAAACAAGCCGCCTGCGTGCAAATACACAGCAGGCGGTATGATTGTTATATGTAATGATTTTCGCTTGAGGAGAATCAGGTGAGATGGATTGAGCTTGTAATCTCATTCTGAGTTGTTGCTGCAGAAGAAGTTGCTGTTGTCTCACCGCCTGATACTGTTCCGCCTGCGTTCCATGTAATCGGGATCTCACCTGTGATTACACCCTTAGGAGGCAAGAGGAGCTTATCTCCGCTGTTAGGACCTGTATAGGTTGCAGGGTCAAGCTTGTTATATGTGATGATTATTGTGATCCTAGGATCGTTGTTCTTCTCGATATCGATATCGTATACATAATGGAATACATCCCACCATGTTCTGTATCCGATATAGTCGGAGAATACGAAGTATCCGATAGGAGCTGATGCATCAGGCAATGTAGCCTGAGTTGTAGTAGTTGTTGTTGTGATCTCTGATGTCTCTTCTGTAGAAGATGTAACAATTTCAGAAGGCTTTGTCTTCTTGCTGCAGCCCTTTGCAATTAAAGAAATAACAATAACTATACAGATAAGAAGGATAGCAAGGAAAGCAATGAACATATAACCGTTGCGGTTAAGCTTCATCTTCTTTCCGCCGCCGCCATTGCCGCTCTTACCGGAAGAAGCACTTGTACGAGGTGCACTTCCCTGAGGCTTGCCATTGTTATTCGGGCCGGAACCGGAAGGTCTGTAAGATGTCTGTCCGGGATTTGTATACTGTGCCTGCTGTGCAGGATCAGGAACAACTACAGGCTGCTGTGCTGTTTCAACAGGAGCACTATAACCGAATGTCTGCTCTCCACCATATACAGCACCGCTGTCATCTACGCCAAGAATGTTATTGAACCACTCTTCATCGAGTGAAGCAGAAGAAGAAGCGGATGCCTGAGGTTCAGCATATTCACCACCGAATCCCTGCTGAGCACCGTAATCACCATATCCTGTCTGAGGAACTTCCTGCTGATAGCCGTAAGCACCGGCATTAGGATCCTGATATCCTGCATTGGAATAATCAGCATATCCGCCCTGAGGAGCCTGATCGTAACCAGGAACATATCCGTTGCCGGCATTACCGTTATCAGGGTATCCGTTATAGTCCATAGGTGCACCTCCCATATTAGTATTCTGGTTGCCATATGTACCAAAGTTGCTCTGATCAGCAGTAGAGAAAGACTCTGCACCATAGGGCTGATAAGGGGGAACCTCCGTAGGAGCTTCTACACCCTGATAATCGCCATATACAGAAGCGTTATTGAAAGGCTCTGAAATGTTCTGTTCTGAACCTACTGCATTCACAGGATTGTTGTAATTATCTGAATCGTAGAGAGGCATCGGAGGAATATCATCAACCTTGGCAGGCTGTGTTTCTTCAAATGCAATTGTCTCATTACCGAACGGGAGAACGATATCATCGTCAGAAGTTGCAACAGGTGCTGCCTGAGGAACTACCTCTTCAATTACCGGAGCAGCAGGTGCTTCAGGAGCTGTTTCCTTAACTGCTTCGACAGGCTTTTCTACTTCAGGGAAATCAATTCCGAGCTTATCTTCTTCCTTAATCTCGGGCTTGTCTTCTTTGATCTCGTATTCAGGTACAGGAATTGAAGAAGCTTCTTCAGAAGGTACCTGCTCAGCCTTGGGAGCAAGATCCTCACCGAATACCAATGGTGCAGTATTCTTGAGTTCCTGTGAGCTTACCTTTCCATAAGGATCGAATGTATCTTCAGCATTTGCAACGATATCTGAATCGCTTGTGTCAGCCTTAACTTCACCAGCTGTGAATACGATCTCATCGGGCTTGCCAACGATAACAGGAGCAGGTGTAGCAGCTGCAACCGGAGGTACAACTACAGGTGCCTCAGGTACGACAGGAACAACAGGAGCTACAGCAGGTGCTGCAGGGATAACCGGAATTACAGTCTCTTCCTTGAGATCTGTAATTGATGTCTCCTTAGCTACTTCCTTGTCCTTGCTGTCATTGATTGCCTGAGCAAGAATTCCTGAACCGCCTGCAGTAAACAGGAGTGAATTGATATCAGTTACAGGCTTCGTCGGTGAATCATCTGACTTATCAGGAGCAAATTCTGTAGTGGAAATTGTCTCCATTACAGATTCCTTCTTAGGCTCTGCTACGACTGTATCGGAATCATCGATATTGAAAACAAAAGGTGACTCAGAAGCTGCAGCTTCTTCAGCCTTGGCAACTGCCTCAGAATCACTGGCGGAAGATTCTTTCATCTCACCGAAAATCTTGCGCATTGCTTCTTCTGCGGAAATCTCCTTGGCAGGCTCTACCTTATCAGGGAAATCAGGAGCAGCATCAGGAATCTTCTGTGCTTCAGGCTGTCCTGCCTTATCGCCGAATGCAACGCTACCGTCTGCAGGAACAGCTGTAGCAACGGGAACTGCAACAGGAGCTTCAGGAGTAAGGCTTACAAAACCTGCATCAGCAATTGCCTTTGCAGCAGCTCCAACCTCACCGCCTTCAACTGTAGACTCTAAGAGCTCGTGATTCTCGCTCTCGTAAGTGTCCTTCTTCTTCTTTCTGCCGAAAAGGCCTCTCTTCTCTTCCTTGGTAACGCTCTCAACGAATGAGATTGAAATCTGCATCGGAGTATTCGGCATTCTTGCAGAAGCCTGAGTAAGGATAAGGCCTGCTGCATCGCACTGATCTTCTGCGTCAGTAAGGATTCTGAGGATTTCTCTCTGACCTAATGCTTCGTATACAGCCTTGTTGCAAAGGATGATGCAGTCATCAGGTGTGAGTGTGAAGAAATTTGACCAAAGAGCATTAGCTGTCTTGGATGAACAATAATACTGGAAATCACCAACTCTGTTGCCATAAGCATCGATGGGTTCCATCGGGATGCCGGCATCTGTAAGAGGGAAAACTGTATCGTCTCTGTAGAGGAACGCAAGACCGCCACCGATTGTTACGGCGAAAGCTTCGGAATCTCTGACGATGACACCTGAAAAATAAGGATCTCTTGTCTCGTTATCCATAAGCTTTGTCGTGCCGGCAACTTCAACAGCAGTTGAAAGGAACCTCTCGATCATTGCATCAATTTCTTTATGTCCGTTCTTTACTTCGTTGCAAAGGCCACGGAGCTGAGGTTCAAAAGGCGGAATTGTTCCGGGTTCAAAACCTTCAATTGTAGGGTGTGTGAACAATGAGAAGAAGAAACCTCTCTCATCTTTATCAATCGTAATATCAGCCTGTCTGGTCTCTCTCTTGCCGCAAAGTCTGCCGTCGAGATAGAAAGCATCAGTTAATGAGCTGGAAGGAAAATAACGCGCTGTGAGCGTGCTTGCAAGCCTTGTCAAGGTAGCCATGATCCGTCCTCCGTATAAATATTCAGGTTAATTATATCACAACGTTCATTTTCACAAGCCATATATAATAAATTTAATATAACGGTAATTTTCGAGTTTTGGCATAAAAAAGCCCCGCAACTGCATCTTTATTCAGACGCGGCCGGCGGGGCATTAATTCTGATGTTTTGAGCTTACTTGCTCAATGTGCTCTCCATGTTCTTTCTGATCTGCTCGAATGTTCCTGTAAGAGAATCCAGATATGCTGTGTGAATTTCCTTATCAGTCTTATTCGGGAACTTAGCTCTCATATCGTCCATTGTCTGCTGTGTCCAGATAAAGCCCATACCATACTTCGCATAATAACCCGGATCAGTAATGATCAGCGTGTAGAACTGTCTGAAAGAATCTTCGGTAACAGAGAATCCCATTGTGTTGAAATAATCTACGCAATCCTTGAGTGACCAGTTCTCCATATGAATTCCGAACTCAACTCTGGTGCTTGCAAGAAGAGTCATCTCAGACTCATAACGAACGAGCTTCATCGCATCACTTTCGCCATTGCCGGAATAATACTTCATGGAGTAATTCTCAACATATGTAGCCCAGCCTTCGTTATAACCTGTTGATGTAGCAAGATACATGTAAGGGTGCTTCGTGTGAGATCTTGTATAAAGAGACTGGAACATGTGTCCCGGATAAGCCTCGTGAGCAACCGTAACACCGAAATCCTTGTCGCTGTTAGCACTCTTGTTGTTGATGATGATCAGGTTGGCATTGAAGTTATCAAGATGATATCCGAGATAAGCTGCCGGTGAGAAGTTATCCTCAAACACCTTCGGAACATCCATCGTGTAATACTCATGAGGAGGAATTGCAGGGAAATCCGCCTTTACAGCATCTGTAAGGAAATCGAGATTCTTTTCGAGGCTTCCCTTGGAATATGCATGCTTTGAGTATTCGTTATACCAGTCCATGCCAGAAGAAGCAATTCTGGTGTAATCAGCAAGAACAGTAGCAAGCGCTGTGTCAACTGCATTGATGCTCTCCTGAATTGAAGCACCGCTGTTGCATCTGCTTCTAAGAAGCGCTGCATAATATGCCTCACCGCCTCTGAATTCACAGATTCCTGCGTCTTTTCCGCCTGAACCCTTGAGCTTTCTCATGCGGTCAGCACACTCCTGGAATTCAGGGAAAGCTACTTCCTTCATCGCCTTCTCGTGTTCATCAACAAGTCTGGCTCTGTCATAAGCGGATAAACCCTTTATGTTGTCGAGTCTTTCCTCAAATGATGCGTAGAGAAAGCAGTCATCCTTCTGCTTTACAAGGTTATCGAATGATTTTGCTGCTTCTTCGTAACTCGTATCAGAAGATGCAAAACCTAATGACGCTCTGGTCTCCTCATACTCGCACATAAGGTCGTAATATCTGTCGAGATCCTTAACGAGTTCAATATACTTTTCGGCATCTTCGACTGTATCAAACGAATAGACGTCGAGGATGAACAACACTTCAGACTGTGGTCCTACAAGATAATTAAAAATCATCGTGTAGTACTCAAATGCCGTGAATGAATAGCAATAAATTGACTCCTCGATATTGTAAACAAGCTTGTCATAACAAAGTCTGTCGTCATTTACGAGAGACTCATAGTTGATCTGGAGAAGCTTATCAAGCTGAGTCTGGTAGAACTGCTTCTCGTCATCGTACTGATCGACAGTAACAAAATCACCCCATGTAGCATCTGTGATATTGAAACCAAACTTTTCAGGATTCTCGAAAAGGATCTCTACATCTGCATAACAGTCAATCTCGTGATGGAGAATGTCCATCTCGACTTCTGAAAGCATTTTTACTGCCTGATTTCCGGAGATTGTACCCGGAGCTCTCTTCGGGTGAACTTCATCAAAAGAAGCCACATGATCCGGATATGTAAGAGAATCCGAAGTGACTATGCTGCCATTGTTCGAATTTCCGGAATATGTAGGATCAGATGACGGATCTGTGCCATAAGTTACATCTGTCTCTCCTGCATGAATTTTGCTGCCACCGCTGGTATCTCTTCCCTTATGACGAGGAGCACCTGTTGAACAGCTTGCAACCGAAAGTACAATTGCCGTGCTTAACGCAAGAGCCCAGATTTTTACTGAGAACTTTTTCATAATTCAACTCCTTTATCCATAAAACGCACATAACTATCCCTTAATGTGCTGTAAAGAATAATACCACGAAAGAATCAGGTTTGCGCATCGCGAAGCATTTCTTCTGTTATTGCCTCATCTGATATTTCTTCTTCAAGGAGCTGCTCAACCCTAACCTTTAAAGCTTCATAATCAGTTGTGCCCTTGGGATTTCTGGGAAATGAAGCAAAAAACATAATACTGGACGGCCTCATCGCTTCAGGAAGCATCAACTCACATTCACTCGTTATGTGGTCACGGAGATTCTCCATCATGGAATTATCAAAAAGATATTCACCTTCAGGTACAACTGCTGTAACCAGAATAGGTCCCTCCGCCCTGTCAATGATCAGAGTACAGGATTCAACAACGCCTTCGGTCAGCTGAACCGCTTCATCCACCTTGGCAGGATATACAGGATAACTGTTAATTCGCACTTCTCGATGCTTACTGCCGATAAGATAAAACATCTTATTCTCATCCTGTTTTCCAATATTTCCGGTGAAATACCAGATTCTTCCATCAGGAGACTTTTTGTAATTCTTTCTGTTCAATAGTTCATCGTTAGTAAACATCGTTGCCGGAATAGGCGTGCAGACTGCAATTTCACCTTCAGTTCCTTCCGGAACATCAAGTCCGGTCTCTCTGTCTGCAATCCTCATCATTACTCCGGGGAAAGGGAATCCCAATAATCTATCGCTTTGGAGATCTGATGGGCCGTATACATACGCGAAGATCTCATCACAGCCGAAGATCGAACAAACCGAAAGTTTTCTTCCGGAAGATTTCGCAATCTCGAAAAGAGAAGCCTTCTGGTTACTTGTCAGAAGCCCTCCGCTTACGATGATCCTGTCTACGCTTTTGAGAATGTCCGACGTCAATCCGGCTCTGTTAATATTTGCAACACTGTTGTTATATCCGATGAGAACATCCGGCTTATAGTGTTTAATCGCAAAGAACAATCTGTCGTGCTTAAACCAGGAAAAGAACAATGCATTCTGGCCAAAAGACAGAACACTGTGTATTCCGATAACAAATCCGAAAGTAAAGCAACTCTCGTTAAGGCAAAGCATCCTGGCCGGTTTGCCGGTCGCATCTTCATTCGCCTTGATGGCCATCTCTACAATATTTGCAGCAACGTTCAATGTTCTGCCACTGAATCCAACAGCCTCAACTTTATCCCCAACCTCGTTTGCAACCAAGTACAAAGCGGTTCTGTTGTTATCTCTGTCATAATCTTCAAACGACTGCTCAGACAAATCGAGGATGAGATTCTTAACATCTCTCCAGTAAATGAGTTTTATTCCTTCCGGAACATATTGGGGCTTCGGCGTATCGTAAGCCGAAAGCGGGTAAAACGGAAGGATCAACTTATCAACACCTGAGATCAGATCTTTGTATTTTCCAATGACAACAGTCTTTATTGGGGTGTTCTTCAAGACGGGCGCATAATTCCAATACTGGTTGCAACTCATAACACAATATTTTGCACCGATAGCATTGGCATAAGTCTCAAAATCTTCTGTTGAAAGAACCGGAATAGATATAGCTCCGGCAGCTCCCAATTTATCCAACGCATAAACAGTGATTGCATTCATGGGGTTATTGCCCATCATGAGCAAAACTCTGTCACCGGGAACAATGCCGACTTTCTTCCAACGCGAAGCTACATCGTCGATCTTTGCCAAAAGAGCTGAATAAGTATACTTTTTCACGCCGTATTCAATTGCCGTTCTGTCAGCATACAGTTTGCATGCTCTTCTGATACGCATGTAAAGAGTCTCATCCGTATCCGTGGAAGGATTCATGTATTTATCAGGATAAAAAGCATTCCACTGACTGTTCACTTCAATTCCCCGTTCAGCAACAACCAACAGCATCGAAAAGAAACAATTTCATTATACTCCCGCTTAAATAAAGTTATATAGCGAATTTTAGACAGTTATTTGTGCATTTGTACGAAAACATAATTCGCTAAAGACGTCGTTGCAGGTGTTACAATGTTCAAAAAAACAGGAGAGGTAAGCTCATGAACATCAAATTAAACAACCATTTTCTTGACGTAAAAGAAACATATCTTTTTTCTGATATCGCTAAGCGCGTTAAAGCATTTCAGGCAGCAAATCCTGATCGCGAAATCATCAGAATGGGTATCGGTGATGTAACACTTCCTCTTCCCCAGTCAATCGTTGCAGCAATGGAAGAAGCTGTTCGTGAGATGGCTTCCAAAGATACATTCCACGGTTATCCGCCGGAATACGGTTACGATTTCTTGAGAGATGCAATCTCCGCACATTATAAGGATCTCGGTGTTGATGTACCTTCAGGTTCAATTTATGTATCTGACGGTGCCAAGAGTGATTTGGGAAATCTTCCTGACATTTTAGGTGATAACCCGATTCTTATCCCTGACCCCGTATATCCCGTATATGTAGATTCCAACCTCATGAACGGCAGAAAGATCTCATTCGCAGCAGGCAACCAGGAAAATGGTTTCCTTCCGCTTCCTCCTTCTGCTGAAGGAGTTGAACCTTCAATAATCTACCTCTGCTCACCTAACAACCCTACAGGTGCAGTTTACAGCCGTGAAGGACTCACAGCTTGGGTAGATTTCGCTATTAAGACAGGCTCTTTGATCATTTTCGATGCTGCTTATGAAGCATTCATCACAGAGGATAAGCCTCATACAATTTATGAAATCCCCGGCGCAGATACATGTGCAGTCGAAGTCTCTTCTTTCTCTAAATTTGCCGGATTTACCGGTGTAAGATGCGGCTGGACAGTTGTTCCTGATGCTTTGGAATCCAATGGAATCAAGCTTTCAAAGTTCTGGGCTAGACGTCAGGCAACAAAGTTTAACGGCGTTTCTTATGTCACACAGAAGGGCGCAGCTGCTTCACTTTCCGGTCAGGGACTTGAAGACTGCAAGGCAAACATCGCTTACTACAAGCGCAATGCAGCTTTGATGGCTGATGTATTCTCATCCAAGGGCATTTATTACACAGGTGGTGTTAACTCACCTTATATCTGGCTCAAGTGTCCTGATAACATGGGCAGCTGGGAATTCTTCGACTCACTTCTCAACAGATTCGGTGTTGTAGGAACACCCGGCGAAGGCTTTGGTGCAAACGGTGCAGGATACTTCCGTCTCACAGCATTCGGTTCATACGAGAATACAATTAAGGCTTGCGAATTCTTCAAAACTCTGTAAAAGGCCATAATTGTCCCATTATTAGAAGTTAACCTTTGCTATAATTCTGGTAAGAAAAACCGGGACGGATATTATTATGGCAAAGAAGGCTACTTTTTTCTGTAAGGAATGCGGTTATGAGATAACCGGATGGATGGGATTATGCCCTGGTTGCGGCATGCGCAATACTTTTGTCGAAGCACCGGCAGCAAAGGCCCCTGCCAAGGCGAAGGTTGACGCACCTGCATTTACTGCCAATCAGTATTCATGGACGGATTCAGCTGTTACCGTAAGACTCAGCGAAGCCGGCAAAGAGAATTATAAGAGACATTCTACGGGTATTCCCAGTCTTGATAACCTGTTCGGTGGCGGAATCACTGAAGGTTCCGTTACACTGGTTGCAGGTGAGCCCGGCATCGGTAAATCCACGATCCTCCTTCAGCTTGCAGATTCCTATAAGTGCGAGGGCGATATTCTCTATATTTCGGGTGAGGAATCTCCTGCTCAGATTGGCATGCGAGCTTCAAGACTTAAGATCAAGCGCGATATTCTTATCTGTGGCGAGACTCGATTCGAAGCAATTGCAGAACAACTCAAAGCACATAAGCCTTGTCTTGCGATAATTGACTCCATTCAGACTCTTTATTCTGAACAGGTGGCAGGAACGCCCGGCGGTGTTGCGCAGATCCGCGAAGTTGCTGCCGGTCTTATCAGGATTGCCAAGACGAATAACATTACGATTCTCATGGTCGGTCATATTGCAAAGGACGGTTCTATCGCAGGCCCCAAGACAATCGAGCATATGGTCGATACCGTTCTCGGATTTGAAGGTGATGCTACCGGCGGATACAGAATCATAAGGTCTGCCAAGAATCGTTTCGGAAGATCTAATGAGATATGCTTTTTCGAAATGGGCGAGCAAGGTCTTATCCCCGTCGACAGTTCCAAAGCGCTCCTTGTTGCTGGCAGACCGCTTAACAGTCCAGGATCAGTCCTTACTTCAACGCTTGAAGGTAATGATGCACTGACGATAGAAGTACAGGCCCTTTGTGCCGAGAGCGTTTATCCCAATCCACAGCGAATGACGTCAGGACCTGAAAGAGGCAGAGTATTAATGCTTCTCGCTGTATGTGAAAAGCTTTTGAAGCTTGGACTTACCACTAAGGACTGCTTCGTTAATGTTATCGGAGGACTCAAAGTATCGGATCCCGCGACAGATCTTGCAGTCTGCATGGCAGCTGTTTCTTCCGCTCGTGGTGTAAGCGTCAGGCCCAACACTCTGATATTGGGTGAAGTTGGATTGTCCGGTGAGATCAGACCTGTATCAAGAATTTTAAGGAGATGTATGGCATCTTCCAGACTCGGCATAACTACAGTCGTCCTTCCCGGAAGTGCAAAAGATGCTCTTGAGAAAGAACTTAAAAATGCATCTTCGGATGTCTTCGGTGGCAACGCAGCTCCGGAATTCATATATGCCGACAACCTCAAAGAGGCAGTTGATATACTGTTCTCATAACAGGAGATATTTATGAACCGCAAGTGTTATTTTCTTATACCTGCCGCAGGAAGCGGAACACGAATGGGCGAAGGACTGCCTAAGCTTATGAGGAATGTCGAAGGCAAGCCGGTTATTTTGAGGACTTTGAATGCCATCGCAGATATCGCCAGATCTAATTATTCCGATATGGAATATAGAATCGTTCTTGTAACGACAATTGATCTTATGGATACGCTTAAGTCGATTTGTGCAGAGCATTTCTCCGACCTGGATGTCCACTTCACTTTAGGTGGTGATACCAGGACCGAATCAGTTTCATTAGGCCTTGGCTCTATTCAGGATGCTGACGGCGAAGACTTAGTTCTGGTTCACGATGGAGCTCGTTGTCTTGTAACAGCAGAAGAGATAACTGCATGCATCGATGGACTTATGGATCACACAGTTTGCGCTTCCGCAGTACCTGTCAAGAATACATTGAAAGAAGTCGACATCCTCCCTTCCGGTGAGGTAAAAGTTACGAGCACTCCTGACAGGTCCAAATTCTACGAGATTCTCACTCCACAGGGGTTCCGATACAAAGACATTTGCACCTGTTATTCGAGAGCTTTAGAAGAAGGAATCTCAGCCACCGACGATACTGCTCTTGCCACTATTTACGGATTGGATGTCTATCTCACCAAAGGACTTTATTCCAATCTCAAGATAACGACTCCGGAAGATATCGCTTTTGCTTCTGAGATCATCAGGAAACGCGAAGAGAACTAAGTAATCAATTTCAAAATAAGGGGTGCCGTTAAGCACCCCTTCTCATTAAATCTCTTTTGTAAAAGTCAGTATGCAGAATACCTGGATTCCCTGACCACGGCCAAATTCCGTAAGTCCTTCACCTGTCGTAGCTGTAATTCCGACAGATGTTGAAGGAATCTTCAGCACATCTGCTATCGCCTCTTTCATCTTAGGTATATGAGGCATCAGCTTCGGTCTGAGACATTCTATCGTTAATGAACAGTGAACTACCTTTCCTTCAGTCAGATATTCCAGAGCCTTTTCGAGGAAGACTCTGCTGTCCTTAATGCCTTTTTCGAGGCAAAGTTTGTCAGCTTCACCACCAAGGATATTTACACCGGTAAATCCTGAAATCGCATTTGTAATCGCATGGTATACAACATCACCATCACTATTTGCCTCAATGGGCTTATCGAAAGGGATGTCTACTCCACCTAGTCTGATTACTGTATCACCGCAAGGTTCACCGAATCTGTGAGAATCCTGACCAATGGTGCTTATCGAAATGATATTACTCATAGTTTTTTCACTTTATACCGTTTTCATTAAGCCAATACACGACGTCTCCAACAGTCCAGTAATCGTACTTGAACGCGCCGAAAACCTTATCGGATTCCCCATTCTTTTTCAGAATGAACTCAGGAACAGCTTCGATGTCGTACTTTTCGACAAGTGCTCTGTACTGCATCGCATCGAGCATTACGACCGTCATTTGACCGTTATACTCGCTCGCCATCTCTTCGACGGACGCAGTAATTAACGCACTTCCGTTGTCCATTGAACTGTAGAAATAGATAAGAATCGTGCTGCCTGAAGCCAGAAGCCCATTCAGATCATTAATCTTGCGATACTGAATTCCGTAGAGTGGATTACCTTCTTCGTCCTTTTCACCTTCTATGCGTTCGTAAACCATGCACACTGCCGAATCGCTATATGAATAATCACCCAAATAGGTCATTAGGGGATTCTCATCAGCAGGTTTCGAACAGCCGAAAAGAAGAACAGAACAAAGAACTAAGGCTAAGGCCTGTGCAAGAAATCTCTTTCTCACTTATTGATCAACTCTTCAATCATCTCTGTTGCGCCGGTAAGGAGATCCACGCTTACCTTCTCTACATTACCGGAGTCAACCAGCTTTGTAACTTCAGGATCCAACGGGAGCTTATCCAATACCTTTGAACCGATTTCAGCAGCAGACTTCTCAATTGCAGAGCCGTCGCCGTAAAGTCTGATCTCATCACCGCAGTGAGGGCACTTAACATAGCTCATATTCTCTACCATGCCGAGTACAGGAACCTGCATCATGGATGCCATGTTGCGTGCCTTATTAACGATCATGGAAACGAGGTCCTGGCTGGTTGCAACGAGGACGATTCCGTCAACAGGAATTGACTGGAATAATGTGAGAGGAACGTCACCTGTTCCCGGAGGCATGTCGAGCAAAAGGACATCCAAGGGACCCCAGTTTACCTGACCCCAGAACTGCTTGAGGAGTGAGGAAAGAACAGGTCCTCTCCAGATTACAGGAGCTTCCTTATTTTCGAGAACGAGGTTAACGCTTACTGCCTTGATTCCGGTGGAAGTCTCTGCAGGAATAATCAACTGCTCATCTGTAGCTCTTAAGTTCTCAGTGAGACCAAAGGACTGAGGAATTGAAGGTCCGGTGATATCAGCATCCATGATGCCGACCTTATAGCCTTTTCTTGCAAGCTGTACAGCAAGAACTGAAGTAACGAAAGACTTGCCTACGCCACCCTTTCCGCTTGCTACGCCGATTACTGTCTTAATTGAAGATCCAGCTGCGAGGGGATCTTTTACAGGACCCTTTGCCGAAGGGCAATTGTCCTGAGATGTGCAACCGCTCTTTGACGGGCAACTATCACATGCTGATGACATATTATGCCTCCTTTATTTTGACTAGAATATTATATGGATTTATCAGGCCTTTTTCAAAGGCATATCATTCTCATCCGACTCGAAAAGGTCCTCACCATCGTTATTCTCAGTTCTTCTCTTGATAAATCTCATGACGGCAGCGCCGGCGTCAGTTGATCTTACTTTGACAACTCTGACAATACGCTTCTCGTTTTTTCTAAATGAGCTGATTAACGAACCGACCTTATCTACCGCCTGATCTTTTGCAATTCTCAGACTTTCTTTCTCTGCTGCAGTAAACTGATTTGCAAAAGCTTTTTCCTCAGCTCTGTGCTGAGCTGCAAGTTCCTTTTCCTGCTTTCTGTTCTCGTCTATGAGCTTACGATACTGTTCGTAGTGATTTCTTGTGGGCTCAGATACAGTAACAAGAGTATCTACTGCGCCGTAGATCTGTGAGCCGATAATGTCGGAAACAGCCTTAGTACCGGAGACAACTTTTTCCATCGTTTCGAACTTCTTACGTACTCCCACGATAGTGATTACCGTTGTAATCAAGTCTATAAGAAGCAGAACTGTAAAGAATATCAGAACACCGATTTTTCCATACTGATGAATATTTGAGATAAAGAGCTTTACCATCGGGTGAAGTACATAAATACCGAGCGAAGCAGCAATACCCCAATAAATGTAGAATCTCAGGCAGATATATCCTCTGAAGTTAAGTTTGTAATCTGAATAGTCCCACCAACGCATGTGGAATGCGTGATAAAGAATAATTCCGGCAATAAGCTCTACAATTGTACAAGCAGCTGCCATTCCGAAGAATATAACGAAGAAATTATTGCTCAGAGGCTCGAAAATCCAGATTGCAGCATAGAAACCTAATCCGTAAACGGGACAAAGGGGACCTGCAAGAAATCCTCTGTTTATGAATTTCTCTTCTGTGATTCCATAGTAGACGACTTCAACAACCCAGCCGATAAAGCTGTAGATGAAAAACATCAGATATGAATCGATGAAGGGATAAGGCAGACTCATTCTTTTCTTGACCTCATTACCCTGTAGCCGCCGTCAATAGACAGTGTCTCGCAATTGCCGAAGAGCTCAGTTAACTTGTCCATAGTTGAAGGAGCTCCCTGCTTGCGCTGAAGAACGACATAAATATATCCACCCGGATTTAAAGCTTCGAAAGACTGCTCGTAAAAGTCAAAGACGGTCTTCTTACCGGCTCTTACCGGAGGATTAGTTGCGATAATGTCGAAATGCTCATCTTTCACACCGGAAAGAATATCGCTCGAAATGAATTTGCAATTAACACCGTTATCTGCAGCATTTTCTCTTGCAAGAGCAACAGCTCTGGTATTAACATCAACACCCGTTACATCGAAAGCCATAAAGCATGACTTCATTACAACTCCGACGATACCTACTCCGCATCCCAAATCCAGAAAGCGTTCAGCCTTAGGACCTCTTGACTTGATGTCCTTTACCATAGTGTCGATAAGAAGATTCGTTCCGAAGTCGACTTCTTTTCGAGAGAAGACGGAAGAATCTGTGGAGAACTCAAAGTTGATTCCGTTCATTCTGTACGGAATCACTCTGCGATCGGAAGGGGTTGTCGGGTTTGCTTCGAAGTATTGTGTCATGGTAATTTGTTCTTTAATCCAGTCTTTTCCATTACTGCAATGAGAGGAAGTCCTAATACAACCAATACAGCAGCTTCACCGCCTGCTACTGTCAACATTGTAAATACTACTTCTTTCCAGGTAACTGTATCAAACAAAAGGAAAGGAAGATATCCGCCAACGATGAGTCCGTTAAAGAGAACGGGCGGAATAATTCCGAGCCACTTATTCTTCTTGCCGATGATTGCGGATACAACACCTGCAAGAACAGTTGCGAGTGTGCCGCCGATAATGTCTACGGGACCGAGGTTCTCAGGATTCAAAAGATTTGAAACGAGACAGCCTACAGCAAGACCGGGGATCATGTTCGCGGAAAAAATCGGGAAAATGGTCATAGTCTCAGAGACTCTCGCCTGAATCGGGCCATAGGAAATCGGCGCGAGGAAATAAGTAAGAACGATATAGATAGCTGCAATGATTCCGTTAAAAACGATGAACCTGATAAGCTTCCTGTTCTTGGTCTGCTTTGATTCTAAATTAGTCATATTCTTCACCCTTCTATATATACAGAGCGAATTGCATCGCTCAGCTTTGCAATATTCACAGTTCTGCTCCAAGGCATCTCGGTAGCCTGGATGCGTCCCTCCGAAATAGCCTTTGCACAAGACTCAAACTCATATACATAACCGTGAAGGAAATCGCCTTCCGGTTCTTTCTCATCCAAAAGCACATCATCAGGAGAATAGAGCGACACCTTGCGATAGTTGTTAATATTAACAAACTTGATCTTGCCCTTCTCGCCTATGATCGCACCATCTTTGTCTGTGTTGGCACACATAGTAACATAAAAATTACCAAGTATGCTTCCATCTTCGGTCTCCAGAGAATAAGTTATGTCGCGATCGACACCCTCATCATTTGTTCTGACAAATACATTCGATACTTTCAGATCATCACCCATGAATGAGAGTGCAAAATTCGTGGTATATACGCCAAGATCAAGATAGCTGCCGCCGCCTAAAGTCGGACTTTTAAGTCTCGGCACATTCTCAATAGCGTAACCAAGGTTCGCGGTAACATACTTTACCTGGCCAATCTTACCTTCTGCTATCCAATCCAAAGCGACTTTGTGGAGCGGGAGATAAGAAGTCCACATTGCTTCAGCTACCAGAACGCCTCTGTTCTTAGCTTCGAAAAAGATGTTCTCCGTCTCTTCAAGGCTCATTGCAAAAGGCTTCTCGATAAGGACATTCTTACGCTCTTTGATGCACATGATCGCATGTTCGTAATGGAATGTATTAGGTGTTGCAATATAAATGAGGTCAATGTCAGAAGACTTGGCAAGTGCTTCATAACCGGAATAAATAACTGCATCAGGACAATGAGCTGAAGCAAACGCCTTAGCTTTTTTCTTGTCTCTGGAAGCAACTCCGGCTACTGCTACTTTCGCATTTCCTTTAAGGCTGTCACAGACTTTTGCTGCTATTATTCCGCAGCCTAAAACGCCAACTCTAAGCATAATTACCTCTAGATTATAATATTTGCACAACTCAATCATTTTATTGGGGTATATAGGAAGTGTCAATCTGCGAAATGACCAAGCATTATCGTATGGACAGACCGGGTTTCTTGCTTTATTTTTATTTTTAAAGAATTCGAAAAGAGTAACGCCTGTGAGAGTTAAGTTTCTGGACAAACTATCACCGAAGAAGAGAGGCATTGTCTATCTTCTGTTTTCATCCTTCTCTTTCGCGTGCATGGCTTTATTTATCAGTCTTGCAGGAGATATGCCTGTCTTCCAGAAAGCATTTTTCAGGAACCTCGTGGCTATCGTGATGTCGTATGTGCTTCTTGCAAGATCTCCTGAAAAGTTCAAGATCAAGAAAGAGGCATTTCCGAGCATATTGCTTAGAGCAACTTTTGGAACAGTTGGAGTTATTGCAAACTTCTATGCGATTTCCCACACCAATATGTCAGATGCCATGATGCTCAACAAGCTTTCACCGTTCTTTGCGATACTGACTTCGATAATAGTACTTAAAGAAACTGCCGATGCATTTCAGTGGGCAGCAATCTTGATTGCCATTGTCGGTGCAGCTTTTGTTGTAAAGCCTTCTTTTATATTTGGAACACTCGGTGCAGGAAGCGAATCGATCTTTCCTTTGATTGTCGCGCTCATTGGCGGTATCTTTGCAGGTATTGCGTATACATTCCTCAGGAGAGCAACACTTAAGGGTGAACGCGGAATTGTCGTAGTGGCTTTCTTTTCGACATTCTCATGTATAGCACTGATACCATTTATCATCTTCACCTATCAGCCAATAACTCCGATTCAGTTTTTCTACTGCATAATGACAGGCGTCGCTGCCTGCTTCGGCCAGATATTCATTACTTCGGCTTATGCCGCATGCCCTGCAAAAGAGATTTCTATTTATGATTATTCGACGGTTATTTTTACCGCATTGTTGGGCTTGATAGTTTTAGGTGAGATTCCGGATTGGATCAGCATAATCGGATACGCGATCATCATCGGCGCATCCGTGCTGAACTACTTATATAACAATAATCACTTGAGATTCAAAAAAGCCTGAACGTCTTTGAGCGAAGGCAGAATGATGTCTGCCAGTTCTTTCATCTCATCATTAGGTGCTATCAGATCAGGAACCATGATCGTATAAAGGCCGGACGCCTTACACGATCTTACTCCGTTATATGAATCTTCAAGTCCTAAAGACTCCTCCGGCTTTACATTCAGAGCATCACAGGCCTTAAGGAAGATCTCCGGATCGGGTTTGGATCTTGTAACCTGGTCTCCACTTACAATTGCATCAAACAACTCCAGAGCACCTAACGGCCCAAGCTGTGAAGTTATTTCTTCTCTTGTTGAAGAAGATGCAATCGCAATCTTCATGCTAGCACTTTTCATGGCATTCAGGAGTTCCAGAGTATTCGGTTTTAACGGAACTTCTCCCTTTTGAGCCATCTCGTTATAGACTGCCCTTAATTCTTTTTCATAGGGCACGCCCGACTCACCGTATACTCGCTCGAACTCATCGATAGTAGCTTTTTTATTCTTTCCGATAACGCTTATTCCATAGGCGCGGATATTTTCAAAGCCATATTTTTCGCCTATCTTTTCCCAGATATTTAGGACTGTCCTTTCAGAATCAAGGATCAGTCCGTCCATATCGAAAATAGCAGCTTTAAAAGTTCTAGCGGACTGGTCCATCAGACCTCCATGTAGCCCTTGAAAACCTTTGCGCAGTTGCCGGTCATGTAAACAGCTTCGTCGGTATATCTGATAATGAGATTTCCTCCCTTGAGGATTACTCTGATATCTTCACCCTTCTTGCAGTAGCCATTCTCACAGGCTGCAACTACAGTAGCGCATGCGCCGGTTCCGCAAGCCATTGTCTCGCCTGAACCTCTCTCCCATACTCTCATCTTGAGAGTGTGATCGTCGATTACCTTAACGAACTCTGTATTGACTCTTTCAGGGAAGATATCTGTAGAGAATTCGAATTTGGGTCCGATCTCTTCGAGATTCATAACATCTACACGATCAGTAAATACGACTGCGTGAGGGTTACCCATGGAAACTGCAGTGATGTTATATTCTTCGCCGTCGATCTTTACAGGCACATTGATTGCTGTATCACCCGGAAGTGTGCAAGGAATCTTTGCAGGACAAAGCTCAGCCTTACCCATGTCAACCTTTACTCTGACTACACTACCGCCTGATGTCATGAGCTCGAGCTTCTTGATACCGCTCTTTGTCTCAATCTTCATGTGCTTCTTCTTGTGTTCGCGCTCATCGTACATGTACTTTGCAACACATCTGATAGCGTTGCCACACATCATGCCTTCAGAGCCGTCAAGGTTGTACATGATCATTCTACAGTCAGCAACCTTTGAAGGTGCGATGAGAACGATACCGTCACCACCTACACCGAAGTGTCTGTCACTCATATAAACTGAAAGTGACTCAGGTGAAGATACCATGCTCTCCATGCAGTCGATGTAGATATAATCGTTACCTGCGCCCTGCATCTTAGTGAAGTTGATCTTACGACGCTTATCACGCATGTTATTGATATCAACAAGCTCTGTATTGATCTCAGAGAACTGGCTCATCAAGGAGTCAGCCAAAGCATCTGCAGTATCAACAGCTGTAAGGCAGGGAATTCCGAGCATAACCGCACGACGACGAAGCTTAACTGAGTCTCTTGCAGGGAGTCTGCCCTTTGCAGAAGTGGAAATGATGTAATTGATCTTTCCGCTTTCGAGAAGGCTCATTGTATTATTCTCATCGGATTCGTGGATCTTCGATACAGCAGTAACTTCAAGGCCTGAAAGTCTGAGAGCCTCTGCCGTTCCGTGTGTCGCATAAAGTGTGAAGCCCATAGAATCGAACTTCTTAGCAATCTCAACGATCTCCATCTTGTCAGAGTTTCTTACTGTGATGAAGACACCACCGCGCTTATACATCTTGTAACCTGCAGCAACAAGTCCCTTGTAAAGTGCTTCGGAAAGATTTCTTCCGACACCAAGAACCTCACCTGTTGACTTCATTTCAGGTCCTAACTGAGTATCTACGTCAGTCAGTTTTTCGAATGAGAAAACAGGAACCTTAACTGCTGTATAAGGTGACTGTCTGTAGAAGCCGGTACCGTAATCCATGTCAGCAAGCTTTGTTCCGAGGCTTACTTCGATAGCTACATCGACCATCGGAATGCCTGTAACCTTGCTCATGTAAGGTACAGTTCTTGAAGCTCTGGGGTTAACTTCGATTACATAGATTCTGTTGTCCTTAACGATGTACTGGATATTAACGATACCTGTTGACTTAAGGCCTTCGCAAAGGTCAATTGTTGTATCTGTGAGCTTCTTGTACATATCATCGTAGATATGCTTTGCAGGATACATCGCGATAGAGTCACCGGAGTGAATACCTGCACGCTCTACGTGCTCCATGAGGCCAGGAATGAGGACATCCTTACCATCGTAGATAGCATCAACTTCAATCTCTCTGCCCTGGATATACTTATCGATGAGGACAGGGTTTTCGATGCCCTGAGCGAGAATGATTCGCATGTACTCATTAACATCTTCGTCATTGAAGGCGATGATCATATTCTGACCGCCAAGAACGTAAGACGGTCTCAAGAGGACAGGATATTCAAGAGTATTTGCAGCCTTCAAAGCTTCCTCAAGAGTAAGTACTGAATAACCCTTAGGTCTTGCGATACCAAGGCGCTCGAGGAGTGCGTCGAATCTTTCACGGTCTTCTGCCATATCGATTGAATCAGCAGATGTTCCGATGATGTTTACATTATTCTCAGAGAGAGTCTTTGTAAGCTTGATTGCAGTCTGTCCACCGAATGCTACGACTACACCATAAGGCTTTTCCTGATTTACGATGTTCATTACATCTTCAGGTGTCAAAGGCTCGAAATAGAGTCTGTCGCCGGTATCAAAGTCAGTAGATACAGTCTCAGGGTTGTTATTTACAATGACTACTCTGAAGCCGAGATTTCTCAAGGCATGTACGCAGTGAACAGCAGCATAGTCGAACTCGATACCCTGACCGATTCTGATCGGGCCGGAACCGAAAACGATTACTGTCTTCTTGTCCTTATCGCCATCCTTCTCGAAGTCTGCTTCATTCTCACCACCTGCTTCAGGGCTGTTGAATGTTGCATAGAAGTAAGGTGTATGAGCCTCGAACTCGCCTGCGCAGGTATCAACCATCTTGAATGTAGGCTTGAGTTCATATGTGACCTTCTTGCCTGTAATTCTCTCGATTGCCTTATCTGTGAATCCGAGTTTCTTCGCTTTTACATATTCGTCGAAAGACAATTCCTTACCGGTGATCTCTTTTTCGAAATCAATAAGGTTCTTGATCTTGGAAAGGAACCACAGATCGATCTTTGTCTCTTCGTTGATCTTAGTTATCTCAACGCCTCTTCTGATAGCTTCAGCTACATAGAAAAGTCTCTCATCTGTAGGAGTTACGCAACGCTCCATAAGATCTTCGTCAAGAACTTCCTCCATCTTCTTAAGGTGGAGTGTATCAGCTGAAATCTCTGCACCTCTTACAGCCTTCATCAAAGCACTCTCGAAAGAATCCGAGATAGCCATGACTTCACCTGTTGCTTTCATCTGTGTGCCAAGATTTCTTTTCGCATATACGAACTTATCGAAAGGCCACTTCGGGTACTTAACTGCTACATAGTCCAAAGCAGGCTCGAATGCAGCATATGTATGACCTGTGACAGCATTAACGATTTCATGGAGTCTGTAACCGATAGCGATCTTTGTAGCAACCTTGGCAATCGGATAACCTGTAGCCTTGGAAGCGAGTGCTGAAGATCTTGAAACTCTCGGGTTAACCTCGATAACAGCATATTCAAATGAATTAGGGTTGAGTGCGAACTGGCAGTTACATCCACCTTCTACGCCCAACGCCTCAATGATGTTGAGTGAAGCTGTTCTGAGCATCTGATACTCTTTATCAGAAAGTGTTACAACAGGCGCGATAACGATTGAGTCACCTGTGTGAACACCGACGGGGTCAAGGTTCTCCATTGAGCAGACAGTAATTACGTTACCATCCTTATCTCTGATAACTTCGAACTCGATTTCCTTCCAGCCTGCGATACCTCTCTCGATGAGGACCTGTGTGATAGGTGATAAAGCGAGACCGTTTCTTGAGATTTCATAAAGCTCATCTCTGTCCTTAGCAATACCGCCGCCTGTTCCGCCTAATGTGAATGCAGGTCTGACGATTACCGGATAGCCGATTTCTTCAGCGAATGCGAGTGAATCTTCAACAGTTGTTACAACCTTTGAAGGAATGCAGGGCTGACCGATTGCTTCCATCGTATCCTTAAACATCTGGCGGTCTTCTGCCTTGTCGATACATTCAGGTGAAGAACCTAAAAGCTTTACGCCGTGTGACTCAAGGAATCCCTCTTTTGCAAGCTGCATGCAAAGAGTAAGAGCAGTCTGTCCACCAAGTCCGGAAAGGATTGAGTCAGGCTTCTCTGTCTCGATGATTCTCTTAACTGTTGTAAGTGTCAAAGGCTCGATGTAGATCTTATCTGCCATTGACTTATCTGTCATGATAGTAGCAGGGTTGGAGTTAAGAAGAACGATCTCAATACCATCCTCACGAAGAGCTCTGCAAGCCTGTGTGCCGGCGTAGTCGAACTCAGCTGCCTGACCGATTACGATAGGACCTGAACCTATTACAAGTACTTTGCGAATTGTTTTATCAAGCGGCATTATTTATTCCTCCTGTCTTCCATCATGTCTATAAACATATCGAAAAGAAATTCTGTGTCTCTCGGACCACCACAAGCTTCCGGGTGGAACTGTACTGAACAAGCAGCTTTATCGAGATATCTGATTCCTTCGTTTGTTCCGTCATTTACGTTAACGAACAATACTTTTGCAATACTCTCATCAATTGAGTTGCTCTCTACCTGATAACCATGGTTCTGGGATGTAATATAAACTCTTCCCGTCTCAAGGTTCTTTACAGGGTGGTTCGCACCTCTGTGGCCGTACTTGAGCTTTGATGTCTTAAAGCCGTGTGCAAGTGCGAGAAGCTGGTGACCTAAGCAGATTCCCATGATAGGAGTGCCACAATCCTTCAATTCTCTGATGGTCTCAATTGCCTTGACGTTATCCTCAGGATCTCCAGGACCGTTTGAAAGGAAGATTCCGTCAGGTGCGAGTTCCTTAACCTTTGATGCATCAGTATCTGCAGGGAGAATATGTACTTCGCAATTTCTCTTGGCAAGTTCTCTCGCGATATTTCTCTTAATACCGAAGTCAAACATAGCGACCTTGAACTTTACTTCATCTTTTGCTTCAACGATCTCTTCTTCCTTGGTCGTAACTTCAGAAACGGGATCCTTAATCTTATATGCCTTGATCTGGTCAATACTGAACTCATCAGGTGCATAGCAGATTGCGCCATTCATTGTACCTGACTCTCTGAGGCACTTAGTAAGAGCTCTTGTATCGATGCCTGATATTCCGGGAATGCCCTGTTCCTTAAGGAAGGAATCGAGGTCCTTTTCGCATCTGAAATTTGAAGGATAATCACAGACTTCCCTAACGATATAGCCTGAGACATTGACCTTATCACTTTCCATGTCAGGAGTAATTATTCCGTAATTACCAATCAGGGGGAAAGTCTGAACTACTGTCTGTCCCTTGTAGCTGGGGTCAGTCAGAGTCTCGAGATAAGCTGTCATTGCAGTTGTAAATACAATCTCTGAAATGACAGAACCTTCGGCACCGATCGCCGTTCCTTCGTAAACATTGCCGTTTTCTAAAACAAGATAACGTTTCATATACATTGCTCCCTCTTATAAAAAAGGCTCTTTCTGCGGAAGAAAAAGCCTTAGTCTACAAATTATTAGAGAAGAATATTGCACACAATATCTTTCATCTGTTCCTTCTCGATAACATCCTTGTGTCTTACCTCCAAAGATGGAAGTTCGGAAATGGATTGCGGAATCTGGAGACCGCTCTCCTCAGAGAGTTCAGCGATGATATCCGGTATGGACTTGTTATCGGAATAGCCAGCTCCTCTCAACGAATCCATAACTGCCGGTGCGAACTTAAACGGTGAAGCCGTAGACACGAAGACTGTCTTGCTATCGTCACCGGATCTTGTGTGATATCTTCCGTAAATATTGAAGCCTACTGCCGTATGAGGATCGATTACGTGATCTGTACGGTCGTATACCTCAAGTATTGTCTTTGATACACCTGTCTCGTCAGCAAATCCACCAACGAACAATCTCTGAAGTGTCTTCAGTGTGCCCTTATCAACAGTATACTTGCCGTCCTTGTTGAGCTGGGTCATCCATTCAGTTACCTTAACGGAATCCTTATCTGCAACCTCATAAAGGAGTCTTTCGAGGTTGGAAGAAATAAGAATATCCATTGAAGGAGATGTGGTCTTGAAGAATTCTCTGTTGCGATCGTAGATACCGCTTGAGAAGAAGTCGCACAAAACCTTGTTGCGGTTGGATGCACAGATAAGCTTCTTTACCGGAATGCCCATCTGCTTTGCAAACCATGCTGCAAGGATATTACCGAAGTTGCCTGTCGGTACAACGATGTTGAATGATTCAGTAAGGTCCATCTTGCCCTTTCTGATCAACTCAACATATGAATATACATAATAAGCAATCTGAGGTGCCAGTCTTCCCCAGTTGATTGAGTTAGCAGAAGACAACATGATGTCATTGCTCTCAAGAGTTGCTGCGAGTTCAGCATCACCGAAGATCTTCTTTACACCTGTCTGAGCGTCGTCAAAACAACCATTAACAGCGATTACGTGAGTATTCGCACCACCGGTTGTAACCATCTGGAGCTTCTGAGCTTCAGATACGCCGCCTGTAGGATAGAAAACGATGATCTCTGTTCCGGGAAGATCCTTGAATCCTTCAAGAGCAGCCTTACCGGTATCGCCAGATGTAGCAGTAAGAATACAAATCTTCTTGTTTGTACCTGTCTTCTTAGCAGAAGCAGTCATAAGGTGAGGAAGGAGCTGCAATGCAACATCCTTAAATGCACACGTAGGTCCGTGCCAGAGCTCTAAAATGTATTCTCTGTCGTTATATTCGTTCATCTGAACGAGAGGTACGGGATTCTCTCCCCACTTCTCTTCAGCATAAGCCTGTCTTGTATATTCAAGAAGTTCTTCTTCAGAAAAATCTGTAAGGAACTTGGAAAGAACAAAAGCAGAAAGCTGATAGAACTGCATTGTCTGCATAGCTTCCAAGTCTTCTTTTGTAAGCATCGGGATCGTCTCAGGGACGAAAAGGCCACCGTCAGGAGCGATTCCCCTGATTATCGCTTCGCTAGAAGTAAACTTACCTTCATATCCTCTTGTACTTATATAGTTCATTGTTCCGCTCCTTGAGCCTGAGACGCAGTAGTTGCAGCCGCTGTAAACGCTGTCAGTTCAGTCGATTCGGGTTCGGTAGTAGTCGTCTCTTCTTCGACTTGCGATTCAGGTTCAATATCTATAGTGTGCCTTGCTGTATCGCTAGGCATGCCCTGTGTGCTGATCGTTCCATAGCTTGATTCATAAGCACTTACGAGAGCAGAAACTTCAGGGTCGAACCTGTTCCTGTAAAACTCTCTGTGCAGATACTCAAGCCTGTCCTGAGCCTCACCACCGGCTTCAATATGTTTTACTAGAGGAATAATACCAAATATGATGAGTAGCGTCACTAGTGACATTGACAGAATTATCACGCCAATAACGACTAAATTTTTCATTCTCTCGCGAGGAGTTTTTACATCTTCGATATCAATTGAATCATCAGGGAGCTCATCCGCGACTCCACCGGAACGCATCAGGATATCTCTTCTTTCCTTTGAAGATGCCATCTGGGGAGCTTCTGAAGTCTTCTGTGCCTTTGTAAGAATAGGCGCCTGGAAGTTGGCTCTGGCAGCCGGTGAAGAACCGGAAGCCATCTGCGCATTCTTAAGCTTTCCTGCGATATCTGCAGGCGGAAGGTCTGCCGGAGGATTCTTAATATCCTCTCTTACCATTCTCAAAGCTTCCTGTGCAATTGTAAGATACTGCTCAGTACCAAGAACGCCCTGAATTGCAAACATGAGGCTTCCTTCAGCTCTCTTGAACTGACCCTCTCTTGCAAGACAAAGACCGAAGATCAATGCAGGATCTCCCCACTTCTGGTACTGGGAGATAAGTGGTTTTAAGAAAATCTGAGCAACGTCAGTGCCTTCACCCTGGCTGTTCTGAAGAGCTCTGTTATACTGGCGCACGATACGTGCCTTTTCCTCATTGCTGACATCGAAAAGGATGAGACTCGACTCATTAATCGGCTGTATCATCATGCTTAAACTTAAATAGTCGTGCATTCTATCAATCCTTTCAGTGTAGCCCTGATCTGGCCAGCGAGATAAAGTGATCCGGTAGCAAGAATAACCATACCGTCATCAAGTGACTTGGAATAGCATAACTTCGTGCCTTCATCGGCATCAGATACCGCCTCCAAATCTCTGATATTATACACATAATTAATTTTCTGCGCGAGGATTTCAGCCTTGAGGCTTCGCGGATTCTCAGGCGTTACGGTAACCGCGCTGCAGATGTTAATTCCGCATGTTTTATATGCTTCGAGGATGCCATCGATATCCTTATCTGACATAACTCCCATCAGAAGTCTTACAGGTTTGCCTTTAAGCTTTCCTGCGAGCATCTCATTCATGGTAATTCCCAGACTGGTTGCGCCCTGCGGATTATGGCCACCGTCGATGATTATCGTAGGCTCTATGCTCAGAAGTTCTGCTCTGCACTTCCATCTGGCAAGTGATAAGCCTTCTTTTATTGCATCTTCCGGTATTCCGCACTTTTTCGACGCCTCAATGGCAGTGATTGCATTTCCAATCTGGTGTCTGCCGTTAAGTGATGTTGTATAGAGAACGCCGTCATAGACGAATTCCATTTTTCCATCTTCCGTAAATACGGCACTTTCGAAAGAATCCTTATTACCTGCAAATGATATGTCGATTCCAAGATCTTTTGCTTTTGCCAGGAGTGTTTTTTTTACATCCATCTTCATCTCTTCAGGGATGATCATGAATTCAGGATCAAAACAAACTGCGGGAGCGCCTTCCTTGAAGATTCCTGCCTTTTCGGAAGTTATCTCACTGATTGTGCTTCCAAGAACACCGGTGTGATCTAATCCCATGGCAGTAATTACAGTAACCATAGGTTTCTTGATAATATTCGTGGAATCAAGTCTGCCTCCGAGGCCTACTTCAAGCACCGCTACATCGATATTCTGCTCTGCGAAATAAAGAAAACCTATCGCAGTAATAAGCTCAAACTCAGTAGGTTCATCAGCAAGTCCTTCAGAGACCATCTTGTCTCTTGCCTGCTGAACCATATCAGAATACTTATCTAAATCTTCCTGGCAAATCTCACCTGCTGAATCATCTGCGACATATGCCTTAAGGCCTTCAAGCCCATCAATTATTCTGATGCGCTCAGTAAAACGTTCAAGATAAGGAGATGTAAAAACACCGACCTTCTTACCGCTTGCCGCCATAATCGAAGAAATAAAAGTAGCTACAGAACCTTTGCCATTTGTTCCGGCAATATGAACAGCTCTGAAATTGTCCTGAGGATTGCCCAAAATATCCATCAGGCAGCTGATGCGTTCAAGACCGGGTTTTATTCCGAATTGCAATGCGCCGCTTAATACTTCTGGCACCTTGCTGTCATGCATTTTTCGCGTCCTTCTCGGAAGATGCTTCCTCCGAATTGTAATCTACCATGTCCTTCTTCTTGAAGACCATAAGCTTACTCATTACGTAATTTGCAATTACTATAAATACAGAATTAATGAGTTTTACAAGATACTCATATGTAAAAGCAAATGAGCCGAAATGAGTCATCGGATAAGAGATCTCATGTCCGGTCATAGATACCGTAGCCCAGATCATAAGCGAATAAAGTCCTAATTCAAGAACGAGGAATGAGATTATTCTGGCACCGGCAAAAGACAGGAGCTCTCTCATAATATTTCCCTTTGATCTGAATACCGTAATTCTATTGAGGAAATATGCGACGAGTACTGCAAGAACCCAGCAAACAATCTGGTTAATAATGAACTTCAAAGAGAAATCCTTACCAAAAAGCTGGACGGACATTCCGGTAGTAATGAGCTTGTCGAAAAGAATATATGCTACCCAGTTTACGACAGTAGTAACACCACCACTTACAAGATACATAAAAAGCTTGCGCGTTTTTTCCTGCTTTTCAGTAAAATCCTTGTCACCAAATATTATCTTTTTAATAATTCCCATAATGCTACCTTATACTCTCTTTGCCCTCGGATTGGTTCTTTCTACAACCATTCTTCTGACAATATAAATCGTTATCGTGATAATGACCGCCTCAATAATAGCAATAACGAGGAAAACGTCAAATAAATACGAATACAAGAGTTCTGCCTTCTTATCAGCGAATCTGTATCTGCTTAATGAATCTGTTTCCTTGTCGTAGAAATAGAAATCTGCTTTGCCATCATTATCTGAAAAATAGCAGATAAAATCTCCGTCACTGTTCTCATATCCTGAAAGCACAACCGTACCTGTATCGTAAGTTGCAGGCTTAAACTCATCGGGGATCGTAATATCTGACGGAACTTCTGCCATCTTTAGAATCGCCGAATCGTTAATGACCATACTCTCAGGTTCATATCTGAAGACTTTCTTGGTGCTACTGTTATAGAAATAAAATCCCGGCGGCTGCGTTCCATCGAAAAGATAGAGAATGACACTCGTTATGCCATCTTTAACATAAACAGGAACACGGTAGTTGTTAATGGTTATCATGGTCTGATAAAAGCCATCAGGAATACTCACTTCTTCAGGAATATCCAGGAAGGTATAGGTATTTCCGTCAAGATCAACTAATGAAGAGTTTTCCGGAATGTTACTCTCTCTTCTGATGACATGGACCGTATATCGCATGTGATTCATACCATCCTGGGCAGTAACGTCGATGACAATCAGGTTCTCACCGAAGTTAAGCTGCTGTCCACCATCGATTACGATTGCTGACCAGAGATTGCTTGCCAGAACGCTTACCTGAACTTCTGTGACAGAACGTTCAACGGAGCAGGTGTAATCAGTAATATAAGGATTAAAGTCCGGAGAAATTGATGCACCTCTGATCTTAAGAGAAGCAATTGTTGCATCACTTGAAGGACCGGTACGTCTTATGGGAAGAAGCGTTCCACTTCCTGTCCTTGCAGGAACCTTTTCGCCTAATGAAAGAAAATCTCCGACGTTGCTTACCCAGCAATTAATATCACCGTTGCTCTCAGGGAAAAGTCTGAGTGTTACCGTGAACAATATAACCGGTGAGTCAGAATATAAAGATGCTTCTGCTTCTTCATCATTTCCGTCAGGAGAAATATTAGCTGCCATATCTGTTCCGGAGATTGATATTGCGCCGTCTTTCTGTGTCTCAACAAGCAGGAAGTTACCAAGCTCTTTTCCCTGATCGTAAGATATAAATTCTGCTTTCTGCGAATCGAAATTAAAGATAACCGGACCAAATTCAGTTATGCCGGGAAATCTGCTTGCGACGACATCAACTTTAATGACATCACCCGGACCAAGATTTGAATTGCTCGCGTTAGTAGATATCAGAATATCAGAATCTGCCTTTACCGTAGGCGTGATACTCGTAAAACATAATGAAATAACAAACAGCATAGCAAAAACCGCAGAAACGATTTTTGCTAATGGACCTCTGATTATCTTGTTATTCATTATTCTCATTAAGGCAGTCTCCCGTATGAATCAGGCATATTGTTATATACAGGTATTATGAATTCAAAACCGTTATCTGTCATATTTATTGCTCGATAACTTCTGTAATATCTCAAACCTTCGGAATAAGCCATCATGATGTTCTGGGCATACTGATGATTATACTTGTCTGTTCCGTCATCAAGCACATCGAACTTCTGGAAATACAAAGTGTTCTGACCTCTGTCGATATAACCTGATGCAATCCATAAAGCACCGCCCTTAATTGCCTTCTCGACGGAAGTCCACGGCAAAAGGAAAGCTGCTTCAGATTCGGTTATCTCTTTACCATCCGGATCTTTTCCCCACTGAGCATACTTGGCACCATTTATTACAGCGCCGCCCTTTTCAGTAGTCGCATATGCACCGATATTATAGTAATTATAATATCCCTCATATCCTGTAAGGTCGCCTCTCGAAAGAGCTGACTCACCCTTATAACCCATCTCCTGAATAATTCTGCTGGCAAGGAAATATGGGGAGACGCCCGCTTCCTTTCCTGCCTCATAAATTATCCTTGCATAATCGTAATCGGGAGATCCATCCATGAAAGAACCCTTGATGATCTCTTTTACACCCTGAACCGTATGAACATTAGGATCAAATCCCAAAAGTTCAAACTGGAAGATCTTTTCCGGTGTGAAGAAATTGCGTGGATCTAAGAAATAGCTTATTACTTCCGGCTTCGCTGCCATCCAGTCGGGCTTATCGTAAACCTTGCTGTTGGGCTTTACATAAGAAGCATGTGAAGACTTCTGTATGAGGCTTCTGCCATAACTGTCTTCAGCATCAACAACTGAACCAAATGAAAGATTCGTATAGTATGGCTTGAAAACATAATTGGGTCTGAGGCTATGGAGAAGCCAGAGTCCGCTGTAGTAGCTTTCAGGGAATTTTGACAGGGTGTTCTCATAGAAATCTCCGGAGTCATTACCCTTCAAAAGGTAGAATCGGTAAGAATCAGAATACCCGTCGAAACTTGTAACCGTAAGAGTAACGAGTGTCTCGCCATAAGGAAGACTGAATATCTCTCCCTGGTCTATCGTCCTTTCCTCACCATCTATATCAGCAACGATTGATATGTCTGCGGAATAACCTTCCAATGCTACGCATCTGAAAGCAAGTCCCTGTGTATCGTCTGCATAGTACGCATAATCACGTGTCAGGAAATCAAACTTAGGATAAATGTCTAAAGACTTTGCAGAAACTGAATCTGCAACGATGAGTCCGGACAATGTTCCGTTGATAGGAAGGATTCCGGCCTTTTCCTTTTCGACCTCATAAGTATTGTTCGCCATATCGGTGAGCTTTACTTTGCCACTTCCGTCATCACTTGTAACAGCCATATAAGCACCATCGAAATAAGCGCATTCCCTTGCCTGGATCATGGTAAAGTTAACGGCTTTTTCGCTATCGCCTTCTGAGCCTGCCCTGCTTACGCAGACATAGAAACAGTTAGAAACACTACTGATTCCTGTCTCCTGAATAACAGAGTCGACATCCTGTTTTTTGCCTCTTAACATCGCATACGGAATACCGGGATTCTCATTAGTTCCTACAAGTTCACCCTTCAGGTTATAAAGGGATACTCTTATATCATCGGATAATCCGGCGAAATCGATATAGCAGTTTTCTTCACCACAATCGATCATATACCAGGAAGTCTGTTCACCTTCAGGAATGCTTGTCTCATGAACAGAGCCGGGTGCGATTGTTGTCTTTTCGGGAATTGTAATCTCGCCGCCTGAAATGACTGTTCCTCTTCCGTCGGAGCTTCTCAAAAGTGCATAGACTTTATGTCTTCCGGGATCACAGTCAGCTGTATCCCACGACAAAACGAACTCACGATAATTATTCTTATCATTCGTGAACTTCATATATCCATAATAAAGTGAACCATCAACGAAGAAGTCAGTTCTAACTTCATCGCCTGTCGCAGTATATGAACCTTTAGATTCCCTGATTCCTACAGTGTACTGTTCGGTTGAATCAATAGTAGATTCAAGGCTGACATCTGAAACCGTACTGCCCTTTTCGGCAATTTTTCCGGACGCTCTGAGACTCTTATTCTCAGAAGCGATCGTCCTGTCAATTGTCTCCATTCTGTTATGCTTCTTCAGATAATCAAGAACATCATTCTTTTCATTCTGCTTTACTTCGCCGAAAACGACATTGCACAGATCTTCAGCAAACCTGTCATCTGATACTCCATTAAGAAGGTAATCAGGTGAAGTCATAACAGAGATGACATAATCTCCGCAGGATACCAGTCCGTCTGAGACTCTGCTTTTTGCAATCTTCACTTCACTGTCGGATACAGATACCAGAGCACCCGCTCTTGCAACGATATCGTCAGATTTATTCAAAGCTCTTCTTCCGGGAGCGACAATGCCTGTATCAAGGCTGAGTGCCATAACAACTGCAGAAACGATTGCCAGCACTGCAAAGAGTGCGGCTACTACAAAATACTCCGCTCTCCTGATAAACATAACGTCAACCTTCCCTTCCGGTTATCCTGTCTAACGTATATCCGTAAGAGGGGACAAAATGTTCCATAAAATAATCTACTTCAGGCAAATGCATCTCTCTGATTATCTTGCCAATAGAATCCTTGGCAGCTGAAAATTCAGCATTTCCACTGCTTTCTTCTCTTAAGCACTTAATATATGCGGAAATCTTATCTGCTGCCTTAACAAGTTTATGAATAAGCTCGTCTTCTTCGGTATTCATATCAGGTGATAAGAGATTAAGGTAAATCTCACGCATTGCCTGATCGTCCGGCAAAAGCTCAACAAGACTTGCTGCCGCTTCAGATTCAACTTCCTTATAAGCCTGAGTTATCTCCTTATTGCGATACTTGATAGGTGTAGGCATATCACCTGTCAGAATCTCCGTGCAGTCATGATAAAGAGCATAAGCCTGAACTCTGTAAGGATCGGGCAATACTGCACCTGTCTTGCCACTTTCAAATTTGTTATGAAGCAAAGTAAGGCAATGTGCAATCACCGCAACATCGAAGCTGTGTTCTTTTATATTCTCAGTTCTGCTATTACGCATCAGTGACCATCTTTCGATGTACTGCATACGATCAAGCATCGCGAAAAATCCGTATTCCTCTTTATTTCCCATTATTCCCTCTCTATTAACTCTTATAAATTTCGTTAAAGCAGGTTACTGCAAAAGAATCAGTCATGCCTGCAATATAATCCGATACATAAATCGGGAGCGGTGTGTCCTCATTTGCTTTATATTCCGGATGGTTATATACAAACTCAGAGAACTTTCTTATCGCTGCCGACCTTGAGTTGTAAGCTCTGTCTATGTTCTGTACTGCCTGATAGAAAGCATCGAAAAGTCCTTCAAGCATAACGTCACAATACTTCTCATAAGTCTTAACACTCGTAGCAGTATAGATCTTTGAAACATTCTCATTAAGAGTATGCTCAAGTGCGTCACCGGCGTGATCACTCATCATAATGCTGTTCTTGTCCATACTGTTCTCAATGATGTCCTGAACGAGGAAGTTAATGATCTCTGAATTAGAGCTTCCCATTCCGTCAACTACCACAGGGACATCGAACTCATTTGCAATAACTCCGGTTCTCAAGGCGTCTTCAATATCTCTTCCGACGTATGCAATCTTATCGGCAAATCTGACAACGCAGCCTTCCATTGTTGCCGGTACTTTGCGTAACTTCTTGGGTGTCAGATATGAAAGATCCTCTTCTGTCTTGTCCTTACAAGGCTCAAGCTTTCTTTCTGAATAGTACTCACCACAGTGCGATATAATGCCGTCCCTAACTTCGAATGTCAGATTAAGACCACTTTCAGCATTTCTCTTCTCAAGAATATTAAGAACACGAAGACCGTTGGACTCATGCTCGAAATAGAGCTTGTCATCGATCTCTTTAAGCTTCTTGTTAAGAATTCTTTCACCGCTATGTCCGAAAGGCGTGTGACCGACATCGTGGCCCAAAGCAATCGCCTTAATAAGATCAACATTAAGATTCAATGCATTACCGATAGTCGAAGCAATGTAATCTACATAAATAACATGCTCAAGTCTTGAACAGATGTGATCGTTAGCCGGATTAAAGAAAACCTGTGTTTTGTGCTTCAAGCGTCGGAATGCCTGAGAGTATATGATTCTTCCCATATCCCTCTCAAAACAGTTTCTGATATCAGCATTAGCCTCAGGCTTTAATCTGCCTCTTGATTCACAGCACTTTGTAGCATTTACGCTCAAAAGCTTGTCTCTCTGGTCCTGAAGAATCTTAATCTTTGAACTTGTTGCTTCGGAAATCTTATCTGACTTTCCGATGCAGGCAAGACTGTCGGCATAAAGGTCCTGAAAACTGAGGTTTTCTGACATCTGATGTAGTCTCCTTACTAAGCGCGTTAGACTATTATACTACATTATCGCTTATGCCTTCTTCAGTCCCGCCGCATTTGCCAACATATTCTTACGCATTCCATCGAAATCAACGGTTATCAGAGCATCGCCACCAACAGGTTCGACCTTCAGGATTACGCCCTCGCCAAACCTCGGATGGGTGACTTTCATACCGACAAACAAATCGTCAGGCTTTATCTGTCCCTCCGAAGATTGTACCTTCTTCCCCTGAGTGAACTGCGACTTGATTGCAGAAGCAATAGACTTCTTCGACTTCTCGCGCTGTGACTCGCCTGAAGGAGCATCCTTGGGAGCTTCTCTCTTGGTGCCCATGAGATAAAGCAACTCCGGATTAATCTCTTTTATAAATCTGGAAGGCTGATTGCAGTTCGTCTGACCGAAAAGCATTCTCTGCTTTGCAAGAACGATGAAGAGATTCTTCTTGGCTCTTGTTATTGCTACATACATAAGTCTTCGCTCTTCTTCTGTATCGTCAGCACTCTGAATCGATCTGTAGCTGGGGAATACACCTTCTTCAAGACCAATCAGGAAGACGGCACCGAACTCCAGACCTTTCGCGCTGTGAATCGACATAAGCTTTACGAAATCATCTGTATCGTTGAAGTCATCGCCTTCAGTAAAGAGCGAAGCATTCTCGAGATAAAGTCCAAGTATGCCTTCTGTCGTATCTGCTGTCGCCGTATCGAAAAAGAAATCTTCATCAACTTCAACAGGAAGTCCGTCACCTTCATCAATCTCAAGCGTATCCATATCAACCGGCTCAGCGCGATGCGCCTTATCGTACTCGGCTGCTTCGGACAAAAGCTCTTTGAGGTTCTCGACTCTGTCGATAATCTCGCCTTTCTTCTCACGCTGTTCGGTAATCTCTTCGATTATTCCGGATTCATTTTCTACATAATCAACGAAGTGAGCGAAGTCCATATCATCTTCTCTGAGCTTTGCCCTCATCGCATTAATAAGGTCAGTAAATGCACATATCCTGGAAGCAGATCTCACAAGTTCAGGATAATCGACAGCATGCTCTGCTACTTCGAACATACTGATGTTGTCGCTAATGGCGTACTGTCTGATCTTCTCGATCGTAGCATCGCCGATACCTCTCTTGGGGACATTAATGATTCTCTCAAAAGCGATATTATCCTTCGAATCATTAATAAGCTTAAGGTATGCCAATACATCTTTGATCTCTTTTCGATCGTAGAATCGCATTCCGCCATAAACTCTGAAAGGAATTCCAAGATTATGCAAAGCAGTTTCTATGTTACGGGAAAGAGCGTTCATTCTGTAAAGAACTGCACAGTCCGAATATTTAAACTTGCCTTTATCGGCCATCATCTTAATCGTTCTTCCGACAAAGTCAGCTTCACCGGCTGACGTATCAGCGTTCATAACGATTATCTTCTCGCCTTCAGCACCTTCAGTTCTGAGTCTCTTGCTCTTACGCTTGGTATTATTGGCAATTACGCAGTTGGCAGCATTAAGGATCGTCTTTGTGGAACGGTAATTCTCTTCGAGCTTGATTACATTCGCACCGGGGAAATCCTTCTCGAACTTGAGAATAAGTCTGACATCAGCTCCACGGAATGAATAAATAGACTGGTCGTCATCACCTACTACACAGATATTGTCATTACCCTTTGCGAGCTTCATTATCGCACGGTACTGCGGCTCATTCGTATCCTGATACTCGTCTACCATGATGTATCTGAACTTCGCTCTGTAAAGCTCGCAAATATCAGGATTCTGATCCAGGAGTTTTACCATATTTACGAGAATATCATCGAAATCCATCGCATTATTTGCTATGAGCTTTTCCTGATACTTCTTGTAGATTTTTGCAACAACACCTAAGAAATATTCCTTGCCTGCAAGAAGAGAATACTCGTCAACACCGACGAATCTGTTCTTGGCATTGGAAATCTCTATCTGTATGCTCTTGGGCTTAAACTGACTATCTGCAATATCGAGTTCCTTCATTGATTCCTTGACCAACTTCAGCTGGTCGTCTGTATCAATAATTGAGAAATTCTTAGTATAGCCCAAAAGATCCGCATGGCGTCTTAATAACCTCGCGAAAATGCTGTGGAACGTGCCACACCAGATATACTTGGACTGTTCACCGACAAGTCCCTCAATACGCTCGCGCATCTCATTGGCAGCCTTATTGGTAAATGTGATTGCCAAAATCGAAGAAGGCGCAACATTGTGCTTACGCAGCATATATGCGATACGGTATGTAATAACTCTGGTCTTACCTGAGCCGGCACCCGCAAGAATAAGAAGCGGTCCGTTAAGGTGCATTACAGCTGCTTTCTGTTCTTTATTAAGTCCTTCGAGAAGTTTGTCTGCATCCTGATTGCCGGCTTCTTCCATGCCGTCGCAATAAATGCTTTCCAAATCTCTGAAAAACTCATCTGAATTACTAAAACTATCGTCTGCCAAAGCAAAGCTCTCCCTTGAAAAACTATTTAGGAAATTATATCAGTTATGAATGATGTTGACTGTCTATTAATAGGACAATTTTCTTTTCAGGATGAAGTGCAACGAAAATTTGCGTATTTTTTTACTTTTTAATTTATAATGTCTACGTATGACTAAGAGTGGTAAAAAACATTACAGATTAAGCGGCGCTCAGACAATACTTCTGGGTTTCGTCTTATTGATTCTTGCAGGTGCATTCCTGCTTATGCTCCCCATTTCCACCAGAACCGGTGAATGGACGAGATTTCTCGATGCATTGTTTACTTCCACATCAGCAAGCTGCGTTACCGGACTTGTTCTCTATGATACATGGAGTCACTGGTCATGGTTCGGTCAGATCGTAATCCTGGTCCTCATCCAGATAGGCGGTATGGGCGTTGTTACCATGGCAACCGTCTTAAGCAAGATCATCGGCAAGAAGATTGGTCTTCAGGCTAGAACCACTATGCAGGAAGCTGTCTCAGCTCCTAACCTTGGCGAGATTATGAAATACACCCGTTTCATCGTACTCGGCTCCATAATTTTCGAGGCTATGGGTGCTGTTGCAATGTCTCCCGTCTTCATTTCCGAATACGGTGTTTTAAAGGGAATCTGGGTATCAATCTTTACTTCAATTTCAGCATTCTGTAATGCGGGCTTCGATCTTAATGGTACTCACGGTGAATTCTCATCCATGATGCCTTACTGGGACAATCCGATAATCGTAATAACGCTGGTATTCCTTATCCTTACAGGTGGCCTTGGCTTCCTTACATGGCTCGATATCAGAAGACACGGCTTAAAGTTCTACAAATACAGCACACAGAGCAAGCTTATTCTAGTAATGGAAATTTTCCTCGTTGTCATTCCTTTCATCTATTTATGGTTTGGCGAATATTCCGATATGCCTGCAGGTCAGAGATTCCTTGCTTCTCTTTTCCATGCTGTCACTCCGAGAACAGCCGGCTTTAATACAACAGATTATAATGACTACTCCGGCACAGGCATTGTAATGACAATAATGCTTATGCTCGTAGGTGGTGCACCAGGTTCCACAGCCGGCGGTATGAAGATCACCACTGTCGCAGTTCTCTTCTTTACCATGATTTCTGTTTTCAAGCGCGAGAAGTCTCCTGCCATATTCAAGCGCAGAATTACAACCGAAGCTATCTATGGTGCAATTGCTGTTTTCATGCTTGATATGCTCATGGCAATCTTCGGTGCTATGTTTATCGCCAAGTTTGAGAATCACGCATTCTTAAGATCCTTATTCGAAAGTGCGTCCGCTGTCGGTACCGTCGGTCTTTCAATGGGTCTTACTCCTACTCTGCACACTTTATCGAAAATCGTATTAATCATATCAATGTACACAGGACGTGTCGGTGGTCTGACACTGGTATTTGCAGCAATTACCCGCAAATCAACAGGTAACAGACAATACCCGGCAGACAACATAGCGGTCGGCTAATCCGACAGAAAGGAAACATTTATGAAAAGCGTACTCGTAATAGGAATCGGACGATTCGGATATCACCTCATCGACCAGCTCAGCAAAGCCGGCGATGAAATTCTCGCAGTAGATTCCTCCGAGGAGAGATTAGAACCCGTTCTTGGAATGGTTACAAGCTCCCTCATTGGTGATGCCACAAATGAGACTTTCGTAAGATCTCTTGGCGTTGAAAGCTTCGATGTCTGCTTTGTTGCCATCGGTGACAACTTCCAAGCTTCACTTGAGACTGCTTCACTCCTTAAGGAATGTGGAGCACAGTATGTTGTTGCAAGAGCTTCAAGATCAGTACAGAAGAAGTTCCTTCTCGCAAATGGTGCTGATGCTGTAGTCTTCCCCGAAAAGCAGCTCGCTGAATGGGCAGCAATCCGTTTCTGCTCCGGTAAGGTTGTCGATTACCTCGAATTCCCCGGTGAGTATTCAATTTTCGAGGTAAAGGTTCCTACAGAATGGATTGGCGACAGCCTTGTTAATCTTGGTATCAGAAACAAGCTCCACCTCAATGTCCTGTCGATTAAGCGAAATGGCAAGCCGATTCTTGAATTCCCTGCAGATTTCATTTTCGAAGAGGGCGACACAGTAACGATTTTCGGCGCTGATAAGGATATCCAGAAATGCTTCGGAATCAAGTACTGATATACAACACAAATTAATTTCAAAGCAAATTAAAAGGTTGTCTCAAACTGAGGCAACCTTTTTAAGTGCTTGTTATTCTATTGCGTAAGGAATTATCTTACGAGAGCTTCAGTCTCCTGAGCGATTGCGAGCTCTTCGTTTGTAGGGATAACGCAAACTGTAACCTTTGATGAAGGCTTGGAGATGATTGCTTCCTTACCACGGAGGCCAGCATTTGCTTCATCGTCAAACTCAACGCCCATGAATTCAAGGCCTTCGCACATAGCCTTTCTCATGTGGTCTGTGTTCTCGCCGATACCAGCTGTGAATACGATTACGTCAACACCTTCCATAGCTGCTGCATAAGAACCGATGATCTTCTTGCCCTGGTATGCGAACATATCGAGTGCAAGCTGAGCTCTGTCATTGCCTTCCTTAGCTGCCTTCTCCAAATCTCTGAAGTCGGAAGATACACCGGAAAGTCCCTGTACACCGGACTTCTTGTTGAGGAGAGTATCTACTTCGTCAGCAGAAAGGTTCTCGTTCTTCATAAGGAAAGGAACGATAGCAGGGTCGATATCACCTGTTCTTGTACCCATGCAGATACCGGCAAGAGGTGTGAGACCCATTGAAGTATCCTGGCACTTACCATGGTTAACTGCTGCGAAAGAAGAACCATTACCAAGGTGGCATGTGATGATCTTGATGTCGTTGTAATCCTTACCAAGGAACTCAGCAACTCTGTGGCTTACATAACGGTGAGATGTTCCGTGGAAACCATAACGGCGGATGGAATACTTCTCGCTAAGCTCATAAGGGAGAGCATATGTATAAGCCTTCGGGGGCATTGTCTGATGGAAAGCTGTATCGAATACTGCAACTTGAGGTGTGCCTGCAGGGAGAACATCCTCGCATGCCTCAATACCGATGAGGTTTGCAGGATTGTGCAAAGGTCCCAACGGGAAGCACTGTCTGATAACCTTCTTAACGTCCTCGTTAACGATAACTGACTCGCTGTAATGCATACCTGCATGGAGAACTCTGTGTCCTACAGCAGCGATTTCAGATACGTCTGCGATAACGCCGTGATCCTTATCAACGAGAGCGTTGAGGATCATCTGAACTGCAACCTTGTGGTCAGGCATGGGTTCTGTAGATACGAACTCATCCTTGCCGGCAGGCTTATATGTAAGCTTACCGTCGATACCGATTCTCTCGGCATTACCCTTTGCAAGAACAGCGCCTGTATCGACGTCGAAAAGCTGGAACTTAGCGGAAGAACTACCGCAATTGATTACTAAAATCTTCATTAGACTTTCTCCTCTTTTAAGTTGTCTTTTATCAATAAGCTCTTAAGCCTGAGCTGCCTGAGCCTGGATTGCAGTGATAGCAACTGTTCCTACGATATCGTCAGCGTTGCATCCTCTGGAAAGATCGTTAACAGGAAGTGCAAGACCCTGGAGTACAGGACCGTAAGCAGGTGCCTTAGCAAGTCTTTGAACGAGCTTGTAGCCGATATTACCAGCTTCGAGTGAAGGGAATACCAATGTATTAGCGTGACCGGCAACAGCGCTTCCGGGTGCCTTCAACTGACCAACCTCTTCAACGAGAGCTGCGTCAAGCTGGAGCTCGCCGTCAACAACCAACTCAGGATACTTCTCGTGAGCGATCTTAACAGCTTCAGCAACCTTTGTAACGTCATCGTGCTTTGCTGAACCATATGAAGAATATGAGAGCATTGCTACCTTAGCAGGAGCGCCGATGAACTGCTCGAAAGACTCAGCAGAAAGCTTAGCGATTTCTGCAAGCTTAGCAGAATCAACATCTGTATTAACTGCGCAGTCAGCGAAAATGAAGAGGCCGTGCTCACCGAGATCGCAGTTAGGAACTTCCATAAGGAAGAAACCGGATACAGAAGAGATGCCGGGCTTCATTTTGAGGAGCTGAAGAGCAGGACGAATTGTGTTACCTGTGGAGTGGCATGCGCCGGAAACAGCACCATCAGCATCGCCGCACTTGCACATGAGGCAAGCATAGTACATATAATCAGCTTCCATCTGAGCTGCTGCCTGCTCAGGAGTGATACCCTTCTTCTGTGCATCTGCAATAAGCTTAGCTGTCTCTTCTTCAGAAAGGCCCTTCTTCTCAGCCTTCTTCTTAGCTGCAGCTACCATTGTATCTACGCCACGAAGTTCAACGAACTTATCGACATACTTCTGCTTGTCGGGATCTGTGAAAGGATCGACGATCTTTGCTCCTGTAATATCGAAGCCTTCAGAGTTCTTTGCGATCTCCTCAGGTGTTCCGATGATGATGAGGTTTGCCATGTCTGCCTTAAGGATCTTCTCAGCAGCCTCAAATGTTCTCTTGTCCATTGACTCAGGAAGAACGATTGTCTTCTTGTCAGCTTTTGCCTTGGCCATGATTTCATCAATAAATGCCATATATATACCTCTCCTTTGGGATTTTTTATTTCGTCAAAAAGTATACTCGTAAACCTATTCTATTTCAAACAATAAAAAAGAAATTACCACGTTGCAATTCGGGTATAAAAATTCTCTCTGGAATAGAAAACGTATCTCTCCCCTTCTTCTCTGAAAATCATGTAGAGAGCAGGGCTGGTTGACCTAGTCGCAACCCTCGTTCCAAGCATTTCCGAAAGCTTGTCATAAAGCGTCTTATCGCCCATATAGTAAGCCATCATCATACCATCCATATATGAACCGATGGCTTCCTGTCCCGAATAATTGCCTGTGAGCATGACAAATTCGGTATAGATTCTTCCCGAATTAATGACCATACCCTTAAATTCCGCAAAAGAAGAACTGTCTAGTTCATGAACTTCGGCAAGATTTCTCATCGTCTTAATATTCTGAGCGATGTCAAAAGCTCCGATGTTACGGCCACTGTAAATATAGTCATCGCAGTCCATCGCACCCGATGTTGCATAAGCATAGAAGGAATAACCTGAACCTGCATATCCATCCTTGACTGCCTTAAGAGCTTTGTCATAGGCGCCGGCGGTTATAAGGCCATTGTTTTCGAGATCTCTGATAAGTCGTAAATTTATGTTCGAGAGCAGTACGCCTTCAACGTCCTCTGTGACTTCCTTGCTGTCAATTAATGCGCTGTCTGCATCTCCGGTGATTGTTCCGTACTGCTGTTCGAGTGAACCGTATTCGCTCGCATCAATCTCGCTGGTATCCTCCAAGCTGACATAAAGCGACTCGGCATATCTGGCAATTACGATCTTTTCCGTTCTGAGTCTTCCCTGGTTGTCGAAAAGAGTTTCTATAAGAATCTTAATCTCCTTATAGTCGGCCTCACTTCCGTAAGTAACATAGTACTCAAGCATCGCATCAAGCCAGTCGATCATGGCTGCCTGGGAAACGATCATTTCTTTTCCTTCGGTTTCTTCAGAATAGACATAAGAGAGATACGAACCATCGGGAAGCTGAAATCTCTTTTTAACCTGATCCTTTAATGCGACTGCATTATTTCGATCACCTGATCTGACATAACACTTAAGAAGCAAAGCCTGATCTGACAAACTGTAAATACCGGAATTTGTTGCTTCTTCGGATACTAATCTTCCCGCTATCGTATAACTTGTCGCAGCAAGGACTCCATCGCCGCCCTTTTCGACAAGTAAACTCTTTGATCTTGAATAAAGATAGTCGCTAACGATGTTGTTGTTTGCCGCAAGACTTGTCCACTCGTAGCTTAGATCGGCAGGTGGAGTAATCTTGATTTTGTTTCCGCCTCCGAATCTTCCTGTGTAAAACAGATAGAACGCAGTAGCGCCCAAAGCGACTGCGACAATTATCGCGCCTGTTATGATTTTATTTATCCCGAAGCCGGCTATCTCCCTGCGTTGCATAAACTCCGCCTTTTGAAATATAATTTCTATAATCAAAGATTATACCAAAAGCAGAGGTTGTACATAAATTGCGGGTTATAGGAATTGTTGCGGAATTTAATCCCTTTCATAACGGTCACGAATATCTTATCAAGAAGGCACGAGAGATTGTTAATGATCCCAGAGCGATCGTTATGCCCATCATTTCCGGCTTTTTTACTCAAAGAGGCCTTCCTGCAATCTGCCCTCCGCAGGTTCGTGCAAGACAGGCTCTTTTGTGCGGTGCCGATGTTGTAATCGAACTTCCTTTCAGTTTTTCAGCCGCACCCTCATCAAGATTTGCAGAAGGTGCGATTTCTGAACTCGTTTCAACAGGCGTCGTAACGGACCTTGCGTTCGGAGTAGATGTCGATGACACAGACCTCCTTATGAAGCTGGCACAGATAGATCAGACAAGCGATCAGTTCAATATGTCTTTAAATGAACTGATCTCCACAGGAATAAGCTTCCCTCAGGCAAGAGCGGAAGCAATTAAATCTGCTGCCAAAGCAAAAGGGATTGATGGAGATCTGGATACACTTCTTTCATCCCCTAACTCTATCCTGGCACTGGATTATCTTCTCGCTTTAAAGAAAATCGATAAGCGCAACAGAATTAACATCATCATGATAAAACGTGAAGGTGATGCCTTTAGCTCTATGGAAGCTGAAAGCAGTTTTGCAAGTGCAACAGCTATTCGCAAACTTATTTCGGATACTGCCTCAGACAACTTCAGCAGATCTCTTATCGCATCAAAACTTACCGGACTTATGCCTGATATCTCGTTGGGCGTTATGTTATCCAAAAATTCTGACGGAGCATTTTCTTTCCCGAATTATGTCGATTACATGAGAACTTGCATCACAACTGTCAACTCATCTTCAGATATCGAAAAAGTTGCCTACATGACAGATGATCTTTCCGGCTACCTGAAAAACTTCGCCGGCGATATAAGACCCGGCACGATATCTGATACGGATTTTGCCCTTAAAGACTTCGAGAAGAAGCTTTCTACAAAAAGATATACTTTATCAAGGATTTACAGAGCTCTCGCAAGCATGATGGCAGGTCAGGACAGCTCATATCTGAATATTAAGCGTCCGCCATATATAAGAGTCCTCGGCTTCAATTCGGAGGGTAAATATTGTCTTAAGGTAATGGGAAAGTGCGCCAAAGCGCCAATAATCAACAGACCGTCTGACTGCCTTGAACTTCAGTCAGGTAATGACGATATTAAAAAGATTTTCGAACTTGATATGAGAGCTTCCGCTATCGGCTGGAAGTTATACGGCAAAGATATTGCTTCAGAATGGGAGTCTATCCCGGTTATCGTCAAATAAGCACAATAAAACCGTCCGCCGGCAAAACCGACAGACGGTTATTAGTTTTTATCTCAAAATCTAATTAAGCCTTAGCAGCGTTAGCAGCCTTAGCAAGTCTGGACTTTGTTCTGGAAGCTGCGTTCTTGCTCATGTGGCCCTTAGCAGCAGCCTGGTCCAATGCCTTCTGTGTAGACTTGATTGTAGCATCAAGATTCTCACCTGTAGCGATTTCAGCCTTTGCCTTCTTAACAGTTGTGCGGATAGCACTCTTCTTGCTCTTATTAGCAGCAGCCTTCTTCTCTGATACGGTTACACGCTTGATTGCTGATTTAATATTAGGCATCTCTGTTCTCCTTTTAGAGTTATATCTTCAAATTACCGAAGAATTGTATCACGATTGATTTTTATTGGCAAGTCTTTGTTGCTTCATAAAGTCCAATACTTGCGGCAATTGTAATATTTAAACTGTCTATATCGCCAGAATGTTCAATTCTGATGGGTTTTCCTATGTTTTGGAACGCAGGATCAAGGCCTGTAGCTTCATTTCCCATTATGAGCGAAAACGGCTTGTTTATAAGTGTTTCCTGCAATTTTGTACTGCCGTCGAGCATAAAAGGGTAAAGGTTATTCTCAGGAAATCTTCCCGCATATTCAGAAAACTCATCGAAAACTTCGATATTTACGCTTGCTGATGCTCCCATAGAAGCTCTGATCGTCTTTGGATCAAACGGATCTGCTGATGTTTTTCCTACTATCGCGATATTTCTAACACCAAAACCAAGGCAGCTTCTGATGATCGTTCCAAGGTTACCGCAGTTCGACGGATTAACGAGCACCATATGGTTTCCGGCCTTAATCGTCTGCTTGTCCTTCTCGATTACGACAATTACGAAGCAATTATCTTTCTTGGATAGAATATTAAACGGTTTCTCTTCCGTTGATACCGGGATATCTTTACCACAGATATCATTTATCTTCCTGATCGTCTCCTGAGATCTGAATCCGGGATGTAAGATTACAGCCCTGACAGCTTCTCTCTTCTTGATCAGATACTCCATGGCTACGGTAGCGCCGAGTCCATATGTGTAAATATTGTCACTTTTATAACTGCTAACTTTCAAGAAAATACTGTCCCTATTTATAAATATATGTGATATTATAACCTATAGCAGTGAACTTTTGTTACATCGCTAAGAATCGCATCTTAATTAAAGGAGCATTTACTATGGCAGACAATCAGACATCTGAGCAGCTTCCCCAGAACGCGAAGCTTTTCTCTATCCTTTCTTACATTGGCGCTCTCTGGCTTTTGGGACTTTTGATCTCACCTGAGAAGACATCACCTTTCGTAAGAAATCACGTTAACAACGGTATCGTACTTTGCATCTGCGAAGCAATTTGTGCTTGCATTCCTTTCGTAGGCTGGGTTTGCGAGATCCCGATCGTTGTTTTCGCTATCATGGGACTTATTGGTGCTTGCAAGACACAGTACTATACACTTCCTTGGTTCCTTGGCAAGTTCAAGATCGTTAAGTAATTCATACTACTGAATAATAAGAAGGCTGTCTTCGGGCAGCCTTTTTTATTGAATTAAATAAATATTTTGATTTGCGATTATTCGATAAAACATATATAATTACCGTCGTGGATATCGAGGTGTAGCGCAGTTGGTAGCGTACGTGCTTTGGGAGCATGGGGTCGCAGGTTCGAACCCTGTCACCTCGACCATAAAAAAGGTTGTCTCATTACGAGGCAACCTTTATTCATTTTCCTTCGTCTAATCTGGCCCTTACATCTCGAAAAACTCTATTTTCTTCTCTGCCATTTCATCTACTCTTCTCATATACGTGAGAGCATCTTTTATCGTCGCACAACGTTCTACCCTGTGCTTTATAGCTTCACCTTCCTGTGCAAAGCATCGCTTGCTCATACCGCCGGCGCCAAAAGACAGAACATCTCTTGCGTCGCTCATCATGGCAACATTATAAAGATTGCCCGTGTTGCCTTTTGCGAAGCCGGTATTTTCGAGCCCGTGTCCAGTATCCTTCTGTCGATACATATAGTACGGGTGATAGCCCGCTTCCATCAAAAGGCGATAGCTTTCCTTTACACAGTCGTCCAAAGAGTCTTCTGTGTTGCCCATTACTTTTTCACGGCTCATGGCAGCTCTTCTCTTCTTGTAAAGCGTATGTACCGTTATGTTTGCAGGTGCAAGCTCTATAAGTTTCTTTGTAGATCTTACATGTTCTTCCGGATCTTCATAAGGAAGGCCTGCAATAAGATCCATATTAATCAGATCAAAACCCATCTCACGCGCCTGATTATAGATGCGGATAGTATCCTCTGCCGTATGCTTTCTACCAAGCTTTAAAAGCGTCTCAGTTCTCATCGTCTGGGGATTTATACAGATTCTTGTAATACCGTGATCTCGCATTGCTTCGAGCTTGCCACGTGTAATTGTGTCTGGTCTTCCCGCTTCAACAGTAACTTCACATTCAGGAGTAATCCTGATATTTGAGTAAATAGAATCAAGAAGCGCTGCAAACTCTCTTTCTTCAAAGACAGTCGGTGTGCCGCCTCCGACATAAACTGACGAAATCGGTCTTTTTATCGACTTCGATATCAATTCTATCTCGCGCTCTAATGCCGCTTCATAATTCACAAGCCTGTCCATATGACAGGAAATATCCGAAGATATGAAAGAACAATATTCACATCTCGAAGGACAGAAAGGAATTCCGACATAGATATTCAGGCTCTCTTCAGGCATGGAAGACAGTATTTTCCATTCTTCCCTTGAAGTGATATAAGCAAGTTCAGCCTTATCGGATCTGGCAAAATATTTGTCTTCAAGATCTTTCGCACTTTTTTCTTCAAGAGCTACGAGTGTCGGTCTGATTCCTGTAAGGCATCCCCATGGCATATCCTTTTTCGTGATGTCAGCTAAAGCCATATAAAGTGATCTTCTGATCTCACGTCCCGGTTCCAAGAGCTCTCCCTTAAATTCATATCCCTTGTCACCGAAATATGTAACTGATCTTCCGTCCTCGAAAAGGGCGTTTACCAGAGTTATATCGGGACCGTCAGCAACAATGACTTTCCTCTCTTCAACACGTTCTTCAGGAACGCCAAAGAACAATCTGACAACATCAGTTACACCGTAGTATTTATCGTGACCTTTTAAAATTACTTCAAACATCTTTCTCCCCTGCCATGTGTGTCAGAAAGTATCTTACATAAATGCTATCCGGAACGACATAAGAATCAACACCGCTATCTTCTCCGTTGCCTTTCAGGAACGCATCATTAACATTTGTGCTTGTTTCTGTTATATCAATTCCTAATATTTTACGTATATGTTCAACTTCTTCGTCAATCTGTCTCCAATATAATTCACTGGCTCTGTCGTCCCTATATATTGGCTCCATCTCTAAAGTTACAGCGTATTGCGGCATTACTTTGTTTTCTGCTTTTGCAATATAGCCTGTCACATAATAAAGATTCCAGAAAATCTCGTGAAAGCCGGCATACCTGAAATCAGCTCTCGACGAGGAACAACAAGCGAGCGTCGCAAGAAGATTACAATCAGTCTCACTGGCATAACCTTTCGCATGACATAACTCATGGCAAATTGTAATCGGGAAATCCGTCACACTCATGTAGTCGGTATTTATATTAGCTTCGCATAAAAACATATCATATACGCCTACAATGTGTGTATAACTCCAGTAATGGCTCATTGATACCGGCTTGGGTCTTACATAATTATCACTGAGCGGGATGCCGTACTTTTCGCTATAGGCATCAAGAAGCGAACAGGCGTGTGTAGCTGAATTTTCAAAGCTTGTACTCATGTGGGCCACTCCGTTATAGTCCTCGCCCAAGTGACTTCTTGCTTCGATCATGCCCATATATGCCCAGTTAAGCGCTCCGACATAATCTTCGTAAGTCAGTTCTTTACCGGTAAGTTCCAACTCAGTTGCAATGTTCGTTCTTTTGTAATTGAAACCGTGGAAAAGCTGGAACATCACTGCAGCAACTATGCCTATAATCATGACATTTCTAAATGCCTTGTAGAAGTATTCCGCTGCACCTTTTGTCAGCATCTTCTTAATCAGGAAAACCAGCCATACAATCAGTCCTGCTATCGCAATCGGTGCAAGGCAGACGACAATGTTCTCGGTCATTGAATTCTGAAAGAACATATTCAGACTCTGCAAAGGAATCGTCAGATAAGGAAAAATCTTTGCTCCATAAAAGTCTGCAAAGCTTCTGGGAATAAAACTATTACAAATGAGCACGCATAAAAAAACTATGGGCAATACAATGCATAATACGACTCTTAACGCCGTTCGTCTTTTTCCTTTGAACTTTATCTTCATTTTAAGCCGTTAATCAGTAAGAACACGACATACAGGATTCCGTATACAACCGGCTGATGAACAAGATAGATAATAAGTGAATGTCTTCCAATAAATTCAAAAGGTCTGGAAATAGCTGTCATAACCTTTCCTTTGCCTGCGAACAGAGTCTTCTTTTCCCTATAGCAAAGTCTTCCGATCGTGCATCCGATAAGGAATACTCCAAGCCACGGGAAAAGCGGCATATAATCAGCCATATACGGCATACCCTTAATATCAAAGCCTACAGGCAGGAAAATAAGCGAATTCGTAGAATAATCCATGTAGTGGATGTTGCAGCCGCAAATAACAATGTAAAGGCCGATGAGACCGATTATCACGCTGATCGCCTTCGGATTTGCCTTGGTCTTCTTTTCGATGAAAGAAATCAAAGCATAAAGGAAAATGCCGACTGTAAGAACAGCCAAAACATTAAATACGATAAGACAATCGATTCCCAGGAAGAATGTTGCAATAAACGTGCCTATATCAAGCGCCAGAGTAGCCAGGAGGATCTTTATTCCTCGCTTGGTGTTATTCCTCGAAAAGGTGCAGCAGATGCCTGAGACGCTAACGAAGAGGACTACGATTATCGGATGAACAAATGACCAGAACCAGCCTGCTTCAAGATATGAAAAGACATCAACACCGAATTCATATCTGACATCCCACGACATATGCATAAAAAGCATCATTATAATGGCGATGCCTCTTAAGAAATCTAATTCCCATGCACGATCTTTTGCTAACGCTTTTCTGCCCACTTATCAATCCTGCCCTTCTGCAAGACAGCTGCCAAGTGCTGTAGCGAAAACTGCATCTTCCGGGATAATCATGTTTACGCCATAGAGTTCTTCGAATGGAATGAGATACTTCTGGCATTCCTTGAGAACTGTAAGCTGACCAGTAAATACTACATCCTTAATATCACACTGTCTTGATGCCATAACAGCAACAGTGCCAATCGCCTGGTAAACAAGATTGAATACTCCGGCAAGCTTATCTTCTTTTGAAAGGTCGTCAGCCGCCTTACCAAAGTTGGAGGCTGTAACATTCATAGGAAGTCCTGTGACGCCATTCTTAGTAATATCACCGATAGTAAGGTCACATTTTAAGATGTCACCGTCAGTAGCCATATCTGAGAGTTTTACAGCATCACTTGTACCTGTAAGTGCCATGCCAAGACCAACAAGAGTTCCTCCGCCGACACCAGAACCGATTATGTGCTTTACAGATTCCTTGCTTGCTTCAAGATAAGCAGTACCTGTACCCATGCTGACAACAACTGCGTGATCTAATCCGGAAAGGTATAAACCACCAAGACCGGTAGCAATAAATTCCTCTACGACTACCGTCTTGATTCCAAAGATCGGACCAGCCGGAAAAGCTGAACCAACACCTGTAATGTTAATCTGTTCAATATCATCAATGGAAAAATGATTGTCGTTTATGAGTCTTCCAACTGCACCAAAAGCAGATGTTACCGGATCAGCGGCTTTTACGATCTCTCTGGCAATTATCTTGCCCTCTCTCATGCCGACTACTTTAGTAGTGCTGCCACCGATATCCAAACCAATTTTTATCTTCATCGAACTGACTTCCTTGTTTTTACGTAATTCTATCAAATATCGCGTTTTTAATAAACCTTGTTATTAATAATAAAAAAGCTCTGCAGATAATCTGCAGAGCTCTTGAGAAATCAACTTTTAGTGATTAACCCCACTTGTAAACGATGCTGGAGTAATAAGTCGGATCAAGACCATCCTTAATTGAGTTATATGCCTTCTGGCTGTAATTACCACTGGGATCTGTGCAGAAATTCTTCATTGTGGATTCGCTCATCGGTAAAGAAGATGTATCAACCATAATCTTTCTGCCTGTTGCACCGGATGACTTAGCACGCTCCTGGAATCTGGGAACCCAGAAACTTCCATCGTATCTGTAGATGTAGTCTGTTCTAGCGTAGTTATCTCTGATGTAAAGACGATAGTTAACAAGTGTAGAAGTATTGGTTCCGTTTGTAGTCTCTTCTACTTTGTAGAACATAATTACAGACCACTTAGAAGGTGTAGAGCTGTTACCGATAAACTTCGGTGTAAATACATCCTCGTCGCCACCCTTGGAGTCACGTACCTTAAGTGTAGGAGCACTACCATTGCCCTTCGGGTTCTCAATTCTCCATGTCCATGTCTGACCTGCAGTTCCATTGCCCTGTGTTATTGCGAGGAATGAGTTCTCAAAACCTCTTGCATATAACATTGCATAGTCAGCTGAATCGTCAATATTATAAGTAGTAACAAAAGAATGTGAGATTGAAAAGCATACGCCACCAATTACACCGCCAATCAAAGTGATGATTGCAAGTGATAACAGCATTTCGACTAAGGTAAAACCTTTTCTGTTCTTTCTTGTTTTCTTCATAATATTTTTCTCACCCCGTGCCTATATGTGCTCGTGTTATTTATTTACTTAAATGACTTATGTGAATCAGTAAGTGAACCAATTACATCATTTCCGGAAAGACCACTGAGATCGTAATCTTCAGCTACCTCGTATGTAGGAAGAACAACCCATTCATATCTAGGATTACCATTTGTATCCTTGTGATCTTCGTCGATTCTTACACCGATCTTATACTTGGAAGTTGAAGCAGAACCTCTCCAATATTCAGGATAGTAATAAACTGCTTTTCTGTTATCAGCCATCTGATCGGATGAACCATAGTTCTTACCGTCTCTAGGAGCAAATGCTGCGCTCTGGAAAGGTAATGTTGCAGGAACTGTATTATCAAGTGTGTACTGTGATTCAACACCAACATAGAGAGTCTTCATACTTGTTCCAGGAGGGCAAACGAATGTCATCTGCTTAACGCCGGTAGCAGTCTCCAAAGCCTTCTGTCTGCCTGTGGTTCCACGATCTTCCAATGTGTTCCAGGTAGCGACCTTCTCCATACAAGCTGCATAGTTGTTAGCACCAGACTTTGAGTAAACAGATGTCTGAAATGAATATCCCATGGTAGCAATAAAGCCGTTAATCAGCATGGTAGAAATAATTACAAGAATGAATGTTGCAAGGAGTGTTTCTACAAGAGTAAAACCTTTGCGATTTGTTTTCTTTATTAAGCGTTTCATACTATTACTCCTACGTTAAATTAATTAGCAAAATTATACTTTGCAAGTAAGGCTTCACTATCAGAAATCTCAGAAACAAGTGCCTTGGAAGAGTTAGCAACTGCATCATCGGAATTCCTTGCAGTTCTGATCAATCCTGCAACACCAATAGTAAGTGCGCTCGCAAGTATAACAATAATTGCAACAACGATAATCATCTCTAAAAGTGAAAACGCACCCTTGGAAATATGTCTCTTATATACTCTGCGCATAAACCCCTCCAACAATAAGGATTAATATACTTTTTCCTTATTCGTATTATACTGTCTTCCATGCAAATTTCAACCACAAAGTTCATAATTTGTTAAAATTTTTAACAAATTATTAATAGTGAAAAAAGAGCGGAGAACTAAGTTCTCCGCTCTCATTATTGCTTAATCAGCTATCAGTTACACTAGGTAAATATTAGAGAACTGCGTCGATCTCGCTGTTAACGTACTCTACAGAGCTGTTGTGCTCAACTACAGAGCTTGCTGCTGCCTTAGCCTTGTTGAGGTAAGCACCGATACCAAGAACGAGAACTGCTGCAAGGATAACGATGATAGCGATAACGAGTACCATTTCTACGAGGGTGAAACCCTTCTTTGACTTCTGAATCTTCTTCATTTTAGATTCCTCCTGTAAGTTTTTGAGTTTGTAGCCTGATTATACAGACTGTATTTCAGAATTGCAACACTTTTTTCAAAATTTTTCAAATTTTTGCCACAATTCAGATTCTGGATCTTAAGCAGCCTTCTTATCAGCTTCTGCGGGCTGTTCAGCAGGCTTAACACCGAAGCCAATGAGCTTCTTAATGTCGCTACCAGCCATCTTGAAGTTCTTCTCGAAGAGGTAGTTAGCCCAGTAAGATGCGAAAGGCTTAGCCTGAGTGTATTCATAATCTTCGTATGTGCAACCATACCACAAGCTGTCTTCGTAATCACAAACATAAGGGAATCCGATGAAGCCGCCCTTTGTATCAATGTTTGTATTGCCGGACCAGTATGTGTAAGCATCCTTTCTTTCGTCAACAGAAAGTCTGTTTCTGAGGTTTACACCATAGAAATCGATTGTTGCTGTGAGCTCAAGATAACCGTTTGTTGCTGTAGCATCGATGCTCTCAACCTTGATGCAGTCCTTGTTCTCAGCATTAATCTTCTTTGTAGCTGTGATGAATTCATTGTAACCACGTCTCTCCTTGAATTCACCCTTGCCCATATTGTCTCTGATCCATACTGCTGTCTGAGCTGCCGGTACTTCACCACCATTAGTCAAGTCAGGTGTACGGTTGTACTGAGGAACTGTGTATCCGTCAGTAGTTACATATGTAACTGTAACCTTAAGGCAAACAAGTGTATCAGGAGATGTTGTGCCATCAGGATATGTGATTGAAGGCATACCAACGTCAGCAGAGCTGATGCTTGTCAAATAAGGGCAGCCTGCATCTTCATATGTCTTGAGGATGTACTGCTCAATTGACTCTGTCTCGAGCTTATCGATAAATGAAAGCTCTAATGCCTCGCATGATTCTGTAAGATTATCAATCTCTTTAGACATGCTTGCGTTATTTTCTCTTAACTGATCAAGATAAACTCTTCTGGCTTCCAAAGCATTCTTCTGTGCTTTGTATTCATCATACTTGTCGTTAAGTGTTCTGATACCAAAGAAGTAACCGAGAACCACAATAATCAACAAAGTAATTACATACATAAAGCCTTTTTCTCTAGCTGTAAGATTATTCATTACCGTTTCCTCCTTCCAATTAACCCTGAGCAGGTGCGTAGAACAACTTGATTTCAGAGTTCTTGCGAGCTATATCGGTGAAATTGCCTGTGTTCTTAACATCAGTGAAGCTGCTGTCTTCCAAGATAACGTCGTCTACGTAAATCTTTGTTAACGTGTAGTTAACGCCTGCATATGTGTAAGTAGAAGGGATTTCTACTGTGTAGGATTCTCCAGCCTTAACGGTCTCAGTAGTGATTCCGCCCAAAGTCTTAGTTGAACCCTCAACATCTTCATAACGAATGAATGAGATGTGAACATTGCTTACCAAAACGCCAGATACTTCAAATTTATAATAGTTATTAATAATATCTGCAGTAACTTTCTTTGTTACAGGATCAAGCTTTTCACTTGCCTCAATTTCGTTTGCACGCTCAGTGGAGATTGTAGGTCTTGCTGTGAATACATTCTTCTGATTCAAAAGATATACCATCTCTACAGGGCTGTAATAAGTAAATGTGTAGCCTGAGAATTCCAACTGGGAATTTGTAATGCTGTATTCCTGAATAAAGGAATCGCTAGGGATACACTTAGCAAGTACTTCAGGGAGATCTGTCGGCGCGGGATCAACCTGATCTACGCTCTTACGCATCTGTGTAAGTGCAAAGCTATAATTTGTCATTTCGTTGAGCTTATCATTCAACTTCTGATACTGCTCTTCAAGTGAAGCATAATCAGGGCTTGCAAGAACAGCTTCCAAATTCTTAATATCCTGCTTAATAAGAGTATTTCTGATAAAGAAAGCAACAATAAATGCGAGGACAATGAAAACTACCAATACACCGGCAGCAACACCATATCCGAGCATTCGTGCAGCCTTTGCAGCATTAGCCGTAAATTCAGCAAAGAAGTTCATATCCTTCTTCGCCAATATCTTTTTGCTTACTCCGCTAACCTTAGCCATAAAGTGTACCCCTCCTTAATCGTGACGAATCAAAGCGCCACAACAATTTACGAACTGACCGAGGACAAAATCCTTAGGACCATTAACAGTGCTAAGGTTCTTGAGAACCTCGACCTGGGTTCCAAGCTGACGCGCAAGTTCTTTATCAATCTTCTTGTAACCAGCACCGGAACCATAGAGGAAGCATGTGCTGATTGCATCGATGTGATACTTAGCAATAGAGAACTGAGCAGTACGTGAAACAGCATCTACGAGGCTCTTGAAATATGCATTAACAGCACTCTGAAGAGCAGGTGTCTCTGCAACTGTCTCGTTCCAAACATCGATATCTTCGATCGGTACGCTTGACTCAGCTTCTGAAGTTGTGATGTTAAGTCTTCTAGCCAAAGATGACTGCTGACTTCCACTCTGAAGCTTTCTTACTGAATCAGCAACGTTTCTGATGTTGCCGTGACCGAACTGAAGTCTTCTTGAAAGTACGGGGAAACCCTTATCAAGAACTGTAACAGTAGTTGTCTTGCTGGAAAGTTCAATCAAAAGGATTGTGGACTGCTTAATATTAACGTTGCCGTTAATAATACCTGTGGAGAAGAGCTTTCTTACTGCGTTAGGGTTAACGTCAAGAGATACAGGGTTAAGATCCATATTCTTGAGGAATTCACGATAATCCTTAATAACGTCAGTAGGAATAGCTGTAGCTCTAACCTGGAGCTTATCAGCATTTGTCTCTGCGTCCTTTGTTGTTCCATATACGAGATAGTCAATTGACATGTCTCTGTTTGAACCCTGACCCAAAATCTCGTACTTAACCATGTCCTTGAGCTGTTCTTCCTTAACTACAGGAAGTTCAAGGTCTCTGCTGTGTACGAAAGCACCTTCAGTTGTAAGAATGGCGCTCTTCATTCTGATATCAAGTCTTGCAAGTGCATGCTTAAGTGCCATTACGATGCCGAAAGAGTCAGCAACAGCACCATCGTTGATAGCATCACCTTCCAAAGGTACGATGCCCATCTTATCGATTGTTATGTTTCCTGTCTTGGGATTGTAGTTACCGACAGCAACTTTAAGATCAGAACTAGAACAATCGATTACCAGTTCGTTTGATCCTCTACCTAAAGAAAAATCCATTTATTTTCTCCTTTCAAATCTCACAGGGTTAAATAATATACTGAGCCATCGTGAAGATAGGCATTGCGATACCACCTACAACGGTACCAACGATGATAGCCATGATGATGATCATGACAGGTTCCAAAGCAGATACCATCTTTGAAGTTGCTGCATCAGCCTCATCTTCAAAGTAGTCGGCAGCCTTCTGAAGAATCGTATCCAAAGTACCAGATTCCTCACCGATAGATACCATTGCGTAAATCATCGGCGGGAATTCAGTAATATCCCTGATTGCTCTGGAAAGAGATGAACCCTTTCTGATCTCGATACGAGCCTGTGAAAGCTTTTTCTCAAGAATAACGTTATCCAAAGACTTCTCTGTAATCTCTACTGCCTGGAGTACAGAAATACCTGACTTGAGAAGCGTGGATACAGTTCTAGTAAATCGGGCAGAAGCATTCATTCGAGTTGCTTTACCGACAACCGGCATCTTAAGCATTATCTTGGACCAAATCTCTGCGCCCTTTTCTGAATTCTTCCAAAGTGTGAATCCGTAAATTACAAGACCAATTACCGCTATATAAATATACCAGTATGTTCTAAGTGACTCTGAAAGTTTAAGCAAACCCTTTGTCAAAGCCGGCAAATCACCACCGAGGTCCTTAATCGTTTCACCGATCTTAGGAACGAGGAATGTAAGCAAACCGAAGCTGACTGCGAATGTAAGACCAGCAAGGATCTTAGGGTAAACCAACGCTGATGAAATCTTGTTCTTGAGCTTTGCATCTTTTGCGAAGTGCTCTGCAAGTCTCTCCATTACTTCGTCAAGTCGTCCAGACTCCTCACCTGCTGAGATCATACTGATCATGATGTTCGGTATGACACCTCTCTGTTCCTTAAAGGCTTCAGACAGGGATCGACCACTCTGAACTGCTTCGTAAATTTCACCGATACACTTCTTAGCCTTCTTGGATTCAAGCTGCTGATAAAGCATATCGAGTGATCTTACTACGGTAATACCAGCGGACAAAAGTGAAGCAAGCTGTCTTGAAATGATTACAAGGTCCTGAGTCTTGAGCTTAGGGCTTCCAATCTCCATGTTGAGAACGCTCGAGCCTTTGTCCAAAGACAAGCTGGCAATGTATTTGCCGTCAGACTTGAGTTTTCTAGACGCCTCTCCAATAGAAGTAGCTTCGACTATGCCTTCAGACATTTTACCGTTAGCATCGATAACTTGATATCTGAAATTAGCCATCTATATTTTCCCTCCTTATCAGATTAGTTTTTGCCGATATTAGGCGAAATCGAGATCACCGAACAACGGGCTGTTCGTCTGACCTGCATTGTTGATGAAACGCTTCAAATCGTCAGGGATTCTGCTTCTCTGGAGAGCAACATCTCTAGTAATCATATTGCGCTTAACGAGCTCTGCGAGATAGAAATCAAGAGGGCACATACCAGCCTGAAGGCTTGTAGCGATTGTACTGTCAATCTGGTATGTCTTACCTTCACGAATATTATTCTTAATAGCATCGTTAGAAATCATGATCTCGAATGCAGCGCATCTACCACCACCGATTCTCTGTACAAGTGTCTGACAGATAACGGCAACAAGACATGTAGCGAGCTGAACTCTGATCTGATCCTGCTGGTGCGGCGGGTAAACGTCGATGATACGGTTAACTGTATCAGCAGCGGAAGACGTATGGAGTGTTGAAAGAACAAGGTGTCCTGTCTCGGCTGCGGTAATAGCAGTACTGATTGTATCAAGGTCACGCATTTCTCCGACGAGGATAATATCAGGGTCCTCACGGAGAGCAGCTCTAAGAGCATTCGCAAATGAGAGTGTATCCTCGTGAATTTCTCTCTGGTTGATCATAGCTTCTCCGTGCATGTGGAGATACTCGATAGGTTCCTCAAGAGTAAGGATATGGCACTTCTTGGTCATGTTAACGTGTCCGATCATGGCAGCAAGAGTTGTTGACTTACCGGAACCCGTAGGGCCAGTAACGAGGATAAGTCCTCTAGGTCTCATTACCAATTCCTTAAAGATCTGAGGCAGACCAAGCTGCTCACATGAAGGAATCTCATTTGTGATAGTTCTTGCAGCAAGAGCATAAGTACCACGCTGCTTATAAACATTGCATCTGAAACGGCTGAAGTTCTCAACAATGTAAGAGAAGTCGATCTCACCTCTCTCGTTAAGATACTGCTGTCTTGACTTGTCGATCATAGACTTGCAAAGATACTCAGTATCTGCAGCAGTAAGTGGCTGGTTGCCCAACGGCATCAACATACCGTCAACACGAATCATCGGTGGCAAGCCAACAGTAATATGAGTATCTGAAGCACCCATCCTTACTGATTCAGCCAAAATCGATTCGATCGATAAACTAAATCCTTCCACGCTAAAAACCTCCTTATCAGTCAATTGTGTAAGCTACTCTGTTAAGCTCGCTGACCGTTGTAATACCTTCAAGTACGAGATCTCTTGCAGAATCCTGAAGCATCTGTGTGCCTTCCTGAACAGCAAGTACACGCATCTCGTCTTCGCTTGCTCTCTTCTCGAGCAAAGCCTTCATCTTCAAAGTGATGATAACAATCTCGTGGATTGCGATTCGTCCTCTGTAACCCTTTTCGTTACATTCGGAGCATCCCTTACCATGATAAATCTTCTGACCATCGTCAAGTCTCAAATACTGCTTATCGTACTCAGCAGGTTCGTAAGCTTCTCTACAGTTAGTGCAGATACGACGAACAAGACGCTGTGATACAACGCCAACCAAAGCTGAAGATACCATGTAAGGCTCAAGACCCATGTCTATGAGACGGTTGATGGAAGATACAGCATCATTCGTGTGGATTGTACTGAATACAAGGTGTCCGGTGATAGCGGCTCTCATTGCGATCTCGGCTGTCTCACCGTCACGGATTTCTCCGACGAGGATAATATCAGGGTCCTGACGCAAGATGGATCTAAGACCACTTGCGAAGGTCATTCCTGCTTTTGAATTAACCTGTACCTGATTCAAACCTGGAACACGGATTTCTACCGGGTCCTCAACTGTGATGATATTAACGTCATCGGTATTCTTCTCTGCAAGGAGAGTATAAAGGGTTGTTGTCTTACCTGAACCTGTAGGGCCGGAGATAAGAACGATTCCCTGAGGTACCTTGATCATCTTGTCGATCATCGCATTGTTACGATCGCTGATACCAAGGTATTTTCTATTCAAGTTAGCGTCATTCTTGGCAAGGATACGGATAACGGTCTTCTCACCAGTAACGCAAGGAAGGATGGATACACGCATGTCCACGTCCTCACCATTGATTGTCGTTGTGATACGACCGTCCTGAGGAATACGCTTCTCTGCGATATTCATACCGCCTAAAATTTTAATTCTTGTTGTAATGGCGTCTTTTGCAGAAATAGGGTTGCTCATTACTTCCTGCATGACACCGTCAATACGGATACGAACTCTGACTCTGTCTTCGAGCGGTTCGATATGAATATCTGATGATCCTGCACGGATAGCATACTCAATCATTGAGTTAACAAGCTTAACTACCGGTGCGCTGTTAACAGCTTCGGAAATCTCGCTTGTCTCAGCAGCCTGATCACTTTCAAGGCTTGTACCAAGTTCTTCAGCTGCCTTGTTCGCACTCTCTCTTCCGTAATGAACCTTAATGGCATCAATGATGGAAGTGTGTGTAGCGAGCATCAAGGTTACCTGATAGCCAGTCTGGAACTGCAACTCGTCTTCGATTGTAATATTCATCGGGTCATCGATTGCGACAACGAGGGTGTCACCATCAAAACCTATCGGGAACACTACATTCTCTTCGCAGAATTTCTGAGTCAATAAAACTGTGGCCTTAGGGTCTACTTCAATACCTGTCAAATCAATAATAGGATAGTTATACTGACTTGAAACAGCTCTCAAAATGTCGAACTCTGACATCAAACCGCTTTCAACGATTACTTCACCAAGTCGCTTGCCTGAATCTTTTTGCAGGCTCAGCGCTTCTGCCAGTTCGGTAGCATTTAGGAAGCCACTTTCGACGAGAATATCACCTAATCTTTTCATCGATTCCTCCCGACAATTCTTCTAGAATATACACTCAAGTAATGCACACAAATATAGATAGGCGCACTTCGCCCAAGCATAGATGTAAGAACTATACAACAGAAAAGTCCAAATAACAAGTTTAAAAGGCAATCTGCACAATAAATATTTTTGACATTTAGGTGTCGCGGATATTAAGCCATTGTCACACTGTATTTGGTTGTCCATCTTATCTAAAATAAGTATAATATATTGATTATATTTATAGACATATTTGGAGGTTGTTAATGTCAGGTCATTCTAAATGGAGCAACATTAAGAGAAAGAAAGAAGCATCTGATGCAGCAAAGGGTGCTATATTTACTAAGTTTGCCAAAGAAATCGCGGTAGCAGTCAAAGGCGGTGGCCCTGACCCTAACAGCAATTCCAGACTTAAAGTCGTTGTAGCAAAGGCAAAAGCTGCCAATATGCCCAACGACAATATTAATCGTGCTATCAAGAAGGCTGCAGAAGCTGGCGAGGGCGACGATTATGAAGAAATCACATACGAAGGTTATGGTCCCGCTGGTGTTGCCATCATGGTTAAGACACTTACAAACAACCGCAACCGTACTGCTGCTGATTTGAGACATATTTTCGATAAGAACGGTGGTAACCTTGGCGTTGGCGGTTCTGTTTCCTTCCTCTTCAATGAGAAGGGTACAATTCTTATTTCCAAGGAAGATTACGAAGATGAAGACCAGGTAATGGGCGATGCTCTTGATTGTGGTGCTTCTGACTTCGATTCAGACGATGAATTCTACATCATTTCAACTGCTACTTCAGATTACTACACTGTTCGTGAAGCCCTCGAAGCTAAGAACTATGTAATTGCTGACTCCACTTTGGGCCCTGTAGCTATCACTACTGCTGAAGTTAAGGATCCCGATGCTGTTGCTCAGCTCGAAAAGATGCTCGATATGATGGATGAGAATGAAGACATCCAGGAAGTATTCCACAACTGGATCGGCTAAGGACAATTGATTTGGACAATCAGGATTTAAGACAAGAGCAAGTCGCAAATGAAAGTGCTCCCGCAGCACGCAAGACTTTGTTGTCTGAATTCAGAGGAACTCTCAAGCGATTCGACAGATCCAATTCTGCAAACCAGAATATTAACTCAGATTATTCCGCTCAAAACCATGAGCGAAATGTCGAGTTAATCCTTTCGAGTGAACAGTTAACTCGCGAAGTTTTGTCCAATATTGCTATTATCGCTTTTGTCGGACCTTCCGGTACCGGCAAAAGTACAAGAGCAATTAAAGTTTCCCGTGATAACAGTATTTATTACATAATTGACGACGGACTTCTCATCAACGGAAGCCGTATTGTTGCCGGAACCTCAGCAAAAAAAGCGCCAACAAAGATGGAGTCTGTAAGACAGGCTCTCTTTGTTGATCCTACAAGATCTTCCGTCATGCGCCGAGCTTTAGTTGAATCTATGCCCAGAGCTCTTATGATCCTGGGCACTTCAGATTCTATGCTCAGCAAGATTTGCAATAATCTCTGGCTCAACCAGCCTTCCATGCTTATCAGAATTGAGGATGTCTCGACTGAAGAAGAGAGAAGACTTGCAAGAACAACGCGAATGACTGAAGGTATGCATACGATTCCTGTTCCAAGCATGGAAATCAAGCATGAATTCTCCGGTTATTTCTCAGATCCTTTCAGTAAATTGAGACAGAGATTTGACCGCGAGCGAGGTGTTACTCCTCTCGCGCCGGACTCTGACAGAACAGTTGTAAGACCCACCTTCTCTTCCCTCGGTTCATATTCGATATCCGACGAAGCAATTCTTGATCTTATTAAGATCGTTCTTCGAGACGTTCCGGGTTTTGCCGGTGTTACTTCATTTAAAACTGAAAAACAGACTTTTGGTGTTATGATCAGCCTCGATCTTGCACTTTATTATGGTTATGATGCTCAGAAGGTTTTGGAAACTTGTCAGCAGAAGGTCGGAAATGCTGTTGAGGAATTTACATCCATTACTATGAATGGTGTAAATGTCAGAGCTAACAGACTCATGCATTTACCAAAACCACTTCCACAGGAGGTTAATTAATGGAAAAGATTTATATGATTCCGGTTAATGATGCGTATAGCGAACCCGGAGGTTGCCCTATCTGCAGACTCAGAGATAAGGCTGAAACAAATTATCTTGAATACTATCTCGGACCTTCTTTGATGGAACCGGATACTAGAAAGATTACCAATAAGACTGGCTTCTGCCCTGTTCATATGGGAAAACTCAACAAGGCTGTTACCAATAGATTAGGATTGGGTCTTGTTATGCATACTCATCTTAAGGATTTTAATGAAGAATTGAATCCAAAAATGAAGTCTTCTATTCCTGCAAAAGCTGGTCTTCTCAAAGGTAGAAGTGCAGATTATAAGCAGAAATTGAATAGTGTTGCAGATCTTATCGACAAGAGAATTAACCTCTGTCCTATTTGCGATAATCTTAACGAGGCTATGAAGCATTATGTAGAAGTCATCTGCTGGATGTTTTCTCATGATCGAGCTTTTAATCAGAAGTTCTTAAATGCAGAATGCCATTGCTTGCCTCACACTTCTTTACTTTTACGTCAGGCTGCAAAGCTTTCTCAGAATGAAGCTTCTGATTTTGTCGATGCTCTTTATGCTAATAATTCACAGACATTCGATTCGCTTATTTCTGATGTCGAGTATTTCACTTTGAAATTTGATTATCGCAATACCGACAAACCTTGGGGAACAAGCAAGAACTCGATTCAGCGCTCTATGCGATTCCTTTCTTCCGATGGGAGGGATTTTGATGAACAACAATCCAAGAAGCAATCTTGATTTTTCAGAAACTGAGAAGTTAGCTGATAACACACTTATTGAGGTTATGCAGGAAAAGAATCCTTTTGAGGCATCCTCAAAATATGTTCTAATCAAGCATGACTATTATTCGGTCGATTCAGATCATGGCAGGAAGTTGCTTTCCGCTTTCCTTAACAGCCTCTGTCATTCCTCATTTAATAGTGTCGTTATCTATCTTGTTGATTCCGGAACGAAACTTATGGATGAAAGCAATCCCTTAAACGGTGATATGCTGAGACTTCTGGAAAAATCTGAGTCCGTCATTCTCGCTTCAGAAAGCGTCGAAGCTTATGGCGTTAATGTAATTCCTGACGATAAGATTACTGATCAGTCCATTCAGTCTATTGCTGAAGACATTACTTATCTTTCCGATCTACTTACTTTGGAATAAGATTCTACTTTCATTTTTTTGTAACTAAAAAGGGTTGACTCGATTGAGTCAACCCTTTTGATTTGTTAGTTTTGTAATATCTGCTATCAAGTTGTTGCTGCAGAAGCATCGCCGCCGTAATAGTAGATAACATCAAGAACTGAATACTTTGACTTAGCAATTCTCTGCTTAGGAAGTGAGTTATCAGATACAGGCTGCGGGCAGTACGGCATACTGAAGTTTCCTACCGGGTTATCATATCCAGCTACGAAGTTAGTATATGTAGCTGTTCTTGCGCATTCGATTCTTCCGTAAATATCAACTCTTGCATCTACGTTGAGCGGACCAAATCCTGAGTTACCATAGAGACCCATATATGCCTCGAGGATTACGTTCGGGCCGCAAGCCAAGATGTTGTTGTTTACACCGTAAAGGAATACTGAAGGACGAACGATATTATCGTAATACTTAGAGTATTTAACCTTGATCAAGTTACCGTTGTTATCCTTAAAGTTGTTGTTTGAATGCTCAACAGCTTCTGCATCCCAAGATGTGCTATTGATGTAACCAACCATGCTAGTGAAGTTGTTGCAATTAGGTCTGTTAGGAATAGAGAGGAAACCTGCAGAGCAGAGCTTGGAGCTGCCACCGTCATTTGCATGTGAAAGCTGGAGTCTTGCACCATCTTCCATGATGAAGATAACGGGCTTCTGAGCATTTGCATTATAAACTGCAAAGATTACGCCTCTGAGTGTAAATGTATGATTAGCTGCGAAGTAGAAACGATACTCATCTCCAACTGAACCATCGATACCGATAACGATAGGATTGTTCTTTGTGCTATCATCACCAAGGCTTACTGTGTTGCTATTACCTGTAATGTAGTAGTAACCAGGAGCAAGGTTAACTGAAGATGAAATGCTGTTGAGGTTGATTACCTTGTCCGCATCAATAACACCATTTGTCATCTTGTAGGTAGGGTAAGATGTTGTAACAGGATTTACAACATACTTCTGACCATTAGGAATTGCTGTGCCTGCAGGATAAGACTTAGATCCATCAGGGCTATGTGTTGCATATGTAAGTGCAACTGAACCGTTACCTGTAGCTGTCTTACCATCAGGACAAAGCTTACTAAATACTGAAGAAGCAGACGGGAACGGATTTGAAGCGCTACTGTAGTTCCAACCCTGGTATCTCTTTACAGATGCAGCCAAACCGGTAAGTGTTGCCTTATTAGTCTTTGAGTATGTGCTAAGGTCGTAGCTATATGAATCACTAGCCTTACCCTTCATGTTGTTGTGTGTAGCACCTACGCTGTTACCACTTGCGTCAACGAAGAAAATGTTGTGAGTAGCACCGTTTGTAAGAGCGCCATAAATCTTCTTGTTCTGGTCGCCACTATCATTCTGAACGCTTCTTCCGGAGAATACGAAGTTATTCTTCTTACCGGAGAGATTGTCCCACAAACCAGCTTGTCCGGGATCCTTAAGAGCCAAGCCTGCGCTGTTATCCTTACCGATCAAGTAAATATCACCATAAACGTCAGCGCTTGAACGGCAGCTCATCTGTGAACCCTGAAGGAATACCATTCTTCCGTAGAACTTCTCACCACCGCCCAACTGAACATCGTGAGCATCCTGACCGAAGACTGCATCGGAGAAATACTGTGAGCTTGAAGTCTGGCCCTTATAAGAACCTCTCATAACGATGTTGTTATCTGTAGGAGCAGAAATCTTGCTTGCATCCCACATACCGCAACCACGTGTGAATCTCAATTCACCTACACCGACACCACCGGCAACTTCAACCTGGTTCTTGAACTGAGTACCGAAAGCAGGTTCTTCCTTCTCAGCCTTGAGAACAACCTGAACGTTCTCTGTCTGATTGCCAATGATTGTTGTGAAATCGCAATAAACGATATCAGTATTTGTTGGATCTGCGTAAATATCAAGATATGTGCAGTTATCAGCAGCTTCAGACATACCAGGCACTCCAGGAACAACCATCTTTACCTTGGACTTGCCCGCACCGTGTGTCTGACCCATGATTGACTCAATCTGGGTATCTGTGATTTCCTGCATCTTAAGTGCTTCTAAGAAGACTTCTGAGGCAGAAGTAACTGTAAGTCTAGCCTGGCTCTTCATTGTCTCAGAATAAAGACGACGTCTTGTAGACTGAGTAAGCATCATAGCGGATGCAATGAAGATCATAGCAAGTGCGAGGATAAGAACAACAATAATAAGAATTGCGCCCTGCTTGCTTTTCTTTGACTTATTTAATCTTTTAATCATAAGAAGCACCTTCCTTCATTATGGCTTAAAGTGTTATTTAACTGCGTTTGTCGGGACTACCCCGCACAATTCGCCTTATTACCTGAGCCTATTTTAAGACATCTCGATTCGATTTTCAACAGAAAATTCGAATTTTGCTAACTTTTTTTACATAGTTTGTTAACATTTTGTTCATAAACTATGTCTCATTTTCTTCATTTATTTTCTCGACCGGCTTGCCCTTCTCGCCAAACTGATCAAATTCTTCCTTTTTAGAAGTTACTAACCAATAATCATTCTGTGTTGCAAAGCGCATTATTGCGGCTGCGTAGAAGTGACCTTCCCTGTTTTTCTTAACCTTTGCTCTTGTGAATATGTCACCGTGTTCACTACACTCAAGCAATGCATACTGTGATTTGCGAATTCTGAAGATTGGTATCTTAACTGTTAACTCTCTTTCACAAAGTGGGCAGTTAATCATGAAATTGCCGGAAGTTTTAAACGCACTTTCGCTATCAAGACACTCAGGACCGACAAAACTGAAATCAGACGGAATGTCGGGATCTATAGAAGAACTCTCAATTGCAGCATTCACTTCTTCCGGATTATTGTGCTTGAATATTTCCTGGAAAACACGACCGGTATAGTGTGCGTCAGCCGTAGCACTATGGAAGATCTCATTCTTTTCGATGTTATAGAAATCAACAGCAGCCTCAACGCTTCTTTGGCTTCCCTGAAGTCCGGCAAACAGGGAGAATATCGGCTGAAGATCTAAGAAGTATATGTTGAGCTTGGAATCCATACCAAAGAATTCCAGATTCATCTTAAGCATCGAAGGATCAGAACTTCCCCAACCAACAAGAATCGCATCTCCACAGAACTTTCTGAACTCGGTATACGCTGTCTCAAACGGATCACCCTTCAAAAGATCAGAATTCTTTTTGTGTGTAACTTTCTTTACATGGTAATGGAGCTTTGTGTACTTAACAGGAGCAATTGCGGATGAATATGAATCGCAGGTAATTAACTCGCCGTTCTTATATACATATTTAAATGCAGCAATATCAATAATCTCGCCCGTAAGCTTGCTAACATCAAAGGGATATTCCTTGCCTGGCATCGGCTGGTTCCATTCCATATCGAAAACTACAAATTCCGTGCCGTCTGTTATTTTCCTACTAAGCATTAACACTCTTCCCTTCAGAAGGATTCTTTTTCTTATTATACATTTGAGCTACCGGTATTGCGACGAGACACATCGCCACAAAAGCACTCAGCAGAACACCCGGAAGAATAAATGACTCTCTTGGCTCAATTGATACGATTACACTGTTTGCACCATCAGCTTCAAATGTAACAGCAAGTCTTCCCAGATATTCAAATGTATTGCAGACTTTTCCGTTAACCTTGACCTTGGTATCGTCAAAAGCGTAAGGCAAAATAAGAGTTGATCGTTCATTAATTCCGGCACAGTCAAGCATAAATCTTGAAGCCTTGGCATCTCCTGAAAGATATTTAAATTCAGCCAGGGCTTTCTCGTTGAGTTTATATAAGGATATATAACAGATATCCTCGCCTTCAGAATCAATTGAGAAAACGAGTTTTACCTCGCCGGGATTTGTATCAAGAGCTGTAAGGAACGGTCCTGAAAAATTCCTCTCGCTATCACCGTCACCGGTATGAATCAATACAGACGCACCGGTTCTGGATGTGCAATGGATAAAGAGTCTCTCGTTGCTTCCAACATCAAATGCACTGAAAGGAATCTCGTTCGTTCCTTCTTCCAGGCCGAATCTATCGGGTGCTTTCTGGAGAACATCCATGTCGTATTCGGGAGTAATATAGATTTCTTCGAACAAAGGCTCTCCGGAAATGTTGTCAGACATAAAATTGATATCATCGATTGCATATTCGCCGTATTCGAAAATGCTGAGATCTACCGGAACGACCTGATACTTACTTCCGTCAGCGAGTGCCGGAAGTTCAAAATCACTATCCATGATCAAACTCTGTGTAGCTTCTTCATCAGAAGTTGGATCGAAATACTCGTCAACAACCGTTCTCGTAATCGTGTTATTAAACATAATAAAGGAAGCATTGATGCCCACCATTGCGAAAACAACTATGAGAATTGCCACCTTACCCTTTTTCGAGAGGTTTGCATCAGCTATTGCATAAGCGATTCCGGCTTCAGCAATAATTGCAATAAAAGTCGTGATCATGATAATGCCTGCAAGTGAAGTGCCGGCAGTTGAATTATTGGAAACGATAAGGAATACAAGGAAAATCAGTCCGGCTACGATAAAATCGCCACGGTTAAGACTTCCGATGTTCTTGAGTCCTACGGCAGCTATGAAGAATATCAACGCCTCAAGGCAGATAAGTCTTGTCGCAGAAAGAACAGGTGCGATACCGAAAATACTCAACGTCTCATTTGCAAAAGATGAACAGCATACAGCATAGAATATTGCCAGAAAGACACCGGAGAAAACCTTAAGCCTTAACGGAATGTTCTCGTTAAGGACAAAGAGAAGGCACGCTATTACTGTAAGAATTCCAACGTAGAAGATTGGAGAATTGTTCATAGTAATACTGCCGGAACGAAGCATGAACATTCCTCTTATGAAGTCAAACAACGCAAAGTTAACTTTTGCTTTTGAAAGACTTTCGGACAGATTGATCTGAGTATCCATGACAAGCAGACCAGGCAATGAAAAAGCAGCAGATAATACCAAGCCAGTGATGAGACCGCCCAATACCTTAAGCCATGATGTAAATGCCATTGCCAGAGATTTATAAAGGCCTGTTGCCATCAGGAATGTCAGGAACAACATAGCCGGCATGGCTGTCACGATGCCAAAACCACCGGATATACAAAGTCCGAAAGAAGCGAGGCATACTAATACAAAAGATTTCCAGGTTCTTTTCTTATAGTAAGAGTCAGCTGAAGATAACAGTACGGGAATCATTATCGACATATTCATTATGGATGCGAACTGAGCCGTAAATATGATCTGCGAAGAAAAGGTGTACATAACCGCAAGCAACGCGGAAGGTAACTTGGAAAGCTTCACGTGCTCCGATAAAAAGTAATACATCGCTGCACAGCTAAGACCGAACCTTACAAAATAACCGATCATCAGGACAGTCTTTGTTGCTGCCTGAGGGAGGATCAACGCAATGTAGAAGAATAAATCCATGTGGATAAATGTCAGAAGTCTCCACAGATTCTGGCCGGCTGCTCCCGATTTAATCAGATTTATATCTTCTATCGCAAGGTTGATACCATATAACAAATTCTCGTTTGTCTTTTCGGTCCTCATGGTAAGACCGGTCGGCAAAATTTTGCCGGGCTCAATCAGCAGGCCGGAGTATAGTGCAAGAACAGCAATCAGGACTGCTGCCAGAAAGCAAAAAATCAATCCCTTGTAAGCCTTAAGCTTTCCAATGGTTTTATTCATTGTCTACCTCCGGATCAGAAGCAGCGTCGGGTTCATTCTCATAATTGCTTGCAAGTTCTTCCCTGACACTGTCAAATTCATCTGGTTCTTCAGAAATTACTTTCTTTAACGGAACTTCCTCGATCACCTGCTGGGCAGAAATATCCACCGATGGAACAGCCTCTTGAATATTAGCATTCTCATTGACAGGTACGGAGAGCAATACTGCCTCTTTCCTCTTTCTAATCAGTGATGTTATTGATATAAGTGCAATGATAATGACGATTGAAGCTGCACTGATCATAAGGCCTGCCTTAAAGCCTGCAGGCTCATACTTCAGGCTAATTTCATGGGAGCCTTTGCTGAGCTTGATTCCCATAAGAGCATCCTGAATCGAAACTATCTGCGCTTCCTCTCCGTCAACTACGGCCTTCCAGCCTTCTGCATAAGGGATAGTCAGGAAAAGGAGACCGTCTTCGATAACATTGATCTTACCGTTCAAGGAAGTGCTGTCATAAGAAGTTACCTCGAGCTGCTCATCAGAAAGAGTCTCAAGCATCTGGGCATAACCTTCTTTGTCGAGCTGGTATCCATACACAGAAATCGATGTTCCGGGTGATTCAGAATACTTAACATATATCTCAATCGGTTCACCGTTAAATATGCCTGCAGAGATAATCTGATAACTTCTGATCTCGAATTTTCTGGTTGTCGTGCCACAACTGATAGTTGCAGTACCGCCCTTCTTCGAATTGGCATAAACATAAATATCAGAACCGATTTCAGCATCGTTAACAGTAACCTTGAATGAATATTCGTTATTCTTGGTGTTAGATGAAGAACTATATGCGATAACTGTTCCTGCACTTGAACTCGTCACATAAGCAGAAGGGTCAGACGGATAAAGCATTACAGGCTTATAAACATTGCTGCAGCCCATACTTCTTACCCATGCATTCGTCTTATCAAAAGGATCAATGTTGTTATCGTAATCCGGTACATAATCGACAACAGCAGTTGAAGTCATATATCCGACGCTTAATGCATCCTTATTGCCATAAGATGTAATGATTTCACCGGCATGTTCCTGCTCGAAAATCGCAGGCACTGCCTGTGTCTTATCAACTGCTACAAGGTTTCTCACATTTAAGAGAGTTGCCGTTACACGGGTAAGTCCGGCATTTCTTAAGCCGTTGATATTGTTGTTATGGAAACCGAAGTTTCTCATGTATTTAACGAAGCTCTCACGTGCCGTCGAGGAGAAGATAGACATACCCTTAACATCGTAGAGAGACTGGAGATCACATACATTGTTCGGATAAAGTTCCGAACGCTCAAAATTCATATGTCCTTCAGTGCCTTCAACACTGGTTACATACTCGACGACCTGAGGCTTGTTTCTTCCGTAAGGAGCATAGCTCGTAAATCCCTCGTGATAGCAAACAAGACCGATGGAAATCAGGGATGCAGCGAACATCTCGACCATCATGGTAACTGTAAGAAGCGTCTCACAGAAAAACTCGCTCTTTCTGGCATTTACGTTACTTACTGTATGAAGTGCCGCACCCTGAATTATGATGAACAGAAGTGTTACTCCAATCTGGAGATAACCCTCATTGCCGGTGCCAAACTTTTCGAAAAGGATCAGGAAGAATACTGCACCGAGTACGGAACCTGTGATGTACTTAACGCCAAGACCTCTGATTCGTCTTATCGTAAGGAAAGCGATAAAAACGAGCAGGAAGCTCATAAGGAATGATTCTCTGTAAGGAATCTGGTTCGGGAAATGCATTCCGTGCCAGATGAAGTTCAAAGAACGGTTAGTAAAGCTAAGGTACATGATTCCAAGCAAAAGACCGAAAACTATCTTATGCTTAAGCTTGATGCCTGTTCTTTTCGGGAGCATGAAGAATAAAGGCATAAGCAAAACGATTACTATGCCACTATAAACATTTGCCATTCCGTCTCTGATATTAGGATTTGCCGCAACCAGGAATCTTCCGAAGAAATCGAAAAGATCATTCTGGAGAGCATAATCCATCTTGAGTGCATCGCCTGTAGCAGAACAATTCTTAAGAATAAGATATGTCGGAACTGTCAGAACCGCTGAAGCGCCTGCTGCAAGAATACTGGATATGGCAAAACGCGAAGCCGCACCAATGAAGGTCTTGAAGCAAAGTCTTCCGGAATCGCCCTTTGGCTTTTCGCGCGAAAAGAGGCAGATGTAATAAGAAGGTGCGAAAAGCACAAGGAACAGGCAGATAAAATATCCTGCGTAGTAATTGCTTACGATAGCAATTGCAAGGGAAATAATATAAAGGCCGTACTTATGCTCAACAAGAAGTTGTCTCAATCCTAAAGCGATGAGCGGGAGCAAAACTACAGCATCACACCACATGATGTTCCAGAAGAAGGATATAAACCATCCGCAAAGAGCGTAGGATGAACTGAATACTACGGTTATGTTGTCGATTCTCTTGTTATCGTTCGCAGACAGGAACAAAAGCATGAATATCGAAGCAAGGCCGGCTCTTATGCAGGTGATAAAACCGATAAATACCGGCATCGTCTTCGCAGTAAAAAAGAGCGAGAAGATGTTCAAAGGGCTTGCTGCGTAGTTTGCGTAGGCTGCGTAATACTCCTGGCCCAAACCATCGTTCCAACTGTAGAACAACGATTCACCCGATAAAACTTTATCTCTGAATGCGACAAGGAAAGGACAATACTGGTGATAAAGGTCAACAGTAAGTATCGTTCGATCACCGAAAGGATGACAGCCGGTAACGGCAAAAGCCGCAAGAACTGTAAGGGTCGGGAACAAAAAAGCTAAGAGAAACTGAGGCCAATTATCTTTAATTAAGCCTAAAATGCCTCTTTTTTCCTTCAAGATTGGACTATCTTTTCCCCACATATTCACCCTTTATTTTATATTCTTAGATTACAAACGTGTTAATAATAGCATAAATTAGCCGTGTTGTTTCCGCTTTTATGGTAAAGTGTTTTTACCTGTATCTTATTTTAAAGGGGAAAATATGAAGGGTAATAACAAAAACGACAAGAAAGCTCGCAAGGCCAAGGTCGATGCGAACAAGATTAATTCGGAAATCTTAGAGTCAAAAGAGGCTATGCCTGCTGAAGACTTTATGGATGCTCCTGTTGAGACTTCAAAGAAAAGCGTCACATTAAGTGATCTGGCTGATATCGATCCTGAACTTCTTACAGGAAAGCAAAGCGAAATAGCAAAGGCTGATCTTCCTGCCCTGCCTCAGAGCAAGACAGGCCAAGAGGAAGCACCTGCGCAAGAGGAAATCCCGACGGTGATCAACCTCGATAAGAATGAGGATCCGGAAAGTCACGGAAAAATCAGCCGTAATGCCGGAATTGTATTTGTCACACTTGCTGTCGCATTGGTAGCAATCGTCTTCGCTATTACATATTTCCTCGATACCGGAATGGATGAATCTTTTATCAGCCCTCTTACCATCAAGGAAAGAGATGTCTCAAGCGGCGAGTTCAGCTTCATGTATCACTATGAACTCTTGAGCGAAGGCGTCGACCTTTTCGCTGCCGACGCAGAAGAAAAGCTGTCTTCTCCTTATCTTGATGATGAGACCTTTGGTGACTACAGAGAATACTTCAGATTCGTTACCGCAAAGGATCTTCAGAAGATGGACATCCTTTACGACGATGCAACTGCTCAGGGTTACTCCATCGAGACTGCACACTATGACAGAGCTAATGCTTACATCAAGTGGCTTAAGGGTAAAGCTGACGAACTCGGAGTTCCTCTTGATACATATATCAAGGGTGTATTCGGAAGTCAGGTCGATGAGCAGATCATCATCAACACTCTCGCAAAGAAGTACTTCACAGAAGACTATGCTGACGGCGAAAAGCTCGTTCAGCTCTCTGCTTCAGATTCACAGGCAGAAGATGCCTACAACCAGTCCAGAAATATCTATGACCTTGTAAGTTATAAAATCCTCCGAATCACCTACGAACAGAGAGAGCAGGCATTCATCGATACAGCTAATCTGCATGCTCAGAAGATCCTCGAAAAAATGAAAGGCGATCCTTCCAAGTTCGAGAGCTGTGCCGCTCCCTATTTTTCAGGCGTTGCAGCTAACACTCTTGCAGAGAAGGACTCCACACTCGTTTCAAATTGCCGTTATGATGATATTTCACACGATGACTTCAGAAACTGGCTTTTCGATGAGACACGTAAGGACGGCGATTCAATAATCATTCCTGATGAGGATGGTTTCCCTATCATCCTGGTATTCGTTTCAAGAGTCCGTATGTCCGAAAAGCTCCGCAACTGCTACATCATCTCCACCAATGTTCAGGATGAGGAATTCGCTCCGGATATTGCTGCTTCTCAGGCTTTGTCACAGGAAATCTACGACTTTATTGATGATACCGACAGCTGCAACGAGGTCGAAAACCTTTACAACGACTATATTCTCGCCGGACAGTTATCCCTCATTCACGACGGTCAGATTTACAAAGATAAGTATCTTTCAAAGCTGAGTGACTGGATGTTCGCACCTGAAAGACAGCTTGGCGATAAGACTTTGATCGAAGTCGAAGGAACATTCTATGTTATCTACTTCATCTCGGAATCACCGAATCCCGAATGGTATGACATGGTAAACAGCTTCCTTCGTATGAACAACCTCCAGCAATTCATCCAGTCAAAAGAGGAAGAATACGCATGGAAGTTCAACAACGACGGATTGAATCAGATTAAAGACGTTCCGTAAAAAATAGCCGGAACTTATCCGGCTACAGAAAACTGCTGAATAAGCACTGCAATTATCGCAAAGACAAATGTCAGGAGCATCGCTCCGATTAAGATCCACGCCAATACCTTGGTTCCGATTTTCTTGCCTTCTGCTTTCATATAATTGCTTCCTTAGATTTAATTTTAATAATCGGCGCTGTCACCAATTACGAGTGGCAGCGTTATTTGTTTGCCATCACGCTCGACAACTACTTCAACAGTATCGCCGACCTTATGTGCATCACGCAACTTAATAATATCACCGGGGTCACTAATTTCAACTCCGTCAAATGCGATTACTCTGTCGCCTAAAACCATTCCTGCTTTCTCTGAAGGTCCACCTGTTACCAGCGCAGCAACATATACTCCGCCGGGTTCTCCGTAATATGAACCGCTTGCAACATATTTCAAAGAGACTCCAATGTAAGGTCGACCGATAACTTTACCGTAATTGATAATGCTCTCGATTACCGACTTAACGGAATTTACAGGAATTGCAAAACCGATATTTTCAGATGTTGAAGTAATTATCTTGGCATTAATAATTCCGATTACTTCACCAAAAGAATTGATGAGCGGACCGCCACTGTTACCCGGATTGACCGCTGTATCCGTCTGAATAATGTCAACATGATAACCATTTCTGTTTATCTCTCTTGAAGGAGCAGAAATAACACCGACAGTTACCGTATCGTCAAAAGTACCCATGGCATTTCCGATTGCAATAGCAAGTTCTCCTGCCTGGAGATTGTCAGAGTTGCCCATCTTAACACAGGGCAGTTTCTTATCAGTATTTACTTTAATAACGGCAATATCTGTCTGCTCATCGCTTCCGACTATTTCTGCTCTTACGGCTGCATCTTCATCAGGAAGAACGACTGTTACGTAATAAGTGCTTACAGCTTCATCGGCAACATCCACAACGTGCTGATTTGTAACTATATATCCGTCTTCAGTGATTATGAATCCTGTTCCTGAGCTGATTTTAGTCTCCTTGCCGTCATCTACAGAGATAATGCTGATAGATACTGTTGCAGGGCTTACGAGTTTTACGATCTCAACTGTAGACATTCTGTCCTTATTAACAGTTGCCGCTTCTTCAAGCGAGAACCACGGCTCCGGCAAAGCCTCTGTCGGATTGGCCATAGATTCTTCTATAGATTCGATCGCACTTACCTGGTTGTCAGGTTTGCGACTCTTAAAACCTCTTGTATAAGAGAAAACGCCTTCAAGGCCACTATTGAGCCTGAATATGTATAACGACTGGAATCCCGAAAACAATACACATGCAAGAAGACAAATAGACATGGCAATAAGAACCGGATTATGGTTCTTATCTTTTCCTCTGCGCTTTTCAACTGGTCTTTCGTCGTTCTGATGTTCTATATTGTTGTTTTCCATTACTGTGGCTTTCCTCGATTATCTGATTATCGCACGCAAGCTCCACTTATTTTGGGCGATTTTGCGCTAAATCGCAAGGTCAGGAGATATTTGCCTTTTCGCCCTGCATCAGGAGTTCTTCCGGATCTTTTAGTACCATCTGCCCTCCTGTCAGGTCCATACAAAATCTGACAATCTCATTTTCGCTTCCTTGAGGAACTGAAATATTAAAAGAAACTTTATCGCTGTATGAAATGTTTTCAATTGTCCATCCGGATCCTGCTGCCTTTCTCGACAGCATCTCGAAAACAGGGTAGGAACAGCTCTCGTTCCACATTAAAGCCGGTACGAGATTTACGGGCTCTCCGGATATAAGCGCCTGTCTTCCACTGTCACTGTAAGCTCTTCGAAGTCCACCCGTTCCAAGAAGCGTTCCTCCGAAATATCTGGTAACGCATACAAGAGTGTCAGTAAATCCGTTCGATGTGAGAAGCTCCAACAATGGCTGGCCGGCAGTTCCTTGCGGTTCGCCGTCGTCACTGGTCTTCTGTCTGGCATTCTCTCCGCCGATAACCCATGCATAACACAGATGCCTTGCATCAGGATATTTTTTGCGTTCAGCTGATAGAAATTCGGAAGCTTCATCCGGAGATGAAATATGGAAGCTCCTGCCAATAAAGATCGACTTTTTGACTTCGAGTTTGGAATCACCTGTTTTGCTAAGTGTAATCACAGGTATTAATCCTTAAGGCTTTCTCTATATTTCTGGTAAGCCATCATAAGAAGGGATTTATCCTGGCTATATGTAATCTCATCCAATGCTTTGTCTACTTCAACAAATTTGCAATCTACAGTACCTGATTCAGGAAAAGCCTTGCAGGTATCAGCCTTGCTCTCCATTACAAACCACGAAATGTTGTTATGAACAGGTTTTCTTCTTGAGATTGAATAGAATTCATAATTTGTTTTGCCACAGGGTGCAATTACTTTGGCATCAACATCTGTCTCAATCTTTACTCTGTCTTTGGCGAAAACCGCCAATGAAACATCAGCACTGTTCTTCACAGTACCTTTTGGGAAACCCCACTCATGTTTGTCATTAGCGACAAGCAACACCTTGTCCCCTGAAAAAACGATTCCGCCTGAACAATTACGAACGATCATAGCATTGAACCTCAATCAAAGACAAATTTTTGATTTGATTCTAACATACGACAAAAGACTTTGCTCATGTTTAATTGTTCTTTTTGAGGCAGGTCTGTATAATTATCCTATGTCTAATAATGAAATAAATAATAATGCTTCCAACAACGACAGCGCCGAGCTCGCAAAACTTAAGCGCGTGCTTACTATCATGCTGTCAGTTTCTGCTATGCTCGCAGTAGTTTTGATTACGCTGGGCATCACCAAAGTAATCGGCCGCATAAACGCTAGAGAAACAAATACGAGCATTCCGATTCTCGTAACCAACACATCCGAGAGCACCACATTTACAGATCCTATCGTTTATCACACGGAGATGCTTGAAGCGTCCGCATTAGTCGAAAACTACTGGCGACCATTGCCCGAACTTCCGGAAGAAGATGTCATCACTCCTGAACATGTTGAAGTAAGAGCACTCTACATCGGAACATGTTCCAAATTAGATCATGCGATTGAGATTTGTAATAACAGCGAGATTAACGCAGTCGTTATTAACCTCAAGCAGGAATACGGTATTCCCTTCAAAACAAAGAATGCTACTGCCCAGGAGATCGGTTATGTTTGGGACGCATACGACATCGATAAAGTCATCAAGAAGTGCCATGAAAACAATATCAGAGTCATCGGCAGAGTCGTTTGCTTTAACGATGCTCTCGCTGCAGAACACTTCCCCGACAGAGCTATTACCGATGCTTCGGGAAATGTTGTCCGCTTCAGCAACGAAGGTAATAACCCCTTCTTAAGTCCATATAATTCTGCCAACTGGGATTATCTGATAGAGATTGCTATGGAAGGCGTAGAGCACGGTGTAGACGAGATTCAGTTCGACTATGTGCGTTTCCCTGCCGGTGCTACCAAGAACAAGGCAAAGCCCTACTATGGCGAAGAAGGTCAGACTCCATCAAAGGCTGAAGCAGTTAACAGATTCCTTCAGGAAGCACGAATCAAGATTCAGGATGCCCGCGGTATTCCCGTTTCAGCTGATATTTTCGGCATCGTATTAACATCACCTCTCGATGCAGGCATTATCGGTCAGGACTTCACAACACTTGGCATGACCGGTGTCGACTCCTGTTGTCCGATGCTTTATCCCTCACACTACGCTTTGGGAACGATGCTTGCAGGCCATGTTTTCAAGACACCCGATAAAGAGCCTTATCTTATCGTGTACAGCGTTCTTAACGAGTGCCGTTCGATTTATGCCCAGCCCGGATTTACTGCAATGAGGCCATATCTGCAGGCTTTCACGGCATCTTATATCGGCAAGGGTAACTACATGCAATACGGATATCGCGAGATCAATGCGCAGATTAAAGCCTGCCGCGATCTTGGTATCAACGAATTCGTCCTTTGGGATCCTACATTTAATTACCCAAAAGGTGCTTACGATGGAAATATGTCAGTTCAGACTGATTGAAACTCTTAGCTTCTAAGAATAAAATATATAGGTTATTTATTTATGAGGTGGCATTATGCTTGATATTAAATTTTTACGCACCAATCCTGACATTGTTAAGCAGAACATCAAGAACAAGTTTCAGGACGAGAAGCTTCCTTTAGTAGATCAGGTTATCGAACTTGATAAGGAATATCGCGAGAGCAAGACTCGTGCAGAAGCTCTGAGAGCACAGAGAAACAAGGTCTCCAAGCAGATCGGCGCTCTTATGGCTCAGGGTAAGAAGGATGAAGCTGAAGAAGTTAAGAAGCAGGTTACTGATATGGCTTCTGAACTCGAGATGCTCTCTTCCAAGGAAACACAGCTTGAAGAAGATATCAGAAAGATCATGCTCGTAATCCCGAACATCATCGATCCTTCTGTTCCGATTGGTAAGGATGATTCAGAGAATGTCGAGATTGAGAGATTCGGCGAACCTTTCGTACCTGAATTCGAAGTTCCTTATCACGTTGACATCATGGAGAAGCTCGATGGTATCGAACTCGACCAGGCAAGAGAGACATCCGGTAACGGTTTCTATTACCTCAAGGGCGATATCGCAAGACTTCATTCTGCTTGCCTTTCATATGCTCGTGATTTCATGATCGACAGAGGATTCACATATTACATTCCGCCTTATATGATCAGATCTTCCGTTGTTACAGGCGTTATGAGCTTTGCTGAAATGGAAAACATGATGTACAAGATTGAAGGTGAAGATCTCTATCTCATCGGTACTTCAGAGCATTCCATGATCGGTAAGTTCATCGACACAATCACAGAAGAAGATAAGCTTCCTCAGACACTTACATCCTACTCTCCCTGCTTCCGTAAGGAAGTCGGTGCTCACGGTATCGAAGAGCGTGGTGTATACAGAATTCACCAGTTCGAAAAGCAGGAGATGATCGTTGTCTGCAAGCCTGAAGATTCCAAGATGTGGTATGAAAAGCTCTGGAAGAACACAGTAGATTACTTCCGTTCACTCGATATCCCTGTAAGAACACTCGAGTGCTGCTCCGGTGACCTCGCTGACCTCAAGGTTAAGTCCTGTGACGTTGAAGCATGGTCTCCCAGACAGAAGAAGTATTTCGAAGTTGGTTCATGCTCCAACTTGGGTGACGCTCAGGCTAGACGTCTCAAGATCAGAATCAGAGGCTCTGAGGGTACATACCTTGCTCACACATTGAACAACACATGTGTAGCTCCGCCGAGAATGCTCATCGCCTTCCTCGAGAACAACCTTAACGAAGACGGCTCTATCAGAATCCCTGAGGCATTGAGACCTTACATGGGTGGCAAGTCCGTTATCGAAGTTGCAAAGAAGTAATTCTTAACAAAACAAAAAATCAAAGAGGTTATCTCAAAAGGGATAACCTCTTTTTTATGCTCTAATTTCGCACTGCAAAAATGCAAGAAAAAAGGTTGCCCATAAGGACAACCTTTGAAAAATCAGAAATCAAAAGGAGCTTATACTCTCTTTACTGAGCCTGAACGAAGGCAACGAGTGCAAACGTTCATAGACTTGGGGGTGCCATCAACAACAACCTTAACTCTGTGCACGTTAGCCTGCTGGGTAGTAAGCGCGCGTCTTGAAATCTGTGAACGCGTGATTCTAATCTTTCTGCCGAAGAACATATCTTTCTGGCAAACTTCACACTTAGCCATGCAAACACCTCCTGTTAGAATTCTCAAATGCCTATGAATAATACCACAATCATTTTAATAGTGCAACAAGTTTTTGCGTTTTTAATTACATAACTTTACTACTAAATAATCGTCTGATCGTGACTATCCTATCGCAGATGGCATCTCCCGATGAAAAGTTGCGAAGTCTTACGGTTGTTCTTGACGGAGAAATCATAAAAAGCGTGCCTGTATCAGTACAAACAGCCATCTCATAAATCTCTTTATCGCCCGAATTAGCCTTAGGGCTTGATAAGAAAATTATATCTCCGGGAAGAATCTGCTCTACCGTAATTTTTCCGGTAACGGCATCCGGCTCAGGAATAATCTCAGTTCCTGCCTTTGCCTGCTCTTCCATCGTTCGCGGAATCTTAATGCCATTTACTTCGGCACTGACATATACGACACCATTGACAGATGCTCCGTCAATAGACATGCCGTTCTCAATATACTTGCTGTTAACAAAAGTCAAAACCGAGCTGACGAAATATCTGCTCGATACAACTTCATTTACAGCTCTTGGAGAAAGCTCAATTACACCGGAAGATCCAATCCAACCGCTATCTCCTCCGGGCAACGCTACCTGATATACGCCTTCTCTTTTGATATCTGCGTACAAAACGGTATTCATCATTACTTTCTTAATAAGAGTACCGTTGCTCGCGTGCGTCATTATGTTCTTTGAAGAATCCGACACTATTAATTTGTACTGATGTACGTCGGGTTCTACTGACGCGGTATCTGCTATAAGGCTGGACTCTTTTACAAATCCTGTTAAACCATCTGTAGTTTTAATTTTGCAATATCCGTCCTTAGCGCCTGAGACATATGTTACAGGCTCATTGAACAATACTTCTGCAATTCTTATCGAAGCAGGATCCGGCTCCGTCATTAGCGCTACAGCGCTCTCATTTACGACTCTGTAACTCTCATCGGCGTACTCAAGGTTAATGATAGGCTCAACGAAGAGTTCGATATTGGTACCTCTGAAGATGTCAGGCAACACTCTAGGAAGAATGTAGAATACACCGACGATCAAGGTTATGAAAGCTGCCACCGCTATCGCAAGACTTAAGAACTTTCTCTTTCTTACGACGGTAAGAGTCGCATTCTTTTCGGAAAGATTCCATTTATCCTGCATATCTTCTGCACTGCCATACTGCTCACCATTTTCATCGGTTGTAGTCAGGAAAGGCAGATTAACAGGTCTTTCGATATATCTGATAGTCTTTTCGGGCAGTTCTCCTCCGACCTGAGGCTTCTTCTTGGGCTCAAAGACCTTAAATATGCTGGTTTTTTCTATCTTCTCACGTTTTTTCATACGGGCTTCTCCCATAACATAACGCAATACGCAATAGCCATTCCACCATCATGAGAAAGGCTGATCGAAACAGAATTCACGCCAAGTGCCGTGGCATGCGCAAGTGCTCCTCCGGTAAGCTTTACTTCCGGTGCACCCTTTGAGTCTTTTACAACCTCAATATCATGCATACCAACGCCTTCGCTCATAAGTCCGGTACCCAAAGCTTTTCCGACCGCTTCTTTTGCTGCAAATCTTGCAGCAAAGCGCTCAGCCTTTTTCGTCAGATCCTTAGAGGAATTACAATATTCAATCTCGGATTCCGTAAAGCACTTATTAATAAAAGGCTTGTTATCGTCTTCTACTATCTTTACGAATCTTGAAATATCTACTATGTCTGTTCCGCAACGTACGTTCATCGAAAGTTCCTTACTTTCCTTCCGAAGAAATTACGTTAGCTACATCGAGCTTACCGCTGATTCTCATATCACACTTATTTACCAGCTCACGCTTATCAAAAGGAGTAACAAATACAGTCGGAAGTTTTGCTGCAAGTCTTGTCTCCAAAACAGAATTCAGAATAGAACCGATATTCTTATAGAGAGTTACTGCATCAGCAAAGTCATCTACTATCAGGAAATCAATCCTCTTGAGCGCATCTATAGTATCGTTACCCATCTCGGACAAGTCCTCACACTTGGCATAATATGCACTCTTGCCGAGATTAATAGCAGTCTTGCAAATGCAAACCGAAAGGAATGTCTTTCCGGTCTGAGGCGGTGCAGAATATATGCTCAAAGATGACTTTCCTTCGCTGATTCCGAGCATGCACTTAAGAAGTTCGTTCTTGATCTTCTTCCTGGCAGGTGCATTCCCGAGATAGTCATCCCTGTAGTTCTTCATCTTATATGAAGTATAATCAGCCATTCCGCTGATCTCGTAGCATGTCTCAAGTTCGCTCTTTCTGCAGGAACAGACCTTAACTGTACCATCAGAACCCTTTGTAAAACCCGTATCATCGCATTTATCGCAGACGGGCTTCTCAATATCGAAATCAGGATCGATCCTGTTTCTGGACATTATCTTATCGCGCTTTGCCTGAAGCTCCTCTTCTGCTATATCAAGCCTCTTTATCATGCGTTCGTCATTGTCGATAACGGCAATGAATCTTCCGCCTCTGACTTCAAGGATCTGATTGTCAATGTCCCTTAATTCAGGGTAAGCATCGTAAACGCGTCTGATCGACGCCTTCCTTCTGATATCCCTTGTTGCCTCGACTTCCGTCAGGCTCTCTCTGATAAGTTCTTTAATAGTCTTCATCTTAATCTCCAAACATGTCGAGGATATCTGTCGGAATTGCCTTATCGTCACCGCTGTCGCCTGACTCAGGAGCATTGCTATTCTGTGGTTCTACTGTCTTTTCTACGTTGTTCAGTCCGGCTTCTTCGCCCGTGCGCCATGAAGCTCCGCCAGTTGCCTTCTTACGTGAAGCCTTACGCTTATTCTCTCTGTGTTCTTCTTCAGAGAACCTGATAGCATCTTCAGCTGTCTTGACGCCCTGATCGTGCCACTTCTTAAGAGTGTCGCCTACATTTTTCAAGGTCAGATTACTTCTGAATTCGTTGTCCTTAAAAGCCTGAGTAACAAGTTCTTCAGTAGCACCGTATTCTTCAGCCCATTCCTTTACTCTGTCAATATCAAGGCCGTTCAAGCGCTTGCGCATAAGACTTCCGGTAAGCTTAATTAGGCTCTTGGTGCGCTTATTTATCTCGAGCTGATTCTCGAGGCTCTCAATATCTGTATAGCCCTTCTCGTACCAGGAACGTGCCATATTCTCCATGAGGATATTCGAACGATGTATTGTCTGTTCATATCCTTCTTCGAAAAGCTTGTAGCAAACAATTCCGTCGAACTTATACTCAAAAAGACACTTGTCGATAAGTCTGTAAAAAATATAAGGGAGTTCACCCTGATAGAAAGTCTTTGAAATGGAATCGGCAAGCATTGTTCTCTCCTGCTCATCGCTATTGAGATGCATGTCGAAATTATTATCCTTAGCATTTAATGCCTGTGCGTATTCTTCAACTTCACGCACCTTAATATCATCAAAAGAATAGGATTTATCTTTACGTGAAATGAGGCTTACAGTAAGGAGCTCTGCTAGGGCCTTATCAATCTCTTCGTCAGGAATAATCTTGAGCTTTCTTACGGTATCCTCATCAAAGCTGTCTGTCTTGCCGATCATATTAATCCACAGGTAAACAAGCAAAGCGTTCTTGCTCAGATCCTGGGCATACTTTATGAGAAAAATATCCGGCAACTGGCTATCGTCGATATGTAGCCTTGCACAGTCCTTGTTAGAGTTGTCACTCTTCATACCGTAAAAACATAACTCCTTAATTTTGCTTTGCTAATTATAGCATGGTTTACGACTTGAAAACGGGCTTGCTTAAGGCAATCTTATCTGTTTTGCGGACAGATTCATTTTCGAGAATTCGCAATTTAAGAATCCAATAAAAAAAGCGGCTGCCTCAAAAACTGAGACAGCCGCAATTATTAGTCGTTAATTCGCGAGAATTAAGCTTCTGTAGCCTTCTTTACATAAGAAGCATAACGATCTCTGGAATCCTTATAGCATCTATCGAAGAGGTCATCAACAACTGCTGCATCATACTTCTTGTAGAGAGTGTTGTAACGAACTTCCTGCTTCAAGAATTCATAGAAGTCAGCTGTAGGCTCCTTAGAATCAAGAGTGAAAGGATTCTTACCTTCTGCTGCGAGAGTAGGATTGAATCTGAAGAGGTGCCAGTAACCGCACTCAACAGCCTGCTTCTCTCTAGCCTGAGCAACCTTGAGGCCGCCCTTGATACCGTGGTTGATACAAGGAGCATAGCAGATAACGAGTGAAGGTCCGTTGTAAGCTTCAGCCTCTGTGAATGCCTTGATGAGCTGGTTCATGTTAGATCCCATTGCTACCTGAGCAACGTAAACGTAACCATAGCTCATAGCCATCATACCGAGGTCCTTCTTCTTGATGTGCTTACCGCCAGCAGCGAACTGAGCAACAGCAGCTTGAGGTGTAGACTTAGAAGCCTGTCCACCTGTGTTGGAGTAAACTTCTGTATCGAGAACGAGAACGTTAACATCCTCACCTGTAGCGAGAACGTGGTCAAGTCCGCCGTAACCGATATCGTAAGCCCAACCGTCACCACCGATGATCCACTGTGATCTCTTCATGAAGAAGTCTTCATAATCGAGAGCCTTAACAGCGTTAGCAGAACCTTCAGCCTTAAGAGCTTCAGCGAGCTTCTCTGCATTCTCACGTGTGTTCTCAGCAGAATTGAATCCGTCGAGCCAAGCCTGAGCTACTGCCTTGAAATCATCAGAAGCTGTCTCAGCTGCTACAGACTCAACGAGCATCTTAGCTCTGTTTCTGAGCTGCTTGTAGCCCAAGAACATACCGAGACCGTGCTCTGCGTTATCCTCGAAGAGTGAGTTACCCCAAGCAGGACCGAAGCCTCTGTAGTTTGTTGTATAAGGCATAGAAGGAGCAGAACCACCCCAGATTGAAGAACAACCTGTAGCGTTGGAAATCTGCATTCTGTCACCGAAGAGCTGTGTGAGGAGCTTAGCATAAGGTGTCTCTCCGCAGCCTGCGCATGCGCCGGAGAATTCGAGGAGAGGCTGCTCGAACTGTGAGCCCTTAACAGTAGCCTTGCTCATCGGGTTATCCTTGTGAGAGAGTTCAATGCAGTAATCCCAGTTTGCAGCTTCCTTGAGGTTATCCTTGAGAGGAACCATTGTGATTGCCTTCTCCTTAGCGATACAAGCTTCTACGCAGATACCGCATGAGAGACAGTCCATAGCAGAAACCTGAATTCTGAACTGCATGTTGTCGTAAGGCTTCATACCCTGCTTTGTCTCGAAAGGAGCATTTGCTGCCTCTTCCTCTGTGAGGAGGAAAGGACGGATAGCAGCGTGAGGGCAAACGATGGAGCACTGGTTACACTGAATGCACTTTGAAGCATCCCATACAGGAATGTCAACTGCTGTACCACGCTTCTCGTAAGCTGCTGTACCCTGAGGGAATGTACCATCTTCCATACCTACGAATGTAGATACAGGGAGCTTGTCACCCTGCTGTCTGTTCATTACGTTAACAACCTTCTCGATGAACTCAGGAACAGCCTTCTTCTCAACCGGCTTATCCTCAGCTGTCTTCCAAGAATCAGGAATGTCAACTGCAACAACTGCATCAACACCAGCGTCGATAGCAGCATAGTTCATCTGAACGATATCGTCACCCTTCTTACCATAAGACTTGAGAGCAGCCTTCTTCATGTAGTCAACTGCCTGCTCAACAGGAAGGATTCCGGAAAGCTTGAAGAATGCAGACTGGCAGATTGTGTTGATTCTTCCGCCGAGACCGATCTCCTTAGCCTTAGCAACAGCGTCAAGAGTATAGAACTTGATGTTGTTGTTAGCGATGTAACGCTTAAGTGATGCAGGAAGTCTCTCTTCGAGTTCTTCTCTGTTCCACTGTGTGTTGAGGAGGAATGTTCCGCCCGGCTTAAGTGTAGCGAGCATATCATACTCATATACATAAGACTGGTTGTGGCAAGCTACGAAGTCAGCCTTGTTGATGAGGTATGTGGAACGGATAGGTGTTGTACCGAATCTCAAGTCAGAGATTGTGATACCACCGGACTTCTTAGAGTCATATGAGAAGTATGCCTGAGCATACATGTCAGTATGGTCACCGATGATCTTGATGGAGTTCTTGTTAGCACCAACTGTACCGTCTGCGCCGAGACCCCAGAATCTAGCCTGAACTGTACCTTCGCTTGCAACTGCGATCTGCTCTGAGCAATCGAGTGAAAGGAATGTAACGTCGTCATCGATACCGATTGTGAATCTTTCCTTAGGCTGATCCTTCTTGAGTTCCTTAAATACAGCAAGAACTGTCTCAGGTGTTGTGTCCTTAGAACCCATACCATAACGGCCGCCGATGAGCTTAGGAGCATTCTTGCCAACATAAGCTGCAGCAACGTCGAGGAAGAGAGGCTCTGCGAATGAACCAGGCTCCTTTGTTCTGTCGAGAACTGCGATAGCCTTAGCTGTTGCAGGGATTGCTTCGAGGAGCTTCTCTGCAGAGAAAGGACGATAAAGGTGAACCTTTACCATACCAACCTTCTCACCGTGAGCGTTCAAGAAGTCGATAACTTCTTCAGCTGTCTCGCAGACAGAACCCATAGCGATGATTACACGGTCAGCATCAGGTGCACCATAGTAATTGAAGAGCTTGTAGTTTGTGCCACGGATCTCGTTGATCTTATCCATGTAGTACTGAACCTGATCAGGTACTGCAAGATAGAAGGGGTTACAAGCTTCTCTGCCCTGGAAGTAAATATCAGGGTTCTGAGCTGTACCACGGAGTGTCGGGTGGTTAGGAGAGAGTGATCTCTTACGGAAAGCCTTAACTGCTTCGTAATCAACCAATGTTCCGAGTGTATCATAATCGATTACCTCGATCTTCTGGATCTCGTGTGAAGTACGGAAACCATCGAAGAAGTGGAGGAAAGGAACTCTTGTCTTGATTGTAGAAAGGTGAGCAACAGCTGCAAGGTCTGCAACTTCCTGAACGGAGTTGGAGCAGAGCATTGCGAAACCTGTCTGACGGCAAGCATAAACGTCAGCGTGGTCACCGAAGATGTTCAATGCGTGAGCAGCGAGAGCTCTTGCTGAAACATGGAATACGCAAGGGAGAAGCTCACCAGCGATCTTGTACATGTTAGGAATCATCAAGAGGAGACCCTGTGACGCGGTATAAGTTGTGGTTAAAGCACCAGTAGCGAGTGAGCCGTGAACGGCACCGGAAGCGCCTCCCTCAGACTCCATCTCGACGATGTTAACCGTCTGTCCGAAAATGTTCTTTCTACCCTGCTGAGCCCAAATATCAGTGTGGTCAGCCATAGGTGAGGACGGTGTAATAGGATAAATAGCTGCATTTTCTGTAAACGCATACGATGAGTACGCCGCAGCTTCATTACCGTCCATGGTTTTCTTTGTCAGTTCTGCCATAAACATGATCTCCTTTGGATAATTCTTTAAGAGAATCCTCTTCGAAAAGAGAGTCCTCTAATAATGACTGATTAATTATAAACTATTCCGTCGACAATGGGGACATAAAACAGACAAAATATCTGTTTATTTTTTATTAAAAGAGCGCTCATCTTTTAAATGAGCGCTCTGAATTGGTTTATTTAAAGCAATTTGCTGTTATTACTCGCCGCTGCCGCCATCGCTGCCACCGCCGCCGTTGTCACCATTATCTGGCTGTGGAGCCGGTGTATCTGCCGGAGGCTGGGTAGGTGTATTCGTCGGAGGAGGTGTAGGTGTATTCGTCGGGTTGCTGCTTGAACCGCCGCCGGAAGGTGTCGGAGTTGCTGTTGCTGAAGAAGGTGTAGGCGTAGGTGATGCCTTGCCTGTCAATTCGCCGGTCTTAGGATCAACTTTGCTAAATGTACCGTCTGCATTCTTTACACCAACCTCGATACGCTTACCATAAGATCTATAAGTGGTGGTTGTGATAAACTCACGCTTTATCTCTTTGCCGTCCTTATCCTGCCAGATCTTGTATGTCTTGATTGTCTTACCCTGATGTGCCTGTCTTACAACCTTAGTCTGACCTACTGCCATAGATCTTTCTTCGACATATTCTGTGGCACCGGCTGCTGTAGAACTGACACATTCACTTCTCAAAACGATTTTCTGTTCATCGGGTAATCTCTTACCATAAATCTGTGCGTGAACAGTTCTGTCCTTTTCTTCGAACCACATAACAACGATGATCTGATAATCAGTATTGTTCTTGAACTTGAAGTCGAGAGCCGGCCAGTCAACTGTAGCATCCAAACCTTCCAATACATAGTCAGAAGGCCATGCGTGAGGTGAACGCTTGGTAACCTGGAGATCAGACTTCAAAACAGCGTTATAAAGTGTGCTGCTGACCTGGCAGATACCACCGCCTAAGCCCTGCTCATACTGACCACCCATGATAACAGTAGCTTCCTTAAAGCCATTCTTGACTGTTCTCTGGCCAACGACACCGTTAAATGAGAATTCTTCACCAGGCTTTAAAATCTTACCGTTAATGTTCTTACAAGCCTGATTGAGGTTGTTATTACGGTTAGCATTGTTAGAAGCCTTTGTTACGTGCTCACCAACAAGACCGAAATTAGCCTTGAGCTTTTCTGTTGTAATCTCAGGCTCCATAACCTTTGAAGGAACTACAACGTTACCTGAATATTCGTTATTTTCAAAAAGCTTATTAACACCATCGACTGCACCATCGATATCGATTGTCATACCTGTCTCTTCAGGTGTGATGGTAAATTCCTTAGTCTCAGGATCGAACTCGCCAATCTCGGCATCCTTAACTGTCGAATACTCATCGATGAGAGGCTCCAACACTTCGTGAACCTTCTCAGAAACACCATCAATCTGAACCTTGTATTCAGTCGCAAGCTTAATAGGCTCGTTCTTGAGCTGCTCTAAGAAGTTATAACGCTCTGTAATAGCATTAAAATCTGTCTCATCGACAGGTCCGAACTGGCCGATTGCACCGTTGATTACTTCCTCAGTATTGTATGTGAACTTTGCATCTTCAAAGGTAATCGGATAAACCTTTCCATCGAGCTTGAGATTGTATTTAACCTCAATAGGGGAGCCCTCATCATTAAACTTCTTGTTAACGGCTTCAATAGCCTGCTCTGCAGTCATACCACTTACATCAACATCATTAACAAGCGTTCCGGGGCCGAACTTATTAAATGTGGGGACAAGCTGAGCGTATGCTTCTTCAACCTTGACCTTTGTCAATGTGCCGTCAGCAAGAGTAACCTCAATAGTAGGCTTGAAATAGCCAGTGTAATAAAGGTATCCATATCCACCGCCTGCACCAAGGAGAAGAACAATTAAGATAATCGCAACAATAAGACCTGCATGGCTCTTTTTCTTAGCCTTTGCACGCTTGGGAGCTTTCTTGGAAGCTTTTGCCTTTGACGGAGCATTGCTATCCAGGAAATCCTGTGATCTTGCTGATGAACTCTTCGCAGCTGTGCTCTTCTTAGCTGAAGTATGAGCTGGAGCCTTTGCAGCATCAACTCTGACAGGAGCAACGGCTTTACTTCCTGAAATGGGAGCTAATTCCCTGCTTCCAACATCAGGTGTTCTGACATAATTAGGTGCCTGACCGGCTTTTCTCTTCATAATATGTCTAACCCCACAAACAATAATAAGATTTTGACTAAAATCCTACACAATCATAAATGTAATTAGAGTATTATTCAACCACGATAGGTGGACAATTTGAAATAAAAATGAAGTATAAATCACTTTCATTATTGTAAAATCGTTTATAATCATTTTCGGAGAATTTTAATCATGACCAAGAATTATAAGGCATTACTCGCTGCTGACATGGATTTTACGCTTCTTGCCCCAGGCAAGGATATTCCGGAAGGCAACAAAGAAGCCATCCGCGCACTTAAGGATGCCTCTGTGGCATTCACGATTGCAACCGGCAGATCTGCTTTTCTGGTCGGCAAATTCGCAGAAGATTTGGAAATTGATGTTCCTATTATCACCAGCAATGGCGGATGTCTTTTCGACGCGACTGATAGAAAACAGTTTGCCTCTCATGATTTTGAAGATTCCAAGATAAGATATTTATTGAAATTCCTTATGGACAAGAAGGCAGATACCACACTTTATTCAGATGAAGGTATCTTCTTCAGTCCCTTTTCGACAAGACATGGCTTCGTAAATACATATAATGCCAGCGTCGAACCGTCAAAAAGATCTCCTATGATCGACTTCGGACTTGATTATCCCGACCAGGAAAAACTTCCAAGATTCAACAAGATCCTTCTGCAGAGTGCAGATCCTGACATATTGAACTATCTTGCTTCCGATAAAGAACTTGAAGTCATATCTTCCGGTCCCAATCTTTTCGACGTAATGAAAAAAGATGTCTCCAAGGGCAATGCTTTGCTGCTCCTTGCAGACCATCTTAATATCCCCAGAGAGAACACTTTCGCTATCGGTGACAGCGACAACGACATCTCCATGATCGAATCAGCAGGTCACGGCATTGCCATGGGCAATTCTACTGAAGGTGTCATGAAAGTCGCAAATTATATCACTGCAAATTATGACAGCCTCGGCTTTGCCAAGGCTGTCTATGAATACGTTATTCCGTTGGTTGAGAAAATCAATTAAGCTTTGACTTTACGTAACCTTCAACCTGTCCTCTGATTGTATCGAAGGATGCCTTTGCGGAAGCTTCATCAGCGTCATAAACACCCATGTAGATCTTAAGCTTCGGCTCAGTACCGGAAGGTCTTGCGCATGCCCAGTCAATTCCCTTGTTGCCACCGAGCTCATAGAGGAGAACGTTTGACTTGGGAAGTGTGATCTCTTCAACTTCTACACCGCTATCTGTGAATACATAGCGCTTAGATTCCTTATAGTCGCGAACTGCCTTAACTGTAGCACCGCCAAGGAGTTCCTTTGCACCATTAAGATCCTTGCAGTTAACAAGTTCTTCTCTCAATGCCTTCATGCAGGAACCAATCTTCTCAATTCCCTCTTTGCCTTCGAGTGTGCAGCTGATTGTCTGCTCAACACCATAACCGTACTTCTCGTAAAGGTGCTTGAGTCTGTCTGCCAATGTCTCGCCCTTCTCGAAAGAAGCAGCTGCCATATTGCAGATGAGCATTGCAGCAACAACAGCGTCCTTATCACGTACATCAACGCCTGAGAGGTAACCATAGCTCTCTTCGAAACCGAACTGGAAGTGCTTATCACCGAACTCATCGTCGAGCTTGATTCTTTCACCGATAAACTTGAAGCCTGTCAATGTCTCCTGAAGTTCTACGCCATAGTAGTCGCAGATTGACTTAACAAGTTTGGAAGAAACGATTGTTGTAACTGCAAAAGAATTCTCAGGAAGCTTTCCAAGATTCTTCTTTGCATCAAGAATGTAATCCAAGAGCATGAGGCCCATCTGGTTACCGGAGAAGCACTGATATTTAACTTCACCATTCTCTACTACTCTTGCAGCTGCACCGATACGGTCGGAGTCAGGGTCTGTACCGAATACCATAGAAGCATCTGTCTTCTTTGCGAGCTCGATAGCCATTGAAAGCGCTTCAGGATTCTCAGGGTTAGGAAGAGTTACTGTAGGGAAATTACCATCAGGAAGTTCCTGTTCCTTTACGATGTGGATATTCTTAAATCCAACTGCCTCAAGGATTCTTCTGACGGGCTTGTTGCCTGAACCGTGCAGAGGAGTATAAACAATGCTCATGTCAGCCTGCTTAGCAATTGCTTCAGGATCTACAACGAGCTTTGTAAGCATGTTTGTGAAAGCTTCATCAATCTCTGGTCCGAAGTAAGTAACAAGACCCTTTGCCTTTGCTTCTTCGAAATCCATGAGCTTAACTGTTCTGATATCATCGATAGCTTCGATGTTGGAAAGAACTGCTTCAGCAGCTTCAGGCGGTACCTGTCCACCATCTTCACCATATACCTTATATCCGTTGTACTTGGACGGGTTGTGGGAAGCTGTGATCATGACACCTGCAAAAGCTTTGAAATATCTTACAGAGTATGAAATTACAGGAACTGGACGGAGCTCATCTGAAAGCTTTGAAGGAATTCCGTTTGCTGCAAGAACCTGTGCTGTAATCTGGGCAAACTCAGGAGAGAAATGTCTTGAGTCATAAGAAATGACTACGCCTCTCTTAATAGCCTCTTCACCACATGAAAGGATGTATTTTGAAAGACCCTCTGATGCCTTTGCAACAGTGTAGATGTTCATTCTGTTTGTTCCGGCACCGATAACACCTCTGAGACCGGCAGTACCAAATTCGAGATCCTTGTAAAAACGATCTTCGATTTCTTTTGTGTCTTCTTTGATGGAAATAAGTTCGTTACGTGTACCCTCATCGAAATAAGGATCGGTTGACCATAACTCATAAGCCTTCATGAAATCCATAATTTTACCTCCAAAGCACTAATCATTAATAAGATACTAGTTTTGTTCTAACTTTTGTTCTCAATTTTCTTTCTTTTTTGCAAACTTTTTATCAATTAATACGAAAGCTGCAAGTAATACTATTCCTGCACAGGAAACCATAGCACCCAGTTTGAGACCCGGAGCTGTGAAAACCAATTCTGCAGTATGCTCTCCTGAAGGAACATCAAAAGCAATGAATGCGTTCTGATATACCTTAGATTCAGCTTCCTTTCCATCGATATAAAGCTGCCAGCCGTCTTCTGCAGGAATTGTCGTAATAACAGTATCGTTCTCACCCAAGTTCTTAACATTGAACTTTGCATAACCATCAGATACTACTTCCGGATTAACCTTTGACTTATCAATATTCGCGAATTGTGAAGAGAACGCTTCGCTATCGAAAGATGCAAATCTGATATTGAGGTAAGTCCACTTTTCTGCTTTGCAGAGGATCGATACCTTTACATCTGCACCTTCCTCAAAGCTTCCTATTCTGAACAGCTGTGAGTAATAAGTGTTCGAACCAAAGTCAGCGATTCGAATACCATTTACGTAAATCTCTGAATAATCAAGGATTCTTCCTGAAACGATGGAAAGATAGATCTCATCTGTATTAGGAGCCTTGAACTCATATTCGATCGCAATCGGGATATTCTCATTCATCCTGTAAAGGTTCGTAAGATTCTCATCGAGCTTATTCTTAACAGTTGATTCAAGACCAATCGGATCTGTAACGCTCTTAGAAGTCTTGCTGTCACTTGTCTTATCAAGTTCCGGATGCAGCTTGAGGATTGCTTCTTCATTGGTCGTATAAGATGAGAAGTTGAAAGATGCACCATTTGTGATCTTAGCTTCGCCTGTAATCTCTTCACCTAATACAACAAAGAAATCTTCAGTGAAAGCTGCCGGGAACATTGAACGGTACCAGTCATTCTGGAAAGAATAATAATTTTTCTCGTCCGTATCCTTTTCGAGCCTGTAAAAATCAAAATCCATAGCACCCTTGTCAGCAGCGAATGCTAACGGGAGAACATCATTGTTTGCATAGAATTTAAGGCTTGAACCAAATGAATCCTTACCTTCAAGATCATAGAAGGAAATCTTTCTTCTTGAAGATATTGAAGCAATCGAGAAGAATGCATCGTATGAAGGGCAAGCGGAATTGTGTCCAACAGCAAAGTAATTATAGTTTGCAGGCATTCCGAGCTGCTTAATAAATCTCTGCATGCTCTTATTCGAATTGGAATTAAAGAACGACAAGCCGTTGTAATTGCCATAGAACGCTTCGCCTTCGGCAACATAGTACTTTGTAGTAAAGTCGGGATTTCTCTCCGCCTCAGCTCTGAAAGCTCCAAGCTTTGCAGCACGTTCTCTTGCGTATTCGCCAAACTGCTCCTCTGCTCTTATGGAATCACTGTATTCTTTTGCATAACCTCCGAAAAGAGTCATCGATTCGATGCCATTGGACAACATCGGACCAACAAATATCAATTCGAAAACTATGAAAAACGACATAAGCGGAGCCAAAAGCTTAGGCATATTCTGAAGCTGCTCATGCCAATGCTCTACACTGTATCCCATCATGAGAAGTCCGTAAGCTGCTGCAAGAACAACATTATAAACGACTGCTTTGGACTGGCCTTTGAGATCACCAAATGAATAATCGATAACTACGAAGAGAGCAAATAAAAGAAGAGCCTTGATGATGTCTTTGCGGGCAACTTCCTTAAGTCTGAAAAGAACTCTCATCGAAATAATAAGGAAAACCGGCAGGAAAACAAAAGCCTGTCTGTGCCAGAACCAGTTCGGATCGTCAAATACCTGCCAAGCCTTATCGATCGGGTAAACCATCGTTGATAAGAAAACGCCCAAAACAACTATTGCATGGATTCTTCTCTCTCTTCCCTTAAATGCAGGGCTAATGAAATAAATCAGGAGCAATAATGTTACCGGCAAAGCGATAAACAGGAACGGATAATTTGAAGTCATGATATCCGAGAAAGAACCGGGCTCACCCAGAACCATCATGTGAATAAGTGTCAAAGGTGAATATGAAAGGATATTCTCGCCACGTGCTGAAACTGTCTGATCAGCATTCTTAATCGTATCAAGGCCAACCGGGAGGATCATTACAGCGGTAATAAGTGCCGTAAATCCTGCTGCAAGGACAAATCTGACACATACGCCGACAGTCTTCTTAATCGGGATGCTCTCTTCAAACAATCTGATAAGAAGATAGAAGAAGCTGGCAATTCCTACCATATATGCGATGTAATAATTCGAAACGAACAAAACCAGCAAAGTGATAACAAGGCCAAGATACTTCTGCTTCTTTATGAACTTCTCTACAAAGAAAAGGAGTAAAGGAAGGAGCATAAAGCCGTCGAGCCACATGATCTGGAAAATATACGCCTGTGAATAGAGCGAAAAGGCGTACATCGTTCCAAGAAGAACAGGCCACTTTGTCTTCTTATCGTCAGTTCTTGAATTAAGGAAAAGACACATGAAGCCCGAAGCAAGGCTCAGCTTCAATGTTACAAGTGCAAGAACTGCCATATCTATCTGAGCTTCATCGAAAAGGAGATAGATAAGATTGAACGGGCTAGAAAGATAGTAACCAAAAGTTCCGATGAAATTCTTTCCAAGTCCGAGCTTAAACGAATATGAAAGATAAGACAGAATATGGCCCTTAGGTGCAGAACCGGCCTCTGCCAACTTTCCTCTTAATAAAGCAAGAAACGGAGCGTACTGTGCCTTAAGGTCACTCTGCAGGAAAGAATATTCTCCTAACGGATACTTGTTGCACAGAAGTATTACGACTACATAGAGGATCAATGTCAGTCCGAATGCATATAACGGGCGTAAATCAGTCTTGCCACTATTCTTGGCAGCAGGCTTGAGCAAAGGCTTATCGGATGTCTTTTTTGTGCTACTGCCATTCAGGCTTGAGAGCTCTTTCATTAGTATTATGCCCTTTCTTCGGCTTTTTATTGTCATCAATCTAATTTTTTGATTATAATACAAAATAACAAGTAATTTAACACGTGTCGACCATCAGGTCCAAAGGAGAAGCATTGTGCTGATAAGTCTTATCGTTCCATGTTACAACGAAGAAGGATCGCTTCCGATTCTCTATGAAGCACTGTGTAATGTCAGGAAAGCTGACGATTCTGACAGAAGCTACGAATTCATTTTTGTAAATGACGGAAGTCGTGATAAGACTTCCCAGATTATCAAAGAGCTTGCTGCAAACGATAAATCTGTAAAGTATGTTTTCTTCTCAAGGAATTTCGGCAAAGAAGCTGCTATGTATGCAGGAATGCAGAAAGCAAAAGGCGATTATATTGCCATCTTAGATGCAGATATGCAGGATCCTCCGTCACTTATTCCGGAAATGATCAAATCCCTGGATTCCGACGAATGCGATATTGTTGCCGCAAGACGTGTTACACGTAAAGGTGAACCCAAGATCAGAAGCTTTTTCGCGCGTTGTTTCTACAAACTCATCAACCGCATGTGTGATGTTGAGATCGCTGACGGCGCAAGAGATTTCCGTCTCATGAGAAGAGAGGTTGTCGATGCCATCTTAAGCGTCAACGAACGCCAGAGATTCTCAAAAGGCATTTTCGCATGGGTAGGATTCAGAACCAAATGGATTGAACATGAGAATGTCGAGCGTGTTGCCGGCGAGACAAAGTGGAGCTTCTGGAAGCTTTTCAAATATGCGATCGACGGTATCGTTGCATTCACTACTGCACCGCTTCGTATTGCTACATATTTGGGTTTCTTCTTTGCGTTTGCGGGATTTGCTTATATGCTCTACTACTTTATAAGAGCTATAATCGGTCAGTTCTGGACAAATGCAAACATCATGGGTTACCCTTCACTCCTCTGCTTCATTCTCTTCATCGGCGGACTGATACTTATGGCACTTGGATTGATTGGCGAATACATAGGACGTATCTACATCGAGGCCAAAGCCAGACCGATATACATAACTTCCGAAGAATCAAAAGACTGATACAAATAACAAAGGGTGCTTTCAAAGCACCCTTTTTACTTTGCCAAATATCTGTAGAAGAAACTGTCCTGATAGTCCTTCGCGAAAAACTGTTCTTCTATGACTTCGGCATATTGCGCCTGATTGATGTTTCCGAATGAACCGATATTTTCTTCATTGCCCTTATCACCCTGAATCACTGAACCGAAAATTACAAACAGGTTCAAAAGCGTGGGGAATGTCATAAGTATCACAGTGAGCATGATTGCCGCTGACTTAAGCCATCCTTTTCGAGTTGTCGGCGTATTCTTCTGATCCATGACATCTGTTACGACACCACTTAATAAAATGCAGAACAAGAAAAGAGCCGGCATTGATCCACGCATCGTGAAATCATTCATCTCAGATATTCTGTAGAAAGGAAGAATGAGGAGAGTAGCAACTGCTGCCCAGAACACAGGATCTTTACGGTATCTCTTATAAAGAATTACAGCAAAAGGTGCCACTTCAATCAGGATAAATACGATATATGAAGCGATGAATGCAATCGGGCTATCGAAGTATTCCCAGGCAAAACCCTTATAACTTACTGCATTGGAATTGGACATGTAGTAACTTCCGAACACTGTCAGCAGTAAAACAGCAGAAGCAATATTTACAGGACTTAATGTGTTTGTGATGGTTTTCGAGATCTTAGATGCTCTGAGATCCTTGCCGAAAAGGAAAGCTGCAACCATCGGAAGGATTCCAAATACTGCCCAGGGCGAATATGCGAAAAGAATACCTGCCGTAAATCCCATAGAACGCGTATTTTTCGACAGAAGCAATATCGCTACTACGATGAAGCACGGGATCATCTGGTTAAAGACGCTCGCAAGCTCTCTGAAATTGCTGACATAGGACATTGAAGTAACGAAACCTTCAAACCATCGCCAGTCCTTATAATGAGTAAACTCATAGACAAGATTCGGCAGGATATCGAGTCCTGAGAAGAATACAAAAATAAACGGAACCCATGAAGTAAACTTCCTGATAACCGCACTCATAGCAAGAAGAGACAGGAAAATACCTAAAGCATTCCAAAGGAATAATACGAAATTGCCCGCTGCGAATCCAAAGACTTTGCCAAAAAGCGCTGCAGGCATCCAGTAGATAAAATAATACGAGAAAGCTCTCTCACCTGAAGCCATTCCGAAAATCTCGATTACATCAGGATTTGTCTGCGTGGAATAGTTATAGATGACAGGCCAGTCGTAATTTATAAGGTCTCTTAAGATAGCACGTCTGTATTCATGATCCTGAAGCGTGTAGATATATTCACCAGCACCAGATATGAACGACAGCAAAAGAGCCGTAACGGCAAATCCGATCAGATAAGATACCGGTATCTTCAAATCGCTTCCTGAACCTAATAATTTGTGTCCGTCGGGATCGTTAAGGCAATCCGAAACACAAAATAAGACGATTCCAAAGAAAACCAAAGTCAACGGGATTCCTACTGCAAGCTTCAGATATCCCATAAAAAACATAAACAGCGGGATAGAGAGAAATAAGACCAATGAAGCATAAAGCCAGGGGTAAGTTATAGTTATACTTTTCGCTTCACGAGAAGATCTGTCTTTTGAATGGACTGTCTTCTTTTTCTTTGAAGCTTCCCCTAATTGCTTTACTTCCTTCATTATCCTTTTCTTCGATCCTCGCCGTCTACGCAGTAGTTAAAAGTTAATATCAGAGCTGAACTGTCATGAACTCGATCTGCTGAGTCTCAAGAGGTCTGTCATTGTAGTCAGTCTTTACAGAAGCAATCTTGTCTACAACTTCGATACCCTCGATTACCTTACCGAAAGCGGCATACTGTCCGTCAAGGCTGGGATATGTCTCATGCATAATGAAGAACTGAGAACCAGCTGAATTAGGATTGAATGCACGAGCCATAGAAAGAACGCCTCTTGTATGCTTCAAATCATTCTTTACGCCATTTGCTGAGAACTCGCCCTTAATTGTGTAGCCAGGGCCACCCATACCTGTTCCCTCAGGATCACCACCCTGGATCATGAATCCGGAAATAACTCTGTGGAAGATTAATCCGTTGTAGAAGCCCTTTGCAGCCAAATCTACGAAGTTCTGAACTGTGATAGGTGCGATTTCAGGATAGAGCTCAGCCTTAATAACGCCGCCGTCCTTCATCTGGATTGTGATAATCGGGTTTGACATTTTCTTGTCTCCTTTAATTATGATTTTGCAATTTCTTTAATTGTTGTTGTAAGTCCGGCAATGCCCTGGAGATCTGAAGGGATGATGATCTTTGTAGATGCGCCCTGTCCGACCTTCTCCAATGCTTCAAGACCCTTGAGTGCGATAAGTCCGTTATCAGCACCTACGTCCTTTACCATCTGGAGGCCCTTAGCTGTTGCTTCCTGAACTGCGAGAATAGCCTGAGCCTGACCTTCAGCTTCCTTAATGGCAGCCTGCTTCTTTGCTTCAGCTCTGAGAATTGCAGCTTCCTTTTCACCTTCAGCTACTCTGATTGCGGATTCCTTTTCACCTTCAGCGATAAGGATCTTTTCTCTCTTTTCACGCTCAGCCTTCATCTGCTTTTCCATCGCTGCCTGAATTTCCTTAGGCGGGATGATGTTCTTAAGCTCAACACGGTTAACCTTGATTCCCCAAGGATCTGTTGCTTCGTCAAGGATTTCTCTCATTCTTGTGTTGATGATATCTCTTGAAGTAAGTGTCTGGTCGAGTTCCAAGTCACCGATGATGTTACGAAGTGTTGTAGCTGAGAGATTTTCGATAGCTACGATAGGACGCTCAATTCCGTATGTGTAAAGCTTAGGATCTACGATCTGATAGAAAAGAACTGTGTCGATCTGCATCGTAACGTTATCCTTTGTGATAACTGCCTGAGGTGCAAAGTCAGCAACCTTTTCCTTAAGTGAGATTCTCTTTGCTACTCTGTCGATGAAAGGGAACTTTACATGGAAACCTGTCTCCCAGGTTGTCTTATAAGTTCCTAAACGCTCGATAATGTACGTTGTTGCCTGCGGAACGATCTTGATGTTCGGCAAAATGATTACGATTAAAACGATAATTGCGATTGCAACTCCGATAATCGGTCCTGCTGATACTGCTACGATTGGTAACATAAAAATTCCTCCCCTTTAATTAGCGCGCTCTACTACGAGCTTGACGCCTTCAATTGCTTTGACAGTAATCTTACTGCCTTCTTCCAGATCAATGTCAGCCTTGGCACTCCATACCTGTCCGGCAACCTTGACCTGTCCTTTTCCTTCAACGGAATTGAGCGGCACAATAACTACGCCTTCCTTTCCGATGACTCTGTCTGCGTTGGTACGCTGAGCATTCTTCTTGCGAAGTTCTTCAAGCCTTGGTCTTATCCATATCATACTTATGGTAAAACAAACAGCTGATATAACAGCCATAACACTGATCTGTGCTACAAGAGGTGCATGGCAAAGATCCAATACCATTGCTACTAAAGCACCGACTGCAAACCAAAGTGTAGTAAGACCTGTCGTCGCTATCTCAATAACCAGCATAACGATCGCTATGATAAGCCAGGCAATCCACCAACTAAACATATGCTTAATCCTCCCTATTTAATATTAATGCGAGTATTCCGGCCCGCATATAATAATTATAGCATCTCGGGAGTTATTTATTAATGATAATCATACTTGGAACCTATTCAGATGAAGACTTCTTCAAGTGTAAGACCCTTTGCAGGCAAGGTTTTACCGGCAAGGCTTCTGTCGCCTTTTTCGATTATTTCCTTAACTTTTGAAGGTTCGATCTTGCCCTGACCGACATATAAAAGTGTGCCCGCAATTATTCTTACCATATTGTACAGGAAAGCTTCTCCGGAAACTTCAATCTCAATGAGACAGGGATCTTCGCCCTTTGCTTCGACCTTCACTCCGAAAAGTCTTCTCACTGTCGTTTTCTGGCTTCCACCTGTAGCACAGAATGCAGCAAAATCGTGTTCACCTGCAAAATACTGAGCCGCCTCCTGCATTTTCGAGATGTCAGGTCTGACAGGACAATAGTATGTTGTTCGCTCTAAAAGAGGACTTCTCGTTGGAGAAGAATAAACCCTGTAGATATATCGTTTGCCTTTGATATCAAACCTTGCAGAAAATTCATCACTTACATAGAAAGACTTCTTAACTGCAACATCTTCTGGCAACAGGGCATTCATTGCCAAAGGAAATTTATCTTCAGGAATGACAAACGGGACATCCGCATGACTCAGGTGACATCTTGCATGTACACCTGCATCAGTGCGGGAACATCCCGTAAGTCTGATATTCGTTTTATAAAGATCTGCTAATGCCTTCTCGATAACATCCTGAACCGCCCTTGCATTTTCCTGAGACTGGAATCCTGCAAAATCTGTTCCGTCGAACTCGGTTATGAATGCTATCCTTGGCATGCTCAAAAATTACTTGCCGTTCTTACCGTCATCTACGCAGGACTTACCCATCATGGCAGCACCTACGATACCGGCGTCATTACCCATCTGAGCGAGCTCAACACGAGTCTTAGGAACACCAGGTCCAAAGTAAGGACGTGACATTGTCTTCTCACGCATAGGAATAAGGAGCGGATCGCCTTCACCGCAAACACCGCCACCTACTACGAGGATCTCAGGCATGAATGTGTTGATTGCATTTGCAAGACCATCAGCAAGATAAGATGTGTAGCTGTCAACAACTTCTGCTGCAACCTTATCACCTGCACGCATTGCATTGAATGCGATACGAGCATTCCATTCGCCTTCCTTTTCCTTCATCTCGTTGAGGATTGAATCAGGATTTGCCTCTGCAGCTTCCTTTGTCATTCTTGCAAGAGCTGAAGCTGATGCATACTGCTCGAAGCATCCCTTTCTTCCGCATCCGCACTGAACACCGCCGGAAACGAGTACTGTATGACCGAACTCAGAACCAGCCTGGTTGAATCCGGAATAAATTCTTCCGTCAATGATGACACCTGCACCAACGCCTGTACCAAGAGTGATTGTTACAGAATCCTTAGATCCTTTTGCTGCGCCGGCAACTGCCTCAGCCATAGCTGCGCAGTTAGCGTCATTGTCGATATATACAGGAAGGTCAATAACTTCTCTGATGAGCTTTCTCATAGGAGCCTTATTGAAAGGAAGATTGCTTGAATAAACGAGGAGACCTTCTTCGTTATCGGGTGTTCCGGGAGAACCGATACCGATACAGCTGATGTCCTTTACCTCAAGACCAGCATCCTTGATTGCGTCTACTGCAAGCTGACCCATATCATGGATAATCTCTTCCATGGCTCTTTCAGCTCTTGTCTTGATAGACAACTTGTTAAGAAGCTTTCCTTCTTCGTCTACGATTCCGGCTTTGATGTTTGTACCACCCAAGTCAATTCCGCAATAATAACTCATTCGAAAAATCCAACCTTTCGATTAATAATCAGCTCTTTGAATTCTATCACAGCGCTTTATTTATCTCAAAGAGAAATCAATGAGGACGATAAGCACTGCCAGAAGAGTAAACATAATGCCGCAAAGAACATCTCTTAATGTCAGTTTCAACGGATTAAGCTTAGTTCTGCCATTGCCGCCACGATAGCATCTTGCATCCATGGCAACCGCAAGTTCGTCAGCTCTTCTGAAGCTTGATACGAATAACGGGATAAGTACCGTAATGTATCCTTTTACTTTATTGATAAAGTTTCCGGCATCGTAATCAGCACCTCTGGACTGCTGTGCCTTCATTATCTTTTCGGTCTCTGCCGCAAGAGTCGGTATGAATCTTAAAGCAATGGACATCATCATTGCCATCTCGTGTACCGGAACCTTTATTACCTGAAGAGGCGCGAAAAGTTTTTCTAAGGCATCACTCATCTTTACAGGCGTTGTAGTCAATGTCAGCAACACACTGGTTGAGATGATCAGGAATACAAGTCTTACTGCCATTATGGCCGCTTTTTCGATTCCGTAACCGGTTATCGTAATTATCTTCCAGGAGAAAAGAACATCTCCCTGCCTTATGGTGAATATGTTAATTACGAAGATAAATAGCGCCAGCGGCAACATCGGCTTAACTGTCGACCAGAGAATGGACGGGGTTATCTTAGCCAGAATCAACTGCAGAAGAATTACGCCTGCAAGAACACCAATTGTAATTGGCTGATTAATGATGAATATTGCAACAAGATAAACTGCGTAAAGAATTGTCTTTACTCTCGGATCTGTATCATGCAGGAAAGAATGCGCAGGATAGTATCTGCCTAAGCTGATTTCTTTACTCATTCGAACCACCTGCCTTAACTACTGCTCTTACGATAACTTCAGCTTCCTTTTCAGGCACGAAGTCCATCTCATTGAATTCAATGCCTGTGAAAACCTTTTCGAGCTTTTCTTTAAGAACAGCTGAGAACCTTGTAATTCTGGGCCTCTGAACATTAAGTTCATCTGCGCGATCCATAGCAAATAATTCTTTCGGCGTTCCTACCGCCTGAATTTTGCCATTATCAATTAGACAAATGCGGTCGCAATTTACTGCCGCTTCGTCCATGTTGTGCGATACAAGGATTATTGTCGTTCCACTTTCTTTAAGACCCTTGATTATTGCAAACATCTCCTGTCTGCCTCTCGGATCAAGTCCTGATGCAGGCTCGTCCAAAACGAGGATCTTCGGCTTCATAACAAGAACGCCTGCCATAGCAGCACGTCTCTTCTGTCCGCCTGACAATTCAAAAGGAGAAGCATCAAGTTCTCTGTCTGTGAGGCCGACTTTATCTGCAGCTTCCTTTATCAGAGCCTTCTGCTCTTCCTGTGAGACATTCATTTTCTTAAGTCCGTAGGAAATATCTTTGTATACAGTCTCTTCGAAAAGCTGATATTCAGGATACTGGAAAACGAGTCCGACATTCTGTCTGATCTTCATCGTATCCTTCTTATTGCTGCAGAACAGATCACCATCATCGGTGTGGATTACGACTTCGCCTTCCTGCGGTCTTACAATTGCGTTCATATGAGTGATAAGCGTTGTCTTACCGCAGCCACTCTCACCTACAATTCCAAGAACCTCACCTTTTCTGATATCAAGATTGATATTATCTATTGCCTTTGTGTTATTGCCATCGTATGAGTGAGAAAGACCTTTGACAGACATGATTATCTCGCGATTTTCTTCATCACCCTTATCGCTTACGAGAGCTTCCGGAGCCTTCAGGCCGGGTGTCTTAAGCATCTTTACGAGGCTCTCAGTTAAAGCTTCATCACTCTTTAAATCTTCTTTTGTTAATTTGCATCCGCAAAGCTTTGCTATCTCAAAAGCAAAGTTGAATTTTACAGGTCTTTTGAGGCCATACTGCCAAAGATCTTCTGACATGAAGATTTCTTCCGGTGTGCCCTCAAGAGCTACTTTACCCTTATTGATAATGATGAGCTTGTCGCATCTTAATGCTTCGGTCATGTCGTGTGTTATCGTGATGAGAGTGAGGTTCTTCTCGACTCTCATTCTTTCGACTACTGAAAGGAAATCATCTCTGCTTGTAGGATCAAGCATCGCCGTAGCTTCATCAAGAATCAGTATATCGGGCTTCATTGCAAGTGCACCTGCAATAGCAAGCTTCTGCTTCTGACCGCCGGACAAAGCTGTTGTCTCTCTGTCCTTTAATTCGTATAGACCGACATCCTTCAATGCCTGGTCGACGAGCTCACGCAACTCAGGATTTGGTATTCCCAAATTCTCAGGTCCGAAAGCAACATCTTCTTCAACCATTGTTCCGACAATCTGGTTATCAGGATTCTGGAACACGCAGCAGCAATGTTCTCTGATCTGCCAGAAAAGTTCATCGTTAGAAGTATCCTTTCCGAAAATTACTACTCTTCCGCTATCAGGTACTTCAAGAATATCTATTATTTTGGCAAGTGTGGATTTACCGGAACCGTTGCTTCCAAGAATGGCGGTATATGAACCCTTTTCGATGCTTGCAGAAATGCCGTCAAGTGCAAGCCTTGGCGCTTTTCCAGAATTCTCATCTACATTCTCATAAGAGAAGCAGACATCTTCGATTATGATTTTGTTCGGATCACTATTCAAAAAGGTTTTCTCCACTCTTTGGTATCGTACAACATTGTAAAGAGAACGGGGAAAGATGTAAACCTTTCCCCGTGACTGATTGACAATTAATTATGTGACTTTTTTTGTGTAATATTACACGAACTCTAAGATAGCCATCTCAGCGCCGTCACCACGTCTAGCACCCAAACGGATGATTCTTGTGTAACCACCGTTTCTGCCAGCATATCTAGGTGCGATATCATCGAAAACCTTGTTTACAGGGTTGATGATGTTGCCCTCTGCATCGTGGCTCTTGTTAACCCACTTAATCATAGCTTTTCTTGCAGCGAGACGTGAAGGATTGTCGACCTGAACTGTCTTTGTCTTAACTTCACGATCAACTACTTCGTACTTAGCACCGCTCTTAGAAGTCTTTGTCTTCAAGACCTTCTTGCCCTTACCGTCGAGCTTAGCAGCAGAAACTGTGATTTCCTTTGTTGTGAAGTTGTCCTGCTCCTTAACTGCAGAAGATACGAGCTTCTCAACGATAGCACTGATCTCCTTAGCTCTTGCAACGGTTGTCTCGAGCTTGCCGTTTATAATCAATGATGTGACCTGATTCTTCAGAATAGCAGCGCGCTGATCTGAAGCACGGCCGAATTTTCTGTTAGGCATTTATATATTCCTCCAATTAGCTTAATCTTCTGCTTCTCTCAAGTGCAGACCCATGTCTTCAAGTTTCTCGATGATTTCCTCTAAGGACTTCTTACCAAGGTTTCTTACCTTGATCATCTCGTCCATAGAACGAGCAACGAGATCACCAACAGTGTTGATCTGTGCTCTCTTGAGACAGTTGTATGTACGTACTGAGAAATCCATGTCCTCAATTACACCGGAAAGCTTTGAATCGTGCTCACCGCTCTCTTCGATGTTCTTGAAGCTCGGAGCTGAATCCGTATCAGCGAGAGCTGTAAAGAACTTGAGGTGCTCGATCAAGCAATTTGCTGCTGAAGAGAGAGCCTCATCAACATCAATTGTGCCGTCTGACCATACCTCGAGTGTAAGGCTGTCATAGTCTGTTCTAGCGCCTACACGTGTGTTCTCAACCTTGTAGTTAGCCTTCTTAACAGGTGTGAAGATGGAATCGATCGGGATTACACCGATAACCTGCTTAGCGGGCTTATTCTGCTCTGCTGTGTTGTATCCTCTGCCCTTGCTGAGGGTGAACTCCATGAAGACATCATCACTACCGTTGAGGTGAGCAATAACGTGATCAGGATTCATAATCTCTACTTCGGGTCCGTGAACAATGTCACCAGCTGTGAGCTCGCCGGTTCTACCCTTAGCGACACTGATGCTGACAATGTTGGACTCGTTATGAAGCTTTGCGCGGATACCCTTGATATTAAGGATAATCTCGGTCATATCTTCGATAATACCCGGAACAGTGGAGAACTCATGCTTAATCTTTTCAATCTTGATAGATGTTACTGCCGCGCCTGAAAGCGAAGACAAAAGCACTCTACGGAGAGAATTTCCGAGTGTTGTGCCGAATCCGCGCTCGAGCGGGGCGATGGTATATTTGCCGTAGGACTTATCCTCGTTGGTCTCAACGCACTTTACTGTCGGCTGGCTGATTTCCATCATGTTTGTTCCTCCTGAATTATTCTAAAATCTAAGCGATCCGGATGTTATTACTTAGAATACAACTCGACGATTGCAACTTCGTTAACAGGTACTTCGATCTGATCTCTTGTGGGGATTGCAAGAATCTTACCGCAGAGCTTGTCGTTGTCAGCTTCAACCCATGCAGGTGTAGCTCTTGAACCTGTAACTTCGATGATATCCTTGAATCTCTGGGAAGTCTTTGTGCCTTCCTTGATCTCGATAGCATCGCCAACCTTAACCGCATATGAAGGAATATTAACGATCTTGCCGTTAACCTTTACTCCTCTGTGGCTAACAATCTGTCTAGCTTCATCTCTTGTACGAGCGAAGCCCATTCTGAACAAAACGTTATCAAGTCTTGTCTCAAGAAGGATCATGAGGTTTTCACCGGCTGTACCATACTTGAGCTTCTGAGCCTTTTCAAAATAGTTTCTGAAAGGCTTCTCAAGAACGCCGTAAATAAACTTTGCCTTCTGCTTTTCCTTAAGCTGCATACCATACTCGCTCATCTTACGAGGTCTGGATGCACCGTGCTTTTTGGATTCTTTCTTCTCTACTCCCAAGAAAGCAGGCTCAATACCGAGGGCTCTGCACTTCTTAAGGACAGGTGTCATATCTCTAGCCATTGCTATATTCCTCTTTTCTATCTAAGTATTCTGCCAAGAGAAGATTAAACTCTTCTACGCTTGGGAGGGCGGCAACCATTGTGAGGTACCGGTGTTACGTCCTTGATCATTGTGACTCTGAGGCCTGCTGTCTCAAGGGCTCTTACTGCGGACTCACGTCCGGAACCAGGTCCCTTAACATAAACATCAACAGTCTTCATGCCGTGATCACAAGCTGCCTTTGCAGCCTTCTCGGAAGCAACCTGAGCTGCATAGCTAGTGCCCTTACGTGAACCCTTGGCGTCCATACCTGCAGAAGCCCAGGAAATTGTATTTCCCTGCTTGTCAGTAATTGTAACGATTGTGTTGTTGAATGTAGCATGAATATGAGCCTGACCGTCTACAACGTTCTTACGCTCACTTCTTCTGGGTCTTGTGCTTTTCTTATTTGCTGCCATTTTGACTCACCTCACCTTACTTCTTCTTACCAGCAACTGTATGCTTAGGGCCCTTACGGGTACGAGCATTAGTCTTTGTGCGCTGGCCTCTTACAGGGAGTCCCAGTCTGTGGCGACGTCCGCGAAGGCAACCGATATCTGTGAGTCTCTTAATGTTAGACTGAATTTCTCTCTTAAGGTCACCCTCAACCTTGTAATTGTTCTCGATCTGGTCACGAATCTTAGCGACCTCATCTTCTGATAAATCCTTGACACGTGTATCAGGATTGATGCCTGTATCAGCAATAATCCTATCAGCACTTGTTTTTCCGATTCCGTAAATGTACGTAAGAGCGATTTCAATTCTCTTATCATTCGGTAAATCTACGCCGGCTATACGAGCCATTTAATGTACCTCCGTATTGGATAAAGTGGATTAATCTCTATTTGGACACGCGTAAGTCAAGGAACTCCGGGTTAGGGAGCAGCCGCCCTCTCGGTAACGGTGAGTAAATATGATTACTTTTTCTTCTTATAATGTTCTTTGCGGGAAGGAGCTATTTTCCCACGGTCTTCGTCTTTGGCGCACGGGGCTAATTCCGCACTATATGAAGACCCGTCAATTGCTTAACCCTGTCTCTGCTTGTGCTTAGGGTCGGAACAAATGACCATTACTTTGCCGTTTCTGCGAATGATCTTGCACTTTTCGCACATCGGCTTAACTGACGGTCGTACTTTCATGTTAGTACCTCCTGTTGCTGTTATTTTTCCACAACAAATACAGGCGCTCTTAGAGCGCATGCTGAACTATTATAGCAGAATAGATACAGTTTTCAATAAAAATTTTAAAGCACCCCGAAATTTTTCGGGGTGCCTGAAAAAGCTTGATTTTGGCTTATGCCTTGGGCTTCTTCTCGCCTCTCCAGGTAATTCTGCCACGTGAAAGGTCGTATGGTGAGATTTCCATTGTTACTTTGTCGCCCGGAAGAATCTTGATGTAATTCTGTCTAAGCTTTCCTGACAAGTGCGCAAGAACAATGTGTCCGCTGTCGAGCTTTACCTTGAACATTGCATTAGGCAATGCTTCATCAACTACTCCCAGTACTTCAATAACATCTTCCTTCGCCATTAAAAACCCTCCTCATAATCATAGGTTGTTAAATACGGACCCTCATCCGTTATTAATATTGTATTTTCATAGTGGCTCGCAGGCTTACCGTCAGCAGTAACGATTGTCCACCGATCGCCAAGGAGCTCAATCTCTCTGGTTCCCAATGTAATCATCGGTTCAATGCAGATTGCCATACCCTTCTTAAGCTTGTAGCCATGACCCGGTCTTCCGTAGTTGGGAACATCAGGATCCTGATGCATCGTTGTACCAATGCCGTGACCTGTAAGTTCTCTTACTACTCCGTATCCGAATCCTTCGCAGTATTCCTGAATTGCATGTCCGATATCGCCGGTTCTCATTCCGACTTTTGCATATTCAAGTCCAATCCAGAAAGACTTTTCTGTACGCTTTACAAGATCCTGAACTTCCGGAGCAACATTGCCTACCATGAAAGTTCTGCAGGCATCGGACTGATATCCATTAAGGATTGCTCCTACGTCTACTGAAATGATGTCACCGTCCTGGAGGATTCTGCTCTTCTTAGGAATGCCATGAACGACTTCATCATTTACAGAAGCACAGATCGTTCCCGGAAAAGGAGGCTGACCATAGTTCAAAAATGAAGGGATAGCATCGTGACTTCTGATGATGTCATAGCAAAGCTTGTCAACATCATGAGTTGAAATGCCCGGTTTGATCTCATCTCTGCATGCCTTGAAAACATGCTGGAGAATCTTTCCGGCTTCCTTCATCTTCTCAAATTCTTCATTAGTAAGGATTTCTACCATTTTATATACCTTTTTCTAACTTAGAGTCCAAGTTTCTCAAATCCAGCTTCGATTGATTCGATGCAGGTCTTAGAATCAACATTGTTGTTGCCTTCAACAACAATTCCTCTTTCAGCATAGAAATCAATAAGGGGCTGTGTATTTACCTTGTATGTTTCAAGTCTCTTTGCGACTGTCTCCGGGTTATCATCAGATCTCTGAACGACATTGCCACCGCAGATATCACAAACACCTTCAACCTTTGTAGGCATATACTTTACGTTAAAGCTTGCACCGCACTTCTCGCAAACTCTTCTAGAAGATACTCTGTCAATGATGACGTCATCGTCACACTTAACATATACAACTGCATCGATCTTTGAGCCGTTCTTTGCGAGCATTGCATCAAGAGCTTCTGCCTGAGCGATATTTCTGGGGAATCCGTCGAGGATGTATCCATTTGCGCAATCAGGATTGCTAAGGCGGTCTTCAACCATTCTGATTGTTACATCATCAGGTACGAGAGCACCCTTGTCGATATAAGACTTTGCTTCGATTCCTAAAGGTGTGTTCTCCTTGATGTTATATCTGAACAAATCACCTGTGGAAATATGAGTAAGTGAATGTGTTTCTCTTAAAACTGTTGCTGAAGTACCTTTTCCGGAACCCGGTGCGCCCAAAATAATCAGATTCATAAATGGTCCTCCTTACTTTTTGTTGTAATTCTTATGTTTCTTATCTTTGCCTGCAGCCTTAAGCTTTTCTTCTTCTGTCTTAAGTGCATTGTCCAAAAGTGTCTTCATCTCGATGAATCCACCGCCTACAAGAATAAGACCGATACCGGCAAATGCGATATTGCCAAGGCCGGGAATGAAGCTTAATGCGAGAGGAATGATGCTTACCAATACAAGGTATGCTGTTCCTGCGCTATTAAGGTTGCTGTAAAGATTCATGAGATATACAGATGTAGGCTTACCGGGCTTGATACCCTGGATATAACCACCGTTCTGCTTGATCTGTGAAGATACATCGAAAGGATTGAACTGCATGAGTGCAAAGATGTATGAGAAAAATACGACGAAAACGATATAGAAAGGAATGAATATAACGCTTGTCGGATAATTTCTTGCTGCTGCAAGCCACTGGTTATCAGAATTAGGAGCAACCATTGTGATAATTGCAGGAACGAACATGCATACTGTCAATGCGTAAATAACAGGTGTGATACCAGCCTGAGCAACCTTGAGCGGAACTACCTGATTCTGCATTCCGTACTGTCTCATACCAACTGTTCTCTTGGAGAAGATAATTCTAAGCTTCTTCTCACCCATGTTTACAAGGATTGAAAGGAAAAGCATTCCGATGGAAAGGATAATTCCCATTGCCATGTAGAGAATGCCGACAACAGGACCAAGATCTGCCTCTACAGCATCGAAATAAGGCATAAGCAAATCGCGGGGAATGTTATGGATAATTCCTGTAAGGATGATGATTGTAAGTCCATCGCCTAAACCCTTGGAGTTAAGGAGTTCAACACACCAGCCGCAGAAAGCACTTCCGATTGCAACTGCCAAACCACAGAGAACGATTGCGATCCAGAAATTGATTCTGGTTGTAACTGCATCCTTCATTCCTACACAGTAAAGAGCTGCGAAAACGACTGAACCGATAAGTGCAGCAACTCTGGTCATCTTAGTAATAACCTTTGCGCCTGCATCACCGGACTGTGCGAGGTCTCTGAGCTTCGGAACTGCAAGAGTAACAATCTGCATGATGATTGAAGCAACAAGGAAAGGGAAAATACCAAGGCTTACTATGGAGACATTTGATAAAGCGCCACAGGATAAGATATCGATCATGATTCCTGTGCTTCCCCAGGCATAAATTGTAGCTTCAGCAGCTCTGTAGTTAAGACCTGGAATCGGAATGATTGTGAGCAGGCAAAGGATCGAAACGATAAGGAAAGTAAAAAGTATCTTCTTCTTTATCTCCGGAGTCTTTAAGCTTTCACGCAATGTATCCATTTATAGACATTCTCCTTGGTATATGAATAAAACTTATGTATTATATCGCATCTCTGCGCTTTTTTCACCGAGTATCTTCTAATAATTATAAAAAGGTTAACCTCCGACATAGAGTCTTCTGACTCTCTTGCCTACATCACAGGTTATTTCGTAATTTATCGTACCCAAAGCTTCCGCGAGTTCATCAGCGGATCTTTCACTTCCAAATACCGTTACCCTGTCACCGACATTCGGTCTGGTCTCAAGGTCAGTCGTATCCACCATGCACATATCCATGCAGATGTTGCCGATAATCGGACACTTTTTTTCGCCGATTACGAGTTCAAATCCATTAGACAGTTTTCTGGAAAGCCCATCAGCATAACCGATTCCGACAGTTGTAACTTCTGTAGGACGCTTAGCCTCAAAATGTCTTCCATAACTGATAGTAGTACCTACAGGTACTGTCTTTACGTGAATAACTTTCGCAAACCAGTTCATAACAGGCTTAAGGTTTATTTCCTTAACAGGCTTGGGGCATCCCGGCGGCATAAGGCCATAAAGAATTATGCCTGCTCTTACAAGATCCAGATGCATTTCAGGGAATCTTAAAATTCCGGCGCTGTTGCAGATATGTCTTTTCGAAAAGGTGATGCCCATCTTAGAAAGTTCATCTACCTGTTTCATAAACAGCTCAAACTGCTGCTTTGTATAATCATCGTCTTCGGTATCTGCTGCAGCAAAATGAGAGAATACGCCATAAGGTTCGATTCCTGGAAGCGTACAGGACTTCGCAATCGCTTCAGTCTCAGAGCCATCTGCCTTAAAACCGATTCGGCCCATTCCTGTATCGAGCTTTACATGTATCTTCAATTTCTTGCCCTGAGCTACAGCCTCATCAGACAAAGCTTTTGCTACCTCATAGGAATATACGGACTGCTCTACATCGTATTTGACTGCGTCCTTATATCTTGAAGGATCAGTAAATCCCAAAGTCATCATCGGAACGCTGATTCCATGCTTTCTAAGCTCGACTGCTTCATCAATAGTAGCAAGGCAAAGTCCGGCAGCACCGCTGTCTATAAGTGTTTTGGCTATCTCGATAGCGCCGTGTCCATAGGCATCAGCTTTTACTACGGCAAGTATACCCGCGCCATCTGTCGTTGCTTTCTTAATTTCTTCAAAGTTGTGCTTTAAAGCATCAAGGTCTATTTCGACACACGAACGGTCGAAAACGTTATAAGGCATTATCTCACTCATCAAAATCTTCCCATCCGGCTTCCAAATAAGCTTCCGGCAAATAAACCAGAATATCTGTAGGAAGCATCGTTCTCTTTCCCAAATCACAGGCAGCCAAAGATCCTGCTGCAGAATGAATATAAACAGCAGCTAAGGCAGCCTTATATGGCTCCATTTTCTGAGCCAGGAAACCTGCAATCAGGCCTGCAAGCACATCGCCTGAACCGCCTTTTGCAAGTCCGGAATTTGCATTCTCATTCGCGAAAAGTTTTCCATCAGGCATAGCAATAAAAGTTGTAGCACCTTTAAGAACCGTTACGCAATTATTCTCTTTTGCAAAGGCAAGAGCCAATCCTTCAGGATTTTTTATGACCTCTTCCTTTGATGTGCATGTCAGTCTTGCAAACTCTCCAATATGAGGAGTAATAACTGCAGGATTCTTTCTATTTCTTAATAACTCTTTAAATCTTCCAAGGCGATCGGCCTTTCCCGGAAAAGCACCGGCGTCAAGAACGATGCGCTCAGAATTTTCAAGGAAAATCCCTGTCAGCGCTTCCAGATCCTTGAAGTCTTCCGGAATTCCTGATCCTAAAAGAACAGAAGAAGCTGTACAGAGTTCCTTGGCCTTTCTCAAAAGCGACGCAGTGTTATCCGGTCTTAATGTAAGAAGAGCACACGGTTCGTTATATCTTATTGCATCAAGAGTCTTCTCCTCCGAGAAAACCTTGACAAGACCTGCACCGGATCTCAAAGCGGCACCGGTAGCCATAACAGCCGCACCGGTCATGAACTCAGAACCTGCACATATAAGCGCAGTTCCAAATGTGTTCTTATGACCATCTTCAGGTCTTTCAGGTGCAAAGCCGGAGATGAGTTCGCGATTCAGAAAGATAGTATCAGCCATTTTTCTCAAGATCTCTTTCAGGCACCAGGTCTTCATTTCTGATGCTCTTGATCAGGTTGATGTCGAAAGGTGTCTCCTGGTAAACATAGTAATTAAGCCAGTTGGTATACATCAATGTCGCAGAAGATCTCCATCTGAGCAAAGGTCCAAGAGAAGGATCGTCATCGATATAGTAATTCTTCGGAACGTCTACATCACTTAATCCTGCTTTCAGATCTCTCTGATACTCTTTGTCCAAAGTCTCTCTATCGTACTCGGAATGTCCTGTGATGAAGAACTGTCTTCCGTGCAGATCAGCGACTGCATATATTCCGCATTCTTCAGATTCAGAAAGGATTCTCAATTCCTTTTTCTTTTCGATGTCTTCCCTTCTGACCTCTGTGTAACGTGAATGAGGAACATAGAAAATATCATCAAAACCTCTGAAGAGCTTTACAGGCTTTGACCATGTCATTGAATGCTCGAAAACACCGAAAACCTTCTTATCCAAAACGATCTTTGGAATGCCGTAATGGTAATAAAGACCGGCAAACGCTCCCCAGCATAAATGGAGAGTTGAATATACATGAGTCTTGCTCCATTCCATGATCTCGCACAATTCAGGCCAATAATCGACTTCTTCAAAAGGAAGTTTCTCTACAGGCGCACCTGTGATGATCATGCCATCGAAATACTCGTCGCGTATATCAGGGAATGTCTTATAGAACTTGATAAGGTGCTCAGCCGGTGTATGTGTCGACTGGTGTGACTTAGTAAACAAGAGCTCGACATCTACCTGGATAGGTGAATTGGACAAAGCTCTTAAAAGCTGTGACTCAGTCGTAACTTTGTCTGGCATGAGGTTAAGAATCAGGATCTTAATCGGACGTATATCCTGAGAAAGAGCCCTGTTCTCCTCCATAACGAATATTCTTTCCTGTTCAAGAGTGTGTCTTGCCGGAAGATTGTCTGCTATTCTGATAGGCATTTTCTGCCTCCTTTAATTATCTTATTGATTCTCTCCAATGAATTCATTGAGAATGGATTCATGTGGAACCTGATCAGGACTTATAACCGGAATCTTTGCCAGCTGTCCCATCAGCTTATTGGCTCTTACAAGTGCCGAAGAAAGATCTGCAAAAGGTTTTCCCGTTGTTGATCTCTCCATAAAAACATTCGGTTCAATATTGCCTTTTAAGGCCTTTTCGAGAGCTTCTTCTATGTCACACATTGCCATCGGCGCAATTATGAGGCTCTCATATGCAAGAAACGAATTGACGTGATAGTCAGCACCCGTAAGATATTCTTCGTAGTATTTCTCTTCTGACTTCTGAATCAATGGCCAGTAATCGATCGTTGCAAGAGCATGTGCTCCTCTGTGACGATAGTCCCTGATTATTCTCCTCAAAAGCCTTATCTCATTGCTGTCTAAAAGTTTGGAATCACAATAGACATTTCCATAAGGAACAATGAATACCTTCGAACATTTATCTGAAGGACATTCTCCTGCGATCCTTGGAGACAGGCCGTGAAGACCTTCTACGACGAGCACTCCGTTATCGCCCAGGCAAATCGCATCAGACGGATCTCCTTCAAGCTGTTTTCTGAGATTAAAGTCGAAAACCGGAGGAATGACTGTCTCACCATTAAGGATTGCTTTTATATCCTTCTGGATTCTCGGAACATCGAGCGTATCGATCGTCTCAAAGTCCGGTCTTCCGTCCTTATCGCATTTAACTTCTCTGATGTTGTAGTAATCGTCAAGAGATAAGTGGACTGCTTTTCGACCCTTCTCATTAATCTTCTTTGAAAGTCTCAGAGTAAATGTCGTTTTTCCGGAAGATGTAGGTCCTGATACAAAAATAGCCTTCTTATTGGTATCAGAGCAGATTTCATCACAGATAGCATCAATTCTTCCTACGAAATTCTGCTCGGATTCAGCAATAAACTGCGGAAGTTTTACGGCACCGAGGGATTCCTCGAGCTCTTCAACTGTAATATCGATTCTGTCTCTAAGCTCAGCCATATAGTCTCCTTAGGCCTCCTTATTTACGCTGGGGAAAAAATCTCTTGATGATAAGCAGATTTATTACCCAGTCCCAAGCATACTGAACAAGCTTTACTGCCAGATAAATAAGGCTTGGGATAACGACTGCTGCCAAAACAAGAAGCAGCACGGTCAAAACGACATGAACACCACCAGCAAGAACACCTAAAACTGTCGAAAAGGATCCGGCTGTGGCAACAAATTTCTCTGTGTATCTCTCAAGAGTCTTATTGAGATAACTCATGAGGAAATCCTGAAGATCGTCAACTCTGACAGTTAACTTCGGAAGGAGAAGACTTACTGTATAGCTGACAATCAGATAAGCTTTAAACAGCTTTGTCAGTATTATGAATATCTTGCCCCACCAGGGCATTCGATAGTATCTGAAACAAATAAAAGGATTGGCAATAAAAAGCAAAACGAATACCGCAATATGAATGGTACCGATGCTGCCAAAACCGATAAGGCCTCTTCCGAGGATATACTTATAGAGGATTATTGCATCAACAAGAAGACCGTACAGAACGAACAAACCGAAATGCTTACGGTTCTCATAATCTGTGTCGCTCCACAGTCTACCCAGTAACAAACCTTCCAGATAATCCAAAATAAGACTCCTTAATTCTTAATAAACCCAAATCGCGAGAATTAGGCATGTTAATGAATTTTATCACAATCAGATAAATGAATAAACAATAAAAAAGCAGGCCACCTGCCTGCAAAATGAATCAGTGTCCGCCAAAACAACTCATCTCAACTCAAAACTACATCCGGTCGTATGCTCAATAAGCCTCTTAAGGTTCTTCCACTTCTTAGGGAAATGCTGCTCAGCACCGGACTTCATAGTAGTCTTGTCGTCAAACTCTACTCTGATTTTCCATTCGCCGGGGATTATTGTCTTGTCACCAAATTCATCGACCAGGCCCAACTCGTAGCCCTTCATCCATTCAAGCATTCCGGTCTCAGGAAGACCTTCCATCAGCATCTTCTGCTTTTCTTCGATCAAAGCTCTGGTGAAATTATTGTTCCACATGTAATTGTCGCGCCAGGAAATTACTTTTCTTCCCATGTCATACTTAACCGCATAGCCCTCATTAGCAAAAGTCATGATCTCGACTTCCAACACACTTATGCTGCTGTATGCCTTTTCGTAGTCCATTGGCGCTCCTTATTCAACCGCAATACCAAAAATGCTTCCGGATGTTGTACCTACTACGAGCATACCCTCGTAAACGATTGGCGAAGCTTCAATACAGATACCCTTAGAAGTCTGGTTCTCCTGACCAATGTTCTTCTTTGTCTGTATATAAGTAATTCGTTCTCCCGTCTCCGCATTGATCATGTGAATCTGTCCGATAGAGTCACAGATGATCAGGTATGCGTGTCCCTCCGAGTCGTAAAAATCGACTGGTGAACTGTATGAATAGATATTCATATTATATTCCCAAACCTTGGTACCCAAATCCTTGTCATATGCGACAACTTTATTGCCACTTGCAAGGCCACTTGTCATACTAAATGAGAATATTACGAGGTTTGAGATCTTTCCTTTACCCATAACAGGGTTGCCAAAGCATCCGCCGCTCTGGTCTGAGTCTGATGATTCACCGTTAAATGTGCTGCAGGATTCTGAAGTCTGCCATACAGTCTCGCCGGTAATTCCGTTGATCTTGTAGATATAAGCAGCACCTGTATATTCACCTGTACCGCCCTGGTTATCTACTTCAGTTCCAATGTAGACATAAGGAATGCCGTTCTCCTCATTGATCATAGGAGTAACGTCTGAGTCATCACCTAATACCTTTGTCCATACCATCTTGAGAGTATTGAGGTCAAGACAGCACAGATTCATCGTATTATCCATAAAGTAACCATAGTTACCATATACGGCAATAGAGCTCTCAACGCCCATACGTGAGCCAACATTGTCGTTGAACATATACTTATAACCAGTGACAACAGGATTTACGGAAATCGTAGCGCCACCGGGTGTGTAATTTGTATTTAGGTCGAAGGTGTAAATATAACCATTCTCGCAAGGCCAGATAAGCGTATCGGTATCACCATCAATAATCGGTGATGAATCGAACGCATTCCAGTTGCTTCTGTAAGCTCCGTCATCAGAACCATCATAGGAATAAAGAAGTGAGCCATCCAAAAGCGAATAAACGTAGAATCCGAAAATGTTTCCTCCGTTGTTATCTGTCTGTCCGACATAGATAAGAGGATAGCCGCGAGGATCAAGTGCAGGTGTACCCTTGATGGATGCACCGACGTTAATCGGATCTCTTGTCTTTTCACCATTTAAGATATTGAAGAAATAGATCTTACCGTCCAAAGCGGCAACGATTACTTCCCTTAATACCTGCTGGTTCTTCGCCATATCATTGAGATTCATGTTGCGGCGAACTTCGATAGGCCACTCTGCTACGAGGGGCTGGCCTGTCCATCTTACTCCGCCCCACTCAAAGTTAAGGGTGGAAGCAAGCTTTGTGCCGACGCCATTAAATTCCCATCTCTGTGTCAACGCGCCTCTATATACATTTGTATAGCCGTAAGATGCGCAGTTTCTGAAATTGTTTCCTCTATAAGTGAAAATACCGGGAATGGAACCGTAGAAAACAGGATCTTTCATGTAGATGGGCTTTTCCCTGCTGTAATCGCCTTCAACTATCTGTCTGTTTTTCATGACAGTCTGGTTGATTCCACGTACTGCGGGATTTGCATCTGTTGCTATAGGAAGATCCTTATCGATTCTTACATTTGCAAGACCGGGATAAAGAATAGGATTCTGATAATCCGCAATAGGCGGAATCGGAGTAGGAGTAGGGGATGCGATAGAAATATAACCGGACTGGTCAGTAACATCGATATTAGCCAAAGTCTCTTTAGTGGTTACTTTCTTAAAATAGACTGCAGCAAGTACGCCAGTCATACACACAAAGAGAAGAGTAATCACGACTACTAATGTCATGGTTCCTTCATTAGGATCTCTTGATGGTCTGTAATAACTGTTATCAGGCTCGATGTATTGCTCACCGCGCTTCATGATGCCCCTCTGTTAGTCCTTTCTCTCAAAAAGTAAAGTTAATTGTAACACGGCTGTAATATATTCTCAAACTTTGAGCATTATACATCCCTGGAACGCATCAAAAACGAATAGAGTTTTCCGAATTTTTATCAAAGGTTGCTTGCATATTCGGTGATTTTATCCAAGCGATGTCTCATTCCGGACTTGCCAATAGGCGGGTCCATCATTTGCCCAAGTTCAGCAAGTGAAGCTTCCGGATGCTCCATCTGAGCCTTGGCGGCTTCCCTGAGTTCTGGAGATAGTTTGCTTGCAAGTCCTGAATTCATAACTTTTGTGATGAGTTCAATTCTTGATACAGCAGCTTCTGCCTGACGTCTGGTATTGCCTGCGTCACAGTTAACTTCCCTGGTTACTTTTCCTTTTACTTCCTTCTGGGCGCGAACGTTCTCAAATTCCATCATCATCGAAGGACTTCCGATATAGCCTAAGAAATCTGAGACATCATCGCCATTTTTGAAATATAAAACATACGATTCATCGCGCTGTTTTCGGGAATATTTAATAGAAAGAGCATCCAATGCAGCAGAGATTAAAGCGGCATTTTCGGCTTCACGAACAACGAATTCAACTTTGTAGCTGTTAACAGGGTTAGAGCAATAGCCACATCCCCAGAATGCACCACGCAGAAATCTTCTGGCATCTTCGTTTGTTAAGTTGCTGTTTGCAAATTCAGATAACAGTTCTTCACATCTATCCCAGAGTTCTGAAGAATATATATCTTTTAATACGAGTTTTCCCTGTGAACTTTTGCATTCTATCTTTTCGGCTTCGAAAAGTTTTACTACAAGCTCAGAAAGTCTTTCCGGGATCCTTACAACCTTTGCAGATCCCTGAACACTACTCTGACTTAGGAATAATCCGCACAAAGCAGTCTGTCTCTGAACAGGCTTTTTAACGGCCTTTGTTGCCGTCTCAAGCTTTACTTTTATGGAGAAACTGTCATCCATCAGACTTCATCTGCCTTCTTTGAATATCTGTGAGGCTCTTTGTCGATATCTCTGTGCGTGACTATGCACTTAATACCGCCCTCTTTCAGTTTTCGAGCAATTGTCTCCGTGCAATAAACGGATCTGTGGCGTCCGCCTGTGCATCCAATACCAATATGAACGCTTCCCTTTCCCTCTTTTTCGTAAGCGGGAATAACGAACTTCAAAAGCTCGGATGTCATGTGGTTGAATTCATCTGTTTCAGGGAATCCTTCAAGATATTCAGCTATCGGTTCATCTTTACCGGTGTAGTTTTTGAGTTGTGGCAAATAAAACGGGTTAGGAAGAAATCTTGCATCAAATACATAATCGCAATCTACGGGAAGTCCATATTTAAAGCCAAAGGATTCAACAACAACTAAAATACTCTGTATATCTTCATCCCTGATAATCTCACCGATTGCTTTGCAAAGTGCATTATCTTTCATGAACGATGTGTCGACAACAAAAGTTGCAATCGCCCTGATATTTTCAAGCATCTTTCGTTCTTCGGAGATTGCCTGTGTAAGTGAACCGGTCTTTGCAGCGAGCGGATGTTTTCTTCTTGTCTGCTGATATCTGCTGATAAGTACAGTATCTGAAGCTTCAAGGAATACCACTTTATAAGGACAGCCGACTTCTTCATCAATCTGTGCCAGCGCCTCATCAAAACCATCAAGATATTCCTGTGATCTGATGTCTACAACAAATGCAAGTTTGGGAGTTGAGAAACCTTCACCATTTCTTCCTCTGAGGAAGCTCTTTACGAGGTCCGGCAAGACATAAGGCGGAACATTATCCATGCAGAAATATCCGCAATCTTCCAAATATCTGACCGCCGCGCTTTTTCCGGCTCCGCTCATACCGGTAAGAAACAGAAGTTCCATAATTATCCTCCGAAATTACCCACCAGCCTGACTTCTTTTTCAAGCTTAACGCCTGAATTCTCGAAAACTTTCAGGGTAACATAATCTATAAGTCTTAATACATCGGAAGCACTGGCTTTGCCACCGTTATTAACTACAAATCCGGCGTGTTTCGGTGATACCTGAGCACCTGAATCGTCAAGAGCAAAGCCCTTAAGGCCTGCTTCCTCGATCAGTTTTGCTGCAAAATATCCTTCCGGTCTCTTAAATGTGGAACCAGCTGAAGGCACATCAAGCGGCTGGCTATTCATTCTTCTGTTTCTGAGATCTTCTGTCAAAGCAACGATCTCATCCTTGTTGCCCTTTGAGAGAACAGCTGTAAATTCAAGGACGACAGCTGTTTGGTTCTGGCTGTCGAGCTTTTCGAAAAGGCTTGCTCTATAGCCAAATTCGCATCCTTCATTATCAACTGTCTTTACGGAAGTACCATCGTAATAAGTAACTGACTTAACAAAATCTTTGGTCTCTCCACCATATGCTCCGGCATTCATGAATATTGCTCCGCCGCAGGAACCGGGAATGCCACATGCGAATTCAGCACCTGTAAGAGACAATTCAACACAATAGTTTCCGAATCTTGCATAAGAAAGACCGGCGCCGGCGGTGATGATCACCTTGCCGTCGTCAGTTTCTTCGGACTCAAGTTTGCTCATGTTTTTGCCGATTCTGATAACCAGGCCATCAAAGCCTTCATCGGAAATAAGACAGTTGGAACCGTTGCCAAGTATGAATGTCTCAACACCCTTATCCTTGGCCCAGGTTAATAGTTCTGCCACCTCAGATGCATCAGAAGGCTCTGCAAAATATCTGGCAGGGCCTCCGCATCTGAAAGTTGAATAACCCGCAAGCGGGACATTTTCTAATATTCTGATATCAGCCATCTAGCGACTTTCCGGGGAATACTCTCGATACGAGATCCTGAGCCGCATTGTAGCCCATCTTCTTGACTCTGTAGTTGATTGCAGCAGCCTCGACGATAATTGCAAGGTTACGTCCGGGACCGACAGGGATAGTAACAGAAGGAACCTTTATACCAAGGATATCTGTTGTTTCTTCGGTAAGGCCAAGTCTGTCATATGTCTTCTTCTCATCCCAAAGCTCGAGATTAATTACGAAGTCGATATTCTCCTGCTGCTTTACGGCTGATACACCGTAGAGTTCCTTAACGTCCAGAATGCCGATACCACGGATCTCGATAAGGTGCTTGATAACATCAGGAGCCCTTCCCAAAAGTGTGGTCTCGGATACTTTACGGATTTCGATCTGATCGTCTGCAATAAGTCTGTGACCTCTTTTTACAATCTCAAGAGCCGTCTCAGATTTACCTACGCCGGATTCACCAAGGATAAGAATACCTTCACCGTTTACCTCAACGAGAACTCCGTGCATGGATACACGGGGAGCAAGTTCCATCTTAAGGAATTTTACAAGCTCTGACGAAAAGTCAGATGTCGACTGAGATGTTCTCAAAACAGGCGTTTTGAACTCTCTGGCACTATCTAAAATCTCTTTATGAACCTTGTGGTCACGTGTGACAATCAAGGCAGGAATATTCTTTTCGAAAAGAGCTGATACGGACTTTGCTCTCTCTTCAGAAGAGAGATTTTCCAGATAAGCATGCTCCATGTTGCCGATTACCTGGATTCTGTCCGGACCGAAGTGATCGTAATATCCAGCAAGCTGCAAGCCGGGTCTTGTGACGTCGGCTACGCAGATTCTTCTGGATTCAATATCGCCTGAATCGTATACAACTTCGAGGTTGTATGCTTTTACAATTTCCGATAAAAAGACGCTCGAAAAAGGCATTTCCCTGACCTCCGATTAATTCTTCAACAATATCAGAATTCGATTTCTACCTCATGTACCTTGCCGTCTGTTGCTACAGGGAGCAATGTACCATCGAAAGCTTCACCGTCGAGCTTAACCTTCATGCCGTCCTGAGCACGCATGAAGCCTTCAGGCTTGGTGATATGGATATTGTAAGATGTGCCGGAAATAGCGACTTTGACATCAAGCTTCTTGTCAGTTGTTCTGAGGATAGGCTCAACTCTCAATCCTTCGCTTGTGAACTCAACGCCGAAGCACTGGAAGAGTGACAAGAGGAGCCATGTGGAAGTACCTGACAATGTAGGTCCGATGTTCTCGCCTGTCTGGCTGTTGTTGTACTGTGTGCACCATCTTGGGTTACCACATGTAACGAAAGGTGTCTTCATAGTCTTGAAAGGAAGGATCTTATCAATGATCCAGTAAGCTGTCTCAGCAAGTCTTGCTGCAAGAGCCTCATCCTTTACAGTCTTAGCTGCACCGAGCATAGCTGAGCATGCCATCATGTTTGCATGCTTGAATACACCACCATTTTCACGGTCGCCCGGATAATAGAGAGCAACGTCGATCTTAGGAGCAATTCTAGGATAGTCAACTGTTGAGCAGAGTCTGAAGCCGTAAGGTGTCTTCAAATACTTTTCGAGTGAATCAAGCATTGTGTTGATTTCTTCTTCGGAAGCAACACCTGCCAAAAGTGACCAAGAGAATGCATTGAGGAAGTATGAACCGGGATGTCCGTCTTCAACTGCAAGGCCGTCACCCTGTGCGCCGAGATAGCTGATGTCTGCTCTGTCTTTTCTGTTGAAGAGGACTCTTGCGTAGAAGTCACCCTTCCAGCAGTATGTACGGAGATTTTCAGCGAGCTTATCAGAGAGGCTCTTCATATCATCAGCAGCGCTGTCACCGATCTTTCTGAACATTGACTCAGCTGCATCCAAAGCTACCTTCAAAAGGAAGCCGTTCATTACTGATTCAGAGAACTCTGAATCGTAAGGAACTTCACCGTAAGCCTTACCACTTGCTTCAAGCTGCTTCTTATATTCTGCGATCTTATCCTTACCGGAGATGCAGTCAGGATCAACTCTCAAGCAGTCGTTCCAGTCAGCTCTGTCGATGAGCGGAATGCCGTGCTTACCCAAAGAGATTCGGCCGCTGTACATAAGGATAGCCTTGATTGTATCCTTGAGCTTTCTCTTAACACCCTCGTCAGTCTTCTTCTCCTTGGTACCAGCCATGACGAACTCCTCTTCGAGGAATGCATAATCGTCAGTAAGTCCAAGATATCTGTCCAAAGCCTGCAAGAGCCAGAGTCCGTCATCTGACCACCAGCCGGGTTCCTTACCGATCCAATAGAAGTTGTGGTTTGTATAACCGTCTTCGTATACGTTTTCGATCCATCCGGCAAGCATCTTCTTAACAAATTCTGTGTTGCCCATGCCTGCGAAATAGTACATGGAAGCGAAGATGTCCTGGATTTCTCTGAAGCCAATCTCACGATAGCCCTTCTGTGTCCAGTCCAAAGATCTGGAAACGAATGTCTGATAGAAAACCTGGAAAGGAAGATTGTTATTTACATAAGCTTCGAAGTCCTGATCTTCGTGCTCAATCTTCATGTAGTTAGAATACTGTGCTGCAAAATCGATTACATCCTGAAGATCCTTAGCAAGGTTATCAGGATTCTTGATGTATTCTGCAACAACCTCAGCCTCTTCAGCAGGTGTCTTGTCGACTACATAATTCTCATTTACGCAATCAGAAGAGAGGCATGTGATGTTATCGATACGGATAGCGCCGTCTGCCTTTACTGTGAAAGGTGTTGATGTAGCAAAGAAACCAGGACCCTTTCTGGAAGGTCTTGAAGCCAAGGGATAAATGAATTCAGGATTTGAAAGGCTTCCGGAGCCTACAAAATCTGCATATCTTACTGCGTACTGATCAGGGAATACAGGGCCGTCATCAGTATGAGCAACTGTCTCATTAAATCTGATGTCACCCTTTGTCCACTTCGGGTTAGGATCTGCACTAACCGCACGGATCTCATTGTTCTCATCGAAGAATACCTGTGACTCACCTACTACAGTAGTGAAGATAACGTCTTCTGAGAGAGCGTGTGTCTGCTTTGTACCAAACATACCTGTGCAGACGATTCTGAGGTTCTTGTCTTCACCTGTTGTATTCTCAATCTCAATGAGCTGAGCTTCGCAAGCAACAGGCATTCCCTTTCTCTGGGGAACGATGAAGATTGTTCTCTTAACCTTCAAGCCACACTCGAGTTCATATGTAATGATTGTTCTGTTCTGTGAGAAAGTTGTACGAACCTTCTTAAGACCTTCTGCAACAGCATCACCTGACCAGAAAATCTTCTTGCCATCCTCAACGAGATAGAACTGACGATTTGCAGGGAAACCATTCTCTTCAGGAAGATAATCCCATCTTGTAGCGAGAACCTGTGTATCAGCATGTGATCTGAATGAACCGCCACCAAGGCTGTCTACAGTGCTCTTAGGTGTTGACTGCAATGGGAAATCGAAATCAATACGATTACCGATATGCATATTTGTGTAATAGTGGGGACCGGGAGAAGGTGTGGAAGGATCGAAAACGAGTTCACCGTTTGTCGCAAGCTTTCCGCCCCATGTATCTGTACCCTTGATGAGTTCAGCGCATCTTCCGAGAACTGCCGGGCTGAGCTTTGCATCAGAAATAGCTCCGTCTTTCTCTGCAAGTGCTTTGAAATCATCTTCATTTCTAACGATGAGAATGCTGTATCCTTCACCTGTAAGTTTTGCGAACTGCTCGAAAACAACATCGTCGGAAGCAAGAATGTTTACAGCCATGCTGTCGAACTTCAAGCCGGAAACACCAATAACAACCGGTGCTTTTCCGAAACGAACATATTGGGCTGAGACGCCTCCTGCAATGATTGTATCGCCGAACTTATCAATAAGAAGTTCTCTTGCGGGAAGTCTTTCTCCTCTTGCCTTTTCACCTAAGTAGCCCATGCGTATCCTCCATGAGATTTTTTTGCTTATTTTCAGCAAGTAACCCCACGGTTAAATACCACGGGGTCTTGCTCATACGTAATTTAATTACCGATACATAACCGGATTATCCAAGCACTACCTCAACTTTGTGAACCTGACCATCTCCTGAAACAGGAACGATGCAGCCTTCAACTTCGTTGCCATCAACAGTAAGCTTCTTAACACCCTTGTTTACGTGATCAGGGTTCTTAATTGTGATCTCGTATGTGTCGCCTCTGAACTGACGTGTAGCAGTGAATCCGTCCCAAGCTGCAGGGATTGAAGGATCTACTCTGAGTCCGTCAAATTCAGGCTTAACACCAAGAATGTACTGGGAAATAGCTACCATGTTCCAAGCAGCTGTACCTGTGAGCCAGGAGTTCTTGCCCTGACCGAAGTTCTTGGCATCCTTACCACCGATCATCTGACCGTATACGTAAGGTTCTGTCTTATGAATATCTGATGTCTCCTCTGTGAAAGCAGGTGCGATCTTTGAGTAGTACTCGAAAGCCTTCTCACCTCTGCCGGCATAAGCCTCAGCACAGATAATCCATGCGTTATTGTGTGTAAAGATACCTGCGTTCTCCTTGTATCCACCCGGATATGTGGAAATCTCACCGTACTGTACATAGTACTTTGTGAATGCAGGATTGTTGAGAACAAGGCCGTAATCACAGTTAAGGTACTTGTCGATAGCATTCAATGTCTTGATGTCAGCGCCAACTTCCTTACCGATCTCAGACATAACTGCGAAGCCCTGAGGTTCGATGAAGATCTTACCTTCTTCGCACTCCTTGGAGCCCATCTTCTCGCCGTTAGCATCGTAAGCTCTGAGGAACCAGTCGCCATCGAAAGCAGAATCCATTGTATTCTTCTTCATCTTGTCGATCTCAGCCTGTGCCTTGGCAGCTTCATCAGCCTTGCCCAAGTGCTCAAGGATACCGACATATGCAGGACCTGTGTATGTGAAGAGCGCTGCAACGAATACAGACTCAGCAACCTTTGAATAGCCACCCTCTGCCTTGAACTTAGGGTTGGTGTATGTCTGGAAAGACTCACCGGGTGTGTCAGAGAAGCATGAGAGGTTGATACAGTCATTCCAGTCTGCACGCATTGCGAGAGGGAGTCCGTGAGGTCCAAGGTTATTAACGATGTGATAGAAAGAAACATTGAGATGCTCGAGCATTGTGTGCTTTCCATCCGGATCGTCATCGAAAGGAACGTTAGCATCGAGGATGCCCCAGTCGCCTGTCTCCTTGATGTAAGCAGCGACAGAAAGGATCATCCAGAGCGGGTCATCGGAGAAGTCACCACCGATATCTGCGTTACCCTTCTTTGTAAGAGGCTGATACTGGTGATAGCATCCGCCGTCAGAAAGCTGTGTGGAAGCGATATCGATAAGTCTTTCTCTTGCACGCTCAGGAATCTGATGTACGAAACCGAGAATATCCTGGTTGGAATCTCTGAAGCCCATGCCTCTGCCGATACCTGATTCGAAGTAAGAAGCAGAACGTGAAAGGTTGAATGTAACCATGCACTGATACTGGTTCCAGATGTTAACCATACGGTTGACCTTATCGTCAGGTGTATCAACCTTGAAGATTGAAAGGAGGTTATCCCATGTCTCACGGAGTTCAGCAAGACCCTTTGCAACCTTCTCAGGAGTATTGTACTTATCGATCATGGCATATGCCTTCTCCTTATTGAGGACCCATTCCTCTCTTGTAAGGAGATTCTCAGGCTTCTCAGAAGCGAACTTCTTGTCCTGAGGGTTTTCAGCGTAGCCGAGGATGTAAATCAATGTCTTTGATTCACCGGGAGCAAGTGTAATCTTCTTATAGTGAGAAGCTACAGGAGACCAACCATCTGCAAATGAGTTGGAAGGCTTGTCAGCCATAACTGTCTCCGGGTTATCCCAGCCGTTATAGATGCTTCCGAGGAATGCATCACGGTCTGTATCATAACCATCGATCTCATCATTTACTGTATAGAAAGCGTAGTGATTACGTCTGTCTCTGTATTCTGTTACGTGGTAAATAGTGGAGCCTTCGATCTCAACTCTACCTGTTGAGTAGTTTCTCTGGAAGTTTGTGCAGTCATCCTGCGCATCCCAAAGACACCATTCAGCAATTGAGAAAATGGAGAAAGTCTTTGCTTTTGTGCCCTCGTTTGTAAGAACAACCTGCTGAACTTCTCCGTCGTAGCTTTGAGGAACGAAGAATGTAACTTCAGCCTTAAGACCGTTCTTCTTACCCTCGATTACTGTGTAGCCCATACCGTGGCGGCACTCATATGCATCGAGCTCAGTCTTAACAGGTGACCAACCCGGATTCCAGACTGTGCCGTTATCATTAATGTAGAAATAACGTCCGCCCATATCCAAAGGCACGTTGTTGTAACGATAACGAGTGATTCTTCTAAGCCTTGCGTCCATATAGAAGCTATAACCGCCAGCTGTATTGGAAATCAGCGAGAAAAAGCCCTGATTGCCCAGATAGTTGATCCAGGGATAAGGAGTTCTTGGAGTGTTAATGACATACTCTTTTCTTAAGTCGTCAAAATGGCCGAATTTCATAAGCAAATGCCTCCGAATATTTATAATAAATACCCGATTATTTTACACTATACAAAAGTTGATTTAAACCGAACAAATATAAACATTCTATGTCTTATGTCATATTTTTGTTGGTTTTTTAGGTGGCATTACAGTCAAATTGGGGCCTCCATGCCCAAAAGTTTCCGTGTCGAAAGTAGTTCTTTTCGCTTTCAATAAAACTCCCGATTCAATGATTTTATTAATAATTGCCCATTTCCGAGCAGGAATCCCAGCAGAAAAAAAGACTGTGTAAAGAGCAAACAAACAAAAAATGAGTGGTGAAAACAGCGCCTCGTTTTCGCCATCTCGAAAAGCCCCACTCACACTCGATTTCACCAGATTTTCAAAAACGGCCTCAAAATAGGTAAAAATTATGAAATTTTTCGAAAATTTCAGAAAAAGTGCACTTTTAAGGGGTCATTTCGTACACTTTTTTGAAATTCTGTAAAACCGCCCTTCCTGCCGGCTCGAAAACGCTTCCCACCACCTCGACCAACTGGTCCTGCCTGCTCGAAAATGCTTTCCCTCGTGAAAAAACGCTTCCCACCACCTCCGACCAACCAGTCCATCATGGCGCACTCATCCAAAATGGAGGATTTATTCGAATTTGGATGAGTGTTTGCTGATTGACTCATCCAAATCGGCAACTTTTTTCGATTTTGGATGAGTTTTTTCGAGATAACTCATCCAAATGCACTAGTCAACAAAAAGTAGACACGAATTCTCAAAATTACGCA
>JAKSRC010000039.1 GCA_024403855.1 Saccharofermentans sp. | reverse complement strand
ATTTTACATCCAGTGAGATTTAGCTTCACCTCTGTTTAACTTTTTATCATGCCTCCCAAATATCATTATTTTTAGTAATATAGTGCATTTCTTGACGAATTGGAATGACGCGGGAAGAATATAAAAGCAAATGGTAGTATTATGAATGAAGGCTAAAAGTTTAGAAGGTTTTTATGTCCAAGATCGATAATAAATCATTTAGAAAAGAATTGTTTGCGCTGGCAATCCCGCTTGCTTTGCAGCATTTGCTCGGATCTTTGGTAGGTGCATCCGATGCGCTGATGCTTGGCAGATTGACCCAGGAATCTATATCTGCAGTATCTCTTGCCAATCAGGTTTCTTTCGTAATGAATCTGTTTGTCTGGGCTGTTATCGGTGGCGTTTCAGCTCTTATTTCCCAGTACTATGGAAAGAAGGATTATGCGACTGTTAAGAACCTTCTTAGCATGTCCATGAGATATGTTTTCGGAATAACTTTTGTTTTCTTCGCAGTAACTTTCTTTGCGCCTGAATTTCTGATGAAGCTTTTTACTAATGAAGCTGAACTCATAACGATCGGCGCGGGTTATTTAAGAATTGTCAGTTTCTCTTATATCTTTTCAGGACTTACTCAGTGCTATCTCATGCTGATGAAAATCGACGGCAGAGCGAAAATCAGTGTATGGATATCTGCAGTTACGGTTGTCGTCGACATGGTAGTGGATTTCTTCCTGATTTACGGATTCGGCAATATTCCTGCTCTTGGAGCAAATGGTTCAGCTTACTCCACAATCGTTGTTGAACTGGTTGCGTTCATCTGGGTAGTTGTTGCTTCCTATCAGAAGGATAAGATCCATCCGGATTTTAAGAGTTTTGTTTTCTTCTCCAAGTCTTTGGAAAAGGACATGCTCAAGGTTGCAGGTCCCATGCTTGCAAGCTGTCTTTCATGGGGACTTAGCATGTCAGTTCATGCGGCAATTATTGGCCATCTGGGTACGGATGCCACAGCTGCTTTTTCAGTAACTAATGTAGCGACAAGTCTTATTCAGTGCCTTGCACAGGGCTTCGCATCCGGACTTGGTATCATGATCGGTGGAAAGCTTGGTCAGAATCTTTTGGATGACGCCAAGGTCTATGGCCGTAATTCCTGGATCATTTCGATCATCATCGGTTTTGCGAATGCGCTGCTTCTCTGTGTGGTAGGTCCTGCCGTTTATTACTTCTACGTGCTTGAGCCTGTTGCGAAGTACTATCTTGTCAGGATGATCATTTTCAACATTCTTTATATGTTCGCTTATTCTTTCAATACGATATTTACCGTTGGCGTTTTCCCGGCAGGCGGAGATGCGATGTACGACGCAGTAAGCGTTGCCATTGCGACCTGGTGTTTTGCGCTTCCGCTTTGTCTTGTAGGATGTTTCTTCTTTCACTGGCCTGTTATGCTGGTATATATCGTTATGTGTTCGGATGAGATCGTTAAGGTGCCGTTTCTTATTCCAAGATATCGACAGTATATCTGGCTTAAGAATCTCACAAGAGAGCAGGAAGAAGTTAAAGGATAAAAATCGGAGGTTTTTATGGGCAAAATAATGGAAGCAGTGTTCTGTGTTTTCTACATTGTTTTCACAGTGATCATGGGCATTAGGATCATTCGAAAAAGTGACAAGAACCGTCAGATCCTGTTATACGGCATCATGAGCCTCGTCCTGGTATTTGGCGATGCGTTCCACCTTGTGCCGAGAATTTTTGCTGCGATAAATCGTACTGCGGATTATTCCTTTTCGCTTGGCATCGGAAAGATGATAACCTCCATCACCATGACCATTTTCTATCTCATACTCTATTTCATTTTCGAGATGAGATACGAGAAGAAGAGCGTGCCGATGAGAGCTAGCGTTATCGCTCTTTCTGTGATCAGAATCGCCCTCTGTTTCTTTCCGCAGAACGACTGGACAGGAGAAGCGCCGGTAATCTGGGGCATATACAGAAATATTCCTTTCACGATTCTGGGACTTATCATGGTAGTTCTGTTTTTCGCGAAGAGAAGCGACAAGATATACAAGTGGATGTGGCTTGCAATCCTCTTAAGCTTCCTTTTCTATATCCCTGTTGTATTGTGGTCTGATGTAAGCCCGATGATCGGCATGCTTATGCTTCCCAAAACCTGCATGTATATGTGGATAGTGGTAATGGGTTACAGACAGGCGAAATTAAAGCAATAATCAGAATGGATATTCGCTTCCGTCATTGGTGATGAATCTGTGGCCGGTCTTGTCGTAACGCTTGGTCTCAAACATATTGCGTAAGATCTCAGCGGCCTCATAAGATGACAAAGGTGCCGGATTGTCAGGATCTCCATTGGTTCTGATCCATCCCGGATGAACACAGAATACATTGATCTTGTTGAAAAGGTTGTTATTTTGTCAAAGAAATAAGCAGTTTTTCTGCTTTACTGTTCTTTTATGTTATTTTAGTTTTTAATTGGTTGAGAAAAGAAAGAAGGGTGTCTCATGAATAAAGGAATAATAGGAACAGTAGTTACGGCTTTGACCGTTGTTGCTTTGGTTGTATCAGCTTTTGTGTTAAGTGATTATGCCATGACTAATTTGCAGCTCGCCACAATGAAAACGCTCCTTATAGTTTGCGGATGTGCTTTCCTCTATTGCTTTGTAGTAGGCGAGATCACACAGAATTTCTCACAGATGGATAAGCTCTGGAGTCTGCTCCCGATCGCATATGTCTGGATTATTGCTGCAAACGGTGGCATGAAGCTCAGACTTTTGATCTATGCGTTGATCGTTACTGCATGGGGAATCCGACTCACAGTTAACTTTGCTCGAAAAGGTGCATACAGCATCAAGTTCTGGACAGGTGTTGAGGACTATCGCTGGTCTATCGTTCACGGCTGGAAGTTCTTCCAGAGCAGAATCGCCTGGACAGCTTTCGATTTGTTCTTTATCAGCTTCTATCAGAATGCACTTGTCCTTGCAATCTGCTTCCCGGCACTTGCAGCTATGGAATCCAATGCGCCTCTTGGAATCTGGGACATCGTATCCTTTGTTCTTGCAATCTGCTTCCTCGTCCTTGAGACAGTTACAGATGAATATCAGTGGAAATTCCACAGCAAAAAGAAGGAGCTTCTCGCAAAAGAGGGCGATCTCTCAAAGCTTCCTCTGCCTTACAGTCTTGGCTTTAACACAACAGGTACTTGGAGTGTTATGCGCCACCCCAACTATCTCGGTGAACAGGGCATCTGGATGAGCCTTTATATTTGTACCATCGGTGCAGGCGTTGCAAATTACGGAATTTTCCATTGGTCAATGGTAGGACCTTTGCTCCTGATCCTTCTCTTTATGGGCAGCTCCAATCTGGCAGAGATGATCTCTTCAAAGAAGTATCCGATGTATAAGTCCTATGTCGATCAGGTATTTAAATATCTCCCGATTAGGAAGTTCAAGTATTGATTTAGAACTTTTATAGATAAGAAGAGGGGCTATGAGTACTTTTAAATCTCAATATCGCTGACTATAAGCTTAAACAAACACGACCTGAACAAGGAACATATAAAGAATAGTTCCACCGGCAATGCTTAGTAGTGTGTTCTTTTTCCATTTGTGAAGCACGACGATGAAGGTTATGGCGATCAACTCCGGCAGGCAGTGAAGCGAAGAGAATACTGCGTCTTTCAGGCAGTAAATTACCAGCAAACCTATAACGGCATAAGGCAGGACTGTTCCAAGATAAGTGATGAATTTCGGAGGCGTTTTTCCTTCCGGGAATACCAGAAATGGCAGGAAGCGGGTGACCATTGTTCCAAGAACGACAGCCGCAATTGTAATTATCTGCTGTGTTACAGTCATCACTTCGCCTCCTTTCTGTCCCTGATCAAGGTGAACATCAAAATGATCAGTGCCATAGCAGGAATGATGAAATTACTGCTTCCGAAAAGGAGGAGGCAGAATACAGAAGCACCAAGTCCGATGAGCGCGGATTTGTGCTCTTTGGTCTCTTCCCACTGGTTGATGAACATGACCACAAAAAGTGCGGTCATGACAAATTCGATTCCTTTGGTATTGAAATGGATAATGTAGCCGAGCAGTGCGCCTAATGTTGCGCCGATAACCCAGTACGACTGATTTAGCAAAGTTACGAAAAACATGAACCAGCCCTTATCGACATCCGGTGGCGGTGTGACAGAGCAGTTGATAGTAAAGGATTCGTCGCACAGGCCGAAGATCAGATAAGGCTTTTTCCAGCCGACATTCTTGTATTTATCCAGCATGGAAATGCCGTAAAAAAGGTGTCTGGCATTTACCATCAGCGTGAGAAAAAATGCTGCAACGGGATTAAATGCCGACATAAGGAGATTTACTGTGACGAATTCCATCGATCCCGCGAAAATGAACATGCTCATAAGCATGGGGTATACGAAAGAGAAGCCGTTGCTCCTCATGTAGAATCCATAGGACATACCCAGGAAAAGAAATCCGATAGCGATGGGTATAGTATGGGGAAGAGCGGCTTTAAATGCTTTAATTTTCATAAGTCCTCTCCTTTTTATGGATTCGTTAGATATATTACGCCAGTAAATTGAATTTGTTCACTTGATTTTACTACTACCGGTGTTATAATTCCTTTGTTATTCCTACTGAAATGGTAGGAATAACAAAACCCATTGGTTGAGTTGGAGGCGGAGGAAGATCTCATGAGCAAATTAATATATCTTGATAATGCTGCTACCACTAAGGTAAAAGACGAAGTGTTTGATGCAATGCTGCCTTTTTTCAAGGAGAATTACAGCAACCCGTCAGCAATATACAGCTTTGCTCAGTCAGGATACAGTGCGGTAGATGAAGGAAGAAAAGAAGTAGCTGAATTAATTGGCGCAACCGCAAATGAAATATACTTTACCGCCGGTGGAAGTGAGTCTGACAACTGGGCACTTAAAGCTACGGCAGAAGCTTATGCAAGCAAAGGCAAGCATATCATTACCAGCAAAATAGAGCATCACGCTATTCTGCACACTGCAGAGTATCTTGAAAAGCAGGGCTATGAAGTGACATATCTGGATGTTGATTCAGACGGAAAAATCAGCCTTGAAGATCTCGAAAAAGCAATCAGGGAAGATACAATCCTCATTTCAATCATGGCCGCAAATAATGAGATCGGTACGATCGAACCATTGAAGGAAATTGGACGAATCGCTCATGAACACGGCGTTCTTTTCCATACAGACGCTGTTCAGGCAGTAGGACATATCGCAATAGACGTCAATGAGATGAATATTGATATGCTCTCAGCAAGCGGCCACAAATTCGGTGGACCTAAGGGCATCGGATTCCTTTATATCCGTAAGGGCGTGAGGATCAAATCTTTCGTTCACGGCGGAGCTCAGGAAAGAAACAGAAGAGCCGGAACACTTAATACACCAGGCATAGTCGGTATTGGCAAGGCTGCCAAGATATCAGGCGAATCACTTAGCGAAAATGCAGAGAAGATCGCTGAGTTAAGAGATTATCTGATCGACAGAGTTACTTCGGAGATCCCCTTTTCGAGATTGAACGGACATAGAACAGAAAGATTGCCCGGAAATGCCAATTTCTGCTTCAGATTTATTGAGGGCGAGTCATTGCTTATCCTTCTGGATCAGGCCGGCATTTGTGCTTCAAGCGGATCGGCCTGTACATCAGGTTCGTTGGATCCAAGCCACGTTCTGCTGGCAATCGGTCTGCCGCACGAGATCGCTCACGGCTCACTCAGACTGACACTTTCTGAAGAGACGACAAAGGAAGATCTCGACTACGTCGTAAATGAACTGAAAAGAATAGTTGAGCGCTTAAGAAGCATGTCTCCGTTATATGAAGACTTCATTAAAAATAACTGATTAGGAGAACGATTTATGTATAGCGAAAAAGTAATGGACCATTTTAACAACCCCAGAAACGTTGGTGAGATAGAGAACGCAAGCGGCGTCGGTACAGTCGGAAATGCCAAGTGCGGAGATATCATGAGAATCTATCTGGATATCGATGATGATGGAATTATTCAGGATGTAAAGTTTAAGACTTTCGGCTGTGGCGCAGCTGTTGCGACAAGCTCAATGGCAACAGAACTCGTAAAGGGAAAGACCGTAAATGAAGCTTTGCAGGTAACAAACAAGGCAGTAATGGAGGCATTAGATGGCCTTCCTCCGGTTAAAGTACACTGTTCGCTTTTGGCTGAAGAAGCAATTCACGCAGCTTTATGGGACTATGCCAAGAAGAAGGGAATCGTTATTGAAGGATTAGAAGCACCTGTTGCAGATATCGAAGAGAAAATCGAAGAAGAATACTGATTAACAAAATTCATAAGAGAGTATAATAATCCCCAAGCACTAAAGTTTGGGGATTTTTTATGCGCGAAAAAATAATTGCAGGATTAATAACGATCTCAATACTTCTCGGATTTACCGGATGCTCAAAATTCGGTGTGACTACACTTCCCGGCAAGAACGAGAAGGAAATAATTGATAACCAGCTCGAGATTCTTCTTGATGCTATTGAAGATGAAGATGTTGATGCGATCATTGATATGTTTTCAGAAGAAGCATTAGACGAAATCAAGAAAAAGCACAAGATGGATGAATTTGAGGAAAGCATCGAGACACTTATCGCGACTTTTCCTGATTGGGACGGCGATTATGACGGCTACAACGACATGACTGTGAGGGAGGAAGGTCATCTTTCCAAAAACAGTACAGGATGGCGCTGTTATGAACCGGATATTGATTTTACTGTTGATGGCGTAGATTATGAGCTCCACATCGTAATGGTCTATCGCGCTAATGAAGAAGAGCGTGTTGGCCTCAGAGTCATTCAGCTTTGCCATGCTGATACAAGTGATTACGTAACAGCCGGCTATTACAGCAAACCCGGATTGGAAGTTTTCCCAGGTGTATATTGCTGGGATTGTCCGATTGCCAAGAGAAGCAAGAAATATAAGTAATCGTTCGCGATATAGATTTCAAAACTGTAGGTGGGGAACAAAATGAATCACGCAGTCCTTTACATCCACGGCCAGGGTGGCAACGCAGAAGAGGCGAAGCACTACGAGAAACTTTTTCGGATGTGCGACGTAATTGGTCTGGACTACAATTCTGAGACTCCGTGGGAGGCGAGGGACGAGTTTTCGAAGCTTTTCGATGAACTGTGCGGCAAGTACGAATCCGTAACACTAGTTGCGAACAGTATTGGTGCGTTTTTCGCGATGAATGCTCTGGCAGATAAGCATATCAAAGAAGCATTCTTCATCTCACCAATCGTAAATATGCAAAAGCTTATTGAGGACATGATGACCTGGGCGAATGTGAGCGAGGACTACTTGCGCGAAAAGGGCGAGATCGCCACATCTTTCGGTCAGTCATTATCTTGGGAATACCTGTGCTATGTAAGGAATAACCCTATTAGTTGGGAAGTTCCGACTCATGTCCTTTATGGCGATAAGGACAATCTTACCTCGCTGGCAACGATTACTGAATTCACTGAAAAAACGGGCGCGACTCTTACCGTCATGGAGAATGGTGAACACTGGTTCCATACGGAAGAGCAGATGAATTTCCTTGATAAGTGGATTGAAGAAAAGATCATTTGAACTTCTGCAATTAATTTTCCGTTCTGATGGATAAATTGAAGAAAACTTACTATGAGTGAGCCTGAGTAACATTGTTACATTCTCACTTTTCTTCCCACTTTTGAGCTAAAAGAGAGACTTTTTGGAGACAGGATAATAATCATCCAAAATCGCCATTTTCGAGTGATTTGGATGAGTCGTCTCGAAAAAACTCATCCAAAATCGAAAAAAGTTGCCGATTTGGATGAGTCAATCAGCAAACACTGGCCATGCCCTTAAAATTGTGTAAATTGAAATAAAAAAGAAAGAGCCAAAAC
>JAKSRC010000038.1 GCA_024403855.1 Saccharofermentans sp. | reverse complement strand
TCTCTTTTCCGTACTCTATATACTTCAATCCATCATTCTCCTTTAGCCACGAAAAACGTTGTATGTAAAATCGAATTAAACAGAATCTTATTTTACTATGTTCCTCGTGTACTTACACTCCGGATAACTCGCACAGCCCCAGAAATCACCATAAATGCCTGATCTTTGGCGAAGGATATTACCACAGCGTGGACATACTTTCTGGTTCTTTGAATCGGCCGAAGGGTTAGCCATTTCTTTGCCAAGACAGTCGTATACCTGCTTGTTGATATAGCAGTCGGCAAGCGCCCTGTGTGCGCCTTCATAGGAGATCTTGTAGTGAGCTGAAAGTGATTGCAAAGAGCGGCTCTCGAGCTTGGGAAGGCACCTTTTGGCCAGCATAAGAGTATCTACATATTCATTGGTTATCGGCTTTCCAAAGTAACGAACGGCATCTCTTTGGATGAATTTGAGATCGAAGTTACGAATGTTATGTCCAGCGAGAACACTGTCGCCTATAAAGCTGATAAATCCCTTCAGAGCTTCTTTGCCGGATGGTGCATTCTTAACCATGTCATCGGTAATTCCGTTGACACTGCTGGTAAAAAATGGGATGTGAATTCCCGGATTAACTAATGTCGAATATTCATCGATAACTTCGCCTTTTTCGACTTTTATGGCGGATATTTCGACTATCTCATCAGTCTCCGGTGAAAGACCTGTTGTCTCCAGATCGAACAACACATAGTTGTCGCAATATTTAATCAGCATAAATCACTTGCTTAGATAATCTCTCGTGTGTTTTCTTCCAACAAAGGAACTATTTCAGAACTGTCACCATAACCGTGATTTGCAATGCTCATAACGAGCTTATACACTTCGGATTTGGTCAATGTCAAAGTCAGACCGTTAGCGGCAAGAAAAGCATTTGCCACAGACAAACCAACTCGCTTATTGCCATCGATAAAAACCTGATAGAAGGTAAAGTCGAACAGATATTTTGCAGCCTTAGAAAGCACAGTAGGATACTGAGCCTCACCGAAAAATTCAGTGTACGGAGCATCACGAAGACTGGCTAAAAGCGATTCATCCCTGATGCCATATTCGCCTCCGAAATCGTCGACCATCTTGTCGTGAATGTCGATGATATCCTTGGTAGTTAATTCGCATGATTCTGTTACGACAGGCTTGATAGAAAGCTCTACGTCGTCTTCTATCTCGACTTCATTTCCTGCGAGCGCAGAAAGTGCCTGGTCATACTTTTTGCTGATCCAGCCGTACTTCTTTTCGCGCGCTTCAATGGTCATAAGAAATCTCCTTTTTTGAACACTAACTGTCTTTTCTATTTATACAACAAATCGCAGGCAAATCGTATGCTCTATTCTTATCCGTCCAAACTTGCAATTTATATTCTAAGAGTTTATCCTTGTTTGGAATATTTATTAATAATAAGGGGAATAACCTTGGGCGATTATAGTGAATCAAGAAAAACCATTGAATATGCAAAGAGAATCGTTGTTAAGGTAGGTACATCTTCACTGACCTACGATAACGGTAAGATGAATCTCGGAAATATCGACAGACTTTGCCGTTCTATCTCCGACCTCATGAACAGAGGCAAGGAAGTTCTTCTCGTAAGTTCAGGTGCTATCGGTGTCGGTATCGGATATCTCGACCTCAAGGAGCGCCCCTCCACAACAAGAGAGAAGCAGGCAATCGCTTCTGTTGGTCAGTGCGAGCTCATGAACGCTTATACAAGAAGTTTTGCAGAGTATTCTTATCGCTGCGGTCAGATCCTTCTTACCAAGGACGACATCACAGACAAGCTCACAAGATCCAACATCACTAACACAATCGAGACATTGCTCGAGATGCGCATAATCCCTGTATTTAATGAGAACGACTCAGTATCTACAACGGAAATCATGCACAACGGTACATTCGGCGATAACGACACTTTGTCTGCTGACATTGCCGTTCTTGCAAATGCTGATCTTTTGATCATCCTCTCAGACGTTGACGGTCTTTACGATTCAAATCCGCGTGAGAATCCTGATGCTAAGCGCATTTCCTACGTAGATAAGGTTACAGCCGACATGGTCGAACTTACTGCAGGCAAGGGCTCCTGGCTCGGTACAGGCGGTATGGCCACAAAGATTACTGCTATGTGCAAGGTTACAGAGAATGGCATCATGGGCGTAATTGCTGATGGATCAATCATCCAGACACTCGAAAAGATTGTCGACCAGGAAGATGTCGGAACATTCTTCGCAGCACAGTAAAACCCTTACGAACAACGCATTTAACACTGTTAAACCCGCTATCCGAAGCGGGTTTTATAATATCTTCATACGTAAATACGGAGTCTTACCGCCGAGAAGGCAGCCACTTCATTCGAAGAATAGACACTATCTGTAATGAGCGTCTATGATCCTGTCTAATGTCCTGATATCCAGTGGCACCTTATCTGACTCGAACGTGTAGAAAAGCCTTTCACCCAGCACAATACCGGCCTCGCTATAGTTATTGGCCCTCTCCACCATGTCCTCTTTATAGTCGGCGTCGTCCATCTTTCCGCAATGCTCGTGATACAGGATCTTCCTGTCGCTCATCCTCAGAATAGTGAAGTCCGGGTGTATGACTCTGTTCCCTATCTTAAGCGGGCATTCATATCTGTAAGGAATGCCTCGCACAAAAAGCCTGTCAGCTATCATGGCCTCTGACTTCGATCTGACGCACTCGCCCTTAAGCGTATAGAACTTCGGCACTCCCCTCTTGAACGGCTTGCGCTTATAGGGAGTGTTCATCCACTTCTGTGCAAAAGCCTCATCACATAGATTAATGGGCGTTGCATACTGCTTCCGCCATTCCGGGAGACTGTCGTAGACATCTTCGGCTACCTTTTCCGGGTATAACTCAAGCATTTTCAGGATCGCTTTTCGCTCTGTTTTCGCGTCCTTCAGGACTTTATTCAGATAGTTCTTCTGGATTAGCTGTTCGATGAGGGCATCGTCTTCATGTGTGAGATACTTCTCCTTAGATTCACAATTAACCAAATAGAAATATGTATTACCATTGCGGTATCTGGTATTGATTCTGCCATCAGGGAACGACTTATTCTTCTTCTCTATATCCTCAACACTTTTCGTAAGTATCTCGTATCGCGCATTCAATTCTTTTCGAAAATCAATAGCCATAAAAGATTACCCCGCAATTAGTGTGATAACTGCAGTGTAAATCAGTTGATCCACCTTGTGTGGGCGAATTGCTGCAAATTCAAAATCAGGGCTCGAAAATGAGACTTTTTGAAGGAAATTGAGTCTGCTCTAATTCTGCTTGTGCAATTTTTGCGCAAAAATACCCCAAGAAATTGCATAAAAACGCGATTTTGTGCAATTTTTATCGTTTTTCGAGCGAAAAATTGCACAACTGACAGCCCTGCGGATAGGCTCTACTCTAAGACCTTCGCTTTTTTCGAGCGGAAAATTGCACAACTGGCAGTCAGCTTGCGAAAACAGGTCACAGTGGTCAAATGCAACAGTCACTTGCCTCGAAAACCACGCAAAAACAAGCCGCCCCCAATTGCTTGAGAGCGGCTCGAATAATAAGTATTTTTAACGCTTTTAAGCGCTAGCCTTTACAGTGTTCCAGATTTCTGTGTACTTCTCTTCGATTGCGTCAGAGGTGTAATAGAATTCAAGAGTATTGAAGATTGCCTCTGTCGGATAGTAGTAGATGTTGCCGGAAATTTCAGGATCGAGCATAGCCTTAGCAGCTGTGTTAGGTGTGGAGTAACCAACATACTCACAGTTCTCCAAAGCGATTTCCGGATCGTACATGAAGTTGATGAAGTCCATAGCACCATCGTAGTTCTTGCAGTTTGTAGGAACGCACATCATGTCAACAGACCAGTTTGAACCTTCAGGAAGAACGTATCTCAAATCAACGTCTGTGTTCTGGAGTTCTTCAACTCTGTCGAGCATTACGATGTGGTCACCGGACCATGCGATAGATGCAGCGAGCTCACCGGAAGCCATCTTGTCCTTGAGGTTGTCGACACCGTATGCAGGGTGAAGTGCGCTCTTCTGAGCAATGAGCAATTCCAAAGCTTCCTTGAGCTGAGCTTCATCCATGGAGTTTATAGAATAACCAAGATAGTTAAGAGCTGTACCAATTGACTCACGCATTGAATCGTACATACCAACGCTAAGGCCGCTCTCTGTGTTGAAGAGTACATCCCAGATAACTTCAGGATCTGTTGTATCTTCAGGAAGCTCTACCTTGTTTGCGTCATAAACAAGACCTACTGTGCAGAAGAGGTAAGGAACTGCGTAGTCCAATACCTGATTTGAAATATCAATATTTTCTGCATATCTTACGGAACGGAACATAGGATCCATATACTTCTGGACAGCGGGAAGCTTTGACCAGTCGAGAGGCTGAATCCAGTCTTCTTCGATAAGACGGCAAACCATGTAATCGGAAGGGATGATTACGTCGTAACCGTTTTCGAGGTTAGGATACATTGTCTCGTTTGTCTCAAATGTTCTGTAAACTACATCGTACTGAGGGAACTTAGCTTCGAACTTTGCAATTGTGTCCTCTGCAATATACTCACCCCAATTGTAGATGACGAGCTGCTGCTTCTTAGCGCATCCGCATGAAAGGATAGCTACACCAGCCATCATGAGAGCTGCCATTGAAGCAAGAACTTTCCTTACATTTTTCTTCATTTCTTTACACTCCTTTATTTGCTGTTTGAGCAATTACTTATTTGGTGCCTTTTGCGGCTTTCTTCGTCTTTTTGAAGGACGAAAGATTCGATAAAACCATGAGGATCAGGACTGCGCCGAACATCAGGGTTGTTAACGCGTTCATTTTCGGGTTGACGCCAAGCTTTGCCATTGAGTAGATCATCATAGGCAATGTCTGGATTGAGCTGTCGACATTGAAGTTACTGATGAGGTAATCGTCGATCGAGAGCGTGAATGTCAGAAGCACAGAAGATAAGATACCCGGCATGATCTCAGGGATAATGACAAGTCTTAACGTCTGGAATCTCGTTGCACCAAGGTCCATCGCAGCTTCGGTAAGGCTCTTGTCGAGCTGTCTGATTTTCGGGCTTATCGAAAGGATAGCGAAAGGAACGCAGAGTGCGATGTGTGCCATTATAAGTGTGAACTCACTCTTCTGAACACCAAGGAACGAGAACAGGAGCATGAATGAGATACCGGTAACGAGGTCCGGCATGACATTCGGAACGTATGTCATCGTCATGGCGAAGCTCTGAAGTTTCTTGTTCAGGTAAGCAAGACCAAGAGAGCTGACTACACCGAAGGCTGTAGATGACAGAGAAGCGATCGAAGCAACCTTCAAAGTCTCAATGAGGGACTCTAAGATGCCGCTTCCGTCAGAACCTTTGAAGAGGCCCTTGTAGTTATTGAACGTGAATCCGCCCCAGAGGAACGACTTCGGTAATGCGTTGAATGAATAGATTATCAATATCGCAATCGGCAGGTAGATAAATACCAAGAGAAGCGCCAAATAGATATTCGGAACGAGCTTTTTAAGAAATCTCATAATGCCATACCTCCGCTTCCGGCTTCTTTATCCTGTCCTCTTAGGATACCCATCGTGATAAGGACGAAGATGAGGAGCAACAAGGACAAAACGTTGCCCGCCTGGTTATATGTGGAACTTTCATTCAGGATGAAGTTCTGTACTGTGTTACCGATAGTTGTTTTCGAGCCCTCGTTCAAAATGTCAGGGATCATGTAGAAAGTCAGTGACGGCATGAATACCATCTGAATTCCTGAGATTACGCCCGGCAAGGACAACGGGAATGTTACCTTGAAGAACGTCTGTGTCTTTGTAGCGCCTAAGTCGTAAGCAGCCTCAGACAAGCTGTCGTCGAGCTTAACGAGTACGGAATACAAAGGCAGGATCATGAACGGCAGGAAGTCATTTGTCATAACGACCTTTGTGATGATGTCTGCGAGGATCTCATTCTTCAGGAAGAGGATAGGCGCATCGATCATTCCCCACTGCTGCATGATGGTATTAAGAACACCTGTTTCGCTGAAGAATGCACGCCATGCATATGTTCTGAGCATCGTGTTCATCCACATCGGGAGCACGAAAAGCATGAGAAGTCTTGAGCTGCTCTGACGCTTGAGCTTTGATCTTCTCGCAAGAACATAGCTTGCAGGATAACCAAGGAGAAGGCATCCGATTGTTGTCCAGAGAGCATAATCCAAACTTCTGACAAAGATTGAGAAATACTCCTGCAAAGTAACATCAGCACCATAGAATCTTGTCGTTACCGTCTTGTTCTGGAAAAGAACGGCAAAGCCTGCTGTTGTGAACTCATATCCACCGCCTGCAGCTGTCTTGAAGAAAGCTCTGAAGAGGATAAGGATCAACGGAAGTATCGTGAAGATTACGATCCACGCAAGGTAAGGATAAGCGAAGATCTTGTAATTCATCTTGAGGTTCAATGCGCCGTAAAGGCACGCTGCTGCACCGATAAAGAGCACGATAACCAGTAAATTTCCTGCGAAAGACTGAGCAACATAGAGTCTTTGAGGTGTTAACTCGTTTGCTGTGATCATCTCTTCTGAGACCATGTTGGATAATGTAATAACATGAGCTACAGTTCTTCCTACGAAGAGTACAAGGACAGATAAATAACCGATCTTTCTCTTCTTATTTGAATTGTAGTAGAAGGGATATGCAATTGAGAGCGTAAGAGCTGCTACTGCAAGAACGATCGTAATTACGAAGCTCCACGCAGCAAAGCTCTGGAAGTTAAGGTTAACAGAACCGCTTCTGATTCTGGTGAAGACCTTCGGATTCAGAAGAAGTGTGAATAATGAATATGTGCGGTAAGGAACATACTGCACGAAAAGTTCGAACATCGGAATAAAGATGCTGATGAACGAATAAAGTGCCGCGAAAATCATGACGAAAGCATGAATCGGCATAACCTTGATTCTGGCTTTGAGTTCAGTCATTGATTAGTTCTCAACCTCCGGCTTATTTTCTTCGTCATTCTTTTCATCTTTGCTTTCAGCTTCAGCAGCTGCACCGGGATGCTTGATACCAAAGCTTCCGAAATCAGGTGAGAGCTCAGATCTTCTCATAATCTGGATATCATCAGGATCAACATAAAGACCTACTCTGCTTCCAACCTTGAATGGGTCAACGTTCTGAACGAGCCACTCGATACCGTCATCTGACTTAACGATCATCTCGTAGTGAACGCCCTTGAATACGAGTGATTCAACTACGCCGTTGATTCTTCCTTCTGCTTCTTCTGCAATATAGAAGTCCTCAGGTCTGATAACGACGTCTACAAGGTTTGCTACGCCTTCTGAAAATTCCGGGAAAAGAGGGTCAACACACTTGAATGTGATACCGCTTGATACTGTTACTTCGTTGTCCTTCTTCATTGTTCCGGCAACGATATTGGACTCGCCGATAAAGTCTGCAACATAAGCATTCTTAGGTTCGTTATATACATCAATCGGAGTTCCGATCTGCTGAATAAGTCCGTCCTTCATTACGATAATCGTATCTGACATCGTAAGAGCTTCTTCCTGGTCATGTGTTACGTAGACGAAAGTGATGCCGAGCTCTTTCTGCATTTCCTTAAGCTCGATCTGCATGTCTTTTCTCATCTTGAGGTCCAAAGCTCCCAAAGGCTCGTCCAAAAGGAGAACTCTCGGGCGGTTTACGATAGCTCTTGCGATAGCAACTCTCTGCATCTGACCACCGGAAAGCTGGTCGATATATCTCTCGCCGTAGTCAGCAAGGCCTACTGTCTCCAAAGCCTTATTTACTCTCTGCTCGATTTCCTTCTTATTGACCTTCTTGATCTTGAGACCAAACGCAACGTTATCGAAAACGTTGAGGTGCGGGAACAAAGCATATCTCTGGAATACAGTATTAATATTTCTCTTATTAGCGGGAACAGACTTCAAATCCTTGCCTTCGAAGTTAACAATACCGGAATCAGCAGTCTCAAAGCCTGCAATGATTCTGAGTGTTGTTGACTTACCGCAACCGGAAGGACCAAGAAGCGTAATGAACTCATTATTTCTAATATAGAAAGTAATATTCTTAAGTACCTTTGTGCCATCGTAGCTCTTGCAAAGGTCCTTGATCTCAATGATGTGCTCGCTTCCGGTATTGTCATCAAGAATCTGATTGTATGCCATTTATTTTCCCTCTCTTTAAATATTGTTGCTTCTTTCAGTTTGTCGCCTGTATTAAAAACTCGGCGGTGAAGATATCCATATTGCTTTCGCCGTTTTTCCTGATTTGTTCTCAAGGTAATGAGGCTTGTCGCACGGCAGGTAGAAACTCTCACCTTTTTTGGCCTGATATCTCTTTTTATCTACAACTACAGTAATTACGCCTTCGATCACGTATCCGAACTCTTCACCTTCATGCGGATTGTCAGGATATGTCGATCCACCGGGTTCAATCGTTACGAGGATCGGCTCCATCTCGTTCTTCTGAGCGTTCGGGATAAGCCAGCAAATCTCATTTTTGAGCTCTGCATCCTCCTTTACGGAATAGTCTTCCTTGCCGTAAACGATTCTGTCATTCGATTCAGCAGCGAAAAAGTGTGCAAAATCTGTACCGAGAGCATTAAGGATGTCCTCTAATGTCGCCATTGAAGGAGATGTCTTATCACTCTCCAAAAGGGAGATAAAACCCTTGGAAAGCTCGCATCTGTCACCTAACTCTTCCTGAGTCAGGCCCATCATAAGTCTCAAATTTTTAATCTTTGATCCAATTTCCATAATTTTGCTTTCTTTAAACCTGTGGTTTACTGTCACTAAACTGCAACGTGCGTGATTATACACTCTGTTAAACCCTCTGTAAAGTATTGCTAAACAAATCTATTCCGTTTTTTTACATGTTTTTTGCTTTTTCAACATGCGTGGTTCTTTTTGCGATTACTGCACTTCCCTGCAATCTGATTCAGGTGCGAAATATGCACGCAGGCGATCTTTTCGGCATCGTTCGCACATGTCAAATCCTATTGATAATGTAAACGGCAATTTTCGGCTTCAAGCTGCATCGGCGGAGCCAATTTGCCATTAAAAAAGTGGAAAACTGACCATGCAACTTTTCGAACACTGGCGGCGTTAGGACGATATTCCCGCTCTTTCTGATTTCACCAGAATTTCAAAAAACGCGTCATTTTAGGTAAAAAATCTGAAATTTTCAAAGAATTTCAGAAAAATTGGTTCTTCACGGAAAGCTTGGGAATTAGATAATTGAAAAAGGAGCATAAGATC
>JAKSRC010000037.1 GCA_024403855.1 Saccharofermentans sp. | reverse complement strand
TAAGTGTTTACCTTTTTTAGAACGTGTCTACTTTTACGTTACCACTTCAAAATAGCCCCTCAAATTGTCACTTTTTCTGAAATTTTCGGAGAATTTCAGAATTTTTACCTATTATGACACGATTTTTGAAATCCTGGTGAAATTCTAATTGTTAGCTCTTCCTTCACTGCCTTCACGTGTCAGCACGAAAAACTACAACTATTGTTATTTACGACCTCTTCCGGAGCGGCCCTTGCCTTTACCACCTGAACGCGGTTTGCTGCCTGCTACTGCACCGAAAGACTTTCTTCCGCCGGGCTTTTTACCGAAACTGCCTTTTCCGGACTTCTCACCGAAATCTTTTCCACCTGACTTCTTACCGTAGCCTCTGCCGGATTTTTCACCGAAGTCATTGCCGCCTGACTTCTTACCATAGCCTCTGCCGGATTTCTCGCCAAAGCTCTTGCCGGCAGACTTCCTGCCATAGCTGCTTCTCTCGGATTTCTCACCGAAGTCCTTGCCGGAAGATTTTCTGCCGTATCCTCTTCCACTCTTTCCTTCGAAGCCGTCGTCGCGATTGCGCTTTGCAGCACGAGGTCTTCCTACAAATCCCTGATGCTCGCTGTGCTTTTCGAAAGATGAATCGGACCACTTGTCAGAATCGTCAGACTTCTTTGAATCAAACGAATCATCTGATGAAGACTTTCTTGAAGATCTTTCAAAATCGTCTTTTCTGCTCTTTCTGACGACCTTTCTGTCGCCTCTGGAAGAGCTTCTGGAATCGCTTCTTGAAGAACCTCTGCCGGAAGTTCTTCCACCTCTTCTGTAGTCGCGCTCTTCTTCAAAACCATACTCAAAAGAGAAATCGATCTTGTTCTCTTCAGTGTCGACCTTTTCGACTACGATTGTTGCAGGCATGCCGATCGAAAGGATTTTGCCGCTGTGAGCACCGATTGCTCTGTAGGTTCTGTCATCGAGCGTGTAATGATCTCTCAATGATCTGAACGGAACGAAGCCTTCAACGGTATTCTCAAGTCTTACAAAGCAGCCTGCTTCGATAATTGATGAGATAACACCCTCATAGTGCTCGCCAACCTTGTCAGCCATGTACTCACAGATCTTGATATCCTTAGAAGCGCGCTCTGCATCGACAGCGTTACGCTCCATATCGGATGAACGTTCAGCCGCATTATCGACCAATCCCGCGAAATGACTTACGGAATTCTCGCCGTGCAGATAGCTCTTGATAATTCTGTGAATGTAAAGGTCAGGATAACGTCTGATCGGTGATGTGAAATGGCAGTAGAACTTGGATGCCAGTCCGAAATGTCCGAGATTGTCAGAGCAATATCTTGCCTTCGCCATTGATCTCAAAAGCAGCTCGTCCAATACCGGAAGCGCCGTCTCATCGCCAATAGTATTCATGAACCTTACGATATCAAGTGGCTTGATGTTGCCGTAGAGTCTGCCCGAAGCACCGAAAAACCTGGCAATGCTCGAAAACCTTGCGATCTTGATCGGATCCGGATCCTCGTGAACACGATAAATAAACGGATACTTAAGGTCGCAGAACTTCTTTGCGACAAACTCATTCGCGCAGATCATGAAAGACTCAATGATGCCATTTGTGAAGTTAGTAGGATATGCCATGATATCCTTAACAGTACCATCGTTATTTAAGACGACCTTAGTCTCAGGCATCTCAAAGCCAATAGCACCACGTCTCTCCCTCATCGTCTTCAAAATCTCAGCTAATTCCTGCATCTGGCTGAGCATCGGGAGAATCGCACCGTACTCTTCGGCGTCCTCGCTCTTGGGTTCAGTAAGAATCCTGTAGCATTCAAGATAGCTCATTCGTCTGTCTGATCTGATGACACTCTCATAAACATCGCCACCATAAATGCCGCCCTCACGGTCAACATACATCTCTGCAGTCATGGCAAGTCTGTCAACATTCGGATTCAAGCTGCAAAGTCCGTTTGAAAGCTTTGGCGGAAGCATCGGAATAACACGGTCAACAAGATATACCGATGTAGCTCTCGAAAAGGCTTCGGCATCAAGTTTTGTGCCTTCTTTTACGTAGTTCGACACGTCAGCGATATGAACGAAAAGTCTGAAATTACCGTTCTTAAGCTTCTCGATTGAAATAGCATCATCCAAATCCTTCGCATCCTCACCGTCGATCGTAATCGTGAGAAGATCTCTTAAGTCATGTCTGCCGTTTGCAATCTCTGATTCAACAGTTTCCTCTTCAGGATTATTCGGAAGCGGATCAACCTCGCTTAATACAGCCTCCGGGAAAGTCTGTGAAAGACCGAACTGTCTCAAAACAGTGAGCATACGGACATCGTTATTGCCGTAATCGCCCAAAACTTCTGTGATAGTTCCTTCAAGGTCGCCCTTATCAGCATTAGGATTCAAAACCTCACATACAACAGCCATATCAAAAGGTGCACCGTTCAGGTGATTCTTGCTGATAGTGATAGGGCCAAAATCTGTACTTCTAAAACCGGGATCAGGAATAACGACGCCACCTTTAGGTGTCTGTCTTAAAATACCGATAACCTGGTTCTTTACCTGCAAGGGACCTCTGGGTGATTGCTCTGCCAATGTCTGAGGAAGAGTCGCACTTGTTGCCTTTGCCTTGATTACTCTGTTTCTACTATGCTGGTTGTCGCTCATCTTGTCTGCGAAACCTAATCTTCTTTTCTTTTCCATCTCAAATTCCTTTAGTTCTATATTTTATTCACAAGGTTATATCGACCTAAGTTATGCCAAATTTTATTCCTGCCATTTATTCTATCTGTTTTTTCCTTAATTTAGTGTCGTTTAATTGGCGTATTTTCAGCGATTTCTTGTCGGTTTCTTGTCGTATTTTGTAACTTTCTTCAGTGATTTGTCGATTCTTTCGTCATACCTTGTCTTAAATCGTGTCGGAAAACCATGTAGTTTTGTCGTCACGATAAAATTTCATCGTGGGAACAATTTACGACAAAATTTAAAAGAATCTACGACAAGGTTTCCGACAAAACCGACGTTACCTTGCCAGGAAAGAACAAAACAGACAATTCACCGACAAGATAGCCTACAAAACCTGACAAAAATACGACAGAGAATTATGCATTTGAGGAATGGTATTTTGCGTTCCAAAAAAAAACAAAAAATTCAGTCTCCTCCCACCGTCACTAACGCGACTTAACACCATCGCCGCGCCACGTCTTCACACCAAAAACAAAAAAGCCGACTCGATTGAGCCGGCCTTTATGAACTGATTTAAATTCGCTTTATTACCAAGCCTTAGCGATTGCGAGGTAAAGAACAACTGAAACGATTGCGAAAAGAACGCAGCAAACAACTGTCCAAGTCTTGAGCTGCTCTTCCAAAGTTCTGCCCTTTGCCTTCTTGTAGTAAGAATCGGATGAACCGCCTGCTACTACACCGATACCCTGGTCATTACCTTCCTGAACGAGGAAAAGGATAATGATTGCCAAAGCCAAGATAATATCTACAACACTAAGAACGATATTCAAAACTGTCATAAGGTTCCAAGCCCCCTTTATTAATTAAGCCTATGCATAATAACACATGGACTTTACTTATGCAAACCGCGATTTCCCGACCTTACTTCTTACCTGACTTGATAAGTTTGCCAATCTCGCTGACTGCAAAAGGCAGGATTGCAAGAGGCAAAATTACGAGCCATGCCATAGGATTCAAAGCAACGTTGTTGAAGATAGAATTTACACCCGGGATGTAGATAACAGCAACGAGCAGTACAAGTGAAAGGCCAACTGCGATGTTCATCATCTTGTTGGAGAAAAGACCGATCTTGAATACTGATGTCGTCTCGGATCTTGCAGCAAAGGCTCTGAAGAGCTCTGCACAAATCAATGTTGCAAATGCTACTGTTCTTGCGACGTCAATAGGATGAATACCGGCAGATGCTGCATCAGCGACAGCGCCACTGAAGAAGAATGTCTTTCCGGCATTCATGCTGAGCAAAGCGAAAATGAATGCTGCAGCAACGGAGATGAAAAGTCCAATAGACTGTGTTGCGATGTGTCCAAGCATGCTCTTGTTGATGATGGGCTCATTCTTGGAACGAGGAGGCATCTTCATAATGCCGGGCTCACCCTTTTCGCGACCCAAAGCCAAAGCCGGGAATGAGTCAGTGATGAGGTTAAGCCACAAGAGCTGGATTGCAGTCAAAGGTGCTGCAATACCGGGGATCAACTTCTTGGGTACGAGTGACAAAAGGAAGATTACGAGAATCTCGCCTACGTTGCAGGACAAAAGGAATCCTACGAACTTGCGAATATTCGCATAGATCGTTCTTCCCTGCTCGACTGCCTTTACGATTGTCGCGAAGTTGTCGTCCATGAGGATCATGTCTGCGGAATTCTTGGATACGTCAGTACCAGTAATACCCATTGCGACACCGATATCAGCGGACTTCAAAGCCATCGCGTCATTTACACCGTCGCCCGTCATTGAAGCGATGTGATCGTTATGCTTGAGTGCGTTTACGATACGAACCTTGTGCTCAGGAGATACACGGGCATAAACGCTCGTTCTCTCTACTACTTCGAGAAGCTCTTCATCAGACATCTTGTCGAGTTCTTCACCGGAATATGCTTCCATGTGAGCAGGATCACGCATCTCGAGATTGTCAGAAATAGCAACTGCTGAATCCTTAAAGTCGCCTGTGATCATGACAGCACGGATGCCGGCTTCCTTGCAGACAGCGATAGCATCCTTTGCCTCCTTACGCGCAGGGTCAATCATACCGATGAGACCTACGAATGTCATGTTCTCTTCATCTGTAAATGTTGCCTTAGAGCCTTCACCATGTTCCTTTGTTGCAAATGCGAGAACACGGATTGCCTGGATAGCGTAATCGTGATTTACAGAAAGGATTTCCTGACGCTTCTCATCAGTCATAGGAACTACGCCTGAAGGTGTAAGGATCGAAGTACAACGTGAGATAACGATATCGGGAGCGCCCTTTGTGAAGCTGATCCACTTGCCTTCATCGATGCCGGAGTGATATGTGGTCATCATCTTACGGTCAGAGTCGAAAGGAAGCTCTGTCTCTCTGGGATAACTATGCATCGTTTCTTCACGCAGCATTCTTACTTTCATGCCGAGTGTTGTGAGGGCGCCTTCTGTAGGATCGCCGATGCAGGAGTATTCCTTTTCGCCCTGCTTAACGATTGAAGCATCGTTACAAAGAACGGATGAAAGAATGAGTGTATTGAGCACGCCTTCAATCTTTACGGGCTTGCCGCCTTCATCAACTACATTGCCGACAGGAGCATAACCGCCGCCTTCAACATTGTATTTCTTAGAACCGTCGAAAAGGACTTTTACAGTCATCTGGTTCTGAGTAAGTGTACCTGTCTTATCAGAGCAGATAACGTCAACACAGCCGAGAGTCTCTACCGCAAGGAGACGCTTTACGATAGCGTTGCTCTCTGCCATCTTTGTCATACCGATGGACAATACGATAGTAACAACTGCTGCAAGGCCCTCAGGAATTGCTGCAACTGCAAGTGAAACAGCGGTCATGAGAGCATCTTCCCAAGGCTGCTTCTGAACGAAAATATCTACGAGCAATACAATGATGCATACTACGATACAAACAACAGCGAGGATCTTACCGAGCTTGTTAAGGCCCTTCTGCAAAGGTGTTTCCTCGTCTTCGATATTTGTGAGCTTTGTTGCGATCTTACCAAGTTCAGTATCTCTTGCTGTTGCTACAACTACGCCTCTTGCTCTACCGTAAGTAACTGCTGTACCCATGTAGAGCATGTTCTTCCGATCACCCAATGCGCAATCTTCAGGAAGGACAACGGAAGCATCCTTCTCTACGGCTACAGATTCACCTGTAAGCGAAGCTTCTTCAGCTTTAAGTGAGCTTGATTCAACAATTCTCATATCGGCAGAAATGCTATCACCTGCATCGATTGCGATAACGTCACCAACAACGATATTCTCGGAATCGACCATGAGGAGCTTACCGTCACGGATGACCTTTGTCTGAGGTGCGCTCATCTTCTTCAATGCCGCAAGAGCCTGGTCAGCCTTACCTTCCTGGTAAACACCAAGGCAGGCATTAAGGATTACGATAGCGAGAATTACGATAACGTCGATCCACTCTTCGAATCCGCCGCCGCTCTTGAATGCCATATATGCTGAAAGAGCTGCTGCCGCGATGAGAATGATGACCATCGCATCTGCGAACTGACCTAAGAATCTTTTCCAGAGCGGAACTTTCTTCTCTTCGCCTAATGAGTTAGGACCGTTCTTGGCATATCTCAAAGATGCCTCTTCTGAAGTAAGACCTTTGACAAGGTCGGTATCTATTTCCTTTGCAATCTGCTCTGCAGTTGCTGAAAATGGCTTTGTCATTTTTATATCTATCCTCCATAGATTTCCTATTTCGAGATTATACAGTATTTTTGACTTTTAATATAAAAAGGGACATCGACATTTGTACGAATTGAATGGCCCCAGACGACACTCTTCATGTCATAGAGACATACGAATACGATTATCTCGGTAACAGAACGGCCAAAACATCAAGCGGTGTAACGACTGAATACACCACTGATCTGTCTTCAGGTTACTCTCAGGTTCTAAAGGCTACAATAGGCTCAGACTCTGTTTACTACACTCGTGGCTTTGAGCTGATCTCAAGACAGGAAGGCTCTGATGTTTCCTACTATATCTATGATGGTGGCCTTTCTGTAAGAGTACTTACAGATGCATCAGGTTCAGTAACAGATACCCTTGTCTTCGATGCCTTTGGCAACAATGCAGAAAAGACAGGAACTACAGATAACTCCTATGGATTCCAAGGCGAAGAACAGGATAGTACAGGTCTTTACTACCTGAGAGCAAGATATATGGATCCTTCGACAGGAACTTTTACATCGATGGATACATATGGTGGTTCCTTGTCTGATCCTATGAGCTTGCATAAGTATATGTTTGCTAATGCGAATCCGGTTAAGTACTGTGATCCCAGTGGACATGCGTCAAAAGAAGAACTTATGGCTGTTATCGACATAAACGCGATGCTTGAAGGTGCATTATATAATTCATTTTTCTATCTTTGTGATTTTATGGCATCTGGAAAGGAATTAGAAGTAGATAATTGTAAAAGCTGGGCTTCGTTTATTAGTGGACTAATCTGGGCATTTACTAAAGGAGCTGCTTTTGGTCAATTAGGATCGAGTATATCGAAGGTGTTAGGAATCACAGACGCTGCAAAAATTAGTTTTAGAGGACCCAAACAAGCAAAAATAGCAACTGTTTTGCTGGTATTTTCCTTTATGTATGTTCTGCCATTAGCCGGTGCTATTAAATTTATTGCGAATGATTTACGCACGGACTATGATAATTACAACGATTTTCTAGCAGATATACTAGATGAACTTTCAGACTCTATGATGCAAATTCTTTTTGCAACTACAGACAAGATTTTCGGATTGCCTGTTGGGACAATCGGCAATGCCGAAAGCATAACTGGTAAAGCTATTGAGTTGTTTGGAGATTAAAAAAGCATGAAAAAATATATTCAATTAGTATTGTTATTGGTATATGTAATACTATTAAATGGTTCTATGTTCATTGTTTTATTCGGCAAATCAATTATTATGACCATTATAGGAATGGTATTTGGTTTGTTGTTTTGTATGCTTCTGATGAAACATGGAAAGAAACCGCACCGCCGTAAATATAAAGATGGAGATTGTTTTATTTGGCAAGTAAAGCTATCTTTGGGAAGCGCGGCTGTGATTATTGTATTTGTCACGTCTCTGTTAATAACTGAAGGCGTTACAACCAATATGATTGTATTACTCTTATTAATTTTGAATACTGGTGTAGTCTCAGTGATATCTTGTAAGTCATCAAGTATTTATCCGCCTTTTGTGATCATTTTGTTGTGTTTATTTATTTCCAAATACTCGCAACAAGCAAGTGTTTTTTCTTTGATAGTAGCCTTATTCTATTTATGGTGTGTATTTATGATCAACATAGATACAAGAGTATGGTTTTTCTCGTTTTTTACTAAGCGAGCAAAGAAAACATATAGACTCAAAAGATTACAAACAGATGGATATGAGAAAGACTTTATTGCTTTTTGGAATGAAAACCATGAACGAATAATGGCGATTTCGTTGGACTCTCCCCAAAATATGTGCGTATTATATAGAATGGATGAAGGAGAAAAATTCATTGAATGCAGATTATCCGATGGCGAAAAATACAGAGTGATAAACCCGAAAAACCTAGGAAAATTTCTCTATTTTGATGCAAAAAAACTCAATGGCGAATTAAAAGAGCACGGCGCTCAAGCGGTGATAAAGCTTGCTGACTCTATATTGTCATCGGATTCGAATTTTACAAGATGTAGTAGTATTGGCGCTAAAAGATTTATTGGATATAAAAGAATAAACTGATATAAAACAGTTAGTTCCGATTTTGTTTAAAGAAACAAGTGTTGCTAAGCAATTGTGGATGCATATATCAATAAACACTCCAGCAATCATTATTTATAATCGCATATAAAGCAATCCGCCTGTCATAGAGTTTGGAAACAACTTATTGAAGACATATGCTTTCGATGAATTGCTCCAAGGCATATCAGAAGGGTTTTCTTCATTAAAAGAAAAAATTAAATCCACCGACTTATCGCAATTGCGTAATAAGAAAGGGTATATTGATCTTGGTGGAAAACGAGCAAATAACACCCCGGGTTGGATGAGAATGACTTCAAAAGAGTCTCGTCAAGCGGCAAAAAATCTGGGTTATGAAAAGACAAATTATATAGCAAAGAACGGTGAACCTATTTATTATAGTGCAAGAACAAAAACATATATTAGTTAAGCAACAAGACTTGGGACTTACGATGAGAATTTAAATAGAATAGGTGATTAAATGAACGATACTATGGTAAAGGATATAACTATTAAGCACATTATTAATTCAAAAATCAGTTTTATAAATAACAATACTATTTTCGATAAAGAGAATTGTGCATATATTAACGCAGGAGAAATCGATGCTTACAAGGAGATGTTAAACGATATTGACCTATTGACTACGGATTCTTTTGTTGAAAAATATAGAACTAAAGTTAAATGCACATTAAATGTGATAGATAATGGTAAACCATTAAGTGTAAATGAGACGGAAAGACTAGCTGGTTACAATAATGCTATTGTATTTATTCTGTCGCTGATCAATCCAATATACGAATTTGAGTTAAACTGAGAGTCTAAGGAAAGTCTACAAGAAATTTATGTCCTTCTTATTATGAATTTCAATCGAAGGAGTCTTTATTATAGCTATGAAATGCAAATTCCGCTAAAACAGCATGCCGATTCCGATAGAACGGCATGCTGTTCCGC
>JAKSRC010000036.1 GCA_024403855.1 Saccharofermentans sp. | reverse complement strand
TTGCTCAGATAGCTCAGTCGGTAGAGCAGGGGACTGAAAATCCCCGTGTCGGCAGTTCGATTCTGTCTCTGAGCACCAAGAAGCTCTTTCTTTTGTAAAAAAGGAAGAGCTTCTTCTTTTTCATAACACTGTTACAAATCCCTCAAAATCAACATATTACAGTTTGTTGACATTGTGTTTTCGCGCGCCTGTTATTAATAATGCTTATGCTATACTCCGAATTATCAAGTTAAGAAAAGTTGCTATTTTGCGAGCGTTTGGGGTATTTATGAATCAGGAGAATCTTACAAAGTTCAGAACAATAGTTGATGGTCTTGAACCTTCGAAAAGAGAGGCTGTTTTGGCCAGAATGAAGGGAATGTCCAAGGAAGAAGCCATGGTCTTTGTTGATCGAATGGTCAAGGCTTCTGAGCAGCGAAAGATTGAGATTACAGCAAGACCTAAGGTCCTTGCCGGCAATATGCCTGCTGAGACACCGTCTGCTAATTACTATCAGCCCAGACGTTCTGAGACTTACACAGAAGTATACGAAGATTCTGATATTGAGATTGTTAAGAATCCGGGCAGAAGAGCTGTGCCTCAGAATTCCAGACCTCAGCAGCGTCCCGTTAAGAAGGTTGAATCTGCTGTAGCTAGAGCTGGCAGAGAGCAGGTTGCAAATAGAATTGCCCAGAGAGAAAGAGCAACAATTGAAGCTCAGCAGCGCAAAGAGCGTAACGGAATAATCGTAAAGAAGTTCCTCAAGGTAACAGGTAAGTTTGCATTAAGAACTATGGCCGTTGTTTTATCAACATTAATTGTTTTCCTTGCAGGATTCTATACATTCCTTGGTATCATTATGAAGGGACCTTCTACACACTTGAGAGATCAGTTTGTTCCTTCTGTTATGGAATCTTCTGCAGGTGGTGTCCTTGCTCAGTGGATCCTTTCTGATGAAGAGATCGAATCTATCATGAACAGCAATAAGACTCAGGTATTTTCTGAGATTACTGATACAACACTCGTAAAGGCTATGGCTGCTGAACAGAATGCCAAGAAGGATAATGCAAATGCTGCAGCAGTAAATGAGCTTGATCCTGATGGTGACGGAATCGAAGTACACGATGTAAGTGGCCCGATGTATCACGGTAAAATGCTCGTAGTATATGATCCTTCAAGAATCATGGTAGCTACAATCGATAATTACAATCACAGTGGTGCAGGCCTTACATTGAAGCAGCTTATCGACAAGTATGACGGTGTCGGTGGTATCAATGGCGGTAAGTACGAAGATACAAACGGTATGGGTATCGGCGGATGGCCTGAGGGTATCGTTATCTCTGAAGGAAAGCTTCGTATGGGAAGCAAGGGCGGTACATATGATGTATACGGTCTTACAAAGGATAATGTCCTCGTTGTTGGCAGAATGACTGCTCAGAAGGCTCTTGATATCGGTGTAAGAGACGCTGTATCTTTCGGTCCTGCTCTCATCGTAAACGGTGTAGCAGCAAAGTATAACGGTTCAGGCGGAGGTCTTAACCCCAGAACTGCAATTGGTCAGAGAGAAGACGGTGCAATCCTCCTTCTCGTAATTGAAGGAAGAAAGACATCTTCAATGGGCGCTACAATGGCTGACCTTATCAAGGTAATGCAGGATTACGGTGCTGTTAATGCGGCAAACCTTGACGGCGGAATGTCTTCCGCAATGTGGCTTTACGATGATGAGCTCGTATCAAGCTCTTCTATCAGAGTTTCACGCCAGATGCCTACTGCTTTCATTATCCTGCCTCAGAGCGATAAGGCTGCTGGACAGTCTTCGGAGGGTTAAATGAAGTCTGCTAACGATAAAGCTACAAAAGCTGAAAGCCAGAATAATAAGAACGGGAAGGGAAAGGTTAAGCCCTTCCTCGTTTTTCTGATTTGCTGGCTTGTTATCCTGGCCGGTCTCATTGCCTGGTTCCTGTTAAGATTCAATGATTTCGCTGCAAATTATGAAGCACAGTATCAGGCGTCACTTCCTTTCCATACTGCTGAGGATGTTACCAAGCATTTTAACGATCACGATATCGACTATATCTGGAACAATATGGCTTCCAAGCCGGAAGTAACCGGTTTTGAAGATGAAGAGGTTGTAAAAGATTACATTACATCTCTTGTTGCGGATAAGACTTTTATCTGCTCTGAAGCTGAATCATCAACTGACAGCGATCCTGAATTTTATGTAAAGACTTCTGATGGACTTATCGTTGCTAAGATCAGTCTTGCAGAAGATAAGTCTAAGACTCTTCCATATGGTTTTACTGCCTGGAAAGAGGGAAGACTTGAATTCTATACCGCTGCTGTTTACGAAGTTAATGTGTCAGCACCTGAGTCATACAGAGTTTTCGTAAATGGAAAAGAACTCAACAAGACTTTCCTTACAGAAGATGTAAAGGAGTCTGAACTCAATCAGTATGTTACTCCTTATGCAACTATTCCCGGTATTGCTAATTATCAGGTAACAGGCCTTTATAAGAAGCCTGAGGTTACTGCAAAGGATTACAAGGGTAATGACTGCGAATGCGTATATGATGAGAAGACTGATTCTTACAAGGTTGGTTTCATCAAGGATTTTGATGAGGCAGAGAAAGAAGAACTCTCAAAGTACGCTATAAAGTTTGCTTCGACATTCGCGAATTTTATTTCTCAGGATGCAGGCGATTATGCTCTTGATAAGTATTTCCCGAGTGGCAGCAAGCAGCTCGCATATATCAAGCGTAATTCTTCCAGAGAACTTTACACAAATCATGGTAAGGTTGAGATTAAGAACGGCGCGATCAAGGATATCACTGTATATTCTGATGATGTCGTCTATATGGAAGTATATGTTGAGCAGTATATGCAGATGTATTTTGGTTCAAAAGAGCCTGAGATCATTCCGACAGATGCGCATGTATATTTTGTAAAGATCAAGGGTAATTGGTACGTAGGCGGAATTCAGTACTGATTTCTGTTTTTCGGTGCGAAAAGATTGCCGTACTTTTACCACAGAATTACTTCTTTTTTGTAACGCTCCTGAAACTTTGTCCATTCTTTTAAATGATACAATCACAGTAGGTTATTATCGGACAATTCTCTAAGGGGGTAACTGTCTTGGAATTTACATATTCGAATGACGGCTTTTTGCCTTATTCATCTTTTGATTATATCTTCAGCGAACGTGAGATGCCGGAGTTCGGCAAAGTTGCCTCACCGTTCATGAAGCCACTTACAACATTGAAGTTTTATCTTGCCAATGGACAGAGTGAGATCCCATTTGGCGTTATGAATACGTCTTTTGACGATTCCGACTGGCCGCTGGTGAATTGCCCTTCAACATGGCAGACAGAAGGTTTTGGCCTGCCTCAGAACCTGATCTATGACTATCCTTTGAAGCTTGCTCAGGATACCCAGCGAAAAGAAGAAACAATCAGTGATAAGTTTGTTCTTAAGTCCACAGGAAATGAAGATGACGAAGTAGGTATCTACAGAACTACAGTTGTCTTTAAGCCTCAGGATATTGACAGAGCTCTTTATTTGGAAACTTCCGGTATTTGCGGAAGCTTTAAGGTTTTCGTTAATGATAAGCTCTTGTGCAATTCCCATGCTGTATACACAAGAAAAAGACTCCTGATTTCCGGACTTGTCAGAACAGGTGTTAACCAGATTACTATCATTGTTAACCGCTATGACAGAGATGATGATGGACATATTATTCTTGATGCGATGAATTTTGGTTTCTCAGGAATCTTCAGACCGATAATGATCGTTGAAGATTCTCTTCTCGAGCTTTCAAATCTTCACTTAAAGCTTGAATACGTACCTTCGGCATACATTTCCGAAGTCGCGAAAATCGATACTCTTGCAACAAGGGAATCAGTATCCCGTGTGCCTCGTGGAGACTTTATGATCAAAGTCGATTTTGCGATGCGCAATCATACGAATTACATGATTCCTTATTCGGTTCGTATTTCGCTTCTTGAGGCGAGAGCAGAGTACGATCCGTATAAGTTGCCATTCGTTAATATCAAGGGCCAGAGCGAGCCTATTATGGGCGTTGTTGATGCATTGAAGGAGACTCGTGCAAGCACGGATTTCATTGCACTTAATGTTGCGCAGTGGTCTGACTGTACGCCTGTTCAGTACGACATCGTTTTCGAAGTCATGGATTCAGAAGGCAAAGTTATTTGCGCTAAGAAAAAGAGATTCGGCTTCAGAACTTCTGAAATAGTTCAGGGCAAGCTTAATATCAACGACCGTCGTGTAAATCTTGCGCTTGTTAAGTACTATGAATTTGATCCTCAGGGCGGTATCGCTGTTCCTCAGGATCGTATGCGTCAGGACATTATCCTTATGAAGCGTGCCGGTATTAATGGTGTTATCGCTGATGGTGTCCCGCTTTCTGATGAATTCCTTAATCTCTGCGATCAGTATGGCATGTACGTTATTGCGACATCTGCTGATTTCTATATGAGGGACTATGTTGAAAGTGCAATGAATCACCCTTCAATTGTTTTGTGGGGATTCCAGAAATATAACTTCAATCATGAAACGGCTTTGAGAGTGAAGCAGGAATGCCAGCTTATCGACGATACAAGACCCTGGTATTGTGAAGAGATAATTGAAGTTGCTAAGAATAGCAAGAAGGCAAAGCCTGTTGAGAGGATTTCAGATCTGAAGCCTTTGCCTAGTGAAGCCGGAGCTGTTTTCGGACCTTGGGAAGATCTGTGCCTTGATAGAAAGAAAATCTTTGCTCTTAACAGAACAGGAAGAAATCTTTTCGAGACGATTCCTGGAAGAACAAGATTTACAGACGATGATACGCTCTATAAGTGGATTCACCATGCAGATCTTGTTGGTGGTAAGCAAAAAGAGAATTCCTGTATCGGACAGGGTATCGTCGATGCAGAACGTAATCCTCACCCGATTTATCTTGATATCAAGAAGCAGTGCCAGACAATAACGATCTTCGCTTCAGCGGGAGATCCGGCAACTCTTACCATGCGCAATTCCAGCCAGTTCGGATATTCAGAGGAATTGGATCTTGAGTGGAAGCTCCTTCTTGGCGGCAAGGCGATAATGTCAGGAAGAGGTGTTATCCCGGAGATTGAACCTTTTGGATCACGCACTTTGAAATTCCCGTTTACCACAGAGATGTTCACTACGGCAGGCTGGGCAGAGGGTAAGGCTGAGTTTATCGAGATGTATATGAATGCTCTTTCAAAAGAGCTTGTTTTCGACATCACTTTGAAGCTTCACAAGGCTACTTACTATGCAAAAGCCGGCTATGAAGTTGCTTTCTATCAGGACGTAATTACGGATAACATTGCAAGTCCTGTCGGTAAAGTCGATATTGGTGCTCCAGCTCTTGGTAATGGTGAGCATCCTGAACAGAATGAGACGTTAGGACTTGGTTCAGGTAGCGCTATTTCTGATACCGGTGTCGATACAGACCAGGCACTTCTTACAGAAGAAGACAGCGGAAGAGTTGAACGCATGACTGATAACTCTCAGTTGTCAGATTATGTGGATGATATCTCTCCTGATGAAGAGAACTTCACAAGCATTGCAACAATGAATACTGTCACAACAGTTCCGCGCGGATTATATGTTGGTCAGGGCAATATGAGAATCGGTTTCGGAAGAGATCCCGGAAGTCTTGAGAGCCTTGAGATCAATGGATATAACTTCTTAAAGGGACATCTAGCACCGAGTTTTTATCGCTGTCCGTCTAATATCGACAGAACTGACAGAAGCTTTATCCTTGCAAGAACTGTTTTCTCAAAAGAAAGCGACTACGAGAATATTCAGCAGTCGATCAAGTTCGTAGGTTCTGAATACGGCAGTAAGAATGGCGAGTTCACTATGATCTCAAGATATAAGTCCTTTGCAATGTCAGGCGAAGTTCTTGTTTTCTATGAGGTTCCCAAAGCTGATCTTTTGAGGATTACTCTCGAGTTCAAGCCTAAGTACGATATGGTCAGATACGGTATCAGATTCCCAATCGTAAAGGATGATTGTATTTGTACTTGGTATGGCAGAGGTCCGGGAGAGTCATATGTAGACCGTAAGAATGCTGCAAGGCTTGGTGTGTATTCTGCAGGCGCAGGTAAGATATACCATCCTTATGCAAGACCTTCTGAGAACTCATCTCATACAGATACACACGTTGTAAGACTTACTAACGGAGACGGCGATTCAATTGAAATCAGAAGAGCAGGATACAATCCGAAGTTTGATTTCACAGTACTTCCGTATACACCTGAACAGATGAACGAGTTCCTTCACGAAGAGCAGCTCATGAACAATGATTTCTGTGAATTCTTCTGCGATTTTGCGGCAAAAGAAATCGAGAGAACAAAGGATAATCTTACTCCGCAGCCTCTCAAAAAGGACGTCAAATACAGAGAGACATTCGAGATACGCCTTTTGCCCAGGCAGGGCGTGTAACAGAAGTCTGAGAGGAACCTGAACGATGCCGGTTTGTGTTTCAACTGAGGTCATGCGAGAAAGCGACAGATGGACTATTGAGCATCTGGTGCCTTCAAAAGAACTCATGGAAAGAGCAGGGAAGGCGATCTTTGAACAGGTGAAATGGCAGGCGCCAGTCGGAATCATCTGCGGCAAAGGAAATAATGCCGGCGACGGATTCGTTGTCGCAAGCCTTCTGAAAGATCAGGGAATTGATTGCGAGATCGTTCTCCTTTTCGAAAATAGCTTCTCTGACGATGGCAGATACTTTTACGAGAAATGTATCGAAAAAGGCGTAAGAACCACAACCAGGGGCAATTACGACGATTATAAGACCATACTGGATTGTATATTCGGAACCGGATTCAAAGGTGAAGTAAAAGAACCTGCGAAAACCGCGATTGAGAAAATAAATTCGTCCGGTGTATATGTAGTCAGTGCCGATATAAACAGTGGTCTTAACGGCGACACCGGTCTTGGCGATCTGTATGTCAAATCTGACCTCACGGTCTCTATTGGCACTTATAAATACGGCCACTTTTTAGGGTGTGCAAAAGATGCCATGAAAGATAAGGTCAATTGCGATATTGGAATAAAAATAATTGGTCCGACCAACGAATTAGATTAAGTAAAATGCCTTCTGAATGATGTATCCAGAAGGCATTTTATTTTGCTGTATCAATTCTCGAAAAGTTTTACTTTGACTCATCAAGTGCTATCTGTACGCGCTTTTGCATTACAGAGATCGTATCATCAAGCGACTTGCGGCCTGAATAGTATGAAGATGCTTCTTCACGAATAATGTTTTCGATGGAATCTCCTATACTCTTAACACCATTAGCTGATGAGAGAACGTCAATATAATTGTCGATTGCGTCATCAGGGATTACAAAAGGCTTAGTTCCTGTAGACTTTGCTTCCTGGGCAATTCTTGAATTTGTATTAGCAATAATCTTTTCACATCTGTTCCTTAATGCCTGACGATTGATAGGATTAATAGCATTTTCTTTCTGAACGTCATAAGAAAGGAGAAGCTTTACGAATTCTACACAAGGCTCTTTGTACTTTGTTGATGAAGATACACTTACATAATTGTCCGAAACTGCCATAGGGCCTCTTCCGTCAAATGAAGGAAGACCATATACTCCGATCTCTTCCGCATAATAGGCATAACGCTCAATATAAGCGTTAAAGTCGTATAAGTAGCCATACTGTGCACCGATCTTGCCTTCTATCTTAGCTTCTGTAACGGCGCTGTTGTGGTCTTTGATTTCAACCATTACAGCCTGGATAGCACCATTGTGACCTCCGGAAAGAGTATCGGATCCTTCAGTAGCGTCGATTCCATACTTATCAACGAATTCGAGAAGTTCACGGAAACTCTCGTTATCGAAATGTGCTTTTCCATCGTAGATATAAAGGTCACTCATGTTTTTGAAGAGTGCAGTGAAGTATTCGACTTTGCCCATTTCGAAGTTCGGGGTTTTGCTCATCGGATCTATGCCGTTGCAAACTTTGTCAACGAATTCTACATATGAGTCAAAAGAGAAACCATCCTGTCCCTTGGGTGCATTTGTGCGAGATGTCATAATGCCGGAGCAGGAGATATCAAGAGGAACATAATAGAGCGCATTTCCTTGCTTGGCGGCATCCATGGCATTTGCAAAGTATTCTTTTCTGAATGCTTCATCGCTGGTATTAATATACTCTGCCAGATCGATATACTTGCTGGCATCAGAAGGTGATGAAGTAGGATTTGTACTGAGAATAATATCCGCATCGACTTCCTTATAATTAAAATTCTCATCATAAGGGAAAACCGTCTTAATAAAGTAAGAAGGATTTGTCTTATTAAAATTATTTATTGCGATATATTCAAAAGTGAGAGGGTATATATCTTCGCCGAAAGAAAGAATCAGCTCTGTTTTGCCTGCATTAGGATTGGTAGAAGCTTTGTTCAGATGGATTATGCGGTATCCTTCATAGTCGGTTTCGTAGATTTCCAAACCCATGATAATCTCGCTGTTATCTTCTGATACATAAAGAATGGGACTTTCTAATATCTCTGTTATAGGTGCATCGATATCTGTATATTTACAGATACGGTTAATCTTTCCTGTAATCTCATCTAAGTATCCCAAGCCTTCGTAATCGCGTGCAATAACCTTGCCGTTGATGAACTCCGGCCAATACATATCAAAACCATATAATGAATCGACTTCTTTTAATTCTGTTGTTGCCAGATCAAGAGATAAGAAGACCATTTCATAGTTCCAGGTATATGCGGCAATAAGAACTTTGCCGTTGTTTGCCGGAATCAATTCGCTATAGTTACAACCGATCTTAAGCGTCTCGTATGCATCAAGTATCATCTCAGTTCCGTCAGGTCTGATCAATACAAGCATACTGTCCGAATCCCCTCCGTTAGCGATAATCAGAGTGTTTCCGGATTCTGTATAAATATCCTGAATGCTTGTCAGTCCATGGCGCTTGGCAAGTTCACCCAATTCGAATTGTTCTCCGTTTATCAGATACTCTCCAGTGTATTCCTTTAAGGAAAAAAGAGTTTCTAAAGTGTTAAGCTTGCCTTCTGAAATCCAGGCTTTCTGGAGCATTCGAATACGGCCGTCATCGCTCATACTTGAGTATTCTGTCTTATTTAACAGCTTGCCGTCAAATGAGAATTCAAGTATTGACATCTCGAAGTATTGAAGGAGTTCTTCTTCGGTCATATCTTTGCGATGTTCGTAGTGTTTGGAAGCTTCTACTTGTACAAAAATGGAATCTTTATCCACTCCGATAGTCTCATAACCGGCATATTCATATTCGCTTTCCGGGTAGAGGTCAGAAACATCAAAGGATGAATACTCATACCACGGATCGTCTGCCTGAATCTCGTTGTATTTCCTTTTTGAGGAGCAAGAACAGGAAGACACTGCAATGAGTGCTGCCAAAGTTAATGATATTAGTTTTTTACAATCTAAGTTTTTCATAGCCATATTCTAAACCAACAGCGAAAGTTAAAGGGTAAAGAAAT
>JAKSRC010000035.1 GCA_024403855.1 Saccharofermentans sp. | reverse complement strand
GAAGTTCCTTTCCAACTTTGTTTGCATAATCCCTTTTCTTAGACTCATCCACCTGTGTAAGCTTATGTTTCCACTAAGCGATTTCCGGAGCAAAAAAGAAAGGCTTGTCCAGGGTAATGACTACCTTTTAACGATAGCCCATGAAAAAGCCTTTATTTACAAGGAAATTTTTACCTGGTTGTGTTCACTTTCGACATCAAGACTACCGTCTCCACATGGCTCGCATTCGGGAAAAGATCACATGGCGTAACTTCCTCGATTTTGTATGTCTGTGCGAGCATCTTGAGGTCTCTTGCGAGCGTCGCCGGATCGCAGGAAATATAGCAGATTCTGGGTGCATTAAGCTCCTGAAGTTTCTTTATAACACCGATATCAAGGCCCTTTCTTGGAGGGTCGACAATTATACAGTCGGCAGGCAAAATCTTGCCTTTCTTTATCAGCGAATTGAAGTCCGCTTTAAGGACATCTTTGCAAAGAAAATCGCAATTTGAAGCCTCGCTGCCATTTGTAGCAAGCGCACGGTTGATCTTGGCAGATTCGATTGCTTCCGGCACTACTTCAATACCGAAAAGCTTCTGTCCTTCCCTTAATATTGCAAGGCCAAGTGTTCCGCAGCCACAGTAAAGGTCGTAGATAACTTTGGCTTCCTTGCAGGCATCAGATGCTCTGTTTGCAAGCTTTTCGGCCTGTTCGGTGTTGACCTGAAAGAACGATCCTGCCTTGATTCTGAAACGTCTGCCACAGAAAATCTCGTCGTAGTAATCGACTCCAGTAAGAGCGGCGCGAAGTCCCGTGCGGGTTCTTTTCGAGAGCTTGTTGGGACTGATTCGAAGAAGAAGTCCGTTGAGTTTAAAGTCGTTTTCTGTGCAGGTTTTCTCGATTGCTACTGCAAGTCCGGTCGCTTCAATATATGTTTTCGCATCGCGCAAAATAACTTCGTGCGGCTGATCAGATGAACTCACAAACTCAGCAAGAATTTCATTTGTATTAAGAGATCCTCTCAACACGAGCCCGTCGAAAAGCCATGTCGGCGCACGCTCGAAAACATCCTCTACCGCAACTCTTATCTTGCTGAAAATCTCATATTCAATGAGTTCTTCGTCGTAACTTCCAAGTTCATCGGACTTTGCGCAAAGAAGACCAACCTTACCGCCTCTTATCGCATACTGCATGTGATTGCGGTATCTGAAGGGCTTATCTGCGGCCATGATCGGCTTCATGACGCTATCTAAGAATTCCGGATTGAATCCTCCAATACGCTCAAGGCACTCACGCACCCTGTTTTGCTTGGTTCTCTTCTGAGCTTCGTAGGAAAGGCACGCATACGGAAGGCCGCCGCAGACTTCATCTGCAGGAACAAACGGCGCAATACGATCCGGTGATGTCTTTGTCACTTCACGGGCATCTAAAACGGCATACTTGGATGTCTCACTTGAAATCTCGCAAAGGCAGACCTCGCCCGGGAAGACTCCCGCCACAAAACATGTCTTACCTGAAGGAAGTGTTCCGATGCCCTGTCCCTCGTTGCCTAATGCCGTGATTTTAACCTCTGTAAGCTCCAATGGTGTCGCCCCTTCTATGCCTTTGCCTCAGTTTTGTATTTTTATTATAAGCAAAATCGTAGTAAAATATGGAGAATTTCTTTCAAGGAGACGATTATTTTGGCTCAAAATAGCGACAACAGAAAGCAAAGATCTACAAGACCCGTCGCGCCTGAGAACAGCGCTCTTGCAGACGAGCTTAGAAGTCAGCTTAAAGGAAAGCCCACCAAGTGCGGCTTTAACAGAAGCTGGACTCATGAGATCCTGAGCTTTTTAGGCGATATCGTCAAGATCGGTGTCGTCGCAATATTGTGCCTGACCTTCGTTTTCGGCGGTTTTGGCGCAGGCATGCTCCTTGGCTACGCTTCAACAACCAAGCCTTTGTCTATAGGCGACCTCACTTCAACCACTGAAGCTTCGCAGACATCATTCGTTTACGACAGCGAGAATCACGTCATCGCCAAGCTCACAGGTTCAGAGAACGTCGACCGAATCTACGTCTCTTACAGCGACATCAAGGACACTTACCTTGACGATGCGATCATTGCGATCGAGGATGAGCGTTTTCGCGAACATAACGGTATCGACATCAAGCGTATCGGCAGCGCGCTCATTTCTGCTATTGCAAACGGCGGTTCTGCCACACACGGTGGTTCCACGATTACACAGCAGACAGTAAAGCTTATAAGCGGTCAGGACGAGCACTCCACATCACGTAAGGTTCAGGAGTGGTTCTCCGCCATGACACTCGAGCAGAGTCTCACAAAGGACGAGATCCTCGAGCTCTATATCAACCTCGCTCCAATGGGCAATAACTACGTTGGCGTTCAGGCTGCCGCAATGAACTATTTCGGCAAGGATGCATCCGAGCTGACACTTCCTGAGTGCGCCCTCATTGCTGGCCTTCCGAAGAGCCCCTCTTTCTACAATCCTTTGAGAGAGTCCGGCAGAAGAAATGCACAGAGACGTCAGAGAACCATTTTGGGCAAGATGTACGAGCTCGAAATGATCACCAAGGAAGAGTACGAAGAAGCCCTTAATACAGAGCTTAACTTCGCGAAAAGAGGCACCGACAAGACCACAAAGATCAATTCCTACTTCTGCGAATATGCAATCTCCGAAGTTATCGGCGATCTTGCAGCATCCCGTGGTATCTCAAGGCAGCTCGCCTCCTCACTCGTTTACAACAAGGGCTATCACATCTACACAACTCTTGAGCCTAAGACACAGGCTATTCTTGATGAAGCATTCTGCAACCAGTCGCTGTTCCAGGCCAAGCCTGCGAAGCTGATCGACTTCCCCGAAAAGCCGAACGGCTCAATGGTAATCATTAACAACAGCACGGGCGCCATCGCAGCAATGGCCGGCGGCTACGGCGAGAAGGTCATGAACCTCTCTCTCAACAGGGCTGTCAGCACATCCCGTAACCCTGGTTCATCCATAAAGCCGCTTATCGATTACGGACCTGCTATCGAGCTTGGAATCATCGCTCCTGCAACCGTCGTAAGCGATACAGAAAAGCACTTGGATCCTCAGCGTCCCAAGACTGCATGGCCTGTTAACTACACACGTAAATACGGCGGTAACACAACAATCAGAAGTGCTCTCGTCCGTTCACTCAACACAATCGCTGCTGAAGTCTGGACAAATGTCGGTGGCGATACAGCACTTTGGTATCTCAAGCAGGTTGGTATCGACAGAACAACCGAAGGCGCATACCCTTCACAGTCAGTCGGTGGTTTTACTCGCGGTATGACCACTCTCGAGATGGCAGGTGCTTACCACACATTTGCTGCCGGCGGTACCTACACTGAACCTTATGCATACACACAGGTTCTCGACTCAGCAGGAAATGTAATCATCAAGTCCGATCCTATCAGCTACCGCGTATATTCCGCAGAGACAAGCTTCCTTATGGCAGATATGCTCAGAGGCGTCGTAACAACACAGTCTCCTTCCAACTACGGTGGTCAGCTCAAGGGTAAGGATGGCAAAGTAATCGATACTGCAGGCAAAACAGGTACTACATCCGATAACATCGATAAGTGGTTCTGTGGCTTCACCCCTTACTACACAGCAGCTACCTGGTATGGCTACGACAACAGATTGCGCCAGACAACGATTCCTTCATACGACTACGACAGTGCCGTAAAGATCTGGATGTACGTCATGAAGAAGCTCCACGCAGATCTTCCCGGTGCAACATTCTCGAAGCCGAAGACCATCATCAGAGTTCAGGTCTGCTCATCCGGCTACTATCCGACCGATGCCTGCAAAGCAGCAGGTGCAAAAATCTACACGGATTATTTCGTCGCTGACAGCTACCTCGCTCCTAAGAAAGAGAATCCCTGCCCTGTCCATGTTGCAGCACCTGAGCCGGAACCTGAGGCAGGAGCTCCCGGTCCGGGAAATAATGGCAATGGTAATGGCAACGGCGGCGGAAACGGCTGATTGCACTAAACTAATGAACTTAACGACGGACAGCTTCGGCTGTCCGTTATTTATTTGTGGAAATGGCGTCTTTTCGCGCTTCTATTGGCGGTTGGAACATTGTTACACTGGCGAAAAGCTGGGCCAGCTCGATAGCACCTTTACCCCTTCACCAGCACCATGCCTTCGTCGTTTTCCTTGAAACCAAGCCTCTCGTACAAAGGGCGGCCCATAGTTGTGGCATCGAGGCTGATTTCTGTAGCGCCTTTGGCCCATGCTTCATAAATCAGCATGGTTACCATCTTCTTTGCAACGCCCTGCCCTCTTATAGATGGCGCAGTATAGACGTTCATTAGGTGTGCACGCTTGCCGGACGGATGGGAAAATGTCGGCATTATCGTTATATAACTAATTGAAGCACAGCCGACTACGATATCGCCATCGAAGGCCAGCACGGTGGTCTGATCGCCATTTAGGAAGTACTCACGGCTAAAATCTACGAACTCGTCGCTGAACTGATAATCCGGCGATAGTGAATTGACCTCGCGAAGCATCGTGAGGCGGCTCTCCATGAGGAGTTCGATATCGGAAGGTGTAGTTATCTTATAAATAATCATGTAAGAAAGATACCACATAAGTTGAGGAACAAAAACATGAAAAAGGTAATCATCGTCGGAGCAGGTATCTCCGGCATGACTGCAGGAATCGTTCTGCAGAACTCAGGGTTTGAGACAGAAATCTATGAGAAGAACCCTGTACCGGGCGGCGAAATGACCGGCTGGAAGAGAGATGGAATCTACATTGACAACTGCATCGACTATCTTATGTGCAGCAAGGAAGGCAGCGCAATGCATGACCTTTGGTGCGAGATCGGTATGCTTGGCAAGGATGTTAAGCTTTGCCCCAAGGATCCTTTCTTCACATATAAGGGACATGGCGGAGAGATTACTTTCTGGAGAGATAAGGAAAGAACAAAGAAAGAGATGCTTGCACTCTCTCCTGACGATAAGGACGCTATCGAAAAGTTTTTCGAGAACGTTAAGAGAGCTGAGAGCATGATCATGCCTCTCGACAAGCCTATGGATAAAATGGGTCCCAGAGACTTCATGAAGCTCGGTGATTTTGCAAAGAACGTACCTGCAGCTCAGAAGGCATACAAGGGCGTAAGCGTTAAGGACTTGGGCGAAAGCTTCAAGAGCCCCGTTCTCAGAAGTGCTGTACAGATGACACACCCTGAGACAACTCAGGCATATTCTTTCATCATGTCCTATGCTATGTGCACATCCGGAAGCGGTGATATTCCGGAAGGCGGCTCACTCGCAGCAGCAAACAGAATCGCAAACAGATATAAGGAATTGGGCGGAAAGCTCCACCTCAATGCTCCTGTTAAGAACGTTAAGATCGAAGGCAAGCTTGCTTCAGGCGTAGTACTTGAGGACGGCACAGAAGTTAAGGCTGATTACGTCATCTGCGCATCAGATGCTAACCACACATTCTCAAGCCTCCTTCCCAGATCTTATATGCCTAAGAAGCTTCAGAAGCCTTTCAATGACCGTGATCACTTCTCAGTATTCTCCAAGTTCCACGCTGCATATGTTATCGATGGCAAGGTTGGAATTCCTGCTGACTCATCTTACTGGGAGAGCAAGGGCCTCACACTCTGGGGCAAGGAGATTAAAGATGTCGGCGTAATCTGCTACGACTACGACAACACAATTACTCCTGAGGGCAAGACAATCGTTCACATGAAGCTTTTCCAGTACGAAGACGATATCAACAAGTGGCTTGAGATCTCTGAAGACAGAGAAAAGTATGAGGCAAAGAAGGCTGAGCTCGCTCAGGCAATGATGGAACTCATCGTTGAACAGTATCCTGAAGCAGCCGGCAAGATTCGTCTTTTGGACACATGGTCACCTATCACCTACATGAAGCGCTTCAACGCTTACAAGGGTGCATACATGGCATTCGTTGCTGACAAGAATACAAAGACAATCACTACACCTGGTGTTGTTAAGGGCTTGAAGAATGTATTCCTTGCAGGTCAGTGGCTCATGGGTTCCGGCGGACTTCCTCCGGCAACTGCACAGGGCAAGTACGCAGCATGGCGTATCTGCAAGAAAGAAAAGGTTCAGTGCAAGTAATAGGATGAAACGGCAGTTATAAAAGTACGACAAATATAAAAGTAATGGCGGGTAATTCACCCGCCATTATTAGTTATTAATCACTTTTCTGAGGACTCAGCCCTGAGTAAGGTCGTTAGGGATTGTAGAAACATTAGAATGCTTCGCAATCTGCTTGTAAATACCATCCTTGTCCTGCTTGTATCCGAGAAGATTCATAAGCTTCTCTGCTGCATCAATGCCAAGACTTTCCATCTGAGATGCCCAGTACTCTGTCTCCGGAATAATGGTTGCCGCATTATTATTCGCAATAAAGTATGCCTCGTCCCAGCTGATAAGGCCCATTCTGTACTCTTTAAATACATCTCTCATGTTGTTACCTCCTTTAGGGTTAATGAAAAAATCACTTTATAACTAAAGATAAAATCTGCTTCTTTGTGGTCACAAGAACTTCCGACTGTATGCTGACTGCAATTCAGAAGGATAGATAGAATTATACCAATTGCAAAGGGAACAATACAGAGTATCAGATTAACTTTTGAGGACAAGTATCAAGGCCCAAAGTCTCCATAGGTTTATTTTATTTATATTATTTATAATTTATTGGTAAAATGAAGTTTTAAAGCAATTCTACTAGATGGTGAAAGATTGCACTGACATTATTGACGTAGACAAGCTTGAACAAGAAGACATATTCCGGTTTTACTTGGGGAGATTTGAAGATATGAATCGTTACGAATTCGAATTACTGACCTATATCGAGAAAAATGGTGAAGTTATGCACGAGATGCGCACTTTATCAGACACTCTGAAGATTTCCGGAAACACCATAAAGAACTGCCTGGAAACATTAACAGCAGAGGGCCTTATCTCTGAAGCAGATAAGATCCTCAAGATTACTGATAAAGGCCTTGAGGCTCTTGAGCCGTACAGAGTTACAAAGGCTGTCGTCATGGCTGCAGGTTTTGGTTCACGAATGATGCCTGCCACATCCGACAGACCTAAGCCCCTCGTTACAGTTAACGGCGTCAGGATTCTCGACACTTTGCTCGACGCTTTAGTCGGCGTCGGCATCACAGATATCACGGTTGTTCGCGGCTACAAGAAGGAAAGATTCGATGATCTTCTTACCAAGTATCCTTTCTTAAAGCTTGTAGATAACGATATCTACGATCAGACAAATAACATCTCTTCTGCAATGGCAGTGCTTGATTCTATCGATACATGCTACCTTTGCGAGGCAGATCTTTACATTACCAATCCGGAAATCATCACCAAGTATCAGTACGCAAGCAACATTCTCGGTTCCTACTCTCTTGAGACAGACGACTGGAGCTTCCAGCTTGATAACGAGGGCCACATCATCAACTACCAGAAGGGTAATAAGTACTGCTGGAATTACTATGGAATCTCATTCTGGACCAAAGAAGACAGCGCGAAAATGAGATCCGATTTTAAGCAGGTTTACGAAGAGGAAGAAGGCGGCAGAGATTATTTCTGGGAATTCATTCCGCTCGTTCTAAGAAAAGAAAAGTACGCAGTTGAGATCAGACAGTGCAACAAGTCGGACATCATGGAAATTGATAACTACTACGAACTTGCTGAACTTGATCCTTCATATAGGTAAGATTGGGAGCATAATCTGATGAAAGTCTTTAAGGGAACAATTTTATCGGTAAATAAAAACGACGATGTTTTTTCATACCTGGTTGAAGATAATGGTGTCATCCGTTATGTCGGTAATGAATTGCCGGACGAATATAAGGATGTGGCTCTAATCGACCTTGGAAAAGGTGCGCTCGTCCCTGCTTTTGTTGATACGCACCAGCATTTCGCGTCTTTTTCGACATTTTTCGCCGGCCTGAATGTTATGGAGTGTGAATCTAATGCCCAGATCCTGGCAATGATCAAGGACTTTGTTTCGAGATCTTCTGCTAAGACTCTGATCGCTTTTGGTGCTTCACCCTATTCCGTTTCCGAAAAGAAACTTGTAAGCCGCGAAGAACTTGATTCGGTATGCCCTGATAAAGAGATTATGGTCGTAAAATACGACGGCCATGCGTGCATTACGAACTCCAAGCTGTTAAAGCGCCTCAACGATAAGGTTAAAGATCTCCGCGGATATCACCCCGATACAGGCGAGATGAATCAGGAAGCTTTCTTCAAATTCTCGGATTATATTACGAGCTCACTTTCAATTCCTGATCTTTTCAAGAATATGCAAAGGGCTGTCGATTTTTACGCGTCCAGAGGAATCGGCTGCATACATACGGTAAGCGGCGTCGGATTTGCCGGTAATCTTGATATCACAATGGAAAAGTTATTTGCCAAGGGCCTTAATAACGGTTTCCAGATTCGAGTATTCCCTCAGTCACTTAATGTAAAAGTTGCGACATCAAGACGTCTTCCAAGAATCGGCGGATGCTTTGAATGCGCTTTGGATGGATGTTTTGGCTCGCACGATGCATCGATGAATGAACCTTATATCGATTCAATTGGCGGCAACGGAGTCCTTTATTACGACGATGAGAAGGTAATCGATTTCTGCAAAAAGGCCAACAGATTGGGCTTACAGATCGAGATGCACGCCATCGGTGATAAGGCCTTTGATCAGGCAACAAGAGCATTAAAGGCTGCTTTGGACGACTACCCCAGAAAGGATCACAGGCACGGTATTATTCACGATTGTCTTCCTACTCCTGAAGGCATCGCAATCTGCAAAGAATATGGAATCGTCCTCCCTATGCAGAGCGCTTTTATTAACTGGAAGCAGGAACCTGATGAGTATCTTGGAAGTATTCTTGGCGAGGAAAGATTAAATCGCCTTAACCCTATTAAGACATTCATGGATAACGGAATCGTAGTGTCATTCGGATCAGATGCACCTTGTACTACACCGGATCCTATCTCCTGGATCGACAGAGCAGTTAATAACGCCAATAAAGCTGAAGCAATCTCCGTTAAAGACGCATTAAGAATGTGCACTTATAACGGTTACTATACGACTTTCGATGAGAAAGAAAGAGGAAGCCTTGAAGCAGGAAAAATTGCTGATATGGCCATCATCTCAGACAATTTATATGAAGTTCCGGAAAGTGAGATCAGGAATATTCAGGTTCTGAATCTGTATCTTTCAGGAGAAGCTTATAAGAGTGCTGATGAGAATATTTTAAAAGGTGCAATGAGAGGAATAACATCCTCTTCCAAAGTTTGATAAGAGGCAAGTCATGAAAAAAGAAGAATTTTACGTCCTTAGCAATCTTTATAACGGTAACGCCGGAAGAGCAAGATGCACAGCAGATATTGAGCTCACAAAAGCAATCAACAGCGACGCATATGCCAGCCTCGAAAAGGAAGGCCTTATATCCAATTCAAGCCTTACCAAGGCAGGATTAAAAGCATTAGAGCCCTATAAGGTCGAAAATGCGGTAATCCTGGCAGCAGGAGCTTCCACAAGATGCATTCCTCTGTCTTTGGAACTGCCAAAGGGACTTTTCGAAGTCAAGGGCGAAAAGCTGATCGATCGTCAGATCCAGCAGTTAAAAGAAGCCGGCATCAATGACATTACTGTTGTTCTGGGATACAAAAAAGAACAGTTCTACTATCTGGAAGAAAAGTTCGGCGTTAAGTTCATTATCAACGATGCATTTAATATCAGAAACAATATTGAGAGCCTTTACCTCGCCCGCAAAGAACTGAAGAATACATATGTATGCGTAAGCGACAGTTATTTTGTAGAGAATCCTTTTAGCCAGCACGAATTCCGTACATTTAACGCCGGTGTATCGACTTCTGAGCCGTCAAATGAGATGTATGTCGATCTGGACAGCAACGGCAGAATTATCGCCATGGAAGAAGGCAGAAATCAGGGTCAGGTCCTCCTTGGACATTCTTTCTGGTCCAAAGAATTCTCAGAAGGATTCATCGCTCTTGCTGAAGCAGACAGAGAAGTCGGCAAATACCACAGCCAATTCTGGGAGTGGCTTGTTAAGGATTACCTTGATACTTTGCCTCCGATGTATTTTAAGGAATATGTCGCAAACAACATTTTCGAGTTCGACTATTTCGAAGAATTGAGAAAATTCGACACCCACTATCTTGGACATACAAACAGCGAGATTATCCGTAACATCAAGCTGGTATTCAGATGCGACGAAGAGGATATCGTTGATTTCAGAAATGTAAGTAAGGGCATGACCAATACTTCTTTCATATTCAAGATTGACGGCGTTGACTATATCTACAGACATCCGGGCGACGGAACCGAGAGCATAATCAGCAGAAGAAACGAGAAGACTTCCCTTATCAAGGCTAAGTCCATCGGAATTGATCCGACTTATATCTACGCTGATGTAAACGAAGGCTGGAAGATTTCCGTGTTCATTCCTGAGTTCAGAGAGCCGGACTATTCGTCTTTCGAAGACTCTAAGAAGATTCTGGAAGTACTGAGAAAGCTTCACGCTTCTGATGTTACTGTCGACTATGGAATGAAGCCCTGGGAAGATTCGCTCGATACTGAGAAACTCCTTATCAGCAAAGACCCTAACTGCTTCAAGCCATACGAAGAACTCAAGGAAAAGATCGGTCGACTCTACCAAAAAACGCTTGGGGATGGTATAAAGAAGTGTTTTTGTCATGGTGATACATACCAGCCTAACTGGATGCTGAAGCCGGACGGGGATGTCATTCTTATCGACTGGGAGTACTCAGGTTTCTCAGATCCGGGAATTGACGTAGGATATTACATTGTCGATGCGATGTACGACTTTGATGTAGCTGAAGAATTCATCAAGGAATACTTGCAGGACAACTATAACGAAGTAACAAGATTTCACTTTATGGCCTATGTAGCCATCATTGCTTACTACTGGTTCGTATGGGCTATGTATCGTGAATCCTGTGGCGCGGTAATGGGCGAAGCTCTCACGAACTGGAGAGATATGGCCATCAAGTACGTAGATTACTTATTAGGATAATTTGGAAACAAGAGGATTTAAATGAGCGAAAAAACTGCTAATTCAGGCAATAACAAAGCTGAACTCGTCAGAGCTTTAGGTCTCAAAGAAGCAATCAGCATGACTATCGGTACGGTAGTTGGTGTAGGCCTTTTCACCTGTGGTTCTTCACAGATCGGTCGAGTTGGATCTTTGATTATTGTATTCACATTCATCTCATTGCTGATTTCAATCTGGCCCTGCCTTATTTATGGCGAGATGTCAGCAGCACTTCCCTGCGCAGGCGGTACCTACAACTACGCTAAGCGCGGTTTGAACAGAATCTGGGCTAACCTTTCCGGCTGGCACTACATCGTATCTGTCGTAGCTATCGGCGCAGGCGAGACACTTGCCTTTTCTAACTACTTCAAGATTCTTCTTGAGCAGTTCCACATCGATATCGCCTGGCTCGATTCCAGATGGATTGCAATCGCACTTGTCGCGATCTTCCTCGTTCTGAACTTCAGAGGTATCGAACAGTCAGGCAGGGCTCAGACAGGCTTCATGTTCTTCTTCTGGGCTTGCTCAATTGCTTGGTTCTGCTACATGATCCCCAAGGTTCACGTTGAGTATTTCGGCGGCATTGCAATGGACAGCCTCCCTCCCTTCAACGAGATGATGTACATTTTCGGACTTGTATGGTGGTGCTACACAGGCTTTGAAACTTGCGTTTCAATGGGTGCTGAGACAAAGTATCCTCAGTACAACCTCCCCAGAGCACTTAAAATCTCCGTATTCCTTGTTTTCGCGCTCAATGCACTCTTCCAGTGGTTCCTCGTAGGCCTCGTTCCTCACGAATTCTACGGACTTCTTGCCAGTGCTGACGCTCCTTACGCTGAAGGTCTTAAGGCTGCCGGCCTCATCGGCTTCCCTATCATCCTCCTCTGCATCGGTATCGCATTCGGTGGCGACCTCTCAACAATCAACCCCGGCATCGCAGCTCCCGCAAGATACATCTACACAATGGCAGAAGACGGTGCACTTCCTAAGGTATTTGCTAAGATTCACCCTAAGTACAAGACACCTCACATCGCAATCATCGTAGTAGGCATTATCAACATCATCCTCATCGCAACAGGATCAATCGACTATATCGCATCCGTTTCATTGATCTCTCTTGCTGTCTGCTACATGATCGGCTGCCTTGCTTATCTCGGATTGAAGAAGAAGTATCCCGACATGAAGAGACCCTATATCGCGCCTCTCGGAAAGCTCGGCTGCTACGTAACGATCGTCCTCTACTGCTTCATGCTTATCTTCGCTGATAAGATCGCTCTCATCACTGCAGGCGCCATCACACTGCTCTGCCTGATCTTCTACTTCGCATTCACCAAAAAGCACGCTCCGTCGCTCGTCAGCGTCGAAGAAGAAATCGGCGTAATCGAAGAGCCCTCAGCCGAAGAAAAGACCAAGATGGACAAGGTTTACCTGATCTGGAAGATTGTCACTATCGTAGTTACAGTCGTTGCTCTTGGTATCTATTTCCTGCCGATGCTTTTTAAGGGCTGATACCTATCCTAATCGAAAAGAAAACGTATCGAACAATATAAGCAAATTAAAAGAGTGGATCACGAATGGTCCACTCTTTGTTTGTATGTTGGTTACAATTCTCATGTTATTAGTTCTTTGATTTCTTTTACATATTCATCAGGCCTATTCAGCGAAAATTCTCCATGATATAAAC
>JAKSRC010000034.1 GCA_024403855.1 Saccharofermentans sp. | reverse complement strand
TTTCAAAACAGAAAACTGCCAACAAACTCTTGATTTTTGTTAGCAGGTTTTCGTGCTCTACAAAAAATCACTATAAGGTATAATCAATTTAAGAAATACCCAGGAGATTTGCCATGAACGGACCTGCCCCCATCAGCGACAAAAGATATAGATTTGATTCATTTAGCAGTGAGCCCCTTTTCGAAAAGAAAGAGCGTCTGCCTGCGATGGGATGGAACAGCTGGAATGCTTTCGGCAGTGGCAATACTGAGGATCTGACTAAGGAAATGGTCCTTAAGATCAAGGAACTTGAACTCGACAAATATGGCTACAAATATATCGTTCTTGACGACGGTTGTTATCACCCTGAAAGAATCAACGGTCACCTTCAGTCAGACAGAATAAAGTTTCCGTCAGGCTTTAATGCCATGGCTGATTTTGTTCACGGACACGGCCTCAAATACGGTATGTATAACGACATCGGCACTAAGCTTTGCTCCGGCCTTGAAGTTGGCATCTACGGCTTTGAGAAGACCGATTGCGAGGATTATATAAAGTGGGAAATCGATTATCTTAAGGTCGATAACTGCTACTACATGTGGGATAACGCTACTTTCGCAAATCCGGAAAACGCCAAGTATTCATTCGCGCCTAACATCAGGTCAATTGAAGTTGGTGGCAGAAAGTACGAAGCTAAAGATGCAGTAATTACCGGCACCATTGCTTCTGTTAAAGACGGCTACATAACAGGCATCGGCACTTTCGATGGAACGGCACCGGACCACTCCCCTATTGGACTTAGAAGCAGCGAAGTTATTTTCGAGATCGAATCAACCGAAGACACCAGACTTGATCTTAAAGTCACATATGCGACAGGCGCCCAAGAAGGCATCGGACAGTGGCTTCAGGTAGCAGTTGATGGTGAAATATTCTACGACGATTTCCTTGATGCTACAGATACCACAGAAAGCTTTAAAGAGTCTTCTGCTATCTCAATAAAGCTCAAAAAAGGCATGAATAAGATTCGCCTGATGAATCACAGAAGACAGGAAAATACACTTCATTCCTACTCAGAGATCAAGCGTGAATTGGAAAAAGCAGGCGATCGCGATATCGTCTTCTCTATCTGCGAATGGGGCAAGACTCAGCCTCAGGACTGGGGATATAATGTCGGCGATTCATGGAGAATCTTAAATGATATTACTTTCCAGGTAGGAAGCGACGGCAACCACGGAACCGCTGCCTGGCAGGGCGATTACACGACATCCATTACATCACAGTACAACAAGGCGGTAATAATGGATGAGTTCGCAGGTCTAGGCAAAGGCTGGAACGATCCAGACATGCTCGTGATCGGAATGGATGGAATCGATTACACAATGAACCGCTCACATATGGCTATGTGGTGCATGTTAAATTCACCCCTCATGCTTGGTCTTGATTTACGAAGACTTACCAAAGGCGATGAGATATATAACATAATCACAAACGAAGATCTGATCGCACTTAATCAGGATGCTCTGGGAATTCAGGCAAAGAGAATTTACACCACTTATGAATGTGCAAAGCCTGATAAAGAATACATACGAGATATCGACAGAATCGATGTCCTTGCAAAGCCTCTGTCAAACGGCGACATCGCTTTGGGATTCTTTAACATCAGCGAAAAAGAGAAGGCTGACTGCCCTGCAATAAATGTTGCTGACATCGTTAAGGCTATCGGCAATAAAATGGCCGGACGTGAGCTTTTCGAGAAGGCATCTGAATACAAGATAAAAGATCTCTTAACAGGCGAAGAATATGTCTCATCTGATAAGAAATTCGAAGCAGGTAAGCTCTCTCCTTGTGACTGCAAAGTGATCCGAATCACACCTGTCTCATGACTACTTCAGAATTCTTAAAACTGTTCTCATTAAAGTCCGGTATCAGCTACGACGATATCTACGACAGGGGGCTTTCTGAAGGCTGGTTAGACAGCGAAGATATCACTTTCAAAGACCGTCCGATAAGTCGAAAAAATGTCGCTAGGATCTGTCATCTCTATCTTCAGAAAGTGATTGGGCTAAAAGATCTGGACATAAATGGTGCGAAAGAACTAAGGGACCTTTACGATTGCAGAGTCTGTGCAAATAGCGTCGCACAGGTATATATGCGCGGGATAATGGAAGCGAAAAAGCTCATGAAGGATAAGCCTTTTCTCTGGTTCTACCTAAACGGCGAAGATGACGATAGGACTATCGAACTCATTCTGGTACGCCTTTTCGAGCTGCAATAGAACCTTCCTCACATCACTAATTTGTGGCAAAATTTGTGTCTTCGGTATTTATATAGTTAACATCTTTGAATAGTGGTAATATAAAATATCAAATAATTTTGATTGGGAGCATTTTCATGACACTCAAGCAACTACAATACATTGTTACCGTTGCAGAAGAAGGCAATATCACATCTGCTGCAAAGAGGCTCTTCATATCACAGCCGAGCCTTACATCTGCAATCCACGAGCTTGAGAAGGAATATAACATCACCATCTTCATAAGATCCAACAAAGGCATTAAGCTCACCTCCGAAGGCGAGGAATTCTTGGGCTATGCAAGACAGGTCTTAGACCAGACAGACTTGATCGAAGAGCGCTATGCAGGCAAGGAATCCGGCAAGTCCAAATTCTTCGTATCTTCACAGCACTATTCATTTGTAGTCGAAGCTTTCGTAGAACTGATCAAGAGATCCGGAGCTGACAAGTACGAATTCCACATGCGTGAGACTCAGACATTTAACATCATTGACGATGTAGCTCATTTCAGATCGGAAATCGGCATCCTTTACATGAACAAATTCAATGAGGAAGTTATAAAAAAGACTTTGAAGGACAACAACTTATCCTTCACTCCCCTGTTCAGGGCTGAACCTCACGTATTTATCGGAAAGAATAATCCCTTAGCAAAAAAGCGCTCACTTACGCTTGAAGATCTAAAACCTTATCCAAGACTTTCCTACGAACAGGGAAGCCATAATTCATTCCACTTTTCAGAAGAAATCCTGAGCACCGCTGACTGCGACAAGGAGCTGCTCGTACTTGATAGAGCTACACTCTTTAACCTTGTAATCGGACTTAACGGTTATACCATCTGCAGCGGTGTTATTAGCGAAGAACTTAACGGTCCTAACATCATCGCAAAGAAGCTAAAAGTAGACGACTATATGGAAATCGGATACATCCTGCCCGCATCAATTCCTCCGTCACACCTTACGACTGAATATATCGATATATTGAAGTCGCTGACTAAATAATGTGATGTTATGCAATCGGAAGTTTAATCTCCACAACGAAATGGTTATTGTCATTCTTCAGACGGATGGAACCTTTGTGAGCGTCAACTACAGCTTTTGCAATCGATAAACCTATACCGTTACCGCCAAGCTCGGAGTTTCTTGATTCGTCAGGACGATAGAAGCGATCGAAAAGGTGTTCCATGTCTTTGTCGGATAACGGCTTCTCAATATTGTTTTCAACGATAATTCTTGCGCCATTGCCGGTCTTTCCTACTTCGAGCTTAATCTCACTGTCAGCTGATGAATACTTAATCGCATTATTCAGCAGTATTGAGAAGACCTTCTTCATTGCGCGTTCGTCACACTTTATGCGAACATTCTCATCAATCCGTTTTACCAGACTCTTTTTCTCTGCCGTAATGGAATTCGAAAAAAGCATCGTTGCTTCTTCTGCCAGTTCTGAAACATCAACGATGGACATATCAAGATTATCTTTTCCCTCCTCCATCTTAGAGAGCATGATCAGTTCATCGGTCAATTCATTCAGTCTTGATGTTTGAATTTTTATATCTGAAAGCCATTCGTTATTATCTGATAACTCCATCTCAAGAACATCTGCATCAGCACCAATGATAGTCAGAGGAGTTCTTATCTCATGACCTGCATCAGTAATGAAGCGTTTTTGTTTTTCATAACTCTCAACAACCGGTTTAAAAACAATTCCTGAGAAATATACGATCATGGCAAATACAACAACAAGGCCGATCGCCGATACTTCAATACTGAGATTTCTGAAATTACGGAAATTATCAAGATTTCTTCCGCAGTCATAAAAGATTACTCGGATATTACCATTCTCACCTGTTACTTTGCTAAAGCGGTAATTTTCAATAAAACCTTGTGATTTGTTTCTGGCAAATACGTTTTGTGCATACTCTATTGCTGTTTCTTCGTTTACAGCAGCAATCCTTCCGGTATCACAGTTAAGGATTTCGCCGTTATCCGAAAACAGAACGGAGAAAAATCGAGATTCAAAAGCTACTTCCGGAGAGTCGTTAAAACGCATCTTTGGTTTTCTAAAGCCATTATCCGGTATATCTCCCCTACGGTTTAAATGATTCATATAATCAGGGAAGCCGCCCTCATTGGAAGACAATACAGTCAGTATTTCATCCGCTCTTTTAACGACATCTTTGTAGTTAAGAATATTTATTCCAACAATGATGATACCCAGAACAAGGGTCATCGATACCATCGCGATAATTGTAAATTTAAGCCTTAGTTTCTGAATCATTTTTCAGCTCCAACTTATAGCCAACACCTCGAGAAACTTTTATCTCGACATTGGCATTAATGCTTTGTAATTTTTTCCTAAGATATGACAGGAAACTCCATACGACATTCTGTTCAGCATCTGAATCTAATCCCCAGATTTTATCCATAAACTTCTCGGTCGATATCGGAATTCCTTCATTGATCATAAGCAATTCAAGCATCTGATACTCTTTTCCTGACAGGAGAACAACCTGGTCTGATAAGTCAGATTTCAGCTCGAATGTTTTTCTGTTAAGAGTAATATTTCCGGTCTTTAAGAGAGAATCGTTCTGGACAGAATTAATTCTTGTCATAGCTCTTATTCTGGCCAGCAATTCCCTTGTATTAAACGGCTTTGTAAGGTAGTCGTTGGCACCGCTATCCAGCCCCTCAATTTTCGAATCTATTTCAGATTTTGCTGTTAGCATAATAACTGGGACAGGGTTTCCTTCTTTTCGTATTTTTTTCAAAACCGAAATACCATCCATGCCCGGCATCATAATATCCAGAATTGCCGCATCATAATTTGTAACGCGCAAATAGCTATATGCAGAATCCCCATCATAAACAGCATCAACAGAATAGTTATTCTTCTCAAGAATAACCTTTAGTGCTTTAGATAATGACTTCTCATCTTCTGCCAAAAGAATTCTCATATTGCTCTCCGTCTCACGATTAATTCTACTTTGTTTATGAGTTATGGTCTATCAAAAAAAGATCCTTCTATTAAAACTGAAATTAAAAGAACTTCCCGATTGATTATTAGTTACAAGTGTATCGTAATACTCATAGTAATATTTCTGGCCTGCTGTTAAGCCGTCTTTGATTTCAACCAAATTTCCATCAGACACGCCAACAGTTACTACTACCGGATTAATGAGTTCTTTATTCGCCTCATCGTAGCCTGTGTATACAACAGTTGTATGACCTTTTTCAGCAAGAGCTTCTACAGGAATTGATAAAACTTCACTTTCAGTAGACACAACAATTGTCGCTGTAGCATTCATTCCGGCAAGCATATTTTCTTCCTTAGCCACAGTAAGTTTTACGGTATAGAAGCTATAGCCACCATTATTCGTTCCCTGGTTACTGATATCTGAGATCATGCCTAAGAACTTCTCGGTGCTATATGCATTTATCTTAACTTCAGCTTTCATGCCAACTTTCAGTTTATTAACATCAAGTTCATTTACACTTATATCAAGATAAATCTCTTCCTGTGGCGTTATAGTCATAATGTCAGCAACATCAAGGCTATATAAATCCAGAGTAACTTCTGCATTCGAAGTGCTGCCGCTATTGGAAGTTGTCGTATTTCCTCTCGACGAAGAAGATGGCACTCTATACTTATCTTTTAAGAAATCTGAACTATTATAAGTTGGTTTTCCGTTATTATTTCCCTGGGATGGTCCATCGTTATTACCGGTATTGCCGGTATTTCCGGAGCCGTTCTGATCATTCGGAGTCACCTGTGGCTTAGCACTTTCCATTCTGACGATCCAAATAACATTGCCTTCAGAATCACCGGCGAAAAGCAGTACATCACCAATAGATATCTTATCAAGTTCAACTGTTGCCCACTCACCGTCTTTCAGTTCATAAACAGGAGTCGGATATTCTGAACTATATGGATTAAAGGTTGAAATCTCGTTCATATTATTCTGATCAACAACTACTGCAGACAGATTCTTATAATCCGTAATCTCAACATCTGTTGGATCTACTATAAGTCCCCAGCCATTCTGGCCTTTAGCAGTCACTTTGGCAATTCGGTTTACATATGAGATCTCATCATTTCCGTTAGGAGCATTTGACAACATGACGATCTCGCTTTTGATTCCTGAAGTATAAGACAAGAGCTGAACGCTTTTTTCATCGATACCCGTAACCATACCGTCTGTTGATGCATAAATAGTTTCCGTCTGATACATTTTAAACAGATCAAACATCAAATCCTCATATTTATGTCTCTGATTTATAAGCTGCTTATAGTAAGCACTGGTACCTGTCTCTTTAATCGTAATTACGGTCTTTCCGGCACTGACACTAGTGCCTTCTTTGATCTTTACTTCATCAACCACGCCGTCATAAGCAACGATATTCCACGGATTATAGATATATAACGATCCTGCACCTAAAACCACATCATCAATAGTACTTACAGTGACTTCCTGATCAATAGGATAATCATCATCTTCAATCTTAATTACAAGCTCTCCCAGAAGATTAGAATCCACTTTACCTGTTACCTTCTGAGTTTCCCATGCTACATATACTTCATCACCGGCTTTCAGATCAGAATCGACCACCAGTTTCACTGCCATATTTCCATCAAGGCTTAACACCGCCAGGGAACCATAGGCAAGCATGACATCCTGAACATTATCACCTGCGCTTGCGTATACAGCCTTAACATTTCCGCCTGCCTCTGCAGTAATCTTCTCTGTCGTTGAAGCACTGCTCTCGGTTTTAATCTCCTTTGACAGATCATTTAATGTTGACTGAACTTCTGATATCGCAAGCATCACGGTTACACGATCAACCTTAGCGACTGCATCTCCCTCATTTACATAATCACCATTATTCACAAGAAACTCAGTAAGTTTCACAGAGGTAGGAACTGATATAACTGTCTCGTTTTCAGAATATAATGTGCCACCGCCAATAACTTCTGAATTAATTGTTTCTACATTAACTGTTCCAGACAGAATACTTGCTGCAGAACCATCTGCCTCAGTATTGGATTTAAGCAGGAAAGGAATCGCAGTCGCAACTGATATAAGCAGAACTACAAGTATTAACGCAATAACTCTTTTTATGTTTTTGTTCTTTGTCTTATCCACGAAATTAACCTCCGTAATGAAGCGCATCGATAGGCTTCATTTTCGCTGCCTTGTTAGCCGGGTAAAGTCCAAATACCACACCGATCAAGAAGCAGAACAAAACTGCAATTAATACTACTTTTCCATCAAGAGCAAAAGTCATAGCAAGACTTGATACGACAGTTGTAACTACCTGTAGGATTACCCATGACAGGAAAATACCAAGACCACATCCAAGCATACAAAGGACCACGGCTTCCATAAGGAACTGGGTAAGTATTGTGCTACGGCTGGCTCCAACGGCCTTTCTGATTCCGATTTCCCTTGTTCGTTCCGTAACAGTTACCAGCATAATGTTCATGATGCCGATACCACCAACAATAAGAGAGATTGCTGCGATACCGCCGAGAAGGAGTGTAAGGATTGAAGTGATGTTGCTCATAGCATCCTCAAGCACACTTTGCGAGGAGATTCTGAATGCATCTTCGTCATCTTCAAATCGCTCCAACAAGACTTTTGTTACAGCCTGTTTTACTTCGTCTATAGTTTTGTTTTCAGGAGCACTTACATAGAATTTTGTAACTTCGGAAGAAATTGAATCCGACAGTCGGATAATAGATGTAAATGGCATATAAGCTATGACGCTGTTGGATGTAATACCGGTTGTAAGGGAACTGTTGTCAGAAAGCACTCCGACAATCGTATATTCAATGCCGCCAATATGAATCGCTTCACCAATACAATCGATATAACCTATGGCTTCAGTCGCTGTATTTTCGTTAATTACACATACATAAGTGTGATTTGCTATATCTGAAGATTTGATAAAACGCCCCATAGATAGTGTTAACCCCTGAACATCATAAAATTCCGGCGTAACACCATAAACTGTAATCTCAGAACTCTCACCATCTGCAACAACAGTCGATGTCGTACTCAGATACGGAGCTATCAATCCGACATCAGTTTTTGCCATCCACTCATCAACTGTATCCAGATAAACAGGCTTTCCTTTATTGTCAGATACTGATACAGAAATCATATTGCTACCGAGTCCGGATACACTGTTTGTAACAGAAGTAGTAGCACCATTAACAAGACTTACAAGGACTACCAAAGCCATAACACCAATAATAATTCCAAGCATTGTTAAGACCGCTCTCATTTTATTGGATCCTATTGAACGAAGTGCCATTTTAAATGATGTTATCATAATGCCACCTCCGAAATTCTGCCATCCAGAATATGGATAGCTCTGGATGCCTGTCTTGCAATTCCATTATCGTGAGTAATCAATACAATAGTGTTCCCCTGCTCATGAAGTTCATGAAATAAATCCATGATCTCTCTACTGGTTTTCGAATCCAGTGCACCTGTCGGTTCATCTGCCAATATCAGTTTGGGGTTAGTAACAATAGCTCTGGCAATAGCTACTCTCTGCTGCTGTCCGCCGGAAAGTTCTGTCGGCATGTGGTGCGCTCTGTTTGCAAGTCCGACTCTCTCCAGCGCTTCCTTAACTCGTTTCTTACGTTCACTATGCTTAACTTTCTGATATATAAGAGGAAGCTCTACATTTTCTTCCGCAGTCAGTTTTGGAATAAGATTAAAACTCTGGAATACGAATCCAATCTTACGATTGCGGATTACCGCTAACTCCCTCTCCGTATATTCTTCTATAGGAAGTCCATCCAGAGTATAGCTCCCTGCATCTGCAACATCCAGGCATCCGATTATATTCATCAATGTGGATTTTCCGCTTCCTGAAGGACCGATAATGCTCACAAATTCCATTGGATATATGTGCAGACTCGCGTGATCTAACGCGCTGACTTTTTCATCTCCTACCAGATAGACTTTACTAAGATTTTTAATATCGATCACGGTGGCCTCCTTAGTTAGATCCAGGGAAACCTGCGCCCATATTATTCCTGTCTCTATTTCCTCTTTGAGGACCATCGCCATTAAATCCTGGCATGTTTCCGTTACCACCGTTGGGTCTGTTGTTAGTTCCCCAAGATGATGAGGTAGATTCTTTATAGTAAACAGTCTGACCAACATTAAGGCCGGATTTAATCTCGATATATGTACTATTTTCAAGTCCGGTTACGACATCAGTTCTGCCGCCATATTCAGCGTTCTCTTCATCATAAACTGTATAAACATATGCTCCATCTGACGTTTTATGAAGTGCAGCAACCGGAATGATCACAGCGTCTTCAACGCCTTCGATTTTTACCGAAGCAGTAGCCGTCATGCCGGAGAGCATACCGTCTGCTTTATCGAGTTCGATAACAGCCGAGAATGTTCCTGAGTCAGAGCTTGTCTTATTTATTTCAGTTACCGTGCCTGTGAATGCATTTTCGCTGACAGAACTTACTGTAACTTCAACTTCCTGTCCAACGCTAAGAGAGAGGATATCTGATTCGTCTACACTTATGTTCAGGGACATCTTCTCATCATTACTGATCTGCGCAATTGCAATGGAATCTGAATTTGCAGACTTATTTGAACTTTCTGTCTCATAATCAACGCTATATACGCTTCCTGATATCGGGGATAAAACTGCACCGTTACGTTCTATTTTCAGGAGTTCCATAAGCACTTCTTCCTTCTCATTACGTGTACGAAGAAGTGAATAATAGTTGGCACTTATGGCAGTATCTTTAAGCGTGAAGATCTTATCGGATGAAGACACCTTTCCGTTTAATGAAACGTGCACCTTTTCGATCAGTCCGGCATAGCCTGTGATTTTGAGAGGGTTATGGATATAAAGCTTACCTTTACCGATTTCCTTCTTATCACTATCAACGACGGTTACCGCATCGTCAAATTCAGGACCGTTATCAGTCAGAATAACAGTTACATTTCCGAGCGAGACTTTTTCGACTGTACCGGCCTTTTCTTTTCCATCCGATAGAACAACGGTTACCTTATCACCTACAACAAGTGCATCTGTTTCAATATCCACTGCCATATATCCATCAAGAGAAATAATTGCAAGGCATCCATTCTCTGCCATTACATCTGATACAGAATCACTTTTCTTTGCATAGATAACCTTCACCCTGCCGGCCACTCCTGCGCTAACAGTCGCACTGGCTTCATCATCTTTAGCATCACTGATCTGCTTGTCGAGTTTTCCTATTTCTACCTGGAGATCTGCCATGGTACTCATAACAGATGACATATTTACTGAAGCAATTACATCACCTTCGTTAATTTTCTCATTGGCCTTAATATAAACTTCAGTAACCTCAACGCCATTAGGTACTGACACAACGGTAAGATCGACATCCGAAAGAGTTCCTGAACCGGATACCACAGTACTTATTGTTCCTGCTTCAACGACATAAGACTTAACATCATCCGAAGATGAAGCAAACTGTTGTTTTACCTTCTTCTGAAGAATGCTGATTATAATTCCGGCAGCAATTAAAAGGACAACAATAATCGAAATGATCGTGATTGTTATTCTTATCTTTCTCTTTTTCTTATTCTTACTTTTTGCTGCAAACAATTCTTCGTTTGCTTCCGGATTCATACCTCTATCCTTGGTCATATTTAATCCTTTCAACTCTGTTTATGGAAAAATTCTAACAACGGTAGCTTAAACAAGCCTAAAACCACGAAATATATAAAAATGCGTGGCCGAAGCAGTCCTACAATCAGTTGCTTCTGGGTTTGTTATTTCTATTCCAATTACCATTTCGCTGATTAGCAGAAACAAGCACCGTTACTGGCTTCTCGCCTTTAAGGACAATAGTTACTCTACTGCCTTCTTTGACATCATCGACTGTTCCGGCTTCTTTACCTTCCTCTATCTCAATTGAAATGTGAGCCTCCGAAATATCGATCTTCGTCAATTCATCTATGTTGAAATTTCTGTCAGGGCGGTTTTTCCCGAAGCGATCTGCATTATCAGGATTAAAATTCTTGTCCGAACGACTTGGTCTGGAACCATCTGCATCTTCCGGATTAAAATTCCTGTCCGGGCGACTTGGTCTGGAACCATCTGCATCTTCAGGATTAAAATCCATGTCCGGACGACTCGGTCTGGAACCATCTGCATCTTCCGGATTAAAATCCATGTCCGGACGACTCGGTTCCGAACCAGCTTCTCCATCTTCTGTAGGAAGGGATTCCGTGGTATTTACTGAATTCGATTCTAATAGATAAATAACAGTTCCTTCTTTCATTACTACCATTCCGGAAACTGTTGATTCCGTTTCTTTTGTACATGCAGCTAAAAGAACTGCTGCGATTAGCAAGATTGCTAACAAAAGGGATTTAGTCTTCATAATAGATACCTCATATTTTTTCTAAACTCTTTGAAATTCTATCAACCCAACTAAAAATGAAACTTAAATGAAAAACAGCCGAATACTAATGTATTCAGCTGTATCAAATTACAATTTCGTGAGCAATAATTTTAACTCATTCTAGAATTCCTTAAAACGTTAGATTCAATTAGATTTCAATTTTGTGTGACATGTAACTATCAATTATCGTCAAATTGTAAAAGCGAAAACCAGACCTACGGGTATATAATAACTACTTGTAAAATCAAAAAGTAATATAGAGGTATATATACAATGGAATTCATTCGTAAGCTTCCTATCCCCCAGGAAATCAAGGAGCAGTTCCCTCTTAGCGAGGATATCAAGACAATCAAAGCTAATCGCGATGAGGAGATTGCCAAGATTTTCAAAGGTGAAGATAACAGATTTCTTCTTATCATCGGACCTTGTTCAGCTGATCGTGAGGATGCAGTATTAGAGTACATGCAGCGTCTCTCCAAGATTCAGGAGCAGGTTAAGGATAAAGTATTCATTATTCCGCGAGTATATACAAACAAGCCACGTACCAAGGGCGTTGGTTATAAGGGAATGCTTCATCAGCCGGATCCGGAGAAGGGTGAGGACATGCTCGCCGGTATCATTGCGATCCGTGATCTTCACACAAAAATTGTAAATGAGACAGGTTTTACATGTGCGGACGAGATGCTTTATCCCGGTAATTTCCGTTATCTTTCAGACCTGCTCGCTTATGTAGCAGTTGGTGCCCGTTCAGTTGAGAATCAGGAGCACAGAATTGTATCTTCAGGTCTTGGTATTCCTGTAGGAATGAAGAATCCGACAGCAGGCGATCTCACAGTAATGATGAATTCGATTTCTGCTGCACAGAGTGTTCAGAAGTTCATATACCGTGGTTGGGAAGTTAAGACAGACGGTAACCCCTACGCTCATGCAATCTTGCGTGGCTACGTTGATAATGTAGGCAGAAGTCACCCTAACTATCACTATGAATTCCTCGAAAACGTTCTCAACCTCTATGAACAGAGCCCGGAACTTGCATATCCAACACTTATTGTTGATACTAACCATGCAAATTCAGGCAAGCGTTATGAAGAACAGATTCGTATCTCAAAAGATATTCTCCATAGCAGAAGATGGAATGCTGATATCAGTAAGCTCGTTAAGGGTCTTATGATTGAGAGCTATCTTGAAGACGGTTGCCAGAAAATCGGTGATGGCGTATTCGGCAAGTCTATTACAGACCCATGCCTTGGCTGGGAAAAGACAGAGAGATTAATTCTCGATATCGCTGACTTGCTCTAATAAAGTCAAAAATAGGTAAAAAATACGCATAGTTTATAGGTTCCATAGACTATCTCTCCTTGTTTATAGAATATGAATTTACTTACGTCTCTTCGCCTATTAATCTATTGACTTTAACAAAGCAT
>JAKSRC010000033.1 GCA_024403855.1 Saccharofermentans sp. | reverse complement strand
TTATGCTCCTTTTTCAATTATCTAATTCCCAAGCTTTCCGTGAAGAACCGATTTTGTGCAATTTTTATCGTTTTTCGAACTAAAAATTGCACAACTGACAGCCCTGAGGATAGGCTCTACTCTATGACCTTCGCTTTTTTCGAGCGAAAAATTGCACAACTGGCAGCCGGCACATGAAAAAGGAGCTGTGAATCCCTTTTAGCAAGGTTTTTCGCAGCCCCTCTTTTGGCATTTTATGGAATCGAAAAGCAATTCGAAAATGAAATGAACCCCTAAAGATTGTTCAGCTTCAGGGGTTCACTTTAAAACTACTTTACGATGTTCTTGATCCAGATTCCTGACCTTACGAAGAAGAATGCAATCAGGCACTTAACAACTTCAAGTCCACGGACGATAGCAATAAGCCAGGAGACGCTGAAGCTTGTATATCTGCTCAGGTAATACGCGAGCGGTACAACAAGAACCCATGTATATACGCTGTCGAAAATAACCGTAATAAGTGTGTTTCCGCCGGATCTGATGATGAAGTAGGATGCGTGTGTATAAGCGCAGAAAGGCATCATTACAGCGGAAATAAGGATGAAGTTTGAAGCGAGGTGGCGGATGTATTCTGTCGTGTTATAAAGCATAGGGAAAAACGGAGCTATGCCTACCATGATGACCGCGAAAACAACGCCGCACAAAACAGTGAATCTGCGCATGCCGGCAGCCTGCTTTTTCGCTTTTTCGAGCTCGCCGGAACCTAAGATGTGACCCATCATGATGCCTACTGCTTCACCCATCGCCAGGAATGCAACACCCATGAGATTCCAGAGTGTTGATTCGATGTTGGTCGAAGCGACGGCATCAAGGCTTCTGTAGGAATAGCACTGGTTAACTGTAGTCATTCCCAAAGACCAGAGCGTCTCGTTGAACATGAGCGGGAGTGCCTTTAAGAAGAACTTCTTAACAAGATCTTTCGGCACCATGAAACTCTTGAAAGCACCGCTGATGAAAGGGAATTCCTTGGCGTGCTTACCGGTGTAGATAATGAGGATTCCAAGCTCGACAAATCTGGAGATTACTGTTGCAATAGCTGCACCGACGGCGCCCATTGCGGGAAGGCCGAACTGACCGTAGATCAGGAGCCAGTTGCCGATGAGGTTAACAAAGATTGCCACGAGGGATGCGAACATAGGAACCTTTGTAGAACCGAGATCTCTCAATGTGCCGGCATAAGCCTGGGTGATACCGATCGGGAGCATGCCTATGAGCATGACGTTCATATAATCGACGCCAATCCTGAGCGTTTCTGCAGCATCTGCAGGATCACCCTCACCTAACAGGAAAAGGTTGATGAGGAAAGGTGCGCACAAGGCAAGAATCAGGGTGCAGATAGCTGCAATGATCGTGTTAAATATGATCTTGAATCGGAATGTGTGGCGAATACCTTCTGTGTCGTCATTACCTTTATACTGGGCAGTAAAAATGCCTACTCCGGCAGTCGCACCGAAGATAACGAGGTAGAAAACGAAAGACAACTGGTTAGCGATCGCAACGCCGGATAAAGACGTTGTGCCAACTCTTCCGATCATGAGGTTGTCCAGAAGGCTTACGAAATTAGAGATACCATTCTGAATCATCATCGGAATGGCAATAAAAAGCAGCTTTTTAAGATAAGATCTGTCTTCTTTTACTTTAGACATAATAATACTTCCATAGAAAAATAAATTACTTTAAGAAATGCGGATAAGAGAGTAAGGCTATATCAGCTTCTGCCCTTTTTCTTGGCACGCTTCTCGAGATACATAGCCTTATCAGCAGTCTTCATAGAGTCACCTACGCCCTGCCAGTCAGACACTTCGCATGTGCCAATGCTCACAGAAAGCTCGAAAGGATATTTGCCGGAAAGATTGATCTCGCGGATAGTGTTTCTGACAGTTCTGATGAACTTACCAACACGGCCAATCTCGCTAAGAATAAGAACTACTTCGAACTCGTCACCACCCATTCGTGCAACAAACTCGCCGTCATCTATAGCCTCTTCTATGCACTTGGCAATTTCAATAATTGCGCTGTCACCGGCATCGTGGCCATGAGTATCGTTAATCGGCTTAAGGTCATCCATATCGACGGAAACGACTGCAAGTTTCTTGATCATCTTGCCTTCTTTATCGAAAAGCGCGGAGAGCTTCTTTTCGAAGCCACGTCTGTTCAGTGTCTCCGTTAGCGGGTCTCTGATGTAAAGACTCATTACGTCAGAGATACCAAAGAGCTTCTCGTAAAGCTCGAACTTGTTCATGTTCACGCCGGTCTGAATCAGAATATACTCAGTCTTGAAATTGATGAACTGAGGCATATCTGTGTTGAAAACCATCATCGCATAGCCGTATATCTCGTTCTTATATGCTATCGGGAAATGAACTCGCATTCCCTTTTTATCATTCTCAAATCCATCCGGGATGAGCTTGTCATCAGGGAATTCAATGTTATCTAACTGGACCTTGCCTTTGTTAGCGAAATGTCCTGCGAGAAGTCTGTTCTCTTCCTGATATCTGAAAAGATAGCACGACCTGATGCTCGGTATAGTCTTGAACTGCTCGATTGCAAGCTGTCTGCCCGCTTCTTTTGTAAGAGCACCCTCGAAAAGGTCACTGATAAGGATGTATTCTCTCACGCTCTCAGACTGAATCGATACATTGGCCGTAAGGTCAAGAAGGTCTGCCATAACATCACGGTCAACAACCTTGTCACCTGTGCTCTCGCGAAGTCTGATCGAACCGGAAATGTATGTATTAAGATCCGGATGATTTCCTGCAATCACATCTTCAAGAACAGCAATTGTATTATCAACCAAAGCTTCACACGAAATATCAATCGTAGTAATCGAAGGTATATGACTTCTTGATTCAGTAGTATTATCAACACCGCTGATCATGACATCCTTCGGCACTGAGTAGCCACGCTTACGAAGTTCATCGCAGAGTGCAATCGCCATATAGTCGTTAGAGCAGATAATCGCTTCGGGAAGCTTGCCATTCTTCTTGATGAAGAAGTCAGCCATCTCAGGGCCCTGGTCAATCCAGTAATTGCCGTGGAAAATCTTCTTGTCGTTTATCTTGTAACCGGCCTCAGCCATCGCATCTTCAAAGCCGCATCTTCTAGCGAATGAATCGTCAAGGTCATCTCTTCCTGTGACAAAACCGATATCCTTAGTCTTGCATTTCGAAATGATATGCGCAGCAATATCGTGCATCAAAGCTCTGTTATCAGGAACGACATTATAGAAACCGGGAATCTCAGATCTTACGCAAATTACCGGCGGTGCATCGTTATCGGCAAGGAGATCTTCAACAAGATCCTTTGCAATGCCCTGGTGAATAAGCGAGTCGTAACACAAAATTACACCATCGTAATCGTGGACGTTCGGCAAAGACAAAATGCTCTTGTAGCCGGTAACGTGAAGGGGGTTCTCAGTAGGCAATGAGCACACACCGAAAACATCGACTCTGTAGTTCTTCTCACGTGCATAGTAATCAAGGCGCTTCAGAATACCTAAAGCGTAGTCTCTATACATATCACCAATAAACACGCAAATTTTCATAGATGCTATTATACAAGATTTACACTTAAAAGACGACAAATTAAAGATTTTTCTTCATTATATTGAAAAATTGTCGGGTGTCTGATCAAGCACTCCCACTATTGTCTGCTCGACACTTCTAATGGCTTCTTCCGTGTCCATTGAAGGATTTATCAGCGGTGCAATTTTTGCAAAACCGGCCTTGAGACATTCTTCGTAACCATCACCTAAAATGCCGCAGATGCCGATAACATCTTTGCCGTATTTTTTAGCCAGCTGCATAACCTTAAACGGAGCTTTGCCATTTACCGTCTGAGAATCCATTCTGCCCTCTCCGGTAATGACGATATCCGCATCTTTTATCTCCGATTCAAGGCCTGTAATCTCCATCACGATGTCAGCACCGGACCTGATCTCCGCACCCAGAAAATTCTTCAGTGCAAAGCTCATTCCACCTGCCGCACCGGTACCTTCTTCTACAGGATCAAAGCCCGAAATCTTCGCAAAATTCAATAGCCAGGAGTCCATCTTACTGCACGCTTCCTGTGTCGCACCTTTCTGTGGACCATACACAAAACTTGCACCATTAGGACCTGTCAGAGGATTCGTTACATCACTTGCTACAACGATCGAAATGTCTTTTCCGATGAGGTTCGTGCAGTCAATTTTTCGAAGATCCTTAAGACCGATCGCACCATGTTCTATGCTGTTGCCGTTCTCGTCTGTGAGCCTCGCGCCAAGTGCCTGTAGCATGCCTGCTCCACCATCGTTCGTGGCACTTCCTCCGATACAGATAACGAGTTTTTCTGCACCGTTAATAATCGCATCTTTCATGAGCTCGCCAACACCCGCTGTTGTTGTCAGATATGGGTCGCGCGACTCCTTTTCGATGAGCGTCAGACCGGCAGCCTTAGCCATCTCGATATAAGCTGTTTTGCAAGTGTCATCGAAAATGTAATCTGCCACGATCGGCTTGCCCAAAGGACCTGTGACAGTAAGACTTTTCGAGATGCCGGGAATGTATGGAGCGATCGCATCGATAGTTCCTTCGCCACCATCGGCTAATGGAAGAACTGTCACTTCGGCATCAGGAAAGCAACGCAAAATGCCACGCTTAACAGCATTCCCCGCCTCCAGTGAGGTGAGACTGCCTTTGAATGAATCCGTGGCGACTACTGCCTTCACAAATCTGGTTCCTGTTTTTGGATGCAATTACTGCTGCGGAACCTGAGCTCCACAGGTAGCACAGAATTTAGCACCCGGCTTTAACTGTGCTCCACAAAATTCGCAATATCTGACAGGAGCAGTCGCAACAGGCTGAGCTGCTGCAGGAGTTCCTACTGCAGGATTATTTACTGCAGGCGCCTGATAAGCTGCAGGTGCCTGATAGGGGTTTTCGACATGAACAAATTCCTGAGGCTGAGCCGGCTGCTGAATTGGCTGACCCGGCATCTGTACAGGCTGCTGTGCATACGCGGGCATATTCGGATTTGAAGCGTACACCGGTGTTGCTCCACCATTAGTGCTCTGCATCTGAGTGGTGGGAGCGACGTAATTGCCCCTGGGACCGAACTTCGCACAAAGGAATGAAATGAGCGCGCCAAGTCCTGCGCAGGGAAGCGCTACAGCATATGGTAAATACTCGCTCTTATCGCCCAACAGAATAACTCCTGCAACCATGCCAATGAACTCAAGACCTACCCACAAAATAATTGTGAGCGCAACAAAACCACCCGGTCGTCTTCCTCTTGCAATGGCATTCTGCCTATTCAATTTACAAAGCGCAATAATACCGAAAATTTCTAACATCTTTATGTCACCTACTACTTTTCTTTCTTAAGGAAAAATCCCCGTTGGAGATTGTAACACATGATCCGACTCGGAGCGATTTCAAAAAAGTGTATGATTTGCCCCCTCAAAAGTGCACTTTTTCTGAAATTTTCGGAAAATTTCAGAATTTTTACCTATTTTGACGCGATTTTTGAAATCCTGGTGAAATTCAGTGTGTGGCTCTTTTCGAGAGCGGGTAGGAAAGCTTTTCGAGCGCACGCAACCCACTTCTCCAAAAAAGTCTCACTTTTACACCAAAAGTGGGACGAAAAGTGGGACGTCTCCAAAATCGTCCCTCTTTTACCCTAAAAGTGGGAAGAAAAGTGGGAATTCCAGCAGGTGTCGCAAACTCTGCCTCAAATACAAAAAGTGGGAATTCCAGCAGTCACCGCAAACTCTGCCTCAAATACGAAAAGCGGGAATTCCATCAAGCGCCCAAAGCGACCAGACCGAAGGCGACGCGCCCCCCCACTTAACCATCGCAAATCGATTAAAAATCCAAAAATCCGTATAGGAAAACTCCAACAAAATCACTTATAATGTCAGCAGGTGGCTAATAAATTTATAAGGAGCATAACTATGTCCAGTTATAGATTCTTTGATAAAAACGGCACTTTCGAGCTTAATGATCCCGATCTTTACAGTTATCTTTATTTCCCCGTTGGCGCAGAAAGCGGCATGATGGGAGCGGTAACACCTGAACTTGGCGGCGACCTTAAGACTTCTCAGAACACATTCGTATTAGAGCCGACTTCTTCCGATAACCTTCATAACAACCGTTCAACCAGAAATTTCTGGATTTATTTGGACGACGGCAATCTCGTATCTGCAACCGGCGCTTCTGCCATGCAGCACGCCGGAAGATTCACCGCAGAGAAGGACAAGGTTACACTTAGAGGCGGTCTTTTGTATCAGAGCGTTGAGCGTGAGATTACCGGCACAGGTCTTAAGACTGAAGTTACAACCTTCGTTCCTGTTGAGACAAAAGACAGGGTAGAACTCACTTTAGTTAAGATTACGAACAATAGCGAAAAGGCTATCTCCTTCACACCTACATGCGCTACTCCGATTTATGGTCGTTCTGCCGATAACATCAGAGACCACAGAGACGTTACTTCAATGCTTAACCGCATGACAGTTACTGAATACGGTGTAACTAACGACCCTACCCTCACTTTCGATGAGCGTGGACACAGAAGAAATAAAGTAATCTATGGTTTCTTCGCAGCTGAAGGCAATGGTACAAAGCCTGTTTCCTTCTGCCCTATTGCTGAAGATTTTATTGGCGAGGGCGGTGCTTTCGATAACCCCAGATTCCCTGTAACCGGAGAACCTTCTTCTAAGCCGGGGGATCGTGCGAATGGTTTTGAAGCAATGGGCGCTTCTATGTTCGCGAAAAAGACTCTTGAACCGGGTGCATCCTGCGAGTATGTTTTCGCGCTTGCAATCGACGATATGGATAAGCCCTCTGACACTGAAGAAGAAATCCTCGCAGAGTCAGCAAAGCTTCAGGAAATGGCTTCCAAATATCTTTCAAGCAGTGCATTTGAGAGCGAGCTTTCAAAGAACAAGGCATACTGGATCAAGAAGAATAACATCAGATTCCACACAGGCGATGAGGCTTTCGACAACTGGATGTACTGGGTTGGTGTTCAGCCGATGCTTCGTAGAATCTATGGCTGCTCCTTCCTCCCTCACCACGATTACGGCAAGGGCGGCAGAGGCTGGCGTGACCTTTGGCAGGACTGCCTCGCGCTCATCATTATGGATCCTGATGACGTCAGAAATATGCTCGTTGATAATTTCGGCGGCGTAAGAACTGACGGAACGAACGCTACCATCATCGGCAGTGGCAGTGGTGAATTCATCGCTGACAGAAATGGCATTACAAGAGTCTGGATGGATCACGCTATGTGGCCTTTCATGACGATGGACCTTTACATAAAGCAGACGGGCGACCTCAGGATTTTGGACGAAGTCGCACCCTACTTCATCGACCGTCAGGTTATGCGCGGCGAGAAACTTTTAGATAAGGAAACTCCTGTTGAGACATTCAGCTCAAATGGCACTGTCCTTGAGCACTTACTCCTTCAGAACTTCGCATCCTTCTTCGATGTAGGCGAGCACGGACACATGAAGCTTCGTGGCGCTGACTGGAACGACGCTCTCGATATGGGTAAGGACAAGGGCGAGAGTGTTGCATTCACAGCTGCTTATGCAGGCAACTACAAGAAGCTCGCTCTGATCCTCAGAGAGTACAAAAAGGCTTTCGGAAAGACTTCTGTCGAAGCCTGTGAAGAGCTTGAAGGACTCCTTGGCGTATACGATGAATCCCAGTTGCAGTCTGTATTGAGCAGGTATTGTAACAATGTTACAAAGGGTTTCTCCGGTGCAAAGAAAGCTTACGACATCGACGCTTTGGCAGATGACCTTGATAAGAAGGCTGACTGGATAATAGACCACATCAGAAGCACTGAATGGTTCACAGACAGCGAAGGATATTCACGCTACAACGGCTACTATGACAACAGCGGCAACGCTCTCGAAAAGAATGGCGACAAGCACGGCAAGCCCGCCATGATGCTCACCGGAGAAGTTTTCACGGTAATGTCCGGTGTTGCAACTGACGATCAGATCAAAGAGATCGTTAAGTCTGCCGACAAGTATATCTACGATGCTTCAATCGGCGGCTACAAGCTCAACACAGATTTCCAGGAAATCAAGACTGACATGGGTCGTATGTTCGGCTTCTCATATGGTCAGAAGGAGAACGGCGCCGTCTTCTCACACATGACCGTCATGTTCGGTAATGCCCTCTATAGCAGAGGTTTCAAGGAAGAAGGCTGGAAAGTCCTTGGTTCCCTTTACCGTCATGCGACAGATTTCGACAAGAGTAAAATCTATCCCGGCGTTCCGGAATATTTCGATCCTAAGGGCAGAGGTGTTTACCACTACCTGACTGGTGCGGCAAGCTGGCTTATGCTGACTGTCTTAACTGAGATGTTTGGTATCAAGGGTTCTTTCGGAGCAATGGTTTTCGAGCCTAAGCTTCTTCCTTCACAGTTCGATGCAGAAGGAAAGGCTTCAGTAAGCTTCGAATTCAATGGAAAGCCTGTTACCGTCGTTTATAAGAATTCCGGTTCGGCATCCGTCGTTAAGAGCATCACCGTTGATGGTGCGCTCTTAAGCGAAGGTTCCAATATCGTTCCTGCTGAAAAGATCGGTAAATTAATCGAGATTGAGCTTTCCTGATCAATCTCGAAAACTGCCCTTAAGAAGCTCTCTTATACAACTGTTCATTCTGCTGCCAGGTGACCTTTATCGTGTCACCTGAGATAGCGAATGCATATTCCCAGCCACCGTTATCGTCGACTGAGCCCTTCTCGGAAGCGATGGTCTTTTCTGCGTTGTCGAATTCCATCTCGTAGTCGAACTTTTCGAGAAGGCCCTCTTCGAAATGGTAGAACTCGACCTTGAATCCGCTATCCGTCAGATCGTAGATCTTAAAATATTCTTCTGTGTCAGTCGCCTTATATTCGCCGTCCAGGCCGTGGCTTGGCTCAGTCTGAACTTCGCTTACGATGACCTCTCCCTTGTGATTTTTATTCTTATCGGACTTGGCACCGCATGCCATAAGGCTCAGCGCGAGGCCTGCTGTAAGTATAGATGCAATTAACTTTTTCATGTTCTGTCTCCCCTTTTCATATGGAGCATTATAGCCGACATCTTCCGAACAATTTACGCAACTTTGTGGGAAAGCTATCCGCAAACACGCTTAACCCATGGTGATTTCGGCGTCGGCAACTGATTCCGTGAACGCACGATCGTGCTCAACGAATATCATTGTAACATTGTTACTTTTTACCAGACGTTCAATCTCGTGGCGCATGTAAACATCAATATAATTGAGCGGTTCATCCCACAGATAGAGGTCAGCATGCTCGCAAAGGCTAAGAGCGATCATGACGAATTTCTTCTGACCAAGCGATAACGACGACACGTCCCTGTATAGCATCTCCTTCGTAAATCCCATCTTGATCAGGATCGTCGAAAAGACCGTCTTGTCGCATCCTCTTGCAGTCGCAATGTCGTAAAGCGTCCCGTCAAGCGAAGAGGTGTCCTGGCAGACATAAGAGATCTTAAGACCGGGCGCAATGTAGCAGTCACCCGAGATAGTTATCCCCTCTTCTTCGCCCATCCCAGCCAGATACTTGATAAGCGTCGATTTGCCACATCCGTTCTTGCCCTGTAAAGATATCTTCGTGCCGCGTTCGACAGTAAGGTCGACGCCCGTAACTATCGGCTCACCATATCTCATCAGGCACACATCTTTCAGGATCACAGGTGTCCTGTTGTGATGCTCTGTACCTGTGATCTTAAGTGTTTCTGTACGCTCCAGGTCCTTCAGGAGACCCTGCTTCTCTTCCATTTTGCGTTCATTTCTGTGCTCCAGGTTCTTTGCTGTGGACATAAGCTTTTTGGCTTTTGCACCCATGTACGCTCTGGCGAAATGGTCTTCAGCGATCTTGGACGGCGCTTTGGATCTGTTCTTATAACTCTCCGCCGTGGAAGACCACTTGGCATTCTTCTTCATGGCAGCATCGATGGAACTTATCTCCTTTTTGAGCTGGTCGTTCCTGGCACGTTCACTTTCCATACGCTGCTCGTTGTTTTCCCACCACACAGAATAAGTGGCATTTACAAGCTCAAGTCCCGTCTTCGTGATAACCAGCGTGTGATCCGTACATTGATCCAGAAATGCGCGATCGTGCGATATCAGAATGAAGCCGTCTTTGGATGAAAGATATTCTGCTACAGCTTCTCTTCCCTGCCTGTCCAAATGGTTTGTAGGCTCATCGATAAGGGGATAGATACCGTCAGATGCGAAAAGATTTGCAAGCATCAGCTTGGTCCTCTCGCCACCTGATAATGTCTCCATCGGTCGCCACATAATGTCCGGATCGGCACCCATGAGGTTTAATTCTTTTCGAACTCTCCAGTCCTCATTTTCGGGCAGTTCGGACATAGGAAAAATAACTGTCGGCGGCACTCCCGTAATCGTTCCGCTGTACGGAAGTTCTCCCCTCAAAAGCTTGAAAAACGTGGTCTTTCCCCTGCCGTTTCTTCCTGCAAGTGCAAGCTTCCACGAAGTATCTAAAGTTATTGCGACATCGTCGAAAAGGATCTTCTCCGATCCGTCGTATCCGAATGTTAAATTGTTGATATTAATTACTGGCATATTGATTCTCCTTTGCACGAAAATCCTCTGCCGGATAAATCAAAAGCCGCGACACAAAGTAGCGGCCGCGGCTATAGAAATGCAATATAAATGAACACACAAAAACAGACTTATCCGCGAGGCAGTTTATAAACTTCAGCAGATTGTCTTTCTCATTGGTGTTCCTCCATCGTTAAGATTACGTCGCGATAATACACCTGATAAAGGAATCGTGTCAAGGGAGAAGGAATTTCATTTCACGCAGTTTTCACTCAGTGTTCACCCACTTCTTCCCATTTTCGATTTCTGCACGATGCTATACTTCGGGTGGCAAAAGGGAAGCGTTACCGTATCAATAAATGCGCGTAGAATCGGAAAGACGCTTCCCGGAGTGCCGCTAAAACCCCATATAATCCCCATGTATTTTTAACCCCCATTATTTCTGATACAATAAATAATAATGTCCATAAATCAGGGCTGGACTATCAAGTGTGTCAAGGAGTAAGGGGATATGGCAAACTTAGATCAGCAGGCTGTATACAGCAATCAGGCTTATCAACCGACAAATACTATCGTTAATCAGAAAACAATGGATCAGAAGTGTCCTTCATGCGGAGCGACTCTTGCTTTCGATCCTGTAACAGGTGGACTTGCATGTAACTTCTGCGGAACAGTGGTTGCAATTCAGACCAGAGCAGCCGCACCGAATGTCGGATATACATTAAACGACTTAAGCAGCACCGCTGGCCGCCATCTCCAGATGACAGACATCAAGATGATTCATTGCGGTACCTGCGGTGGTCAGTTCACGGCAGACAGAAGCTCACTTTCAGGAATGTGTCCTTACTGCGGTTCCAACTCGATTACAGAGACTTCCAATTCAGTTGGTATTTTGGAGCCGACAGGCGTCGTTCCTTTCGCTATGAGCAAGGAAAACGCTCAGGCTGTATTCATGCAGTGGCTCAAGCAGAGAAGATTTGCCCCTGCTGACCTTGCAAAGAATACCGTGATTACAGATCTTACAGGCGTCTATGTTCCCTACTGGGTTTTCAACTGCAATACCCACACCCACTATAAGGGAAAATTCGGAAGAAAATATGGAAGCGGCGACGATGAACGTACCATTTACCATAATTCTGAACGCGACTGCGATCTGACGATTAAGGACCTTACAATAATCGCTTCAAGCAGGCTCTCAAATGACGGCTTCTGGAAAAGCGTCTCATCATTTGATTTCAACTACACAAGGCAATACGACAAGTCACTTCTTGCCGGCTATTGGGCTGAGACATACACTGTTGATGGCACTGCAGCATGGCAGACAGCAATGGGCAATATTTATGACCTGATCAAGCGCAGAATCAAGGAAATTGAATTTTGCGATGTCATCGACAAGCTCGAGATGAATCCTCAGGCAACCAACATCTATGCTAAATATATCCTCGCACCAGTCTGGATGACTTCTTTCGAATATAACGGAAAAGCATACCGCGTACTCGTAAACGGCCAAACAGGTAAGGTATCCGGAAGATGGCCGTCATCGTTCAAGAGATTCTTCAAGACTCTGGGTATCGTCCTGGCTTGCATCGTCGGAACATATGTCACTTTGGGTATCCTGATTTACATCTTACAGGTGTTCTTCAATTTCACTTTGTGATCTCACATAAAATAAGGAGCAAAACATGTTATACGCATTAGCCTTGATTCCCGTTGCCGGACTTTTGGCATTCATATATTTCAACGACAAAAAAGAAAAGGAACCCTTCGGATTCCTGATAAGCCTCTTCTTCCTTGGAATGGCAACCGTAGTATCTGCGATAATCCTGGAATTGGTTGGCGGACTGATACTCGAAAGCGCTATGCCGAATGAATCAGTTCTCAAGGGCTGGATCGACGCCATGATTATCGTTGCGCCTGCTGAAGAGCTTGGCAAATTCCTCATCCTGAGACTTCGCACCTGGAAAAGCAAACACTTCGATTACAGCTACGACGCCATCGTTTATTCAGTATTCGTTTCGCTCGGATTTGCAGCTCTCGAAAATGTAAGCTACGTATTCCAGAGCGGCATTAGCACTGCACTCCTGCGTATGTTCACGGCTGTTCCCGGCCACGCCTGCTTTGCAGTATTCATGGGTTTCTTCTATGGTAAAGCCAAGTATGCCCAGATCACAAATAAGAAAGGCAGATATGCGCTTTTCACATTACTTTCGATCTTTATGCCTATCCTTCTCCACGGCATCTACGACGCAATAATCATGGGAAGCGCAGCATCAGACGAGATATTGATTTCCGGTCTTTCTATTGTCGTCTGGATTGGTTATGTAATCACACTCTTTGCCGGTTCTGTAGTAATCATTATCTTTTCTTCAAAGCACGATTACTGCATCGTCTCACTTCCTGACGAAGTTCAGGCAGTTTATCACCCTGCTATTGTCGGTGGCTGGGTTTGCAATTGCGGCACCAGAAATTTCCTGAATTTCTGCCCTACATGTGGCACTCAGCGTCCATATAACAGCCAGTGGACATGCACAAACTGCGGTAATCTCTCAACATTCAATTTCTGTGGAGTCTGCGGTAAACCTAATCCTTATGCTCCGCCGAAGGCACAGCAGTAAAGCTTACTCCTCAACATTTACCACTCTGGTATAACGATTTAGAGCATACTCACCATCGTGGCTTTCGCCCGGGAAATATGCACTCATATCCGCAGGTTTAGTAACGCGGATAATGCCTGTCTGGGTAAACAATTCTGCAAGACTGTTCCTGTCTTCTTTGGGACATATGAGGCCTGCTGTCTGGAGATGATATCTGCTCTGATATAAGACTTTGCCAACATTTTCGCGAGGCAGAGGCTTGATCAAGACGTTGCACATCATGGGCGATAATTCGAGTGTGCTGTCTTCAGAAAGGATGAGGCTGCAGGATCTTCCGCGAAGGACATTATCATGCTTTTCTTCCTGTCCAAGATATCCTTTTAATCTTTGCGTGTAGGATACCAGTGTATCTCTTGCTCTGACGCCTATTTCCTGAGTCTTATTGCCATTAGCAGCAGCTTCCATAACAGGCAGGAAACGCTCTGCAAATGACTTCAATTCGTTCATGTCCTTGGTATCAACATAGATTACCTGACAGCTGCTGCAAAGAAGTTGCTTGGTTGTTGCAATGTGATTTGCAAGACCTTCAAGTTCCTTGTCCGCATCTTCAACTTCATCAAGTTTCGTGACATAGCAGAATCCGAGCTTTTGTCCCCACTCGATTATTTTCGCACCTGTGGGTGCGAGTCCGCGAACCGCTTCAATAGCCATGTCGCTGCCCCATACGCTTATAGCGTTGCTGAGATCAGCCATCTTTCTCATACCCTGAATATCTGATGACGATGTATCGAAAACATAGATATAGTCTTTCAGTTCAGGACGATACTCAATAATCTGCATTATGAGCTTTAGCGACAATCCGTTATCTGCAGACGGGAGCTTTAAGATATTGATATTTCCGGTCATGAGGCCTTCCGCAAGTGAATACGCAGGAAGGAAATCCATGTTACCCGCAGCGATGTGGAAAAGGACTCCCAATGGCATCCTCTTAACTCTTATCTGCTGGAAACCTTTGATGTAATCAGTAACATATTCGGATGTATCGCCTAACTCAGTTTCAAGCTTTTTGTGAAGGTGCTCTTTTGAAAGCAACACCTCTGCCTGAGCCTTGTAAGTCGCAACAACATCGGATGGGAAAGATTCTAATAACTCATCGAACTTACCCTTCAGGAGGTCTTCTCTTAAGCATTCAACTGCCTCGACAATCACCTCAGGTGATAACTGCTTTTGGGTAAGGATTTCTGGGATCTTGTTTTCGAGCTCAGAAAGAAGACGGTCCTGCTCAGAACTCTCGTATATTTTACCGTCGAAAAGGATCATATCTTCACCCCCTGCAAAATGTCGGCAGCGCCGGCTGCACAGGTCTTAATGTCATCAGGTGCGACACGTCCGACGATCTCAAGGTAAGGCGATTTGACGCCGCAGGGACAGTTACTGCCATCGTGCAGAATGCCAAGGTCGTCGGTCATTATCGAGAGGATCGGCGTCGCTTTGCAAAGAGGAGAAATGAGATTAACAAGTCCTGTTTTCTCCAGTTCCAAAGGCTCTAAAGTATCCGGATCGCGGATGACGATGTTGCTGTATACAGGCACGTGGAAATGGTGATGCGAGCAGTCCGTGTAGAGGATAGGATGCTCTACCGCGCCATAGAATTCGACGATATTTTCTTCATCGATATTAAGTGTTTTCTTGGCAAGCTTATAGAAGGTCTCCTTATCTGCAGCCTCCTGATAGAACTGCTTCCAGCCGCCTCCGAGCATAATCTTGGAACCCTTGGGAAGCTTAAAGGAAAGTCCTCTTTCTTCGAGCAATCTGAAAAGGAAAAATGTATACGAAGGAAAGCCCATAAAACGCACTGGCGCCTTACCCTTCTCATACTTGCCGAGAGCTTTTACAATGCCTTCAAAATCAGGCTTGTAGCCTTCTGAAGTGTATTTCAAAATAAATTTGCGACTGATGGCCGGCGTTAAAAATGTTGTGAGATAAGCTGTCTTGGCAACAGCAGTCTTGTTCGAACGGTGTGGCTTATATCCCATAACGATATAGCGACAGGGTTTGATTGATACGATGCCGTGAAATCTTGTCACCTTAAGAGACATCTTAAGAGCTGCCATAAGTGCACCGAATTCGAATCTGACGCGGCTCATTTTTCCACTCGTACCGGATGACGTCGCCATGATCATGTAGCGTCCAGATCTGAAATCATGCTGCTTCATAAGCATAGTCGGTATTACCGGAATATCTTCAACTTTGGATATGTCATCTGCTGAATGAACACCAAGGCCATCGCAGATTCTCTTATAGTCGTCACAGTTATTGATCAGGTGATTGAAATTCTCTTTGCAGGCATCCAAAAACAGATCCGACTTCGATGTGTCGTATGGATCTTTGCTCGCGAAAAGCTTTCTTCTTAACTTCATAAAATAATCCCCAAATGAAAATGCCACTAACAACTATGACATTATAACATGGGTGTGTACGTCCACACAGAGTATCTCTGTGGCACCTTGTGGATGTAATACCCTTTGACCTTGTAAATATCCTCGCGCTTTACGAGAATCCAGCCCGGTCTCTCGTTCAGGAAATAGCCTGACTGTCCGTCTGCGTAGTAGTAAAGGCGGATGCTGTGAGTGAGATGGTTTTCGAGATTTTCGATGAAATCTTTGAACGTGTCCGTCTCCATAGGACGGTACATAAAAAGGACGTTGAAAGCATTGTAATCAAGCCTGAATGCGTCCTTTTCGATTATTTCGACATTCGAAAAACGTGACGTCCAGCTACGTGCGACATAAGCCACCTGTGGATTGATCTCAACACCGGTGATCTTACATGGTGCATTCTTGCTCAGAAGATACGCTATTACCCTTCCCTTGCCGCAACCGATGTCGATAAATGAATCTTCCGAAGTAGGATTGAAATCAGACAACACGACTTCAAGTCCTGAATAAGGAACTGACTGGCTTCCCGTCGCTCCATGGGATTTGGCAAAAGGCGTCGGAACAAAGACGCCAAGTTCCTTGCCGCAGATCTTTATATCCTGCCTGATATCCTTCCTGCAGGAGATACGGTTCGATAGTGCAACGAAAGGATTTACAGCCACTTCTTGTGCTTGAAGAAAAGCAAGCTTGCTATAACGATTATGACGCTGATAACAATAAGAACAGGATAGCTCCAATGCCAGTCCAGTTCAGGCATATATCTGAAGTTCATGCCGTACCAGCCAACGATGAGGGTAAGAGGCATGAAGATCGTTGTAACGACAGTAAGCACCGTCATGATGCGGTTCTGCTTAATGTCGAGCTGTGCCTTATAAAGGTCTCGCAACTGCATCGTGTAGTCGCGAAGTGACATTGCTGTATCGCGAAGTCTTGATGCACGGCTGATAAATAATCTGAAGTATCTTAAGTTCTCGACTGTGAAGAAGTTGTTCTCGTTCTCTTCGAATTCCTGTGCCAGATCCATAAGCTGCTCGTAGTGAATGCGCAGATAACGGATGTCGCTTCGAATGTCATTGAGACGTCCTGACGGAAGATTCTCATCACTGTCTTCAATAGACTGCTCCATTCTGTCGAGTTCGTCTTCGTATTTCTCCATAAGGCGCAGATCGTCTTTTACAATCTGATCGAGGAAGTCATAGAGGAATCTTTCAAGGCTCGGAAGCTTCCACTTCTTGGTAGTTTTTATGTTCTTGATGAGCTGTAATGCTGCGCCGGTATCGTCAATAAAAATGATACCCTTCTCGTCCAATACAAATGCAAATTTGCTGTCTTCACCGGAAGGATTCTTTCTGTCAGGAATTGCGAAAGTACCGGTAAGGGAGTCGACGTTCACTTCGGCTTTTGTAAGGAAGATTTCCGACAAATCAGGCTCAATATCAATACCGAACTCAAAGCTTTCCTTGTTCTTCTGCCACTCCTCTGAAGTAAGGACAGCGACATACTGGTGACCGGTCTTCTTGAGCGCTTTGCGTTCAGCCTCTCTTAATGTCTCATCAATAATAAAAAACACCTGAAAAGAACCTCTTCCTTAATGATTCGACTTACATTTTAACAACTGATTTCAAATCCGTCATCTTTTTCGAGCGCTGACTGCCAGCTGTTGCAATTGTTCGCAGTGGCATGTTTTCGCATGGTGCCTGCCAGTTGTGCAATTTTTCGCTCGAAAAATGCAAGTCTGTTGTGGACTTGTTACCTGTGATGACTTCCAGTTGTGCAATTTTTCCCTCGAAAAATGGTCAAAAATTGCACAAAATCGGGTTTTTATGCAATTTCCGATGGCATTTTTGCGCAAAAATTGCACGTCTCCAAAATCGTCACCATTTTCGTCACTCTTTTCGAGCAGGAAGGAAGTCAAGTTTGCCTCTGGCAGACTCATCCAAATCAGAAGATTTCATCAATTTTGGATGAGTTTTTTCAAGAACTCTCATCCAAATGCACTAGTCAACAAAAAGTAGACACGAATTCTCAAAATTACGCA
>JAKSRC010000032.1 GCA_024403855.1 Saccharofermentans sp. | reverse complement strand
ACCTGTGACCCTCTGCTTGTAAGGCAGATGCTCTCCCAGCTGAGCTAAGCTTCCGTTAGCCACACCTTTTTCAAAGCGCGAATGAATTATAAAAAATTATCAGGGCTTTGTCAACAGTGTTTTTAAAAATTTTTTCAGATGCTTATTTTCGAGAGTAATAGACATATAAGAATGCATTGTTATCGGCCTCTATACTGACGATATACACTGCCTTTTCATCGGTATTCTCTCTTAACGGCACCCCGATAACCCAGGTGAAAGAATCTTCTTTCGGATTAGGTTTGATCGATACAGCGCTCAAAGCATCCGCCTCGTATTCTTTAAACTGGGTATAATCAAACATCTGGCCGAGTCCGCCATAATGTGAAGCGATATCAATAATATAGTTATCTGCATTAGAGTCCTTGATCTTAAACTTTGCTTCATAGGCAGCACGCATATATAAGAATCCGACCTTATTCATCTTTACAAACTCAAGGTTCTCATCTTCAGTTACAGCGTAATCCAAAGTTCTCTTAAGTACAGCAGTATTCCTGTCGTAAATATATCCGACGACAAGTACAATTATCATAATAACTGTAACTACTACCAAAATAACATCTTTCTTACCCTTCATATCAATCTACTCCATATAAAATTTTGCCGTTATCATAGGTTATTTGCGCTGCTTCTTCAATAGATACACCCTTTACTTCCGCAAGCTTGCTGCACACAAAAGCAACATGGGCAGGCTCATTTGTGAGACCTCTGTTAGGTTCAGGCGTAAGATACGGGCTGTCCGTCTCAATTACTATCCTGTCCCAGGGCGTATTATAAACAACCTCAGGTGTCTTTTTATTATTCTTAAAAGTAAGCGGACCGTCAAAGCCTAAATAGAAACCCATCTTTAAAAGCTCTCTGGAGGCTTCTAAGGAGCACGAACAGCAGTGACATACACCGGGAAGCTTTCTTAGTCTGCCCGCCTTGTAGAAGCGCTTAAGAATCTCCAGACAGTCACCGGTTGCTTCTCTTTCGTGGAGAATAATCGGAATGTCGTATTCATAAGCAAGCTCAAGCTGTTTCTCGAAAACTGCTCTCTGAACATCTCTTTCAGATAGATCATAGTAGTAATCAAGACCTATCTCACCTAAAGCCATGATTTTTTGCGCTTTACCTGCTTCCAGACACGTTCTCAGATATTCTTCGGTATCTTTAGTATAAGTCTTAGCCTCGTGCGGATGAACGCCCACAGAGGCATATAAAGCAACTCCGTCTGTGCCGTCATAATCATTCGCCATTTTGACGGCAATCCTGGAAGTCTCCTCGCTGTCTGCAGGAATCAGCACGGCGGTAACGCCGGAAGACTTTGCTCTTCGCAAAATGTCTTCAACGGTGCTGCCGCCGTCGTATTTCTTATCGTAAATATGTGCGTGAGTATCGAAAAACTTCGCGCTGCCGCTGTAGTAAACAGGATCTCTCACGGTAACTTAGGAGATATCAGAACCAGGAAGTACTGTATCATCAAACTCAACAACACGATAACCATCGCCGTACTTAACAGACAAGATCATGCCGTTGCTCTCGTAGCCCATCATCTTACGAGGTTCAAGGTTAACGATCATCGCAAGAGTCTTGCCGATAAGCTGTTCAGGCTTATAGTACTTTGCAATTCCTGAAAGAACCTGTCTCTCACCAAATCCGTCATCGACCTTAAACTTAAGGAGCTTGTCGGACTTCGGAACATTCTCGCACTCCAAAACCTTTACTGCTCTCAAATCAAGAGCTGCAAAGTTATCAAACTTTGTAAGTGCCTTCAAAGGCTCAAGATCCTTGCCCTTTTCTTCCTTAGCAGGGAAAAGCTTATTAAGTTCTTCGATTTCCTTCTCGATATCGATTCTAGGGAAAAGAACATCGCCCTTAGTAACTGTTACATTAGCTGCAAGAGCGTGCTTAACCTTAGCAGATTCCCATGTAGTGTTAGAAGCGTCTGCACCGATCTGGCTATAGATCTTAGGTGAAGTAGCAGGCATTACAGGTTCCAAAAGGATTGATATTCTTCTGATAGCATCCAAGAGGTTGTAGAGAACGGCTGCAAGACGCGGCTTAGCAGTCTCATCCTTTGCAAGCTTCCAAGGCTCATTCTCATCGATGTACTTATTTGCACGAGCAATGACTGAGAAAATCTTAGCAAGACCTTCAGAGAAACGCATTGTTTCATAAGCGTCGGAAACGAACTCAGGAAGAGCTTCAAGCTGATCAAGCAGATCATTATCAGCATCTGTGAATTCCTTATCCTCAGGAAGTGTACCGTCAAAATACTTGATAGCCATTGCAACTGTTCTTGAAACAAGGTTACCAAGGTCATTTGCAAGGTCAGAGTTAATTCTTGCAAACATCTGCTCATTTGAATAAGGACAGTCAGAACCAAATACCATCTCTCTCAAGAGGTGATATCTCAAAGCATCAACGCCGTATCTTTCGCAAAGGAAGAAAGGATCAACGACATTGCCCTTTGACTTACTCATCTTTCCGCCGCCTTCGCCAAATGTAATCCAGCCATGGCCATATACCTTCTTCGGAAGGGGTTCGTTCAAAGCAATAAGGAATGCAGGCCAGATAAGTGAGTGGAATCTTACGATTTCCTTTGCCATTACATGCATATCAGCAGGCCAGTACTTTGCATAATCATCATATGTATCGTTCATGAAGCCCAACAAAGAGATATAGTTTGTAAGCGCGTCCATCCATACGTATACATAGTGACCTTCGTCGAATGTAACAGGGATACCCCACTTAACGCTTGTTCTTGATACACAGAGATCCTGAAGACCAGGCTCGATGAAGTTGTTGATCATCTCGTTAACTCTGGACTTAGGCTCAAGGAAGCATCTCTCAGGATCGAGCAAGAGTTCTTTGAGCTGAGGACCAAACTGTGAAAGCTTGAAGAAATAAGCTTCCTCTGAAGCCTCTGTTACCTCTCTGCCACAGTCAGGGCACTTGCCGTCAACGAGCTGGCTTTCTGTCCAGAAAGATTCACAAGGTGTGCAGTACTTGCCCTTGTAAGAATCCTTATAGATGTAGCCGTCCTTGTAAAGCTTTTCGAATACGTTCTGAACTGTCTTGATATGGTAATCATCAGTTGTTCTTACAAATCTGTCGTACTTAATATCAAGTGTCTTCCAAAGCTTCTTGAAGTTAGCAACGATATCGTCAACATAAGCCTTAGGTGTTACGCCAAGTTCCTGTGCCTTCTTCTCGATCTTCTGACCATGTTCATCAGTACCTGTGGAGAACAATACATCATAGCCCTGCATTCGCTTCATTCGAGCAATAGCATCGCATGCAAGTGTCGAATAACAATGTCCGATGTGCGGATTACCCGACGGATAATAAATCGGTGTCGTAATGTAGAATGGTTTCTTTTCAGCCATGATGTTCCTCCTCGCGCATATATATAATAATCTCGCGCGTAACTAAATGATTATAGTGATTAATCGGGTAGTTTTCAAGGCAACTGTGATTCAGAGAATCACAGTTCACTTGCTATTTTGTACGCTTCCTTCTTATTCATTCCTGTGAATTCAGAAACGACAACTGAAATATCCTTTGAAGACATCCCCTTATCTTTGAGAAGAGTAATAAGCTTGGTCGGATCGCCCAATTCTGCTCCGGCAGAAGCCTTCTGTTCCTTGGGTTCCAGACAGATGCAAAACTCACCACGAGGCTCATTAGATTTATAGTATTCAACGCTTTCATCAACCGTCATGCGCAGAACTTCTTCGTATCTCTTGGTAAGTTCACGGCAGAGGGAAATTCTGTTGGCACCAAAACCGTTTTCAGAAAGTTCGTCCAGAAGTTTTTTCAGGCGATGAGGTGCCTCATAGAGGACAATAGTTTCACCAATATAAGACAGTTCCTTAAGTCTTTCGCGGCGTTTTGAGCCTTCGGACGGAAGGAATCCTTCAAAATGAAAATATCTGGTATCAAGGCCCGAAATAGAAAGCGCTGCAGTAACAGCAGAGGGGCCTGGAATTACGCTTACTTCAATGCCGGTTGTCGCTGCAAGCAAAGCGAGGTCGGCACCCGGATCACTGATTGCGGGCATTCCGGCATCGGATACCTGTGCAACATTGAGGCCTTGCTTCAAAAGGTCAATGATTCCATTTCCGCTCGCAGCTTTATTATGCTCGTGATAAGCAATCAGTCGCTTACCTGTGATACCAAGCTGCGTGAGCAAAATTCCTGTAACTCTCGTATCTTCGCATGCAATAACATCAGCGTTCCTGAGCACTTCACATGCTCTGGGAGACATATCATCAATATTTCCAATAGGTGTTCCGACTAGATAAAGCACTCGTCGTGTTCCTCCTCGTATATATGTTGAGCTCTCGTTGTGAGGGCCGAAGATCCTTCTTCATTAATGAAAAGTGGCGGCAACGCTTTGAACTCGGCATTGGGTGCACCCTTCTTCCCTGCTATCAAAGCCAGAAAAGCTGGCTTTGATGCGTTAGCATGAACAGTCATAAGTCTGACCGGTGTTATCTTATATTTTGAGTACAAAGCAAAGCATTCCGGAACTCTGTCAGGGCTTATGCACATGACAGCATAGCCTCCACTTGTTCTGGTTCTTGAAGACTGAATTTTAATAAAATCCTCAAGTCCTCCGGGTGCAGAAAAACGCGCAGAAGATTCGTGCAGTGACTTAGCTGAAGCATCAGTAACTGAGCCCTTTGTCCCATCGTAGAAAGGTGGGTTCATAAACACGACATCATATGCCTGATTCTTGACCGTAGCCGGAAGATCCAGGATGTTGCAATTATATGCGGTGATGCGATCTTCCAGGTGATTTATTTTAATATTCTCAGAGAACACCTTGTAAGGGAGCTCTAAAAGCTCGACTCCGTCAACAGAAGCATTCCTGGCACGGGCCGACACAAGGAGAGATACACCACCGGTACCACTTCCAAGTTCAAGCATCTTGCAAGGCTTTCCATTGCGGACAAAACAGGCAGCAAACCAAGCGAGAAGTACACTTGCAGTATCAAGCTTATAACAGTCCTTATGCTGAAGCAGTTTAAGACCATCGCGGCCCAAATCTTCAGGCACGATTTTCTCGCCGTTAATAAATACTTCTGTCGAATCGGACAAACTGTTTCCCTGCCTATTTCAAACTAAATAACATTATACATTTATTTATACTTTGCGATGTTGTTTATTAAATGGTCTCTGTAATAAAAAAGACTGTCCCTTCAATGAAGAGACAGTCAGGAATTGCTTATTGTAAATTACTTGCAATTAGCCTTCAGCGATAGCACCTGTAGGGCAGTTAGCTTCGCAAGCACCGCAAGAAACACAAACATCAGCATCGATGTTGTACTGTGTATCACCCTGAGCGATTGCTCCAACAGGGCAACCATCTGCACAAGCACCGCAAGATACGCAAGCGTCAGAAATTACATATGCCATAATAATTTTCCTCCTTGTTTGAAAGTTAGTAAATTATCCCATTAAAAAGCCGTATCAACAAGCATTTTTAATTTTTTCCATTCAAAAAAACTTATATCGTTCATTTTTGACTTACTCAAAACCGACTTCTGTCGAAAACGATTAGGCAAGCGATATAATTGCAAAACGAAAAAGTCACTAATCAAACTGTAGGCTTCAGTCCGAAGATCCACCCCGAGAATCAGTTGTCCTTAGCACCTTCGTCAAAAGAAGCATTTGCAGCGGGACAGTTGTTATTCTCGCACTTTGCGCAATTCTTCTTTGCCAAATCGCCGTTAAGTTCCTCTATCTCTGCCCAGTTATACTTTACGAGTTCTGTCTCGCTTTCAGATACAAGCTTAACGCTTAATATCTCTTCAATATAATTGACATCCATTACCTGGCCAACGCCAACAGGAGTTCTTACACGGCTACCGGGTTCTGGGAGTCTCTTGTGAGCATCGTCATATGCTTCCTTCTCGAACTGAAGGCAGCACATAAGTCGGCCACAGGCACCGTTAAGCTTGCCCGGATTAAGAGATAATCCCTGGGATCTTGCAAGCTTCAGATTGACCGGAGCAAATTTGTTAAGGAAAGAGCAGCAGCAAAGTTCTCTTCCACACATACCGATGCCTCCGACAAGCTTTGCCTGGTCTCTTGATCCAATCTGACGAAGCTCAATTCTGGTGCGGAAAGTATAAGCCAGATCCTTAACAAGTTCTCTGAAGTCGACTCTGCCATCTGCCGTGAAGAAGAAAGTAAGTTTCTTCATATCAAAAGTATATTCGCAGTCTACAAGATTCATCTCAATCTGACGTGCTGCGATAAGTTCCTTACACTTGAAGAAAGCATCTTTTTCTTTGGAACAGATATCATAATACTTCTCAAGTTCCTTATCTGTTGCAAGACGCTTGATTGAAGGAATATCTTCATTTGTATCTTCAATATAAGGTTCCTGCGCAACAAAGGCGATTTCTTCACCTGTTTCAAGCTCAATCATAACGGCATCGCCCAGCTGGAGCGAAAAGCCTTCGCAATTGTACCTGAGCGTAACGCCGGCATCTCTTGTTCTTAAATTAACAATCTTCATTTTTTAAGCTCCTCATGTATTCGAAGAAGCATCGCCGAAGCAGTGGAATCATAGTTGGAATTGACTTCCAAAGCCCTGAGGAAGGTATTAACCGCTTCGCTGCATCTTCCGAGTTTAAGTGTAGTTATATGTTTGTTGGACGCGACAAATTCCTCTATAGCGTCCCTGTCGATCTCGTTATTGATCTTGCGACAATCCGGATAATTAATCAGTCTTGCGCAATCATCCAAGAATAAAAGCAATGAAGATGCAATTATCTTAGAATCTTCCTTGAAGCTTGTAAGCACCTCACAATAATCTTCAAGTATATCTATGTATGAACAGGTAGGCATTGCAATCATAATGCTGTTCATCTCATGCCTGATGCTCACACCTGAATCCTCCTGCGCAAGGCTTAATGCTTTGCCGGGAATTCTACCGCTGTTATAAACTGCGGTTTTGATCTTTGTATCTTCCAGTTCAGGGTAATTAGCCCTTACTATGGATTCAAGTTCCTCTTCAGAGTACGGATCAAGCTTGATCTCCGTAACTCTGGACATAACCGTATCCAGAACTGAATCGGTATTTGAACTCGTAAGGATGAATACAACATCCTTTTTGGGTTCTTCCAATGATTTCAAAAGAGCATTCTGGCTCTCTACCCCCAGATAATCAAAATCGATTATAAAGGTCTTTGTTCGTGCGAACTGAGGCTTGAGATAAGATTCAGCTACGACGTTATCCTTAATAAAATCGACCTTCACCATCTTAGTCTCAGATGGCTCGTAAACTCTGGTAACGTCAGGCGTCGTATGACTGTCAAAATACTTACAGTTATTGCACTTACCGCAAGCACCGTCATGTCCTGCATCAGAACACATAAGAGCCTTGGCGAATTCTTCTGCGATAAGTCTTTTACCCATTCCCGCAGGACCGGAAAGCATATATGCTCCGCTGCCTCTTCTTTGAGCTTCGGCAGCTAATCTAAGCTTTATCTGCTTTTGTCCTGTAATGCTCGAAAATGCCATCAGATCTTACCTTTTAAAGATTCCTTTACCTCTTCGAAAATCTCTTCTATGCTCTTAGTCGCATCAAGCGTAACGACTCTGCCTTCTGATTTTGCCGCCAGCTCAAGATAGCCTTTTCTGACATCTTCCTGGAACTTCAATCCGGCAAGTTCGATTCTGTCGGATGCTTCACCGCGCTTGCCTCTTCTCAAAAGAGCCTCTTCTGCGCTGATATCAAAGAAGAATGTAATGTCGGGCTTAAGACCGCCTGTAGCTGCCATATTAAGACTTGCTACAAAGTCCATTCCCATTCCTCTGGCCATGCCCTGATAGGCAGACGATGAATCGAAAAATCTGTCACAGAGAACAATCTTGCCTTCTTCCAAAGCGGGCTTAATAACTTCTTCTGTTATCTGTGCTCTGGCAGCCTCGAAAAGAAGGAGCTCTGCTCTTGGCGTCATCTGGCTGTTCTTCTTATCGAGAAGAATCTCTCTGATGCGCTCACCGATAACGGTGCCGCCCGGTTCTCTGACAAAGATAAAATCCTTGCCGCTGTCCTTAAGATAATCTTTAAGCATCTCGCACTGAGTGCTCTTTCCGCACCCGTCGATGCCTTCAAATGTTATGAATATACCCTTCATCATCAGTTGAGATTAATATTCTTGAGAGAAGCAATCTCAAGATAAATTTCCTTTGTAATTCTTGCATTGTCGCTTCTGATGTCTTCGATAGTCTCAACCTTCTTGACGTTCTTGGCAACTTCACTGTTATCAAACTCTCTGGGACGTCTGTTCTTAGGTCTTCTCTCACCGAACTGGTTATTCCTCTTATCCTGTCCCTGAACATCATTGCGCTTAGCTTTGTTATTGTTATTCTGCTCGCGTCCGGAAGGCTGCGGCTTATTGCCACGATTCTTGTTATCCTGAACTGCTTCAGCAGAATCATTCTTCTTATTATCGAACTGGCCCTGTCTAGGTCCGTTATTCCTTCTTCTTCTGTTACGATTGTAGTTATTCCTACGACCATCCTGCTTAGACGGATCAAATCTCTGGCGCTTATCCTTATTCTGCTCGCCGCTTCTGTTATCCGATTGCTGCATATTCGCGCCCGAATTATTCTCTGACATAAATTCCTCCATCTTATTAAATGACGTGCCTAATTATAAACTTTGATACCTGATAACTCAATTATCGACGCTCCCGATAAAGGGACACTTCTTTGTCATCCGGGTGTTCCTGTCCTACATCCTTAAGTTCTCTTAGCGGTACTGTGACAAAAGATCTCAGATTCCATCTGGGATGAGGAACTGTAAGTTCCGGCTTCATAATGACCTTATCACCGTAGAAAATAATATCGATATCGATTGTTCTCGGACCCCAGTGAATCTCCCTTGTCCTCAGAAGATTACTTTCAATAACATGGATCTTATCCAACAGTTCGAAAGGATCGATATCAGTATAGAATCCGACGCAGGTATTAAGGAAATATGGCTGTTCTTCAAGTCCTACAGGTTCAGTCTCATAAATTGAAGCGACCCTGAAGTCCTCTATTCCGGGGAGATTTCTCAACGCTTCTTCAGCCTTGCTTATGTTATCTTCCCTGTCTCCCAGATTGCTTCCCAAAGACAGAATTACAAATTCTTTCCTTGACCTTTCAATCGTAACTTCCATAGTCTCGAAAACACCATCTATCGGCGCATCAGGCTTGGAAACATTAACGATCACCTTTTCGATACTACCATCAGCCTTAAGAACGGCATCAGCAATTCTCTGCGCAAGATGTTCAATGAGATTGCCGCTATCGGAAGTAACTACTTCTTTTGTTACCTCGTAAATCTGAGAATAATCAACGGTATCGGAAAGCTCATCTGAATAGCAGCCCTTTATTCTGTCAACAAAAAGCTCTAAAGATACATAAAAGTTCTGTCCGTCCTTCTTTTCGAAATCAAGACAGCCTGTATGACCTTCAAAACACATTTTCGAGAGTGTAATCTTATCCAATTCCTCTTATCCTTTCGATATCAAATGTTCGCAAAAGCGTAGAAAGTATCGTCGAAGTTCTTCAGGGCAAGCTTTGAAGCAGCAACATTATGAACTCTCACCATAGAAGCACCCACCGAAGCAGCCATGAAAGAAAGGCCTGCGGTAGCATAATCAAGCTGGTCAATCGTTGCCTGATCACCACCTGCAAAAAGTCTTACGTATCTTTTTCTTGAAGCAGCATAAAGAACCGGATATTTGCCCTGCATACCAAGAGAAAGCAAAGCGGAAGAAAGCTCTGCGTCCTCAATTCTTGTTGTACCGAAACCGATTCCCGGGTCAGTCATTATGCGGCAATCTTCTATGCCGGCTTTCTTAGCAATATTGATACTTTCAGTAAGTTCCTTCACTGCTCTTACGCTGATCGTATCGACGTAAGGTGATGTGTCGCCGTTAGTTCTCTTGTTAAACATCAGGACGCATCCGACATTATTATCTGCTACGACTGTGGCCATGTCAGGATCGCCTAAGAATCCGGTGATATCGTTGATGATATCTGCGCCGTAAGTAATAGCGACTTTCGCTGTTTCTGATTTGAAAGTATCAACTGACAAAGGGATATCGAACCTGTTCCTTATCGCTTCCAAAGCAGGAATAAGTCTTTCCAATTCTTCTTCTGAAGTGATCGGAACGGACTTAGGTCCGGTTGCCTCTGCACCGAGATCAATGCAGTCAGCACCCTCCGAGATCATGAGCGCACATCTGTCGACTGCCGCGTCAACATTATTGAATTTTCCACCATCAGAAAACGAATCCGGTGTGAGATTAAGAATACCCATCACAAGAGTCTTCTTGCCGAACTCAAGAGTACGGTTACCACATTTGTAAATGCCCGAAAATCTTCCGTCAGATGTAATCATAAACCAGCTATCTCCGTTATGCTCCAACGCGCTGTCTGTTGATCAGAGCGAGCGCTTCGTTACGAGTTCTGATGTCGGATCTGCAGCCACCTCTCATAGCTGAAGTGACTGTCTTTGAACCCGGCTTTCTGATTCCTCTCATTGTCATGCAGAGGTGCTCTGCTTCAAGAACAACGCATACCGATCTTGCATCAACTGCCTTTTCGATAGCATCTGCAATCTCAGATGTAAGTTTCTCCTGAAGCTGGGGTTTTCTTGAAAGAGTATCAACAATTCTTGCAACCTTAGAAAGGCCGAAAATCTTGCCGTCTCTGGGAATATAAACAACATGTGCTTTTCCATGGAAAGGAAGCAGGTGATGCTCGCACATTGAGTAGAAAGGAATATCACCTATGAGGATCATCTCATCATTTCCTTCACTCTGGAAAACTTTAATGTCCTTGTTGATATCTCTGTGAAGTCCGGCGAAAACTTCGGCATACATTCTTGCTACTCTTTGAGGAGTCTCAAGAATTCCTTCTCTGTTCGGATCCTCACCGATTGCTTCAAGGATATCCCTTACAGCATTCTCGATCTTCGGAAGATCCATATTCTTGCGGCTTTCCTCAGGTATCGAATTGTCATTATCGTAATCGTACATTTTATTCACCTTCGTTCTTACAGATACTTTTTGCGATATTCCATGGGTGTCATGCCCATCTGTTTTCTGAATGCCACATTAAATCTTTGGGGCGACGAGAAACCCGACTGCAAGGAAATAGCGGATACTTTGATCTCGTTATTTTGGAGAAGCTTGCAAGCCTTCTCGATTCTTTTCTTCATCAGATAATTCATTGGGCTTATACCCAGTTCATCTCTGAATGCTCTTGTAAAATAGCCCTGGCTCAAGAATACATAAGCAGCTGCTTCAGATACTGTGATTCCCTGATCGAAATTCTCATCCATGAACTGCTTTGCAATAGTGACAAGCTCCTTGGCTTTTCCATTCTTAACGCTAAGGCTCTCTTCCCACTCCGAACGCAATGCTCTGGAAAGAGTAATCATGAGCTCTACCGTAAGTGTGTGAACCATCAGGTCTCTTGCATAACGGTTCTCTTTGTTCTCTTCAACGATTCGCTCGGCAAGCTCGTTAATCTCTTTCTTTTCGCCACCTTTTACAACAAAGAAAGGAAGTCTTGTCATCTCGTTGTCTTCCGTGATACCAAGATCAGCAAATTTAAGAAAACTCTCGAGTGTAATTTTCGCGAGCGAACCCGGAATGGAAACGCTCGGTCCGGCGCTGTTATTCTTTGCTTCAGTTTTACCGGAAACACTGCCGGTCTCTTTTGTGAGCTTAAGGTCGGATGTATCGTGAACGAAACCGAAGTACAGATTCAGCATATCAACCTTTTCGCTCTTGATGATAAGCTTGTGCCTTACAAGAGGTCTGATTACAACAACCGATCCTCTCGAAAGCTGTATTGTCTCACCACCTATAACAGCTTCAATCTTGCCTTCGCGAAGACAGAGCAGCTCATGTGAATTATGCATACTCTCATCCGGCAAAGAATCCTTTGTATCGTAAAGATGCTCCAATCCTTCGATCACGATAGGCATTGAGCCTTCGGACAAAAAGATATCATCTTCGATAGCAGACAATAGCTTGTTAGCCATTTAAATGTCCTCGTTTCAAATAAAATTAATCGCGTCTATATAGATCTCACCGTTACGGTCTTTGTCCTCTATATAGATCCTCAGGCTGTCGAGCCTGATAGGTCCGCTCTCGGAATAATCCAGTGTTATCGTCTGCCAGGTAAGCTGCTGACGAATCTCGGCCTCACCGAAATCTTCAACGATGAGCTTTTTCTTCTTCTGGTCAGGATTGAATACTGAGAGCTGAATCTTTGTTCTTCCGTAAATCTCGATAGGAGAGAAAAGTGAAGCATACTCAAGGCAAGGCTCAAAGCCGTACAAAGACTTGTCAGTCTCATAACGGATTCTCAAAGAAGCTATACCGGTAAGCTTGTGAATCGTATCCTGAGAAATAATACCCTTTCCCTTGAAAGTTCTGTAGATCTCAAGATTCTCAAAGTCAGAATCAGGTGTTCTCTTTCCTACAAACTGAAGACTGTCGCAATGAGTAAAGCTCAGATCGGGTGCGAAATATGCAGGATCTCTGTCGAATCTGAAAGGCAGAATCGGGAGATCTTCACCGTTCTTCAAAGTCGCGTCGTGAGGGAAAGGAGTAAAACCATAAGTGATTGATACAGGTTCATCGATATCATCTCTCCAGACCATTACGCACATACCATAAAGGCTCTTTGCGTGTGCCGGATAGAAAATACGGTCTTCGCCTGCAACAGCAAATCCTGTGATCTCGCCTGTCGCATCCTGCGCATTAAGACCTGAATTCAGATTGCTGAACTTGATAATTCTCTTGTTGCCTGCGATCTCAATGTCGTTCGGCTCAGGTGAAGACTTACTCATCTTTGGTGAGAAATGAGTTCCCAAAGCAATTGTCGCAAGTCTCATACCCAGGATAAAACTGATTGTCTTATCAGGCAGGAGCATGTCATGCATACTTACGATACCTGAAGGCATGCTGAGCATCTTGGTAAATGCAGTAAAATTCTCGTTGAATTCAAGAACGCTGTAGGGATTTTCGAAGTCAACATCGTTAGGATGCATCGTTACGAAAAGAATTGACGGCATAAGTGAATCATCGAAAACTTCCTTAGGCTCGAAAACTTCTGCAAGCGTAGTAAGAAGTCCCATAAGGAAAAGATCGTATCTCTCGAAAAGAAGCTCGCCCTTATCAGGTGAGAAGCAGAATCCTCTTACTGCAAGATTCTTCAAAGGAACAAGCTTGGATCTGTAAAGAATTGACATTCTGTACTTGGACTTGATGAATTTTCTCTCATCTGCCCTGCTCAATTTATCATCATCCTTTTTCTCAGGAATCATATCAAAATCAAGCTGGCTTGCTGAAGTAAAAGAGATATTCTCCTTGTGACCCTTAGCAGAATTGAGTGAGCTGTCATCAGATGTAGGGAAATCGATATCAAGAGGCTTAATATCGTCAGGATCCTGACCTTCAAGTCTCTTAATCTCATCCTGCATTGAAATATCGATATCGCCGGATTCAATCGTCTCTTTGTACTCTTCCTTGAGTTCAGAAGCTTTCTTCTTCTTCTCATCGATCTTGAGGAGATTCTTATAAGCGTCTTCATCAAGATAGAGTCCCATTGACTTAACAACATCCTTGAGGGCTTCTACCCTGTCCATAGCGAATGGAGCAATCCAGTTAATAATCGTTGAATCGTTATATGAAAGATCTACGATACCTACAGGATATGAAATCTGATCGCTCAAACGATACGCAAAAGCGAAAGCAGATGAAGATACCATGGCAAGCTTTGCTGTCTCTGTGACCTTGATCCACTCGGAATTCTTGTAGTGAGTCTTTTCCTCGTAGCTATAGATCTCCTCTCCATCTTCAAGACCGGATCTTGAAGGAAGGTAGAATCGCAGATAATTCATAACCTTACGCTTCAAAGGTGCCTTCGTAGCATTTGCTTCCTTCATGGGAATCGAAAGGAAATCAGAACCAAGGAATACCCAGACATCGCCACAGCGGATATCTGTCAGAGTAGTCTGATCAGAAAGGCACTTGAAAGTAAATGTATATGCGTCGCCGGAAGCCTTATAAGGCGGAATCGTAAAACTGAATCTGCCTTTTGCATTCGTAGTTGCTTCACGGCTCAAAATGACACCGTAATCAGTATCGAGCTTACTGACTTTTCTACCGTCAGTAGGATCTTTGACGATTTCTAATGTAACTGTCGCAGAAGGAGCTGCAACACCTTCGATCTTATGTTCAACGCCCTGCTGGAAAACGCACTGACTTGTAAGCCAACTGGGCAAGATAATCGGATTAACCTGCATTTAATGTATACCTCAGCAAAGAGAATTTTACTCAATACACCATTATACATTAAAAATTAAATAAAGAAAAATTAACGAAAGCGGTAAAAAACGGCTTCAGACATCAGCTATGAGGACTTCAATTCCCTTAGCTCTGCACAAATCGACACTTTCAGGTGAAGCTCCGGAATCAGTAACAAGAAAATCAATTCTTTCAGCAGGAATGAAAGAAGATGCAGAATCGGCTCCAAGCTTTGTAGAATCAACCAGCGCAACGATTTTCTTGGCTCTGTCAGCACAAAGGCGCTTAAGTTCAAGCTCGAAAAAATTATCACCTGTAAGTCCGGCATCAGCAGAAAAGCCATTACCTGATACGAAATAAAATTCAGCTGAAAGTCTTCCTATCATTTCTTTTGATGAAAGTCCTTCAATTGCACCTGAATGAGGCCTGAGCATACCACCCAAAATGATGATGGATTTGAAGTTGCTGTTCCTCTGAAGTTCCATTGCTGTATGGATTCCGTTGGTAATGACAGTAACATCCTTAGCCTTCTTGAGGTATGGAATCATATGAAAAGTAGTAGAACTTGCATCCATGAAAATGGTATTTCCATTTGCAACCAATGTAGCAGCCTTTGCACCTATCGCCGTTTTCAAATCAACGTGCGTAACAGCTCTGACCATGTAGTTCTCGCCACTATATGAAGACATCTTGTGTGGGAGTTTGATTCCGCCATGGAATCTTACAATAGCACCTTCCCTCTCAAGAGCTCTGATATCGGTTCTTATTGTGGCGCCGGTAACGCCAAGTCTGGTCGAGAGAACGCTCGTATTGATCTCGTCCTCTGCTTCAAGAATATCCAATATCTGTTTTCTTCTGTCAGGATTGTTCATGTAAAAATATTATCAAGTGAAAATCACATAGTCAATTCTTTTTCATTTGGATTTGTTTTTGAAAACGGATAATTCATATCCTGTCTTTTTGACAACACAATTTAACACTTCAGAAAATCTTAATGTCATTTTTTATGTGCTATGGTTAGTGGGTAGCTATTCCTTTGAATCAGCTACTCACTATTTCCATAATCACAATTTGTTTTGCCCTCTTTACAATTACCCTAAACAATGGCAATCATTCACTCAATACCTAAACTCAGTCTACAAACCACATCTCTTCGATTAATTCACAAAAGGTTCTTCCATCCCATTTCTCTATTGGCTTCGTCACCAATTTCAAGAAATTAACATCGGTTTCTATCGGTTGCCACTCGTCGGTTAATATCGCAAACACATGGTTTATCATATCGAGATGGTATGCCTTATCACGATAGACAAATGACATATCCACCGTCATAGGCGGATTATCACTTTTTTCAGAGAATTCACCCCAACGCTGCCATTCTTGAAATTGCTCCCACGTAAGCTTAACTAGATTCTTTCCTTCGAGTCCATCTACTCCATGCATTGCTCTTCGCTCCCTTCCATGTATTGATTACACGATCTACCATTGCCTTTTCCTTCGCAGTTAAATGAGCAAAACCTTTATCTGTGTCATCCTCATTATGGTTATATCCATGATGGGTATGAGGAAGAACCCCAAAATGCGGCTTATCTAAGTCGATTTGTTTCTTGCGTTTATTTTCCAGATCATAGTACGAAATAAACTTAGGGTCACCATTTCCGTCTAAAGTAACATATACTCGGTTCTTCGTCATCGTCTCCATTGGCGATGTAGTATTACCTGCCGTCGGTACTACAAATTTTATGTTGCCAGATGTTAACAACGATTTATACTCGGTTCCATATTTTTTACCTTTTACACTAATACCAGTGCTACTTCCTCTTCCGCTAGTATACCCTCAATGTTCCAGCACGGTTTAGGTCGTCTACCGGAAGGTAAATAGATTCCAGGATGAGAATCTGGACCATTATCTATGGTATATATCAAATCTGCCAGTGCACTAAATACCGCTGACTGCCAACAAGCAGAAAAGAGACTGAAAGTATCACTATTGCATGAATTACTATTAGTAAAACAATCTTTTCCTTTTTGATAAGAGAATATGAAACTGTTATTCCAAGGAGCAACCAACACAATCCTGCAACAATGCAAATACAAATGCCTCGTACAATGGCTTTTTCTCGCTGACTTGTTTGTTCTTCTATAGCATTCTTTCCTAGTTCCTTCAAAGTCTCCTGCTCAATAAAATCGCCCCACTCACCTGAAATATGGATATCTTCACCATATGAAAAAGAAACACTGTCAGGAAAGATATAATCTGGTGTTATCTTAGTTCCTATAGGAATAGTTTTCTCCGAACCATCTTTCGAAGTAAAACAAATTTCATTGTTTGTTGTCACCACCAAGTCTTCCGGAATAAGAATTGAGAGTGCAATGCTTTCAGCGCTGCTTTTACTATAACTCAACGAAAACATCGCAAGACCCAAAGACTCTATGAAAACAATTATGATAAATGCTATCATCTTCTTTCTCATATTAACTCTCCTATAAAAAGTCAAACAGCAAATAAGCTGTCTGCTTATTTTTAATTTGTTTATAGCATCAGTTCTGCATTGAACTCCTGACGAGTTGTAAGCATTACAAATACTATTCTCGATATCTTTCTGGTCATCGCAATTATTGCTCTGCCAGAACCTTTATCTGTTTTCTGACGATAGTAATTCTTCATTAATCGCCATTCAGATGTTTGTTTTGGAACTCTGATCATTCCAAGTGCAACTTGCACCATGGCTGTTCTCAGTTCCTGTGGTCCATGCTTCGTGATTCTTCCGTAGTGCGTTGTCTCATTTGAATTGTGTACACTTGGTACTATTCCGATATAAGCCGCAAAACGTTTATAGTCACCGTCAAATCGTTCAATATCTGATGTATATGCTGCGATTGTTGTCGCATTTATTGGACCTACACCAGGTATTGTTTTTAACAATTCAACATCTTCATTTTCTTTAACCATATCAGCTATCTGATTCTCTACCTTCTTGATTTCCTCTGACAAATTATCTAAGATATCAAGCATCACTTTAAGTGATGAGGCAGTGAAATCTGAGAAGTAGTGATTCGCGAGATCGTTTATCAGTTCCTGCCTTTTTCTTTTGCTCTGAAACTGAGCTGCTTTCGTCTCAATTCCATAGCCAAGCATCATTCCATGAATCTGATTCTTAATCTTTACCGTGCTACTTACAAGTATTGATCTTGTCTTTAGCATTCGTCGAATCTCTTCGCTTGTCTGGCTACACAGATGTGCCTCCGGCAACATTTCTTTCATAAGATAATATGCAAGTGTTGCTGCATCGTTCATATCTGTTTTCTTTGTACTCATGGTAATTACTTTGAACTTATTCGTATTAACTACCTTGACCACAAAATATTCTTTTTCCATCTGATTCTTAAAGAATCTTGCATTTCCTGTTGTTTCAACTGCAATCTCGATGGTGTATCCGTTTTCTTCTTCCTTATGCATCTCTTCAATGAATGCCCTATAGCCTTCTTCATTTGTGAGATACATCTCCTGAAGTAAAACTTCTCCGTCTTCTGTTAGTGCGCAAACCGTGAACTGCGTTTTATGCAAATCAACTCCAACGCACAATCTGCTTATTTCTGCCTGCTTCATCTTCTTAACCTCCGTTAAAAACTTTTCAGCAAGACAGCTTCTGTTAAGGTGTCGCTTCCAATCTCCTATTCAGTCTTTTTGACTACTGCATGATTCGATTCTAACTCTTCATTCTCCCAATCGATTTCTAAGAACCAGCAAATATGTCGAATTGGTCTCTACTCTGTCTCACTGTTTGCTTGATTTTACATCCAGTGAGATTTAGCTTCACCTCTGTTTAACTTTTTATCATGCCTC
>JAKSRC010000031.1 GCA_024403855.1 Saccharofermentans sp. | reverse complement strand
AGAGTATTGTTTTGCAGACCGGAAAACACTTCACCAAACTTACGCTGTTCCCAAGTTTGATGTAGAAGCGGTTATTTCTGTGTGATTTTAGGCGTAGTTTGAGACGTAAACTTTTGAATATGCTTACTCTGATGAAGAGTGATAAGGTTGTCGACAGATGTAATTGTCTTTGCCACAGCCTGTTGTTCATCTATGGATTTTGGCATCATCAATGTAGTATCGAAGAAATCCATTGGGGCTATGTTTAGTAATCCGTGGTTTCTTGCGCCTTCAGCAGCTATTGCTTGAATTCCTTTATGCCATAGATTTGTATCATAGTATCTTGCTAGAAAATCCGAATCAGTTTTTTCAGGATTTTTTATCGCAAAAGTAATATAAAGTGTTGATACGGCGCCATTTTCGTATCTATCCAATCTTTTTACCGCACCCCAAGGAGCATCTCCCGAAGTGCTCTTGTTATACGCAAACTCTCCATTATTTAGAAGATAGTATCCACTGATATCATGACTTGCTATTCTCTTACCAAAGAACTCCATTTGATCTATCAAACCGTATTGTGCAGATATTGTCAGCGGCAATTCCGATTCAAGATTAGTATTCTTTCTAGTTACTCTATCAACAATATCTCCAAGCTTACGCTGTTCCCAAGTTTTGGCATATAAACCAGATATATGAGTATTATTGGTACTCAAAATCATGTAAAACCAGATAGATTACTTACTCTGATGAAGAGTGATAAGGTTATCAAGATTGGTAAAATAGTCAGCTAATTTATTCTGCTCACAAATATCAGTTGGCATTATTACATTTAATCCCGACAAAGATTTTTGACTTACTCCTTTCGCAGTTCTCTGTGTGCGTATTTGAGAGTAGTGTTCATGATTATGGTATTATTACTCAAAACACTCCCAGAGTATCTTTTATGATTAACCGCATAATGAAGTCCAGCGGCCAGAAGGCCTATATTAGAGATCTTGCTCGAATTGATGAGAGCAGGATGGATAAGTCTGTTCTGGAATATAGGGATATTAACTATTTGGGTGATGATTCGATAGAGCATACGCTGGATATCTGTTTTCGCGAAGATGGAAAGATTAAGCCGATTGTAATAGATATTCATGGCGGTGGATTCATATCACATGATAAAAGTGTTGATAGATTGTTTTGTAATTATCTGGCACAAAATGGCGCTGTTGTGTTTAGCGTAAACTATCGCCTGGCTTATCCGGAATTCACGGTTATGAATCAGATATCTGATATTGATAAGGCCGTTTCTTGGGTAGTTAAACATGCCGGTGAATATGGCGGTGATGCTAATCGACTTTATATTGTCGGTCATTCTTCAGGCGGTGTTCTTGCATTGGCTGAAAGTCTCCTTTGTGTTGATTCGAAGATGAGGGAAGAATATGGCTTGCCGCCCAGAACATATTCATACAGTAAGGTAATGCTGGATTGTGGTCTTATGCATTTTTATAAGAACAGTATTGCTTATAATGGCATGAGAGATATGGTTTTCGGGAAGGGATATAAGAAGGATCCACGTTATAGCTATCTTGTTTTCGAGAAAAATGAGATGCTTTCAAAGCTTCCTGAAGTAACCATCGTGACTAACGCCAAGGATGAGCTTAAGGCGATGAGCTATTACATGAAGGGCTTGCTGGACAAAGCAGGGGTAAAAAACAGCCTGATTGATAGTGGTGAGGATGGACATATGGGAATACTGTTTAACTCGTATTCGGAGGCTAACCAGGGCATTATTTCTGAGTTTGTTAGTAATTGTTCTATAAGTAATTATTCTTCCTGATAATAAAGCTATATTTCTGATAGTAATAATCTGCTTTGTGTGTAATTATCTTACGGGTTTAGTGGAGGTGTACTATGGGTTTTGATATAAAGAAAACAAAGAATTACTTAAAGACCAACTGCAGACGAATACTCATGACATTGGTCGGTGTTGTTATTTGTGCTATCAGCGTAGGAATCTTTAAGATTGCTGCTCTTGGAGTGGATCCTTTCCAGTCTTTGATGGCAGGCCTGGATAATCTAATTCCTATCGGCTTCGGCACACTTTATATAATTGTTAACGTTATCCTTCTTACCTTCTCGCTTATTGCTGACCGCCACTATATAGGTATTGCGACTTTTATTAATCTGTTCTTGCTCGGTTATATCACACAGTGGACTTATGATTTTCTGCAGAAAGTTATCGTTAACCCTAACATATATATTAGAATTCTCTGTCTTGTTGTCGGTATCGTTATTATCTGCATCGGTTCAGCACTTTATATGACTGCTGATCTGGGTGTATCTACTTATGATGCAGTTGCTCTTATTATCTCTAAGACATGGAAGAAGGGTAAGTTTCAGTATGTAAGAGTCGTTACTGACCTTATCTGCGTTATCCTTGGCTGCGCCCTGTTCCTTTTGGCAGGTGGTGCAGTAAAGGATATTCCAACTATTGCAGGTGTAGGTACAATCATTACGGCTTTCTTCATGGGACCACTTATTGAGTTCTTTAATGTAAAGATTGCAAGGCCGCTTCTTAAAAGTAAAAAAGCTTCTAAGTAATCGTGTATGAATCCTTCTCGCCAATGGTGAGGAGGATTTTTTATAAGGGTTCTTTTGGTGTAAAACTGAAACTGAAGTTTTCAACTTAGCTTTCTGTCGATTGCATACAGATACTCACCGGAAGTAATATTGGTCTTTGGGTAGTATCTTGTCCCTTGGTCGTCGATAAGCTTCATGCCTGATTTCTGCATGACTATCATTGATGCGGTATTTCTGCTGTCGCAGTGAGCCTGGACGCGGTTAGCTTTAAGTTCGGCGAAAGCGTAAGCGATAAGAGCTCGTGCGGCTTCTGTTGCATAGCCGTGATTGCGATAATCCTTGTGGATTGTCCAGCCGATCTCATAGGTTTGATCCTGGCAACACTCAAGATTTACTCCACCGATTATCTGGCCATTAAGGACTACGACATATTCTCTGTCTTCAGGATTTTCCAAGTTCCACTGAGAAACTGAGTAATCTACAAAGGCCTTAGTATCAGCAAGCGTCTCATTTGGCAGGAACATCATCATATTAATTGATGGATCACCTGCGTAGGCATGAATAGCGTTTATATCGCCCGTCTCGATAGGGCGGATAGTAAGTCTTTCTGTTGTGATTACTTTACTTTGCACGAATCGTTCCTTAGAAGTCAGATGACTTATATTTGCACAGAGATAGTAAAAAAGGAATGCTTTCAATGATCTTTTATTAAGAAGTATTCAAAGGTAAAAATGTGAAAAATACCGAGAAATACATTGATAAATAGCGGAGAAAGGAGTAGTATTAGTGCAAAACTAGGTAAAAATATACAAATAACCGAGGTGTACAAAATGCTCAAAACATACAGTGATTTTGTAAGCGAATACGGAAGTCAGTATCGATTTGATAAAGCAGTTGCTGCTGGAGAGATTTATAAAATTGAAGAAGGTATTTATTCTGATAGTGAGAATGTTCCAGAAATAGCAACAATAGCCACCAAATATCCCAATGCGATTCTTTCTGGCGAATATGCTTTTTATTACCATGGACTTACAGATCTTATTCCAGAAAAATATAGCATGGCTACAAAGTCAAAGGCATCTAAAATAACTGATGATAGAGTTTTTCAGATTTATGTTCGTGATGATGTTTTTGATAAAGGCGTAGAGAACGTAATCATTGATGGTTACGAAGTAAGAATTTACGATAAAGAACGAATGCTTATAGAACTCTTACGCAATAAGAACACTATGCCTCATGATCTATACAAGGAAATTCTGTTAAAGTATCGAGCAATTATTAGTAACTTACAACTTTGGAGGATTCAGGAATATGCTGACATTTTTCCAAAAAGTAAAATGATAAAAAAGGCCCTTGATGAGGAGGTTCTGTAACATTGGATTTGTATAAGATGATGCAGATTTACCGGGCGGATGGACTTACTGTTGATTTAGCTTCAGCAAGGGTTTGTCAGGATATAGTGCTTAAGGCAATTGCAAGCGGACCACTTAATCGGAATGTTACCATTAAGGGTGGTGTTGTAATGCGAAGTATTACCAATAATAATCGTAGAGCAACCAGAGATATTGATTTGGATTTTGTCCATTACTCTCTTTCAGATGAATCAGTTAGATTGTTTGTAGATAAAATGAACTGTTTAGATGGTGTGGATATTTCTATAGACGGTGATATAGAAGAACTCAAGCATCAAGACTATCATGGAAAAAGTATTAAGGTAAAGATAGAAGACCAGAACGGAACTATCATCAGGAGCAAGATTGATATCGGAGTGCACAAGCATTTTGAAATCAAACAGGATGAATATTGTTTTGATGTTTGTATGGATGAGGCGGGAGCAAGTTTACTTAAAAATACCGTAGAGCAATCATTTGTGGAAAAACTTCGAGCTCTATTAATCTTTGGCTCAAATAGCAGAAGACATAAAGATATTTTTGATATGTATTATCTAAAAGATATTGTTGATGATAAAAAGATTCGTGATGCGATTCAATTGCTTATCTTTGATGATGAGGCGATGCGTGAGAATGATTATGAAAGCATCATAACTCGACTTGAAAATGCATTTACAGATAAGCAGTATTTACAACGAGTATCAGGGTCAAGACAACGTTGGATTGATGAGGATATTGAAATGATTGCAGACGGGATTGTTGAGTGGCTGAAGAGGTTATAAGATTTGAAAATTCCTTGTTGTAAGGACACAGTCCAAAGCGATAATGCATGATTTCTGGATGATTATCTCGATGCGTTGCTCTTGATTTATATTTGCACAGAGATAGTAAAAAAGGAATGCTTTAATCGGTCTTTTGTGGCATTATTATTTCTGTTTATCAGATTTATGGGAAAGAGATAACGGGAATGAAGAAGAATAAGATCTTTTGTATTGTAATGATTGTTATTGCTGTGATGTTTTTGGGAGTATTTTCCTTCTTTACGGCAAAGGGTTGCAGTGATTTGGGCAAAACTTATGCTGATCTGAAGGATAAAGAGTTAACAGCAGAAACCCGAAGTGTAATTTTCTTTGACGATAGTATGTATGCGATTATTGCCTTTGGTAATACGGATCCTGATATGCAGATGACTGATTATCTGAAGAGTTCACTTATTAATATCGATGAGAGAATTGTATCTGCTTGCTTACTTTATGCAGCTGTTTTTTCTGCATTGTTGGTTTATCCGGTGTATTTTTTCGCAAGTGGGAAGAAGAAAAATATACTTTTGAGTGTTATTACGGCTATAGGCAGTTTTCTTCTGTTTGTGTTAATTGAACTTGTACTCATGGCAATAAATAAAGTGCCGTTCTATATTCCTCAGAATGGCGGGCTTGTACTTATTCTCGTCGGATTGATCTCATTGATTGGTGGTTTTTGTGCTTTGTCCACGCTGATCAGAGTAATTAAATTCAAGAAGATTGCTTCGGTTATTGTTGTCACTTTAGTTTTTTGTGCGTGCCTTGGTGCGCTTATAATTGAGTCAGGTCTTTATTGTGAAAAGTATATGTATTCTTACAATTATCTGGCTGAGATTGAGCCGATGCTTCTTGAAGACGGATATACCGGAGATTTCTATATCGATCCGGAGAGCAAGATTGCACACTTAAATGGCCAGGAGTATTCTCCGGAAGTTTTTGATAATGACGATTACTTTAAGGGGACTTCAAGAGTAGCAGCTATAGGCGCTGAACTTGTTAATCCTTATTCAGGCGTTATTCTTGATATGATTATTCGCGACGAAGGAACGAAGCTTCCTTTAGGATATGCGATTTTGTATATTGCGAAGTCGCTTGTATGGATTGTTGTGCCGCTTGCAGTAAACAGAAAAAAGGAACTTAGTGAAGATGTATCTAAGTAAGATTATCAAGGCAAAGGAATTGTCCTATAAGCACATCATTATTTTCGCGATTATTTGCGGCGTATTATGTGGTGCCATTTTGGATGTTGAGTTTCTAAAGATTCCTGCAATTCAATATAACTCATTATTTAACATCGGTGTTTGTTTTGAATTCTGGATTTTTGCAACGATGGTGATTATTTCAAGGACCAAGAAACCTTTGGAAGCTGCCATTAAGGTGTTCCTGTTTTTCCTCATAAGCCAGCCTCTGGTATATCTTGTGAAGGTGCCTTTTGACGCAAGGGGATGGGGAACATTTGTTGATTACTCCGGATGGTTTATCTGGACTCTTCTGACGTTTCCCGGTGCGTTTATTGCCTGGTTTACCAATAAGAAAAATAATGTGAGTATCGCAATCTTCATGGTTGCAATTCTCTTCTTAAGTTATGAATTCGCCCAGCATTTTAATGTGATGATCTCTCACTTTCCTTTCCAGATACTTGCATGTGCATTCATCCTTTTCCAGATTGGCTGCTATGTTATGTCATTTAAGGGAAAGAGAAGAATCGTATTCGGTATATTGTGTGCTTTGAGTATTGTTGCTATAACGGTTTTATTTATTTTTAACTGATGTGTTTTTTACCGGAGTCGTGATTTATGAATACACTTTTCGAGATAGATTTTAAAGACTATAAAGAGTCTGATGCTGTATTCAGAAGGCCTTCTGCAAGAGCTGTTATCGTTAAGGATAACAAGATTGCACTCGTGTATAGCCAGAAGGAGAAGTACTACAAGTTTCCGGGCGGCGGAATTCACGACGATGAGGATAAAGAGCAGGCCTTGATCCGTGAAGTCAGGGAAGAGGCCGGAATGGTCGTTGTGCCTGAAAGTATCCGTGAGTTCGGAAGCGTTTTTAGAAGACAAAAGTATGATAAGAGGAAGGATACGGTTTTCGAGCAGGAGAACTATTACTATTTCTGCGATGTTGAAGATGCGCTCGTGTCTCAGGAACTTGATGATTATGAGAGCGATGCCGGATTTGTTCTGAAGATCGTTGATTTTGATGAGGCGATAAAGGCTAATGACGAATATAGAAGCGATGTTCTTTTCGACGAGGTCATGATCAAGCGTGAGCTTCGTGTATTAAAGATTCTGAAGACAATTGTTCATGCGAGCAAGGAGATATGGGATCTGTACGACCGTGAAGGTAACAGGACGGGCGAGACTTTTGTAAGAGGTTACAGCAAGGTCAAGGATATTCCTGAAGGCCGCTATCATCTGGTGGTGGATCTTCTGGTGCTTCATTCGGATGGAACGTATCTTCTTACCAAGAGAAGCGAATGCAAGGAGACATATCCCGGATTCTGGGAGGCGAGTGCAGGTGGTTCGGCGGTAAGCGGTGAAGATCCTCTGGAAGCCGGTAAGAGAGAGCTTCTGGAAGAGACCGGTCTTACACCTGACTATATGGAGCTTGTTGATATTCGCTTCAAGGATTCCAATAAGACGATGTTCTATTCGTATCTGGTAGGCGTAAGCTGCGATAAGGACAGCGTGGTTTTGCAGGATGGCGAGACGACCGAGTACAAGTGGCTTGATAAGGAAGCATTCCTTGCCCACGTTGATTCGGAAGATTCGATGAAGGCGCATAACTTAAGATACGAAAAATACATCAATACCTTGAGGTAAAAGGTCTATAATAAAAGATAGCAGCGTGGTGCTGACGAAAGCTTCGTGAGGGAATCGATATGTCTGAATCGACTTACCACAAGATAATTTCTGCAGGGCATATTTGCCTTGATATCACACCTGTTTTCCCTGCTTCAAAATCTTCTGCAAATGTCGGCGATGTATTGGTTCCGGGAAAACTTATAAATGTTGATGCGGCTGATGTTCATACGGGCGGAAGCGTTGCAAATACCGGCCTTGCTTTGAAGATCCTTGGTGCAGATGTCGAACTCATGGGAAAGATCGGAACTGATCCTTTCGGAGGAATGGTCAAGGATATTGCCAAAGGTTATGGCGTGTCCGGACTTATTGAAGATCAAGACAGTTCCACTTCGTATTCAGTTGTGCTGGCAGTGCCCGGTGTAGATAGAATCTTCCTTCATAATCCGGGAGCTAACGATACATTCCGTAACAGCGATATAAAAGATGAGAGCCTTAACGATGCGGCTTTGTTCCACTTTGGCTATCCGCCCTTGATGCGTTCCATGTTCGTCGAAGACGGCGTGGAGCTAATTAATATGCTTAAGCGCATGAAGGATAAGGGAATTGCGACGAGTTTGGATTTTGCAGCGATCGATCCTGATGCTGAGTCCGGCAAGGCTGACTGGAAGAAAATCTTATCAGGCGCTTTGAAATATGTTGATTTCTTCGTGCCGAGCTTTGAAGAATTATGCTTCATGCTAAATAGACCTCTTTACGATTCATTGGCCCTTAAGGGCGGCGATATGGCGTGCCTGATCGACTTTGAGAAGGACGTTAAGCCTATGGCAGACGAGCTTATAGAACTTGGCGCGGGCGTGGTCCTTATCAAGTGCGGCACTAAGGGTATGTACTATAAGACATCCGGTAAAAAACGTCTTTCTGCTGTTGGCAGCAGGCTTGCGCTTGATGTTGATATGTGGGCCGATAAAGAGGGTATAGTTAAATGCTACAAGGCTGATAAGGTGCTCTCAGGAACGGGCGCCGGTGATACAAGTATCGCTGCATTCCTGATGGCTCTTATGGATAAGAAATCACCTGAATGGTGCGTAAAGCTTGCAGCCGCTGAAGGTGCCTGTGCAGTTACAACTTACGATGCGCTTGGCGGACTAAAGCCTTTGAAAGAACTTGAAGAAAGAATCAATAACGGCTGGGAAATTCTGGAGGACTAATATGTTAATCACACTTAAGGAAATGATGGATATCGCTGAGAAGAGAAATATTGCTGTAGGAGCATTTAATGCAACCGGTCTTGAGGCGATCGAAGCTGAGCTTCGTGCAGCTGAAGAACTCGACCTTCCTGTAATCATCCAGTTTGCACAGTGTCATGAACCGTGGATCCCGCTTAAGACGATTGGACCTGTCATGGTCGATATGGCAAAAAAATCAAAGATGCCGGTATGTATTCACTTGGATCACGGTGAGACATTAGATTACCTTAAGCAGGCACTTGATATCGGTTTTACGGGAATCATGTACGACGGATCTACCCTTCCGTATGAAGAGAATCTTAAAAATACAATCGAAGCAGTTAAGATGGCTCGTGAATATGGTGCAAGCGTTGAAGCTGAACTTGGCTCAATGGGCAAGCGTGAATCCGGAAGTGGTACTGACGGTGCAGGCGTAGACGATGAGACTAAGATATATACAGATCCTGATATGGCCCTGGATTTTGTTACAAGATCAGGAATCGATGCTCTGGCTTGCTCATTTGGAACAACACACGGTATCTATCTTAAGGAACCAAGACTTGATTTCGATGTAGTAAGAAATGTTCGTGCTAAGACATCTAATATCCCTGTTGTAATGCATGGCGGTTCAGGTGTAAGCAGTAGCGATTACCATAAGGCGGTATTAGCAGGCGTCAGGAAGATCAATTACTTCACATATATGGATAAGGCTGGCGGTAGCGCTGCTAAAGCATATATAGATGGACTTAAGTCATCAGAACCTGTATTCTTTTCTTCGATATTCATGGTTGCAAGAGAAGGCATGTATGAAAATGTTAAGCAGGCAATGAAGACTTTTGCGATGTTGGACGTGTAATTTGAATGAGTGATAAGGGCAAGAAGAAAAGTAAGATAGGTATTCTATTAGCTTTCCTGGTACTGGTGATTATAGGTGCCGGTCTGTATTTCGCATTTACAGAATATGACCTTGGCCATAAGTTAGAACTCATGACATATACGAAGGTGAATGACGCATCTGATCTGGCCTTGATCAGGAACAAGCCTTCAGGAAAATATATTCTCAATAGCGATATTGATCTTGGTGGAAGTGAATGGGTGCCTTTTGATTTTAATGGCATCCTTGAAGGTAATGGCCACAAGATAAGTAATCTCAAGATTAGTTCAATCGGTACATCTACCAGAAGCACTTTCGACGGCAACATGAAAGAATACGATACTTCTTTTGCAGGTCTTTTCTGTGTTATGGAAGATGCTGAGATCAGAAACCTCACATTAAGTAATGTAAATGTTGATGTATCTTGTGATTCACCTTGCTTTATCGGTGCTTTCGCAGGTTACATGGGCAATTCTCTCATAACAAACTGCAGTATCGATGGCACATTGAAGCTTGAAGCTCACGACAGGATGTTTGGCGTTGGCGGTGTTATCGGTTATGGCTACGGCAAGATTGAATCTGTGAATGCTGATGTTACTCTAATCTGTATTGATACTGACAAGGCTACTAAGGATGAGCAGTTTATGGGCGGTATCTGCGCCGCAGGATATCCTGATATTGTCGGTTGTTATGTAACTATTGATGGCTACGATTCCGATCACGGCTATGTTCATAACGGTGGACTGGTTGGTTTGTTTAAGTTCTATCCCAAGGGAATGGAACATCAGGCTGAGATTGGCGGCAATCACGTTAAGGGTAAGATCACATTTTTCGAAGATAATGAAGACAGAAGAGCGTATTGCGACGCATTTATCGGCGAGCGTATGGAAGCAATAACTGCCTGGTGGAGCAACAGCGAAGAATTTATATCAGATGAGGTGTTTACTTATGATGTCACACTCCTGCCGTAAAATTATTGCTGCTGTGCTTGCTTCTGCGGTCTTGCTGCCTTTTGCAGGGTGTGAGAAGAAGGCCCCTGTTTTCGATATGGAAAAGGGATATATTGAGGCAGAAGATTGCCTTGTTAAGCATTCGAATACTCTTAATGCTTTCGGTTTTAGTGGGGAGAAGGCGGTTGATCTTTCCGACAGTGATTCTTCTTTGAGCTTTAACTACAATATAACTTCGACTTCTCATTACGAGCTTGATATCGATTACGGCTTCAGTGCCGGTGGTACAGTCAGCATGTTTGTTAATGGAGCTTTTTATAAGAAGATTACTTTTCCAGGAAACGGTTCACATGTAACTGAGATTGTTACTCTTAAAGAGGGTGCTGGCGAGATATCTTTTAAGCTCCAGACTGGTGATTCGGCTGTAGTGCTTGATAAGTTCAGTCTGAGAAAGAGCGAGCATACGGTATCTTTGGTTGTCGCTCCGCACGAAGACGATGAGATCCTGGCTTTTGCAGGTTCGATCCAGAAGGCTAAGGCAGCAGGCGATGATGTAAAAGTCGTGCTTCTTACTAATGGCGATTATTTTGGCGGTGATCTTGGTCCCGTCCGTATGAGAGAAAGTATCAGTGCTCTGGCCCAGGTTGGCGTAGAAGATACAGATGTCTACTTTCTGGGTTATGGCGATCTGATCTTGAAGAGTATTTACGAATCTTCTGATCCGAATATTGTTTTTACTGCGCCCAGCGGATTCGATACGACTTTTGCAGATCCTTCAAGTAATATCTACGACTATCACACTCTTTGCACCGGAAGTGGCGCAAAGTATTCTTATACGAATTTTAAGAGCGATCTTTATAACCTTATCGATACTTTAAGGCCGGATAAGATTTATACGACTTCCGAAGCTGAGTGGCATCCTGATCACTGCTATACATTTAAGATCGTAAGAGATATCGTCGAATCTTTAAATAGCGAGAAGAACTATCACACGACGATCTGTTCAAGTGTTATTCACGGAGAGGATCTGGAGTGGCCGGGAAGACTTGATACTGATGCTTCAGGTAATCCTGAGATTGTTGAATTCACGAATCCTTTCCCGTCGGGTGGATTCGATCTTGACTGGGGCAAGGTAACTAAGATTACATTAACTGATGAAGAAGTTCTTGCAAAGAAGAGGGCTATCGACGAATACGATACTCAGAATTACGGTCGTGAGAACTTCCCCGGAAACAGCACATTCAATTATGCTTTTTGCCGTCGTGATGAGTTTTACTGGATTTACGAGTATTGATCTTTGAGATTAATGTGGGGTAAGCAAATGTGCAGATGAGGAGGATAATTCCTGCTGCACTTATTGCCATTCCGGCACTCTTATAGGGAAGCTTATACTGCATCTCAATTGTGTTGGTGCCATTTGTAAGAGGTATGGACATAAGATTTGCATCGATCTCATTGCAATCGATTACTTCGCCGTTTCTTGTTATGGTCCAGCCCTTTTCCTTAGGGATAGAGATGAAGAGGTTTTCGCCTTCCTTAGCATCGTTTACTGTGAGCTTCATGTAGCCATCTTTATATACGATGTCATTTGCCTTATTGCTGTTTGCAATCTCAGATGCTTTTTTCAGGATGTTAAGATCGAGCAGATAGAACTGAGCGCTTGTAGGTTTAATCTGATTCTCATCACCTGATTCAAACTGCAAAGACAATGTAACATCCTTGTTTGTCGTAATAACTTTGACCATTGAAGGCGCAAGGAAATCGAAGAGGCGTGCGCATTCTTCGCCATCTACAAGAAGCGTTGCTGCGATATCGGAATCAGATTCGAAATTTACATAAAGGATCTTGGTATTTGGATCGTAGTCTGTTCCAAGATCGAGCTTATAACTGTATGTAAGGCCGTCCTGGCTTGCTTCGTATTCTACGGGTGTGAATAGATCTTCCGTAACTCCTGTCAGGTGCTTGATCGTGTCGTTGATATAAAGAGAAGGATTTGTAGCAGGGTTTTCAAAATCGCCTGTACCTTCGTAGACGAAAGCTATCGGGAAAGAATAGGGATTAGTATAAAGATTCTTGAAGCCTTCGATTCCTGTTACGTATGTAAGTCCGGCGTCCTCGTTACTTGTGGAAGGGAGCATCACATACTTAACACCCAAAAGGCTGTCGAATGCGAGATTTTCAGATGAAGTATTCGTTATTGTTGTGCTATGTGATTTATAGCCGCCCTTATCCATGAAGACGATGGTTTTCTCGTCCGGATCTGAAACGAATGACGTTACGGATTTAAAGCCGTATGCCATGGGTTCGTTATAGGAAGCCGGGTGCTTTTCGAGATGGATGCTGTGATAAGAAGTCTGAACAAGTCTGGAGAACGAATCGTCGTTGATGTTGCTTAAAAGGGATAATTCGTTCTTCGTGTAGTTTTCGAGATTGAATGTGCCGGGTGTCGCATATGTCTTGGCAAGAACGAGCTGACTTAACAGAAATTCCGTAGCGATTATAAGGCATATGACTGCTGCGACTGAGATCCTGTAAGTATCACGTTTTTTCCAGACCAGGATGAGGATGCAAAGGAGTACTGAAAGCGCGATTGGGAATGCGATTTTTGCAATGAGCGGAACTGTAAGTGTATCGAAAGGGGTGAATGCGAGCTTGGAAAATGAACCGGTGAAAATATAATCTTCGAGTCTTGAAGGGAACATTCCAATAAGTCCGAATATCAGAAGTGAGAAGACTACGGCTATTACAGGCGGCATCCATGCCTTGAGCTTGCTCTTGTCGTTATCCATATAGAAGACTGCCGCCATCAGGATAAGGACGAAAACGCCAAGATAGGAATAGCGGTACCAGAAAGATTCGACCACGCGAAGCATTGAAAAGAGAGCAACGAGCGGCTGCCATACGAACATGGCGATAGTGAAGATCAAAAGGAGGGCGTAAAGGAGTTTTTCCTTGAGCTTTTTGTTAGTTGCAATGAAGAGAAGTGCTACACCAAGAAGGACGAAGCTTCCGGCAAACAGGCTGACATTGCCTTTCTGACTGATCATGCCAAAAGAGTAGCTGAGTGCGACAGAAGGGATGCTGCCCATGAGACTTAAGTCCTTAAGCATCGACAGGCCGCCCTTGCCGTGAGTTCTGTCAGAGAGTTTTAATAGTGTCGGTACGAGAATCCATGCTGAGATGAAGATAGCGCAGATACAGGAGATGCCGAAGCGGATAATTGCCTGGAAAGCATACTTTGCTTTGATTTTCTTGTCCTCATCTTCCATTACGGCGATATAGATCAGCCTGAATAAAAACCAGAAGCAGGAGAACATCAGGTCAACGATTCCACTATACCAATTAAAGCAGATAGCAAGCGCAGAAGCTACGATAAAGAGCAGGCTCTTTTTGTTTGTCGCAAGTTTTTCGGCGCCGACAAGGAGCAAGGGAAGCATATATGCGCCGTCAAGCCACATTGTGTTGCTGCTCTGGGCGAGGAAGAACGGATTAAGTGCGTAGCTTATTGAAAGAATGACGCAGATGGCTACTTTAAGCTTGCCCTTGGGTTCGAATCTGTGATTGAGATAGATGCCCATGAAAGCGGCTGCAAAAGCTGCCTTGAGCAGGTAGATGATGTTGATAAAAAGTGGCACTTGCGCCTTGTCGAAGAATACGATCAGGAACGAAAAGGGAGATGCCAGATAGTATGAGTAAACTGAGAAGTTGCTTCCACCTAAAGACTTGGTGAAGGTGTAATCGATTGAAGATCTTCCTGTAAGTACATCCTTATACCAGCAGAACAGGTCCATCATCTGAATCTCGCCATCTCTGAAAAGGAGGCTGTTATCGCCAAAAGGTGCGATTCCTGAAAGGGCGAAGAAGACAAGGATAATTATGGCTGTTACAACAAAAGAAATGCCGGATACCAGAAGATACGGCAGAATTTTCTTTTTGTTCAAGCCTGTTGAGATTGTGTTCATTTTCGAGCCCTTGTCATCCTGAAAAATATCAGTAATTTTATCACATGGCTTATGACTAAGACAAAACAGATTGTTATTAGTATCTTATGTTAATTGACATTGAGTGATGTTATAATCGCACAATGTACAAGAATCCATTCGGGAGGCTGTTATGAAAAAACAAATTGTAAGTTTTATCCTGGCAGGTTCCATGCTTTTAGGCATGACATCCTGTTCCGCGATCTGGCCTACAGAACCTACGGAATCTACCACTGAGACCGAGGAAGAAACTACTGAAACCACTGAAGACGAAGATTCAATTATGGGTTTCAACATGATTAACAACGGTGATTTTGCAAGCAAGGACCATGAATGGCATACATATTTCGAGGGCGGCGACGGCCTCATGTATGTCAACGACAAGGGCGAAATGCAGTTCGACGCCAAGATGATCGGTACCAAGGAATGGGCAAACCAGATGTATTACGATGGTTTTGCTCTTTACAAGAACTGCAAGTATGAGATGCAGTTCGACGCATATTCCGACGTTGAAAGAGATTTTAAGTTCAGAATCCAGATCAACGGCAGTGACTATCACGGATATGTCGAAGAGGTACTCCATGTCGGACCTGAGATGACTCACTACGACATCGAATTTACGATGGAAGAACCTAGTGACCCGGCTCCGCGTCTTTGCATCAATCTCGGTAAGTTCACAACCAACTCCGGCTTTAAGGAGCACACAGTATGCTTCGATAATTTCGATTTGCGTTGCATTGACGACAAGGGTTACAAAGAAGGCGACAGCGAAGATAAGGTCGAGAGCCTCATCAACATTAACCAGGTTGGTTATCTCCCTAACACAGTTAAGTTCGCTGTAATGCACGGTGATGCAATTGCTGATAAGGCAAAGGTCGTTGACTGCGCAACAGGCGAAGTTGTTTTCGAGGATGACATGACATTGGGCGTTGCTAATCCTTCAACAGGAAGAGACGAAGCAACTTTCGATTTCTCAAGCGTAAAGCAGCCCGGCACATATAAGATCGTCGTAGGCGAGATCGAATCTTTCGAATTCAAGATCGGCGATGATGTTTACGATGCAGCATTCAAGGAATCACTCCGTATGTTCTATCTCCAGAGATGCGGCGTTGAGCTCACAGCTGACCTCGCCGGCACATATGCTCACCCTGTATGCCACGCTGAGAAGGCAACAATCTTTGGCACAAAGGATCAGATTGATGTATCCGGCGGCTGGCACGATGCAGGCGACTACGGCAGATATGTAGTTTCCGGCGCAAAAGCTGTAGCAGACCTCTTGCTCGCATATAACCTCTATCCGGATGCATTCGACGATAACCTTGGCATCCCCGAGTCCGGCAACGGTATCCCTGATGTTTTGGACGAAGCTAAGTTCGAACTCGACTGGCTCTTCAAGATGCAGAATGCTGAAGGCGGCGTTTACCACAAGGTAACATGCACAAACTTCCCTGGCTTCGTAATGCCTGAAGAAGAAACAGAAGAACTCGTTGTCTGCCCTGTATCTACAACAGCTACAGCAGACTTCGCAGCAGTAATGGCAATGGCAGCAACAATCTACGCTGACATCGATTACAACTACTCATCCAAGTGTCTTGATGCCGCAATGAAGGCTGAGGCATATCTCGACGCTCACAAGTCTTTCGAAGGCGCAAAGAACCCTGACGGAATCGTTACAGGTGAATATCCTGACGAAGTTGATACAGATGAAAGACTCTGGGCTTATGCTGAGCTCTTCAAGGCAACAGGCGATTTGGCTTACGATGACAAGTTCAGTGAGATCATGTCAAAGGGTAATGTAAACACAGGCGAGCTCGGCTGGCAGGGCGTAGGTGCATATGCAGCATTTGCATACCTCACAGCAGACAAGAACCAGGGCAAGTTCCGTGACGTTGTACGCGCAAGCTTCATCAACGGCGTATCCGAAGTTCTTAGCAATGCTATTGCTGATGCATACTCTTCAACACTTAAGGATTATCCTTGGGGCAGCAACATGTCCATTGCAAACAATGGTATGTACCTCATTATGTACGATAAGATCGAGGGCGGCACAAAGGGTGATACAGTCGCAAGAGACCAGCTCAACTATCTCTTGGGCGCAAACGGTACAGGTTACTGCTTCCTCACAGGATTCGGTACACTCTCTCCTAAGGCTCCTCACCACAGACCTTCACAGGCAAAGGGCGAGACAATGCCCGGTATGCTCGTAGGTGGTCCTAACCAGAGCCTCGAAGATCCGTATGCAGCAAACGTTCTTGCAGGCACAGCTCCTGCTCTTTGCTATGCAGACAGCGACCAGGCTTTCTCACTCAACGAGATCACAATCTACTGGAATTCACCTTTGATCTTCTTGTTCGCTTACGCTAAGAGCAACAGCTGATTATTGGACATTGATTTATGAATCAGAGGACCGCTCCTTTTGGGGCGGTTCTTTTGTTGTGCGGGGGGGATTTTCGTGGGGACGCTTTTTCGCGCTCGGTTATCCAAAACTGCCGAAATCTTTGTTTTTGGATGAGAGTTTGGCTAGAGATTCATCCAAATTGAGGAAAAACATCGATTTTGGATGAGTTTTTTCGAGATGACTCATCCAAATCGCTCGAAAATGTTGATTTTGGATGAGTATTCTCGGGATGACTCGTGGCGCACTCATCCAAAATGGAAGATATCTTTGGTTTTGGATGAGTTTTTGCTGACTGGCCAAAGTAAGGGTATTATAGTGATAGCACATATATACAAAATTATAGTTTATGCAAAATGCATAGTAAGATAAATAAAAAGTATTACGATCTATATCATAAGATTGAGTTTCTGCTTACAAAGCCGTTAAGAAGCGAAGTCAAGGGATAACAGGGAAATAAGTATCTGAGGAGAAGATCATGGTTAAGAAGTTGGGATATTTGATTTTAGTTCTTGCAGTCTCGTTCTCAATAATCGGGTGTACCGGGCAAAAGGCCGCAGATATCACTCGCGAGCAAAGAGAGCTTTTCGAGCCGCTTGCAAAAGTATCGGTCTCGTTTGCAGCGATCGAAAGATACGGAATGGAACCTGTAGTAACTGTTAGTGATATCAATGATGTCAAAGTATATAAGGACCAGTATTCAGTTTATACAAGGTACACTTTTAATGCTTCCGGAAATTATACGGTACAGGACGATTCAGGTGTGATCTACAGCGGAACATTTAATCTCGGCGGATATAGCGAAGGTCACGGCGGCGGATGTGAAACTGTTGAGATCACGCCTCCGCAAAACGGTTCGGACACGCTTCATGAATTGAGCAATGAAGAAACATCTGATACTAACTATGAGACAAGCGCTAAGACGGAGACCCCCGATATTTACGGTTCGCTCTATGATTACATTGATGAGAACGTGCCCCTAATGGGAACTGTTGCAGCACCACCGGTGGAATGTGATATCAACAAAGACGGTCATCCGGAACTCTGCACTACAGTTGTTACCGGCAGCGGAACAGTATCGTCTTTGATCGTTGTATACGATGTTTATAACGATCAGGGCTACATATTAAATGATCGTACTGTATACGATTACAGGATACTTGGCAATACAGCAGATGTTATAGCTATCGAGAGGACAATATACGGCGAAAATGAAAAGTCATATGGCACGCTTGAAATTCAGGATGGTGAACTCATCTTCGTTGAGAATGTGAAATACGGTGCAACGGTGCCAGCAGCGTCTTTTGGCACCTAACTACAGCTACAGTAGAGTACGAGTAATCGCAAAATTTGAAACGCCCTAAAATGATTTCATATGTGAACCTCATTCATGAATTGTTTTATCCATATCCTTTTTGGGGCAAAGTGTTGCCAAATTCAACCACAGCGAAGCCTTTTCGAGTTGAAAAATTACTGCTTTAATGAAGTAGTAAGTGCTTTGTGAGCATTCTGCAGGTGTTGAAGGATATCTGATGCATCATATTCCGTCCAGCTTACGGCAATTGAGACTCGATTTCACCAGGATTTCAAAAATGGCCTCAAAATTGCACTAGTCAACAAAAAGTAGACACGAATTCTCAAAATTACGCAGTTATA
>JAKSRC010000030.1 GCA_024403855.1 Saccharofermentans sp. | reverse complement strand
CTACCGACACATTCGTAAATGGCGATTGGTCTGACAACTGCGTTGCAACATGCGATCGTGAGATTATCAAACTTTAGCCATAATCAATTATAACCAGAACAGATGAAATCCCTCTAATTATCGTACTGACAATTAGAGGGATTATTCATTGAAAAAATCTAATCTTATCTACAATGCTATCACTATAAGAATCATCTTCTATTGCCTTTATTTCGCTTCTTCTGGGCTCCCTGCATCTGTCTTATATATTCCTCCTGAGAACGCTGACTAACTAGCTTTAAGGCCTTCTCACGAGCTACTGGCGCTTTACTTAAAACCTCATCACACATTCGAAGATCTCTATATAGCGGCTTTATTGCTTTAGTCTTTTCCTCAGCAGCTTGCTTCCAGATATCAGCATAACATACATTTTATCTGCGAGACTTTGCTGAGTAATACCTTTTGCTTCTCTTGCTTTCTTAAGTTGTTCACCAAATTCTGCCATAAAACTACTCCTTCAATTTGAATGAATTGTTTATGACTAAATTGTCCTAATTTTCTTTGGAATATTCAATTACCACAATGGTAAAGACATGTTACCAATCTGGTTACATGCCATAAATACTATCTAAAAAAGAAAAAACAGCTGAGCACATAATGCACTCAGCCGATTTTAATTAACTATATTTCATCTTTCTAATTAGATACCTAGCACCTTGTAGTAGCACTATCAGTAATACCCAAACCAATATCCAATTTATCATTATCTCCACAAGGTTGCTTAACACTACACATAAGCAGAAAGTTGTTACAACAAGAACCGTAAACCACTTATCCCACAAATTGATTTTCTCGTATCCGTGATACCAGTTAGGAGTTTCCTTAAGTAACAAATATACCTTTCTACCAAGAAGTAATAGTCCTACACCAATAGCAATAGTTATCAAGATGCCACATACAATTCTTAGTAACCACATAAGGAAGATTGCACCCTTACCATCTAAGAATAAGAAAACTGCTTTTGGAACCACATTCCAAGTTGAGTCAAACCATAATGCTATTACGGTATAAACTCCTATAGCTGCCTCGCATACATCAAACCTGAATGTCTCTGATACTAATCCAAGTATTAGATATGTGATAAAGAGAACCAATATACTTCCATAAAGAGAAAAGAAGTACTTTGCATGGAGCTTCGCTGATTCATTGTTAAGTTCTGCCCTTACTTCGATTTGCATACTATTCCAGTCTCTCTTTCGATCTGCCTCATAGTTTGCAATCTGCTTATCGAGCTTTTCCCTTTCTCTTAACAGGTACTGCCTTGTCTGCTCGTTTTGTGCCTTCGTTTCTTCTAGTTTCTGAAGTCTGTTCTGAGTATCGCTTGTCTTCTTTTCCTGTTCTTCCAACTGGGATTTCAGTTCTAGGTTCTGCTTTATTAACTCCTCCCTGTCCTCGATACTCTTCTCCAGTTCCATCATCAGTTCTAAGACTTCTGCTTCGCTGCAATAATTCTCCGACTGTGACATTTCTCACCTCCTTATAATCCAATTTCAATTTCTCAATTTCTTTCTTTATCTTCTCTACTAATGCAGAGATAATGCCCATAAGAAGTTTTATTCCTACAAGCTCTTTGTTTGCTTTTTTAATCTCAATATTGCGTCCTACAATATCGCCATGTCTTCCTTCAGTTCTCATAAGAACTCCATCTGCTTTCCTTGCAGAATAGCCTTCATGAATTGTCGGAATTAAATCTATTCCCTGCCTCTCGTAACTTCTGTGATCTATTTTGTTGTCTGCTTTGAGATAAGAATTGCAAATGTCAGCCCACGACTTTCTCCATTCTTCAACATTGGACCTGTCATCCCATCTTGTAGATTCAACAGTTACCCTTTTCCACACTTTACGTCCTGTCTTTTTCTCTATCTTCTGTTCTCCAGTCTTAGGATCTATAACTGGAATTTTGTTGCCATCTTTATCAAGTGCGTACTCTTTACGCTGCTTACTACCCCACGTTCCATTCTTAGTAATAGGTCTTGTTGTTGCCATCATATGCACATGTGGATTTCCATCTCCCTTATCGTGGATAGACCAGTCAACTATCATGCCACTATCAGCCAGAGTAGAAGCAAACTTACGACAGATTTCTTTCTGCTCTTCAAGGTTTGTTTCTTTAGGTAGTGCACATTCAAAAAGACGGGCAAGTCTGCTGTCAGATTTGTTTTCTACAGTCTGAACTGCATTCCAGAGTTGCTCTCTGTTGAGATAGTCTTCTGGCGCATTAGCACACAGCGTTATCTCGGAAAAGACAACACCGGACTTACGACTATAGTCGAAAGTTCGGTCTGTCTCCTCGCTGTGTAATTTCTCGCCAGAACAGTATGCGGCTGTTGCCATTGCTGAGCGACCTTTGCTTCTTCCTATCACCTTAATTGACATATGGAAGATAGCCAAAACGGTCGCCTCCTAAAGACAAATTGCAATTCGAGAAAGCTAGAGGGTTCAAGGGGGATATCCCCTTTGCGCACTGGATCACACGTAGTGTGTCCGTAAGTGCGCCCTTGTTAAATACAAGGGATTTAGGGTTAGAACTATTTATCATTCCGAACCTCCTTTCTGTACCTCATCCTTATTCATGAATCTACTGAAGAATGTGCCATTCTGCTCCTGCAGTTTAAGGAAGTTTTTAAGTCGCTCCTTATCCTCATCAACAGAAGGTCTGCCAAGAAATGTCTCAACGATTATTCCCATTTCGACAAGTCTCTTGTTACGCTTCTTCCTCTCGACCTCGTTGTATTTATGACGCAGTTCTTTCTCACGAGCCTTAAGCTGTTCCTGCTTTTTCACTGTGTCTTCAAGCTGTTCTTCTAATGTTTTTCTATTACTCATTTTCTTTAATCTCCTTTAATTTGATTGTTGTCTTTTAATACTTTTGCAATCGCTTCCAGAGCTACCGTACAACGCCTCAAATCGTCCATCATTTCTTCGGTATTAGGAATATCGTTTGCAAGCACTTCTCTGAATTTCTTCAGTTCTATCGCTAGTCTCTCATTGTCAAAAAATCCCCAATTGATTTCGACTTTCTGCCCAATGATTGCTTTGTAATAGTAGTCTTGAAGAGGCACTCCTAATGCCTCAACAAGACCATGAATCGCATCTCTTTCATCAGGGGTTAATCTAAAATTTATACAAGCACTTCTCTTACGGTCTTCATTCTTACATGGCATGTTATCTTCTCTCCTTGTACCTAGAATTTAGTTTCACTGCTAAGTCTGACTGTGAGTTTGAATACAGATGTGCATAAGTATTAAGCGTCGTCTCTGCCTTCTCATGTCCTAAGCGATCCTGTATTTCCTTAATCGAAAATCCCATAGATATGAGAAGGCTGGCGTGACTATGACGCAAATCGTGAATACGAATTCTTTTAACGTCAGCGAACTTTGCACCTCGTACAATCTCATGTTCAAGAAACGACTTTGTTAATGGAAACAATCTTTCCGTATCCTTTATTCCTAAAAGGCTTTCCTTATATGCCATAAGGTACTTACAAAGAAAGTCTGGTATGGAAATAATTCTCTTACCTTTTGGAGTCTTAGGATCCGTTATAAAGTCCGTCTTATCGATTCTCTGATATGACTTACTTATACTTATTGTCTGTGCTTCAAAATCGATATCTGCAGGTGTTAACGCAAGTAATTCGCCGATACGAATACCAGTCCAAAAAAGAGTCATAAATGCCGTAAAAGACTGTGGCTTATCAATAAGTGTATCTACGAACTTATTGAATTCTTCTTCAGTCCATATACTCATTTCATCTGCTTTGGATTTACCCATTTTCTTATCGACCAAACATGGATTTGAACTTAAGCCGTAATACTTAACCGCGTGATTAAGTGCAGCGCTAAGCTGGTTCTCTATTGTTCTAAGATAAGTTGCTGAGTACGCCTGTCCATTCTCGCCACGCACAGATAACATTTCGTTTCTCCACTTAAGGATTGTCAGCTGATCTATATCTGATAAACGGATTTTTCCCAAGTGTGGACGAATATGCTTCTCAATTAAGTAACTTTTATTTTTAAAAGAGCTATATCTTAATGTCGGCTTCATATCTTCGAGATAAATATCCAAGAAGGTATCAAGGAGCATATTGTTATCTTTGCTTTTCATGAAAACAAACTCACGCTCATGCTCAAGCGCTTCTTTCTTTGTTGCGAAGCCGCGCTTGTCATGTCGTTTGTTATTTCCCTTCCAGTCTTTATAAGTAACAACAACTCTCCAAGTTGTACCCTTATAACCGTTCCATCTATCTTTTAAAACCGCCATTAAGTTCCCTCCTTTCTGTCCATAAGACAAGCTTTTTGATACCAAAAACGATTTACTCGACCGTTTACAACTAACGCTTCTGGGTATTCTCTCTTCATATCGGTATTGAGTTTCTTAATAATCTCGTAAGCCTTTGACCTAGATACGCTCATATCCTTCTGAATAACCTCTACCCCTAAGAAAAGAGGTAAGTTATCTGATTCAGTTGTGTTTTTCATATATCTTGCTCCTTTCTCATTATTTACCACACATAAGAAATATGATTTCTTCTCTGTTACCATACAATTATGTGTGGTTATGCTATATTAAACGAATAATTTTAATTTGTCAACATATTCCATACAAATTTATATGGTATTTCTATTCCATTTAATTTGAATTTGTATTATACTCATACTCGTATTCAAAAATTTATGGGAGTTAAGGTTATGAATATTGGTGCAAAGATTAAGAGACTAAGAACATTTAGAGGCAAAACACAAAGAGGTTTTGGAGAAGAAGTAGGCTTTAGCAAAAGCGCTGCTGATGTTCGCGTAAATCAATATGAGTCTGGAAGAATGGCACCAAAGGCAGATGTCCGTCAAAAGATGGCAGAGATATTATCTGTTGATGTAGAAGCGCTATCTGATATTGATCTAAGCTCTCCTATCGAAACTGTTCATGCTTTATATCAGTTAGAAGATGATTGTGGAATGAAACTTGAATACAAGGATGGCAAGACTTCTCTTGTTTTTGATAACGACTATAGTAAGTCCAGAACATTAGTAAGCCTTCTTAATATGTGGTGTGATAAAAAGGCTAAGTCAGATGAGAATTATGAAGACTGGAAACTTAATATTGGTTCTAATGTTGAAAAGTACTACAACCAAAAGAGAGAAGAACTATCTTCACTATATGCACCACTACTATCTGAAATTCGAAAAGATGAATTGCTTAAAACTGTTTCCGATTTGACTGAAACTATCAGACGAATGATTGAAGCAGGTATATCTGTATTACCTACAGCAACAAAAGAAGCTGTGGGATTTACATTTAAGATTAGTGAATTGCTTAATTCTGAGAATAGAGATTTTGCTCTCTTTCTTAATGAATTTAACTACATTAAAAATAGAGGCATTGTCTGTGAAGACGAATACCTCTACTTAAATGGTATGGTTACTATTACATATTGGATTGGAATTCCATCACTAAGTGTAGTATGCACAGACATAAATAATCTTAATGAATATTTACGTAGTGAGGATAAATCCGACTTCGCCAAAGATGAATTCGAGAGTAGTTTCAAAAGCTCTCTTATGACTCAGAATAATAGTCTCGAAGACGAGATTAAGTTCTATAGTTAAATAATTTTTTGACGAATTTTTGACGAAGAAAATGAAAACCCTTGAAAATCAAGGGTTTCCAGGCTTTGTCCGTTATTCAAGCTCAATCGTTCCGGGTGGCTTGCTCGTGCAGTCAAACAGTACGCGGTTGACACCGGGAACTTCGTTGATTACGCGGCTCATTACAGTCTGGAGAACACTGAATGGGATCTCTGCTGCTTCAGCTGTCATGAAGTCGATGGTGCGAACAGCACGTACTACAACTGCGTAGTCATAAGTACGCTCGTCACCCATAACACCAACGGAACGCATATTAGAAAGCGCTGCGAAATACTGATTAGGCATCCATGGTGCATCCACGCCATGTTCCTTCTTGTACTCAGCAAGAGCTCTGTCTACTTCTTCACGATAGATGTAGTCAGCATCCTGTACGATACGTACCTTCTCAGCTGTTACATCGCCAATGATACGGATACCAAGACCAGGTCCCGGGAATGGCTGACGGAATACAAGGAACTCAGGAAGTCCCAGCTCGAGACCAACCTTTCTTACTTCATCCTTAAAGAGGTTACGAAGTGGCTCGATAATCTCCTTGAAATCAACATAATCAGGAAGACCACCAACGTTATGGTGAGACTTGATTACAGCAGACTCGCCGCCCAGACCGGATTCAACTACGTCAGGATAGATTGTTCCCTGTGCAAGGAAATCAACTGTACCGATCTTCTTGGCTTCTTCCTCGAAAACGCGGATGAACTCCTCACCGATAATCTTACGCTTACGCTCCGGCTCTTCTACACCGGCAAGCTTTGCGTAGTATCTCTCCTGAGCATTAACGCGAACGAAATTAATATCAAAGCGGCCACTCTTGCCGAAGATTTCTTCAACCTCGTCACCCTCATTCTTACGAAGGAGACCGTGGTCAACGAATACGCATGTAAGCTGCTTTCCAATAGACTTTGCAAGCAAAGCTGCAAGAACTGAGGAATCTACACCACCTGACAAAGCGAGGAGAACCTTACCGTCGCCAACCTTTGCACGAATTTCACTGATAGCATTCTCAACAAAGGAATCCATACGCCAGTCGCCGGAACATGCACAAATCTTACGAGCGAAGTTAAAGAGAATCTCCTTACCGTACTCTGTGTGCAATACCTCCGGGTGGAACTGAATTGCATAAAGCGGTCTGTCATCCTCTGTAGCAAGAGCTGCATAAGGACAGTCAGCAGTATGAGCGATGGACTTAAATCCAGGTGCGCACTTCGAAATATAATCGTTATGGCTCATCCATACGATAGACTGCTCAGGAACGTCAGCAAAAAGCTCGTTGCTGATATCAAAGTTTGTAACTGTCTTACCGTACTCACGAACCGGAGCTTTCTCAACCTTACCGCCCAATACGAGCTGCATAAGCTGAGCACCGTAGCACAAACCAAGTACAGGACATCCAAGCTCGAAAAGTTCTTTTGTGCAGGATGGAGCGCCATCCTCATATACACTGTTAGGACCACCTGTAAGGATGATTCCCTTAGGATTCATTGCCTTAATCTTGGCGATATCTGTCTTGTAAGAATAAATCTCACAATAAACATTGCACTCACGAACGCGGCGAGCAACAAGCTGGTTATACTGGCCACCGAAGTCAATGACGAGAATTAACTCTTTTTCCATATAACCCCCAAATTATCTTCTGATAATTTCTTCTCTTACAGGACCTGTTGAAACGATGGAAACGTGTACGCCGATCTCCTTTTCGATGAATTCAACATAGTCTCTTGCTTCCTTAGGGAGCTTGTCGTATTCAGTAACACCTCTTACGTCACCCTTCCAGGAAGGCAAATATTCAATAACAGGCTTGCACTTATCAAGCTGTGTAGGATTCGGGAAATCCTTAGTGATAACACCGTCGATATCGTAAGCTACGCATACAGGGATCTTGTCGAGGTAACCAAGAACGTCAAGGTTTGTAAGAGCAACGTCTGTACCACCCTGGAGTCTTACGCCGTAACGTGTTGCAACGCAGTCAAACCAGCCGACTCTTCTCGGACGACCTGTTGTAGCGCCGTACTCACCCTTATCGCCGCCTCTGTCTCTCAATTCCTTAGCAACTGTCTCGTCGAGGATCTCAGAAACGAAAGCGCCGCCGCCAACTGATGAAGAATATGCCTTTGTAACAACAACGATCTTCTTGATCTCATAAGGAGGAATACCTGCACCAACGCAGCCGTAACCTGCCAATGTAGAAGAAGATGTAACCATCGGATAGATACCCATATCAGGATCCTTCATTGTTCCGAGCTGGCCTTCAAGGAGAATATTCTTGCCGGACTTCAATGCATCGTAGAGATATGACTGAGTATTTGTAACGAAAGGTCTGATAAGTTCAGCCTGCTCAAGCATCTCAGCATAGAGCTCATCAGGATTGATAGGATCCTTGTGATAGAGATTTACGAGAAGTGCGTTCTTAATCTCAAGAACTCTGTCGATCTTCTCTCTCAAAGCTTCCTTCTCGAAAAGTTCGGAAACCTGGAAGCCGATCTTTGCATATTTGTCAGAGAAGAAAGGAGCGATACCGGACTTTGTAGAACCGAAAGCCTTTCCGCCAAGTCTCTCTTCTTCGAACTTATCGAAATCAACGTGGTAAGGCATTACAACCTGTACTCTGTCAGATACGAGAAGCTGAGGATTAAGTCCCTGCTCCTTCAAAGAATTGTATTCGTTTACGAATTTATGAATATCTAAAGCGACGCCGTTGCCGATGATGTTAACGATATTTTCATAGCAAACACCTGAAGGCATCAAGTGAAGAGCAAATCTTCCGTGTTCATTGATGATTGTGTGACCTGCATTTGCTCCGCCCTGAAATCTTACAACGATATCAGATTCACTAGCAAGAAGGTCTGTAATCTTGCCCTTTCCTTCGTCTCCCCAGTTAGCGCCAACGATAGCAGTAACCATATTTGGTCCTCCAAAACAAAATCATTTATATAGGTTTAATAAAAAACCCTCGCAAATTATAACAGAAAAATAATGGTGTGGGCTTTTTTGAAGACAGTTTTTCGCACCATAATTAAGAAAAAACAATTTTTCTTACACGGGCTTACAGATAACTATCCTTCTCCAACCCTTATTGCCATATTCGTAAGTGCATGTGACAAGAGTAAGCTGGCTCGATTTGGAAACATCGCTTTTTACGTATTTATAGAGGTCAGTAGCCTTTATAATCTTGGATTCCTTCACTTCGAAAACCGTCTCGGTACCGTCGATTGACTGGAAAACAACCTTGTCACCTTTGCTCAATTTTCCAAGATTATGAAACATCGTACCGTCTTTATAGTTATGTCCAAGGATCGTGGCATTTCCTGCTTCACCCGGCATCGCTGACGCAGGATAGTGACCAAGACCGTATCTGAGCGATACCTTTGTAGCCACATCCCATACTGAATAGCTGATATTTATCTTGTCGATTGTGAGAATTCCGATTGAATTTAAGGTGACCTTATCGACCATTTCCTCCTCGAAAACGGTATCTTCGTCCTCATCCGGTTCATCCATGACATCGTAACCGTCCTCTTCACCGGCTACTTCATTACCTGTGGCAGGGACGACGAATGTCATCTGGGCCTGATCACTTTCTTCAATTTTTTCGGATATGGCAACTCTGGCCTCTTCGGAAATCTTTTTTCTATTGAAGCGCTTTATAGGTTCTATGAGCAGCAGAATAATTCCTGCGACAAGCAATAAGATGCTGATCGCTAAAAGCCCTGAATTTATTATCTTTTTGGTCCTTTTCGAACCTTTGTGGGCATCAATTCGTTTCATTATCCTAGCCGAATTCTCCATAGAAATTTGATATAAATTGCTGATACATTATACCCTTAAACCGTGATATTATGTTACCTGCATCATTTTTCTTACGGAGGGTAATATGGATAGTTCTATTTGGGACAAAGCTCTTAATTTGCTTAAATATGACGACAATATCAATTTAGTCACATACGATTCCATCCTTTGTAAGATGAGTGTCGCACACTCTGATAGTGATGTGCTGGTTCTCGCAGCAAGAGATGAATATTCATTGAATCTTGTTAAGGGTCAGAAGCTCAATAAGATCATCGAAAATGCCATAAAAGCATCTAACGACGGTAAGTCGATCGCAGTTAAGTTTATTCTTGCAGGCGATGAGAATGCTCTTAATACTTCTGTAAACTCTGAGAAAAAAGCTGTAAGACAGGCAAAAAGTGAGATCCCTACAACCAACGGACTTAATAGCGAATTTTCTTTTGAAAATTTCGTCGTTGGTGACTGTAACCGTTTTGCACATGCATCAGCAGTTTCCGTCGCTTCAAAGCCCGGTCAGAAGCAGAGAAACCCTTTCTTCCTCTGGGGTAATTCCGGTCTTGGAAAGACTCACCTCATGAAGGCAATCGGTAATGCCGTACTTGAGCAGCATCCTGACAAGAAGGTCATCTATACAACCTGTGAAGCCTTCACAAATGCTTATATTGCCTGCATCAACACCAATAAATATACGGATTTCCGTACAAAATTCAGAACTGTAGACGTTCTCCTGATCGACGACATTCAGTTCCTTATCGGTAAGGAAGGTGTACAGACTGAATTCTTTAATACTTTCGAAGCTTTGATCGAATCCGGTAAGCAGATCGTTATTACCTGCGATAAGGCTCCTTCTAACCTTACAGAGCTTAGCAGCAGACTTGTTTCACGTTTCCAGGACGGCATCATGTTCGATGTCCAGCCACCGGATTTTGAGACACGTAAGGCTATTTTCTTAAGCAAACTCAGCAGCGAGACCTTCACTCTTTCTGACGAGATAATCGACTATATTTGCGAGAATGTAACGACTAACATCAGACAGTTAAATGGTGCATTTAATACTATTTCTTCTTACGTAATGCTTGCTAATGGTGAGCTTACTTTAGAAGATGCACAGAAAATCCTGATGCCGATTATCTCACCTAATAAGAAGAAGTATCTGACACCTGAAATTATCATTAATGCTGTAGCAAATTACTACGATCTGACACCTGATAAGATTACTTCAAAGCTCAGATCTGCCGAGATATCTACAGCTCGTAATGTTGCCATGTTCATTTGCAGAGATTATCTTGAACTCAAGTATGAGAAGATTGGTCTGCTCTTTGGCGGACGTAAGCATACTACTGTTATTCATGGCTGCGATAACGTTGATGAGAGCCCTGAACTCAAAAAACAGGCAGAAGAGATCTATAAGCTCATCACTTAATTTTGAACAAAAAATGTTCTTATGTTCAAAACTTCCCGTAGATAGTCTGTAGACGATTTGTTTATAAATGTAACAATGTTCAAAAGGTTATTTTTATGAACAAAGAAAGATGATGTTTTATACATTCATTTGTTTACGGAAAACCCATAAAACATCGGAAGTTCTGCTACTTTTGAACATTTAAACATCACATAATAGAAGATAATAAGAGATATTTCTAAATACTACAGGACAGCTTGCCGCTTCTCGAAAATGGCCCCAAAACAGAAGTAATGTAACACCGTTAAACTATACATTTTTATTACTTTTTCGGTTATAATGTTCTAAATATTTTTATTAGATGAAAGGTGGATACCTTTATATGAAGTTCACATGCAGCAGAGATGACTTGGTTAATAACGTATCCATAGTCCAGAGAGCTGTTACCTCTAACAGTACAGTTAATATTCTTAACGGAATCCTTATTGAAGCTTCAGATGATGATAAGATCAAGCTTACAGGTTATGATCTTCAGACTGGTATTGAAGCTGATGTAGAAGCAAGTGTTTCTGAGAAGGGTTCAGTTGTAATTGATTCCAAATTCTTCGGTGACATCATCAGAAAGCTTCCTGAGCCTGAAGTAGATATCATTTCCGATAACAATTTCCAGACTACGATCAGATGCGGACAGGCAGAATTTAAGATTGCCGGTCTTGATCCTGAGCCGTTCCCGAAGATCCCTGAGATCGATGAGATTGCTGCTGAGAAGATCGTTATGAGCCAGAAGCTCCTCAAGAATATGATCAATCACACAATCTTCGCAGTATCACGTGATAATTCACGTCCTGTTCTTACCGGTAGTAATATTGTAAGTGATGGCTCTACCCTTTCAGTTGTTGCTATTGATGGTTTCAGAATGGCTATCAATAAGGAAGAGATGGGTAATGACTTCCCTAAGATCAATTACATCGTTCCCGGTAAGGCATTAACTGAGATGAGCAAGATCTTAAGTGATGATGACGATGCTGAGATCAATATCTACACATCAATGCAGAATCTCTTGTTCGATATTGGCAACGTAAGAATGGTTTCACGTCTTATTGAAGGCCAGTTCATCAACTATGAATCAATCATCACAAAGAATCCTAAGACAGTTATTACAATTAACCGTAAGCAGTTCCTTGATGCTGTCGACAGAGCTTCATTGATCATCATGACTGACGATCGTAAGTGCCCTGTAAGATTTGTCAGCAATAATCCTTCTGAGCTTACAGTTCAGGCTACTTCTGCAAGAGGTAACCTCCAGGAGAACATTTCTATCAGCCTTGAAGGTGATCTCATTGATGTTGATTTCAACTCAAGATATGTAATTGATGTACTCAAGAATATCGAAGATGAAGAGATCAGAGTTGAGGTCAATGGCGGTCAGGGACCTTGCATTATCAAGCCTGTTGATGGTGAGAAGTACATTTATCTTATTCTTCCTATCAGAAGATAATGTTCATAAGAAGCATACATTTAGAAAACTTCAGAAATTACGGAAGGCTCGATTTAGATGTCGGGCCTTCTGTTAATATTTTCTATGGTAATAATGCCCAGGGAAAGACAAATCTTGTTGAAGGAATATATGTTGCTTCAAGTATTACTTCCCATAGAACAAGTAAGGATTCAGACCTTATCAGATTTGGCTCTAATGAATATAAGACTTCATTAGATCTCATCGACGATGACGGAAGTAATGTGTCATTAACTGCCGGTTACTATAATGAAAAATCTTCAATCAGCAGATCCGGTAAGGCCGGAAGACTTCTTATCAGAGATAATGCTCCTGTAGATAAGATTTCTGAATATATTGGTACATGTAACATTGTTATCTTCGCTCCTGAAGATCTGAATATAGTCAAAAATGCCCCATCTTTCAGACGAAAGTTCCTGAATACGCTTATTTCGAAGATCTCACCGTCTTACTTCAATCTTTTGACCAATTACAGTCGACTTCTTGCGCAGAAAAATGCACTTTTGAAGAGCATAAAGCCGAATGATAAAACGCAGTTTCTTGATGAGCAGTTGAACTTCTGGGATTTCTCATTAGCAGATCTCTCTGCTGAGATTATTCTGAAGCGATATAAGTACGTAAAACTCATTTCAGACATTGCTTCAAAGCATCACAAAAGCATTTCCGGTGGCAAGGAAAACCTTTCTATAGAGTACAGCACCATATTTGGCGTTGTAGGGGCTCTAGAATCGTTTCTAACTGAAAACAGTAAATATGACGAATATATGAGTAAAGGCCTTTCAGAGGGCGATTATGCGCGTATAAAGGGCATTGTCTCAGATTTAGTACTTGCGAAGCTTAAATCTGTCAGAAATTACGATATCGAAAAGCGTATCTCATCGGTTGGTATCCACAGAGATGACATCGTGATCAAGCTGGATGAACTTCCTATGAAGAATTTCTCATCACAGGGTCAGCAAAGAACTGCTGCACTCGCTTTAAAGCTTGCTGAACTGGAGATAATCAAGATGTTCGTCTCCTCTACCCCAATATTGATCCTTGATGATGTATTCTCTGAGCTTGATAAGAGCAGAAGATTCAGCCTGGTTTCAGCTATGAAGGGCGCTCAGATCTTTATCACATGTACAGACAAGAATATGATCGGCGAAGAAATAGATGCCATTGGAGGCTCAAATAAGGCCGAGTTCTACCTGGTTGATAGCGGAGTCATTACCAAGGAAGACTGATTTTAGGACAGTTTACGCTAAAACCTCATCAATTTTGCCCCATTCTTATATTATAATAAACATATTAATAAAATCTTTTATGTTATAATTTACTAGTAAAAGAGTATTACTGAGGATTTGGAGGATCAGATATGTTCATTCATATCGGTAATGACCTTTCTGTACTTAAATCTTCGGTTACCTGCGTGATCAACCTTGAGACGGTCTCCCCTTCCCAGAAGGATGTGACCGACTTCATTAACAGCGAAGATGAGCAAGGCAGATTGCAGTATGTAACTGAAGAACTGCCTAAGAGCTTGGTCGTAACTGATGATAAAACATATGTTTGTTCACTTTCAGCAAGTCTGCTATTAAACAGACTCAAGTCTTCGGAAAGCTTTTAAGAACCTGCCATTAACGGTGTTACAAATACAGTATTTTCGGGCATTTGAACGAATCTATTGAAATTATAGGAGTTTTTACATTTATGAAGGAAAACGACGAGACAAACTTGAATGTTGAAGAGAATTCTGAGTCTTCTGCAACAGCTTCCCGCCCTTCCGGTGCGGTCGATCTTTACTTCCAGCCTGTTGACGATGAAGATAATGATGAGCTCAAGAATCTTGCTGAGAATCCCAGAGCTTTAACTGAAGATTTTAAGGAAGAAGGTTCCATCGATGCAGTTGTAGCTGCAGTAGGTGAGAATCAGGATAACTTCGATACATCCAATAGCAGCGAATACAGCGAAGATGATATTCAGGTTCTTGAAGGATTGGAAGCTGTTAGAAAGCGTCCTGGTATGTATATCGGTGATACGACATTAAGAGGTCTTCACCACCTGATCTATGAGATCGTTGCTAACTCCGTAGACGAAGCTCTTGCAGGACGTTGCGATACGATCGATGTAGTTCTTGAGAAGGACGGATCAGTAACAGTTACAGATAACGGTTCCGGTATTCCTGTCGGTAAGCATCCAAAGCTCGGAATTCCTACAGTTGAAGTTGTACATACAGTACTTCACGCTGGTGGTAAATTCGGCGGTGGTGCGTATAGCATTTCCGGTGGTTTGCACGGCGTTGGTGCTTCAGTAGTTAATGCTCTTGCTGATCACATGAAGGTTCAGGTTCGCCGTGACGGTAATATTTACGAGATTGAATTTGAGAAGGGTAAAACTACCGTTCCGCTTCATATTGTAGGCACTTGTGAGAAGGGTGATACAGGTACAAAGACTAACTTTATTCCTGATAATTCCATCTTCCCTGACATCTTATTTGATTTCGATTCAATGATCACACGTTATCGTGAAATGGCATTCCTCAATAAGGAAGTCACAATCGATCTTACAGATGACAGAGGCGCAGAACCTGTTAAGAAGCACCTCCACTATGAGGGTGGTATTATCTCATTCGTTGAGTACCTTAACAGACATAAGGAAGCTATTAATAATCCGCCTATTTACTTTGCTACAAAGCAGGGAGACAGCTTCGTTGAGATTGCTCTCCAGTATAACGATTCTTATCAGGAGACTGTTTATACATACGCTAATAACATTGCTACACCTGAAGGTGGTACACACCTTGTAGGTTTCCGTGCAGCAATGACAAGAGCGATCAATGATTATGCTAAGAAGTATAAGTACATTAAAGATGGCGATGTTAAGCTCCAGGGTGAAGATACAAGAGAAGGTCTTGCTGCAATTATCTCAGTAAAGCTTCCTGATCCTCAGTTCGAAGGACAGACAAAGAGTAAGCTCGGTAATGCAGAGATCAGACCTATGGTTGAAAGTGCTGTATCTGAGAAGCTTGAAGTTTATCTCGAAGAGCATCCGGATATTGCGAAGCTCATCATGGACAAGTGCCTTTCTGCTTCAAGAGCAAGAGATGCTGCTAAGCGTGCAAGAGAACTTACAAGAAGAAAGTCTGTATTTGAGAATAACTCATTACCTGGTAAGCTTGCTGATTGCCAGAGTGACGAAGCACAGTTCTGTGAGATCTTCATCGTAGAGGGTGACTCCGCGGGCGGATCTGCAAAGCAGGGAAGAGAACGTAAGTATCAGGCTATTCTCCCTCTCTGGGGTAAGATGCTTAACGTTGAGAAGGCAAGAATCGATAAGGTATATTCCAATGAGAAGCTCCAGCCTGTAGTTATGGCATTGGGTGCAGGTATTGGTGATGAGTTCGATGAGACAAAGCTCAGATACCATAAGGTAATCATCATGGCCGATGCCGACGTCGATGGTTCACACATCAGAACACTTCTTCTCACATTCTTTTTCAGATACTTGAGACCTCTTGTTGAAGGTGGATATGTATATATCGCATGCCCGCCACTTTACAAGGTCTATAAGGGCGATGAAGCATACTATGCTTATGACGATAAGGAAATCGAGCAGATCAAGGCTGAACATAAGTGGGAGAATCCTCTTATTCAGCGATTCAAAGGTCTCGGTGAGATGAGCTCTGAACAACTTTGGGAAACAACTATGAATCCTGTTACAAGAAAGCTCCTTAAGGTTACTGTTAAGGACGCACAGGAAGCAGACGAGACATTTACACTTCTCATGGGCGATCAGGTTGAACCTCGTAAGGAATTCATCCAGGAGAACGCTACGCTCGCAAACATCGACAACTAATACTAAGTCGAATCTATTATCACGGGTGCATGGTAGGAATACCTGCACCCGTTTTATATTTCAGATTGTTCCACGTGGAACAATTTAGTTGGGTGGATAAGATTTCTAATCTGAAATTGATATGAATGTTCCACGTGGAACATTGCCGAATTTTGTATTCAAGATGACATATATATAAGTATATATACATGTTAAAATTATCTCGTTAAAAGCAATTAATGAAAACAAAGGAGTCAAATATGGCGACAGTTATTGCTCTTGTAAATCAAAAAGGTGGTGTAGGAAAGACTACTACAGCAGTCAATCTTGCTGCTTATCTTGGTAAGAAAAAGAAGAAGGTTCTTGTTATCGATATGGATCCACAGGCTAATGCTACAAGTGGTTTCGGTATTGATAAGCGTGGACTCGAACAGACAGTTTATGATGTACTGATCAACGATGTACCTCTTTCAGATGTAATCTATGAGACCAGTGCTGCTAATGTAGATATCTGTCCGACTAATATAAATCTTGCCGGTGCTGAAGTTGAACTGGTATCAGCAATTTCAAGAGAACAGATTCTTAAGAATGCAATCAAGACTGTTGAAGATAGTTATGACTTCGTAGTTATCGACAGCCAGCCTTCACTTGGTTTGCTCACCATTAATGCTCTTACCGCAGCTAACAGACTGGTCATACCGATTCAGGGCGAATACTACGCTCTTGAGGGATTGTCACAGCTTATGGATACGATCAATATTGTTAAGAAGAAACTTAATCCTGATCTGGAGATTCTCGGCGTAGTACTTACTATGTTCAATCTCAGAACACAGCTTTCAAAGCAGGTTAAGGACGAAGTAGACAAGTACTTTGGTACAAAGGTATTCAAGACTGTTATCCCTAGAAATGTAAGACTTGCAGAGGCGCCCAGCCACGGACTTGCTATCTCTGACTATGACAAGCATTCCAAGGGAGCCAGAGCATACGAAGCATTGGTTAAAGAAGTACTTAAGAGGGTATAAGGAGAAAATAGATGGCTAATACAAAGAAGACGGCTGCTAAGTCTGCAGCAAAGAAGACAGCAGTTAAGAAGCCTGCAACAAAGAAGACAGAAGCAAAGGCTGCTAAGACACCTGCAAAGAAGACTACAACTAAGGCTACAAAAACCGTTGCAAAGAAAGCACCGGTTAAGAAGACAGTAGCTGCAAAGCCTGTAGCTAAGAAGGTTGTAGCAAAGGCAGCACCCGTAAAGAAAGCGCCTGTTGCTAAGGTTGCACGTCCTATTGAGAATATTAAGGCAGTATCAGAGAACAAGTCAGCTATGGGCAGAGGACTTGGTGCGTTGCTTTCATCTGACGGTATTCCTGAGAATAAGAGAGATTCAGTTGTTGAACTCAAGATCAACGACATCTCTCCTAATAATGGCCAGCCCAGAAAAGTATTCAATGATGATGCTTTGAAGGAACTTGCTTCATCAATTGAAGAGAATGGCGTAATTCAGCCTATCATTGTTCAGAAGATGGGAGAGGGCTACAGAATCGTAGCAGGTGAGCGTCGTTGGAGAGCTGCACGTATTGCCGGTCTTTCAGTTATTCCTGCAATCGTAAGAGATCTTACAGACAGACAGACAATGGAGCAGGCTCTTATCGAGAATATCCAGAGAGAAGACTTGAATCCTATTGAAGAAGCTTTGGCTATGCAGAATTTGCTTAAGTCTCATAAGCTTACTCAGGAGCAGCTTGCTAAAAAGCTTGGTAAGCCCAGAGCTACTGTAGCTAACACAATGCGTATCCTTAATCTTGATGAATCCTTGCAGGAATTCGTAAGCCGTGGAGACCTCTCAGAGGGACACGCAAAGGTTATTCTTAGCCTCAAGGATAAGGGCGATCAGCGTAAGGTTGCTGACATCATCATGACTCGTGACATGAATGTCAGACAGGCTGAGGCATTCGTTAAGAAGTATATTGAGGCTCAGAACAATCCTTCAAAGAAGGCTGAAGTCGAGAATACAGATATCCGTGTTGAGCTGAGCTCTAAGGAAGTTGAGACAAAGCTTAAGAAGAATCTTGGCGCAAAGGTTAAGATCAAGGTGCTTGATTCTGCATCCGGAAGAGGACGCATTGTAATCGACTATAAGAACAATGAGGATCTGGACAGACTCATTGATATCCTTTGCGGACAGTAATCCGCATAATACCAGGCTCTTGGGATACAATATAACAGAAGGCACTTGCAAACTGCCTCTGAATTATGTATACTTAAGTGCCTTAAGGTATGGAGCTGTATCGAAGCGGTCATAACGAGGCGGTCTTGAAACGTTTTAAGTTTCTTCCCATCTCGTCCACCTCAAATCCTTATATATCAAGGGTTTCCGGAGTTCCGGTTTCGAGATTCTTCGATTTTGCTTGCAGCACCTGCTTGCAAACGCATCAAATTGGTGCAAAAATAACTTAATAATGGTACTTGGAGATGTATCGAAGTGGTCATAACGAGGCGGTCTTGAAAACCGTTTGCCCAAAAGGCACCAGGGTTCGAATCCCTGCGTCTCCGCCATAGTAAACTCGGGGCTTTCGGGCTCCGAGTTATTTTTTTGCCTACTTCATTTTGACCTCTGCTTGCAAGAAAAATGACTGTTTTTGGCAAGCAGAATCAAAGATATTTTACAATCATTTTGGCGTTTGCTTGCGGCCCTTTTTCTTGTCTTCTACATCTTCCTGGTCTTTTGAAGTCCCCAGAGCACCTGTGATTACAGAAGCTGACATCAGCTTTGATCTGAAGTCAACATGGCTGTAAATGTTTGCTGTCGTTCCTATGTCGCTATGGCCTAACCATTCCTGAATCAACTTCATTGGTACTTCGTTTGCGAAAAGAAGTGTTGCACAACTATGTCTTAAGTCATGAAATCTAATCACTTTCAAATCGTTTGATTTAAGTATTTGTCTGAAGTTGGCAGTAACGAGATCTGGCTTAAACAACTTCCCCATTGCATCAACAAATACATATTCATCGTTATCATGAATGTATGAGTTTCCGCAAAGCTTTCGGTTCAAGGCCTGCTGTTCCTTAAGAGCAAGCAACTCTTCTTTGATATCCCCTATAAGAGGCATTGTACGAAGACTTGATTTTGTCTTAGCTCTATCGGCTTTAACAAGTGTCCTTTTACCATCCAAATTAACAGCTGTTACAATATGCTTTATCGTTAGCGTATTGGCTTCAAAATCTATTGCTTTCCATTTCAATCCAACAACCTCACTACGTCTTAATCCGTAAAAAGCTGTCATCTTGATAAGCAATTCCATAGGATGACCTTTAATAACCTCAAACAACTTCATCAGATCTTCCTGGTTGTAGTATTCCGCAACATATTTAGTACGCTTTGGAGGTATTACCTTATCGGAAGGATTCGATGGAATAATGTCTAATTGAACCAAATACTTAAGAGCCTTATGAATTAATCTGTGACGGTGTATAACCGTATTACTAGATACAGTCTTAAGACACTTGTTATAGTAGGTCTGTAAATCCATTGGGGAAAGATTCTTAACAGTAATCTTTGTCTTCTCAAAATGCGGAACAATACTTTGTTTAACCATTGCTGCATATGAGGCATATGTTGTTGTCTCGACCGAACTCTTAATAATATCTAACCATGCAACCAAAAAGTCTGAGAACAACATATTACTGTTAATCTGATCAGGTAACACATCCTCTGCCGGAGGTACGAAGGTTCTCCTATATTCCATTAACAACTCTTGCGCTGCCTTCTTGTTACCCTTTTCCTTGAGATCTGTCTTGATCCAAGGCTGTCTACGCTTACCTTTTGAATCGGTATACGATAAAACGATGTTGTAGTATCCGTTTCTTACTACTAAATGTCCTGCTATCATGTTTATTTACTCCTTTCTATAGCAGGGCCCTTTTTAACGAAAAAACTGTACTGACATTATAATTCTGTCAGATATTCCGTTTTTATATAAAGCAACTCCGGTATCAACTCTGTCAGAAAGCATCAGAGATGGCGAACCATCTTCTCTTACACCACATCCCAGAACAATAATACA